>DASZFY010000037.1:0-52346 GCA_035939335.1 Solirubrobacteraceae bacterium | reverse complement strand
CTTGGCGGTCTGCGCGGCGATCCGGCCGAAGTCGTCGGGGGTGACGTCCTGCTCCTCGATCTGGTCGCGGTATTCGGCGAACTTCTTGGGGTCGATTTCCGGTTCCTCGGGTTCGCGCATCTCCCCCGTCTCGGGGTCGATGGTGGTTTCCTCGTCGATCGTCTCGACGATCAGGTGCGCCTCGAGGCGCTCGGGGATTTTCAGTTCGATGACGCGGAAGTCGGCGGTCTCGCGGTCCATTTCAACGCGTGCGTACTTCGCGGAGCCGGGCTGCTTCTTGTACGCGGACAGGAGGGCGTCCTCGAGCGCGATCATCAGCTTCTCGGGCTCGATGCCCTTCTCGCGTGCGAGCGCGTGCATTGCCTCAAGGATTTCGCGTGACATGGGCGGATGGGCTCCTTTAATCCTCGATCAGATTCGAACGACTGATGTCCGCATAGGGGATCGCGATGATGCCGTCGTCGGCGGCCAACGTGACCTCATCCTCGGACGCACCGACGAGCTCGCCGGTGAAGCTCCGTACTGGCGTTGCCGATCGGAGCCCACCCGCCCGCTCGCCGTCGAGTTGCGGTGCGACCGGACGCGCGTGACGGGTGCGCACGCGGGCGCGGTGTCCGACGAAGCGTCGGAAGTGAGCGGGCTTGGTCAGCGGCCGCTCGATGCCGGGTGATGAGACCTCCAGCGAGTAGCGCTCGCGCAGGTCGTTCAGCAGCAGCGTCACGCGCTCGCACATCGCGAGCGTGACTCCGTCGGGGTGGTCGATGAAAACGCGCAGGCAGCGTCCGCCGGAGACCTCGGCGAGGAGCACCTCGATGTCGGGCTCGGTGTCAGCGAGACGCTGCTCGATATCTGTTTGAAGGGGGGTCATCGGTCCTGCTCACCTGGGTCCTTACGCAAAAAAAGCGGGCGGGCGCCCACTCTCGGTACTGCTACCGGCGCTTGCGCGACGGTACGAAAGCTGTGGTTCGAGGATAGCAGTGGCGCGCCGGCACATATCGGCGTCAGTCGCGCTCGGCGTCGCGACGCGCGCGTTCACGGTAGAGCTTGTAGTCCGCGCGCTCGGGGGCCAGCGAGCACGCCAGCGCAAGCGGCTTACACGCCTCGCGATGGCGTCCGAGTAGCTGCATGGCGCGCCCGAGGCAGAACTGCGCGTAGTCGTTGGTGGGCGTGCGCGAGGCGACCGCGTGGAACTCAGCGGCGGCGCTTTCGTAGCGCTGCGCGTGAAACAGCGCCCGTCCGAGCGCCTCGCGGATCGAGGCCTTGTCGGGCTCGAGGTCGCGCGCCTTGCTGAGAGGAACGATGGCGGCCTGATGGTCGCCATGATCGAGCAGCTCGCAGCCCCGCTGGTAGAGGTCGTAGACGCTCTCCATCGACACCAGTTTAACGGCCACCCCGCAGGCTTTGGACGGCGTCGAGGATCGCCTCGGCGACGTGCGCCTTGCTCGCGCGCGGCACCTGGCGCTCCTCGATCACGGGCTCCTCGACCGCCATCGCGGCGTGCGCGCCGGGGTGCGCGCTCGGCCGGCCGCCCCCAGGAGTGACGAGCAGGATGGTGACCTCGTTGGCGTCGACGTCGAAGCCGATGTCGGCGCGCGAGATGTCGTTGACGACGAGCGCGTCGAGGTGCTTGGCGGCGAGCTTGCCGCGCGCCAGCTCGACTGCGTCGGCGCCGTGCTCGGCGGCGAAGCCGACTAGCGTCTGGCCGTCGCGCCGCTGCGCGGCGAGCCCGGCGAGCACGTCGGCGGTCGGCTCGAGCACCAGCTCGAGGCGCTCGCGCGCGGCCTTCTTGAGCTTGCCGTTGGTGGGCGCCGCGGGCGTGAAGTCGGCGACGGCGGCGCTCATCAGCAGCACGTCGCAGCGCGGGAACTCCTGCGCGCACGCTTGCGCGAGCTCGGCGGCGGTGACGACCTCGCGGCGCTCGACCCCAGGCGGCGTCGGCAGCGCGACGTTGGCGGACACGAGCGTCACCTCGGCGCCGCGCGCGCGAGCGGCGTGCGCGAGCGCAAAGCCCATGCGGCCGGAGGAGCTGTTGCCGATGAACCTGACGCTGTCGATCGGCTCGCGCGTGCCGCCGGCGGTGACGAGCACCCTCAACCCGCGCAGGTCCGCGCGGGCATCGTCGTCCACGCTTCCGTCCCCGCCCCCGTCGGCGCGACCAGCAAGCGCGTGTTCGCACGCGGCGAGCACGCGCGCGGGCTCAGCCAGGCGTCCGACGCCGTGCTCGCCCTTGGACGCCAGCCGCCCGACGTCGGGCTCGACCACCACCACCCCGCGCTCGCGCAGCGTGCGCAGGTTCGCCTGCGTGGCTGGATGCTCGTACATGTGGTTGTTCATCGCCGGCGCGAGCACCAGCGGGCAACTCGCAGCGAGCGCGCAACTGGTGAGCAGGTTGTCGGCGAGGCCGGCGGCGAGCTTGGCGATCGTGTTGGCGGACGCAGGAGCGATCACGTACACGTCGGCGTTGGCTACGAGCTCAAGGTGGCTGAGCGGCTCGTGCGCCGGCGCCGGCTGGTCTGGAAACGTGCCGCGCGCGGGGTCGCGCTCGAACTCGCTGACCAGCACCGGAGCGCCGGTGAGCGCCGCAAACGAAGCCGCACCGACGAACTGCTGGCTGGCTGGCGTCTGCACGACGCGCACCGCGTGCCCGTACGCGGTGGCCAGACGCACGAGCTCGAGCGCCTTGTACGCGGCGATGCCGCCGCTCACGCCGAGCAGAATCCGGGACATGACTAGAGGTTGTAGACGGCCCGGACCCGCCTAGCAAGCGCTGGCGCGGGCGTTGCGGCTACAAGGCGCCCGCGACCGACTAGCGGTAGTGGTACTTCATCTTCCCCGCTGCTACCTCCTCGAGGGCGATCGTGAGGTAGTTTTTCGAGCCGGTTTCGACCATCGGGGGCGGGAACTCGTCGAACGTGCCCTCGCCGAGGTTGTGGTAGTAGCTGTTGATCTGGCGGGCGCGCTTGGCGGCGACGATCACGCCGGCGTAGTTGGAGTCGACCTGCTCCAGTAGACGGTCGATGCGGGGGGAGATCACAGGTTTCCTTTGCCTTTCCTTGTTGACCTACCAGTGTAGTGGCGCGAGGCCGACGTTCACGGAACGCAGATCTCAAGTCCGGCGACTCCGACGCCCGCCCACCGGCGTGAGGCATGTCTCAACTTGCAAATGCTGTGTAACCATGGCTATACAGCGTTTGCAAGGGGACACAAGGCACGAAGCCTCCGGAGCAAAAACTCTGTCATGCCATCGCTATACAGCATTTGCAACGAGAGTAAGGGCACCCGACTTCAGCAGGCCGGGTAGCGGGCCACCCGGTATCGCGATGGCTATACGGAGTCCTCGTCGTGGAGGTTCTCCTGGACGATCTCGACGAGCTGGGCGAGAGCGTCGTCGAGCCTGTCGTTGACGACGACGTGCGCGAACTCGGGTTGGGCGCCGAGCTCGTGCTCGGCAACCTGCAGGCGCCGCTCGACCTCCTGCGGGTCGTCGGTGCCGCGACCGATCAGGCGCGTGCGCAGCGCGGGCAGCGACGGCGGGGCGATGAACACCTGCACCGCCTCGGGCATCGCGGCGCGCACCTGGCGCGCGCCCTGCACCTCGATCTCGAGCACGACGGGCACGCCCGCGCGCACGCGGTCCTCGAGCTCGGAGCGCAGCGTGCCGTAGCTGCGCCCGGCGTAGTTGGCGTGCTCGACGAAGTCCCCGGCGGCGACCCTCGCGTCGAACTCGTCGCGGCCGAGGAAGTGGTAGTCGACGCCATCCTGCTCGCCGGGGCGCGGTGCGCGGGTGGTGGCGGACACGGACAGCTCTAGCTGCGCCAGCCGCTGCATGAGCCCGCGAATGAGCGTCCCCTTGCCGACCCCCGAGGGCCCGGTTATGACAAACACGCGCGCCACCGCCGGCACCCTAGCGGCGGGCTCGGCTGGGACCGGAGCGGTCAGCGGTCAGTGGTGCAGGAGCGAGACGAGCTCGCTGCGCTGGCGCTCGGAAAGGCCGCCGATGGTCTTGCTCGGGGCGATCCGGCAGTGGGCGAGGATCTTGTTGACCTTGACGCGCCCGTACTTGGGCACGGCGAGCAGCATGTCGAAGACCTTGGCGGTCTCGACGTACTCGGGCGGCTCGAGTAGCAGCGAGTGGATCGAGCGCCGGCCGGACTTGAGGTCGCGCTTGAGCTGCGCGCGCTGGACGCGGATCTCGTTGGCTCGCGCGAGCGCATCCATCCTCTGATTGAGGGATCGCTCGGGGGCGGTGGAGGTGGTTGTGGACGTCGTTCCTGTGGCCGGCGCCATGGGCGGCGAGTCTACACACCAGCGCGCGGCGAGCAAAGGAAAATCCTCTAATTCACCTGTACCTCAAGCTGAGGTATAGAGACGTCGAGGCTGGTGGACGGTGCGGGCGTGAGTTTGCAGGGGTTTTTGTGTGCCTTATGTCAGCGCGCGCACCCGCTTATATCTTCGAACAGACGGGACGAGCCGGTCGGTGCCGCGCTCGTTCCGATAGCGCGCGCATCCCCCGATCGGAGGATCAGATGCGGGCGGCAAACGGCTGCAATCCGCGTGCGACCCTCGCGCCGGCGGCAGGATCGCGGAAGCTCTCGGTCCCGACCGCCACGAGCGTGGCGCCGACGTCGAGCAGGTCCTGCGCGTGCGCCGAGCTCTGCACGCCACCCATTCCGATCACCGGAATCTCGACGCGCGCGGCGACAGCGGCGACCTGGGCGAGCGCGACGGCGCGGATCGCCGGACCGGACAGCCCGCCGGTGCCGCCGCCGAGCCACGGCGCACCCTCCCCCGCCCCGCCGCCCCTCGGCGCACCGGCGCGCGGCGCGAGCGCCATCGCGCGCAGCGTGTTGATCAGCGACACGGCGTCGGCGCCGCCGGCCTCGGCGGCGAGCGCGCACGCGCTGACGTCGGCGGTGTTGGGGGTGAGCTTGACGATCAGCGGCTTGCCGGTGGCGGCGCGCACGGCGCGGACGACGTCCTCGAGCTGGCGCGGGTCTGCGCCGATGTCGAGCCCGGTCCTGACGTTGGGGCACGACACGTTGAGCTCGACCGCTGCGATCTGCGCCTGCGCGTCGCACGCTTCGAGCAGCAGCGTGAGCTCCTCAGCGCTGGCACCCATGACGTTGGTGATCAGCGGCACGGGAGCACCGCCGCCGGGGCGACCTTCCGGGCCGCCGAGCAGCTCGGCGAGCTGCGGCAAATCCTCGCTGATGTAGCGCTCGAGGCCCTTGTTGGGCAGGCCGATCGAGTTGACGAGCCCGGCGGGCGCCTCCCACAGCCGCGGCGGCGGGTTGCCGGCGCGGGGCTCGAGCGTGATCGTCTTTGAGACGTAGGCGGAGAACGGGAAGCGCTCGCGCAACTGCTCGTCCCCGAAGACGCCCCGCGCGGCGAGCGCGTCGAAGGTTCCGGAGCCGTTGACGACGGGATGCGCGAGCGTGAGCCCGCAGAACTCGACGCTCACGCCGGCGCCCCCGCATGCTCGTCGATTTGCTCCAGCTCGGCGGCGTCGATCACGGGGCCGTCGACGCATACACGCAGGTAGCCGCCGCCACGCCGTGGGACGACGCAGCCGAAGCACGCGCCGTACCCGCACGCCATGCCCGCCTCGAGCGCGAGCTGGGCGGGCGTGGCGCGCTCCTCGCATAGCGCCCTCACGCCCTCAAGCATCGCCGCTGGCCCGCACGCGTAGACGACAGCGTGGGGGTCGCGCTCGAGCTCGGCGGCGAGCAGCTCGGTGACGAAGCCGTGATGGCCGGCGGAGCCATCGTCGGTGGCCACGCGCGCGCCCTGGAACAACGCGGCGCCCTCCGCGCGCGCGCGGTCGCGGAACCCCAGCAGGACCGTCACGTCGCACGCGTCCGGCGGCGCGCCGCGGCCCACGTCGACCACGTCGGCTTCGATGTCCTCGCCGGCCTCGCCGGCGAGCGTGTCCTGGAGGATGGCGAGCGGCGCGATACCGATGCCGCCGCCGACGAGCAGCGCGCGGCGGCCTTCGTCCGGCGCGGTGAAGCCACGGCCGAGCGGCGCGAGCGCCCACAGCTCCTCGCCTGGGCACAGCTCGGCCAGGCGACGCGTCCCGGGCCCGACGTCCTCGAGCAGGAAGTGCGCCTCGGCGTGGCGGTGGCGGGCGACGGAGAACGCGCGCGGGACGTATGGGCGGTCATCGGCGCCGGCGCCCCAGCGCTCGACGGCGGCGAGCATCGCGAACTGCCCCGGCGCGGGCACCGGCCCATCGGGGTCGGCGGCGCGCAGCAAGCTGTAGGCGCCGAGGCGCTCGACGGCGGTGACGGTCAGCCGGCGGCGGCCGAACGGCGCGAGGCTCACGCCACCCCGGCCCCGTCGGGGCGGCTCGCATGCTCGCCCCCCGCCGCGCGCGCGGCGCCGGGCGCGCGGGTCATGCCGTGCAGCTCTTGCAGGCACAGCACCTCAGGCGCGCCGCTGCGGTGAGCGCTGGCGATGGCGCGCGCGGCGGAGATGCCAGCGGCGAGCGTGGTCAGACAGGGGATGCCGTGCGCGACGGCGGCGCGACGGATCTCGTAGCCGTCGGTGCGTGCGCCGACGCCGGTGGGGGTGTTGACGACGAGGTGAACGTCGCCGCGCTCGATCCAGTCGAGCACGTGCGGGGAGCCCTCGGCGATCTTGTTGAGCGCCTGCGCGGGCACGCCCATGCGCGAGATCGCCTCGGCGGTGCCGCGCGTGGCGACGATGCGAAAGCCGCATTCGTGCAGGCTCTGCGCGACGGCGAACGCGCCGGCCTTGTCGGAGTCGGTGACCGTTATGAAGACAGTGCCCTCGCTGGGCAGCGGCACGCCGGCGGCGGCCTGTGCCTTGGCAAACGCGGTGGGGAAGTCGCGCGCGATGCCCATCACCTCCCCGGTGGAGCGCATCTCGGGGCCGAGCAGCGCGTCTGAGCCCTCGAAGCGGTCGAACGGCAGCACGGCCTCCTTGACGGACACGTGCTCGCCGAAGCCGACCCCCTGGCGCTCGTGCGGAAGGTCGAGCTGGGCGATGCGCTCGCCGAGCATGATCCGGCAGGCGAGCTTGGCGAGCGGCAGGCCGATCGCCTTGGACACGAACGGCACCGTCCGTGAGGCGCGCGGGTTGGCCTCGATCACGTACAGCTCGCCGGCGGCGACGGCGTACTGCACGTTCAGCAGCCCGACGACACCGAGCGCGAGCGCGATCTCGCGCGTGGCGGTGCGGATCTGCTCGAGCATCCCCTCGCCTAGCGAGTGCGGCGGCAGCACGCAGGCGCTGTCGCCGGAGTGCACGCCGGCCTCCTCGACGTGCTGCATGATCCCGCCGATCCACACATCCTCGCCGTCGCACAGGGCGTCGACGTCGACCTCGGTGGCGTCCTCGAGGAAGCGATCCAAGAAGATCTGGGGCGTGCCCTCCGTATGGCTCGAAAGCTCGCGGCGCAGGTAGTCGGCGAGGCCGTCGTGGGCGTACACGATCTCCATGGCGCGCCCGCCGAGCACGTATGAGGGGCGCACGATCAGCGGGAAGCCGACGACGTCGGCGCACTTGAGCGCCTCCTGCAGCGAGCTGGCGGTGGCGTACGGCGGCGCCTTGTAGCCGAGGCGCTGGAGCAGCGCGCCGAAGCGCGCGCGGTCCTCGGCGAGGTCGATCGCGTCGACGCTTGTGCCGAGCAGCGGCACGCCCGCGTCGACTAGGCCGGCGGCTAGCTTCAGCGGCGTCTGTCCGCCGAACTGCACGATCACCCCCAGCGGCCGCTCGACCTCGACGACCGCGAGCACGTCCTCGAGCGTGAGCGGCTCGAAGTACAGGCGGTCGGAGGTGTCGTAGTCGGTGGAGACGGTCTCGGGGTTGCAGTTGATCATCACCGCGTCGCGCCCGGACGCGCGCACGGTCATGGCGGCGTGCACGCAGCAGTAGTCGAACTCGATGCCCTGCCCGATGCGGTTGGGCCCGGAGCCGAGGATCACGACCGACTCGCGCTCGCCACGACGGACCTCGCTCGCGCCCGTGCGCTCCCAGCCGGAGTAGTAGTAGGGCGTGCGCGCGGGAAACTCGGCGGCGCAGGTGTCGACCGAGCGGAACGAGCGCTCGCCGGCGAACGGCGCGTCGGGTTCAAGCGCGAGCGCGCGCAGCTCGCGCAGGAACCACGGGTCGATGTGAGTGCGCTCGTGCACTGACTCGACGCTCGCGCCGCGGCGCAGCAGCTCGAGCACGGTCTCATAGCGCGCGGCGCCGGGCGCGTCGAGGCCGTCGAGCAGCGCCTGGTCGGGGGCGTCGTGCAGCTGGGGCGTCTTGTCGAGCTCGCGCGAGCGCAGCGCCTTGGCGAACGCCTGCTGGAAGGTGCGCCCGATCGCCATCGCCTCCCCCACGGACTTCATGTGCGTGGTGAGCGTGGGGTCGGTGCCGGGGAACTTCTCGAAGGCGAAGCGCGGCCACTTGACGACGACGTAGTCGATCGTCGGCTCGAAGCACGCGGGCGTGACGCCTGTGATGTCGTTGTCGATCTCATCCAGGCGATAGCCGACGGCCAGGCGCGCGGCGATCTTGGCGATCGGGAAGCCGGTGGCCTTGGACGCGAGCGCGGAGGAGCGCGACACGCGCGGGTTCATCTCGATGATGAGGATCTCCTCGGTGTCGGGGTTGACGGCGAACTGCACATTCGAGCCGCCCGTCTCGACGCCTACGGCGCGGATCACCGTGATCGCCTGATCGCGCAGCTGCTGGTAGAGGCGGTCGGTGAGCGTCTGCTGCGGCGCGACGGTGACGGAGTCGCCCGTGTGCACGCCCATCGGATCGACGTTCTCGATCGAGCACACGATCACGACGTTGTCGGCGCTGTCGCGCATCACCTCCAGCTCGAACTCGCCCCAGCCGATGACCGACTCGTCGAGCAGCACCTGCCCGATCGGCGAGGCCTCGAGGCCGCGGGCGACGATCGTGCGGAACTCCTCGGGCGTGCGCGCGATGCCGCCGCCGCGTCCGCCGAGCGTGAACGCCGGCCGCACGATGCACGGCAGGCCGACGTCGGGCAGCGCTTCGAGGGCCTGTTCGAGCCCGCGGTTGACGTCCACGTGGCCCGCGCCGACCCTATCCGCAGCCGTTTCGTCGGCGACCCAGCCGGAGGCGATCGCGCTCGCGGGCATGCGCAGGCCGGCGTCGCGCATCGCCGCGGCGAACAGTTCGCGGTCCTCCGCGCACGCGATCGCTTCGTAGTTGGCGCCGATCAGCTCCACGCCGAAGCGCGCGAGCGTGCCGTCGTCGTGCAGCGCCTTTGACAAGTTCAGCGCGGTCTGGCCGCCGAGCGTGCCGAGCAGCGCGTCGGGGCGCTCGCGCTCGATCACCTGCGCGACCGGGCCCGGCAGCAGCGGCTCGATGTACGTCGCGTCGGCGAACTCCGGGTCGGTCATGATCGTCGCGGGGTTGGAGTTGACGAGCACGACCTCGTAGCCCTCCTCGCGCAGCACCTTGCACGCCTGCACGCCCGAATAGTCGAACTCCGCGGCCTGCCCGATCACGATCGGCCCCGACCCCAGGATCAGGATCTTGTGGATGTCATCGCGTCTGGGCATCAGGCGACGCTCCGTCGGAGCCGTGCGCGACCCTGCCCGGACCCCCTTGAGGGGTCCTCATAAAAGACGTAGTCGGCGCGCATCAGGCGGCCTCCGCGATTCTCTGCAGGAAGCGGTCGAACAGGTACAGGCTGTCGTGCGGGCCGGGGCCGGCCTCGGGGTGGTACTGGACGGTGCCGCCGGGGACGTCGAGCAGCTCGAGGCCCTCGACGGTGCGGTCGTACAGGTTGACGTGCGAGAGCGCGGCGGCGCCGAAGTCGGTTTCCCAGCGCACGGGCTCGTCGCTGTCGATCGTGCGCGCGGCGCCGGGGCCGAGCGCGGCGAAGCCGTGGTTCTGCGAGGTGATCTCGACGCGCCCGGTCTGCAGGTCGCGGACGGGGTGGTTGGCGCCGTGGTGGCCGAACGGGAGCTTGAACGTCTCCAGGCCGACCGCGCGGCACAGCAGCTGGTGGCCGAGGCAGATGCCCCACACGGGCTTCCTGCCGACGAGCTGACGGACGGTGTCGACGATGTAGGACAGCGCGGCGGGGTCGCCGGGGCCGTTGGACAGGAAGATCGCGTCGGGGTCCTCCGCGAGCAGCTCCGCGGCGCTGCTCGTGCACGGGTGCAGCGACACGCGCGCGCCGCGCGCGACCAGCTCGCGCACCATCGAGGTCTTGATGCCCGAGTCGATCACCGCGATGCGCGGGCCCTCGACGGCACTTGCGCTGGCGCCGGGTTCGCGGTCGCCGCCGCGCTCGGCGCCGCCATCGCCGTGATAGCTGACGCGGTCGGGCGTGACCACGCGCGCGAGGTCCTGCCCGGCCATCGGCGGCTCGGCGTCGATCAGCTCACGCGCCTGGGACTCCGGCATCGAGGCGGGGAACACTCCCCCGCGCATCGCGCCCGCCTCGCGGATGTGCATCACCAGCGAGCGCGTGTCCACGCCGCTGATCGCCTGCACGCCGCAGTCGCTCAGCCAGTCCAGCCAGCCGCGCTCGGCGCTGGGCGCGTCCTCGCGGTTGCACGCCTCGCGCATGATCGCCGCGCGCGCCCAAGCGCGCTCGGACTCCATCGCCTGCTGGCTGGCGCCGTAGTTGCCGATGTGCGGGTACGTGTACGCGATCAGCTGACCGGCGAACGACGGGTCGGTCATCGACTCCTGGTAGCCGGACATGCCGGTGGTGAACACGATCTCGCCCACCGCGTAGCCGTTCGCGCCGCACGCGACGCCGTCGAAGCGCGTGCCGTCCTCCAGGAGCACATAGGCGGTCACGTCGGTCATCGTTGCTCTCCCCCGCGCTTCACAGAATCAGCTTCTGCACGGCTTTGAACTCCGGCGTGCCGGCGCGCTCTAGCAGCTCGAACAGCGCCGCCTCGACGGTGGTGACGACCGCGCCGGCGCGCTCCATGCGCTCGAGCCCGCGCTGGTAGTCGATGTCGTGGCGCGAGCCGACGGCGTCGGCGGGGACGTGCACCTCGATCCCGTCGGCGAGCAGGTCGTGCACGGTCTGGCTGACGCACACGTGCGCCTCGATGCCGCACACGATCGCCTGCTCGGCGCCGCCGAGGTCGAAGCCGTCAGCGCGCACAGCCGAGAACACGGTCTTCTCGATGCGCGGCTCGTCGTGCAGGTCGAGCTCGGGCGCTGAGTGGCCGAGGCCTTTGGGGTACTGCTCGCTGACGAGCGCCGGCAGCCCCAGGATGCGCGCGCCCTGCACGAGCTTGGCGCACGCGGCGGCGACGCCCGCGAAGACTGGATAAGGGCGAAAGCCCTCCTGCACGTCTACGACGACGAGCGCGGCGCGGTCGCGGATCAGCAGTCCCATCAGGCGCCCACCATCGCGAGCGCGCGGTCGCGGTGCGCGAGCGCGCCGGCGGCGATCGTCATCAACACGCGCCCCTGCAGCGTGCGCCCGGCGAAGCAGCAGTTCTCCGAGCGACTCTCCCAGCCGTGCTCGCCGGCGATCCACACGGCGTCGAGGTCGACGAGGGTCAGGTTGGCCGGGGCACCGAGCGCGACGGTGGGCGTGGGCAGCTCGAACAGCGCCGCGCCGGCGGTCATGCGCTCGACGAGCAGCGCCAGGTCGATCACGCCGGGGAGCACGAGGCCTGTGTGCAGCGCGGCGAACGCGGTCTCCAGGCCGGTGCTGCCCATCGGCGCCTGCTCGAACGGCACCTCCTTCTCCTCGCGCGCGTGCGGCGCGTGGTCGGTGGCGACGCAGTCGATCGTGCCGGCGCGCAGTCCCTCGACGAGCGCCAGGCGATCGGCCTCGGTGGCGAGCGGCGGGTACATCTTCATGCGCGTGTCCATCGTGCGCACGTCCTGCTCGGTGAGCAGCAGGTGGTGCGGGCAGACCTCCGCGCTGATCCGCCAGCCATGCGCCTTCGCGTCGGCGACAGCGTCGACGGACGCGGCGCATGAGAGATGCTGGAAGTGCACGCGCGCGTCCTCGTGCCCGGCGAGCGCGGCGTCGCGCGCGACCATCGTCGACTCGGCGACGCTCGGGATGCCGCCGATCCCCAGCGCGGCGCTGACGGCGCCCTCGTGCATGGCGCCGCCGCGAGACAGGGTCTTGTCCTCCTCGTGCAGCGACAGCACGCCGCCGCACAGGCGCTGGTACTGCAGCGCCTTGCGCAGCATGCCGGCGCTCTGCACGGGCCGGCCGTCGTCGGTGAAGCCCAGCGCGCCCTCCTGACGGAGCTCGGCCATCTCGGTGAGCTGCTCTCCCTGCAGGCCGCGGGTGATCGCGGGCAGGAAGCCGACGGGCACGCGCGCCTCGCGCGCGGCGGCGTCGCGCAGCGAGCGCAGCAGCGGCGCGGAGTCGAGCACGGGGTCGGTGTTGGGCATGGCGATCACCGCGCCGAACCCCCCCGCGGCGGCGGCGCGGGTGCCGGTCTCGAGATCCTCCTTGTGCTCCTGCCCGGGCGTGCGCAGGTGCACGTGCGGGTCGAAGAACGCCGGCAGCAGCCGCAGGCGCCCGTGCCCCTCGATCAGCTCCTCGCCGCCCTCCCCCGCGCCTTCGCCGGCGCTTGCCGCGCGGGGTGCGAGCGTGCCGGGCTCGCCCAGCTCGGCGATCACGCCGCCGCTCACGCGCACGTCGTGGCGGGCGTCGATGCCCGCGCGCGGGTCGAGCACGTGCACGTCGCGCAGCAGCAGCTCGGCGGGCGGCAATTGCGCGCCGATCAGCGGCTCCGCTGCAGGGGACGATGCGACGGCGCTCATGCCTGCTGGCTCCCGAGCACACTCACGCCGGCGGGCTCGCGCGCCGCGGCACCGTCGCCTGGCGCTCGCTGCTCGCGCCGCTCGCGCGCGCCGGCGAGCAGCTCGTACAGCACGGCCATGCGCACCACTACGCCGGCTTCGACCTGCGCGGTGATGACAGCCTGCGGCGAGTCGACGACCTCACCCGAGAGCTCCACGCCGCGGTTGACCGGACCGGGATGCATGAGGATCTGGTGCGGCGAGAGGCGCGCGCCGTTGATCTGGTACCAGCTGGCGTACTCGCGGATCGAGGGAACCCACGTCTCGCTCATGCGCTCGTTCTGCATGCGCAATGCGTACACGATGTCGGCGGACGCGAGCTCGTCGAGCGTGTAGCGCACCTCGCAGCCAAGCTCCTCGATGCCGCGCGGGATCAGCGTCGGCGGACCGGCGACGGTCACCTTGGCGCCCATGCGCTGGAACGCGAGCACGTTCGAGCGCGCGACGCGCGAGTGCGCGACGTCGCCGACGATCCAGATCGAGGCGCCGTCGATCGCGCCGAGGCGACGGCGCAGCGTGTACACGTCGAGCAGCGCCTGCGTGGGGTGCTCGTGCTTGCCGTCACCCGCGTTGACGATTGCCGCGCTGCACCATCTCGACACCAGCTCCGCCGCGCCCGCCCACGGCGTGCGCAGCACGATCGCGTCGGGCTTGTGCGCGCTGAGCGTCAGCACGGTGTCCTTCAGCGACTCGCCCTTCTCGACACTCGAGCCGCTGGCGGCGAAGTTGACCACGTCCGCCGACAGGCGCTTGGCGGCCAGCTCGAACGAGCTGCGCGTGCGCGTGGAGGACTCGTAGAAGAGGTTCAGCACCATGCGCCCGCGCAGCGTCGGCAGCGTCTTGATCTCGCGGTCAGAGACCTCCGCGAAGCGCTCCGCCTGGCTGACGATTCGTTCGATGTCAGCGCGCTGGAGATCCTCGATCGAGATCAGGTGGTTCATGCCCCGGCCTCCACCGCGCGCGGCTCGACCGGGTCGCCGCGGGAAATAGCTACCTGCTCGACGCCGTCCAGCTCGCGCACGCGCACGTGCACGTGCTCTGCGCTGGAGGTAGGCACGTTCTTGCCGACGTAGTCAGGGCGGATCGGCAGCTCGCGGTGGCCGCGGTCGACGAGCACCGCCAGCTGCACGCGGTCGGGGCGGCCGTACGCGAACAGCGCCTCGATCGCCGCGCGCACGGTGCGCCCGGTGAACAGCACGTCGTCGACGATCACCACCGTCAGCCCGGTGACGTCGAAGTCGATGTGCGAGGCGTGCAGCACGGGCGCGTCGGGGCGCGTGCCGACATCGTCGCGGTAGAAGCCGATGTCGAGGTCGCCGAGCGGCACGTCCGTGCCGAGCAGCTCCTCCAGCAGCGCGTGCAGCCGATGTGCGAGAAACGCGCCGCGACGGTGGATGCCGACCACGGCCGGCGCCGGGTCGTCGGGGTTGCGCTCGATGATCTCGTGCGCGATTCGCGTGAGCGCCCGCCCTACTTCCTCCTCGTGGAGGACCACCTTCTCGTCTGCTGACATCGATTCCTTCCTGGCCTCACGGGACCGGGTTAAAGGAGCAACGGCAATGTATCAAGGGGATGCGACAGGCTCCTCCTGTGGGGAGGACGCGGGCTCCGATGGCTGCTCGGTTTGCGCGTCCGACGCTGCGGAGGCATCCGCCAGCGCACGCTCGCGCGCGAGGCGTTCCGACCAGCGCAAGAGCGCCGCGCCGCCGCGCTCGGGGAACGGCACCTCGATCGTGTCGAAGTCGCGCGCGGCCTCGGTCTCGGGGAAGATCGCGCGCGCCTCGTCGCGCAGCTCGCCGCCGGCGTAGCGGCTCGAGACATGGGTGAGCGCGAGCAGCCGCACCTCGGCGTCGCGAGCCAGCTCTGCCGCCTGGCGCGCGGTGGAGTGCAGCGTCAGGCGCGCGCGCTCGGCGTCCTCGTGCAGGAACGTCGCCTCGTGCACGAGCAGGTCCGCCTGATGGGCGGCGATCGCGAGCACCTCGCACGGCGCGGTGTCGCCCGAGAGCACGACCTTGCGCCCCTCCCTCGTCGGGCCCATCACCTGCTCGGGCTTCACGCCCGAGACCGTCTCCCCCCGCTGCAGCCGGCCGAAGTCGGGTCCGGGTGTGACCCCCAGCTCCTGCGCCAGTTGCGGATCGAGATGGCCGGGCCGCGGCTCCTCGACGAGCGCGTAGCCGAACGCCGAAGCGCCTTTGTGGCGCACGGGGATCGCGGCGATCAGGTAGCCGTCGCGCTGTACCGTCTCCGCGGGCTCGAGCTCGACGATGTCGCACCTGTACGGCAAGCGCCCGAACACGACGCGCATCTCCGCCAGCAGCGCCTTCAAGCCCACCGGCCCGTACACCGTCAGCGGCTCGCTGCGCTCACGCAACGCGAACGACTTCAGCATCCCCGGCAGGCCGAGCCAGTGGTCGGCGTGGAAGTGCGTGATGAAGATCGTGTCGAGGTCGAGAAGACCGACCGAGCGCAGGAGCTGGCGCTGCGTGCCTTCACCGCAGTCGAAGAGGAGTCTGTCGCCGCCGCGGCGGACGAGGATCGCGGGTAGTCCGCGGCGCGCGCTCGGCACCGAGCCGGCTGTTCCGGCGAAGAACACGGAGAGATCCATGGGGCTACGGTAGCGGCGGGGCGGGGCTGGCGGTGTGCGCGGCGCGTGGCTGGCCGTGGCCGTGGGGCGTGCTCGGCGCTAAGCTCCGGACTCGGGGATGGCGCCCATGAGGGTGTTGTCTGCGCCCGTAGCTCAGTGGATAGAGCGCTCGCCTCCGGAGCGAGAGGTCGCAAGTTCGAATCTTGCCGGGCGCACTGGATATTTGGGCACTTTCGCCGTTCCTCGGCCCCCTAGGGCGCGAGACCCTGCGTGAGGTCGCCATCGGATGGCACCATGCTCGTGCCATCAGTTCGCGCCGCAGCCGGAGGCTCGCCCACCCAGGCCGGGACGATGGCCACCTCCGTGCTCTTGGCCTCAATGCTCTCGACCTCCGTGTGCAGTTTCGGCGCCGGTGCGTGCCAGGGCTTCAAATTCTGCACGAGGTCACGATAAAACTCGACCGCTTGGGCGCTTGTCTCGCGCACGAACGAGCCTTCCGCGCGCCCTCGCTTTTGGCCCATGGGGCGAGAGCGAGCAACCACGAACCCACGCGGGCCACGCTTGGGGTCCGGAGGGTAGGCGAGGACGGTTGAGTCTTCTCTGACACTCCCAAGCGCGGCAGCCGTGGTGTCCCGTGCATTGGGAAATGCCGCTTCGATGCGAATGTCATCGGGAGCGTCAGCGAGCTGTTTCATCAGCCAACTGAACCGTGCCTTCAGCCTGCCTTCGCGGGGGGCGTCGATTGCGACACTCGTCGTGGTCTGCCGAGATCGCAGATCGGTGCGGATCTCAAGCGACCCGACAGCATCGGGGATTCGGAGCGTCGAGCGCATCACGCCCGACTCGACGAGCGACCTGACTGTTTCATCAAGGCGAGACGCCATGCTCTGAGTGCGCGGCCGGTGAGCAGTCACAGATGCACCCAGCTCCTGGGAGAGGCTCAGGGCGAGGTAGTTCGTGAACTGCTCCCACCGTTCTGCGACGTCGCGCGCAGCCGGGTTCCCGGTGCGTAGTGTGCCTTCGTGGGCGGACTTCCTGACCGGCACCCAGCTCTCGCCCATATCCTCAAAGCCGACTGCGCCCGATGCCTCGCTGCTGAGATAGTGGATTAGCTCCCGCAGCACCCACTCTTGGTCGGGATCGGAGATGCCGTGGTAGCGCTGCTGCACCACCGCCTCCGTGAGCACCCTCCACCACGAGAAGTGCCAAAGACCGGTCGTACGCAGCTTGCGTCCGTCCACCGCGACCGGTGATTCGTCGGATGTTGCGGTGATCTCGGTGGAGATCGTCAGGACGCCATCGAAGCCATGTTCGCGAGCAATGTCGAGGTAGCTCGCAACCTGCTCGTCTTTGAGCCGTGCCGAGCCGGTCTTGACCTCAACCAGACACGTCCAGGACTTCTTGCCCCGGCGACAGATGATCGCCCCGTCCGGGATTACCGTCTTACCGTCGCAGTCCTTGAACCGCACCTCGGCAAACGTCTCAATCGTCGGCGACTTCGGCGCGCCAAGCTCCTTTAGGAGGGCGTGTCCGAACTCTGGTACGCCATGCATGACCGCGAGCAGGCAGGAGGTCGCGCGCTTCTCCTGCTCCTGTTGGGTGCGCGTCCCATACGTCGGTATCAGCCGCGCGTGTCGCCAGCCCTCGGGCTCAGAGCCGATTGGAACCGATATTGCCCCCGTAGCCACGGCAGCGAGCCTACACAAGATTCCGATAGGCGCGTAAGAATCGCTACTTCTGTCCAGCGACCCGCATTACAGTCGGCTCCCTTGTGCGTCGGACCACCGCCTCCTACGCGAAGTCACTTCCGCTCGATGAGCCCAATCAGTTCGCAGGCTTCACGGGCCTCGATGGCCTGTGGGTGCAGGCCCGGATGGTCGAGCAGGTCTTTATCGCCAGAGATGATCGCCTGGGCACTCGAGGTACGGGCGAGCGCCACGAGGTAGTCGTCCTCGGAGTCCCTCAGCACCGGCTGAACATCAATGGGGTCCGCAAGCATGACGGCGAGGTCGCTGTATGCCTCGACCGCGTCTTGTGCCTCCAGCTCACTCAGAAGCGCCCGAAAGTATGGCTTGGCCAGATTGTCGCGCACCTCGTCGATGAGCAGCGGACACGCGACGGCTTCCAGATCGCCGTTGTGAACGCCCGCCAACAGTAGCGCCGGCGGTGCACCCGGTCGCCCCGCAAACGCTGCGAGCACAATGTTGGCATCGAGGACGTAGCGGCTCAACCGGCCGGTTGCCGCGCAGCCTGCGCCCGACGCGACTCGCGCACCCCACGCACGGCCTCCGTCATTACCTCAGCGTCATCGACCCCAGCCGCTGCGTTGCGCTCCTGCACGCGACGGATCGTCTCGAACCCGAGTTGAATCCGCGCGACGCGCTCCAGCGTCTCGCGGTTACTCTTGCCAGGCGAGCGCTCGCGAAGTCTCGACAGCAGCTCGCTGTCGATCTCGACGGTTGTGGTAGCCACGGCAGCCATAGCGTCCCTAGATCGTATCGCCGTCGCTCGGCCGGCATCAAGCCTCGCGGACCCAAACGCCTGCAGATGCGCCTTCTCCTCCTCGCCGCGCCGCGTCGCCGATTCGCCCGTCCGTCACGGTCAGGCTGCCTTAGCGGCGGCACCTCAAATGCGTCCTACATCTGCCCAGGAGTGCTTTGAGGTCATCCAGCTGTGCCAAGACGCGGCAGACGTGGTGGCCGCGCGCGGCTAAATTCTGCGCCGATCACGCGTAGCTTTCATGCTACGCTCATCGAGACCGTGAGTAGACGACGATGAAGCACGGTGATCAGAGTGTCGTCTTCGCTGACTTCCTCAGCAAGACCTACACCACGGAGGAGGAGCGCACCTCCTTCGAGCGCGACCTCGCAAAGCTCGTCGCCTCCGCGAAGCTCCTCAAGCAGCTGGAGGACATCCGCGAGGCGAAGCAGATGACGAAGGCCGAGGTGGCACGACGCCTCGGCGTCAAGCGACCCGTCGTCTCCCGCCTGCTCGCAGGCAAGGGCACCGTTCCAAACCTGGGGACCATCGCCGACGTCGCCGACGCTCTCGACGTTTACGTCGACGTGCGCATCAAGCCTCAGCCCCGCAACGGCAGACGCCACGCGGCCATCGAGGTCCACGAAGCCGCCGTCTGATCGCCAAGGCGCGCTGCTCGGCGACCAAACGCTAGGAACCGCCCGACGCCAGCACCCCCACGATCAGGTCGCTCTTCCCCGCACGTGAGCACGCCTGAAACGGGAACGGGACGACCTTCGCGCGCGTCTGGCCTGGCGGGTACACCCTCAGCCCGGCGGCACTCACCGGAGCGCACGACGGCAGCGCGCCCGCGTCGACGATGCGCAGCACGGCGCTCGCCGTGGCCCCACTCGTGAGCGTCACCGGGCGGGGTTTGTGGATGACTTCGCGCGAGGCCCCTCCACCAACTCCGCCACCGCGCAGGTTGACCGCCGAGACACCCGGATAGCCGACCAGCGTGCACGCGCGGCCCGACAGGTTGGTGAACTCGAGCTTGTAGTAAACGCTGCCTGCCGTGCCGCCACCCGCTTCATCGTTCAGCCAGATCACGAGGCCGGGGGTCGAACATCTCGCGGCGCTCGCGGCAGCCGCAGAAGGCGCCATGGCGGGCGCTGCCGGCGAGGTGGTGAAGACGAGCACGACGCAGGACGCGAGCGTCGCTGCCACCACCGAGGCAGCAACACGTGGGAGGCGCGTAGTGAAGAGCTCGGAGAAGATCATCACGCCCCCGAGCCACCTACCGGCGAGCTAGCACCACGATCGGGATCTCGCGATCCGTCTTCGTCTGGTAGTCGTCGTAGGCGGGCCACACCTCGACCATCAGCGCCCACAGGCGCTCGCGCTCATCGCCCTGCGCGGTGCTCGCGCGCACGGGGATCGTCTCGCCGGGCACCTCGATCGTGACGTCGGGGTCAGCCAGCAGGTTCTCGTACCAGCTGGGGTGCGCGGGCGCCCCGCCCTTCGACGCGACGACGACCCAGCGATCGCCGTCGGTGCGGTGGATCAGCGGCGTGGTCCTCGACTCGCCGGACTTGCGCCCCTGGGTGGTGAGCAGCAGGATGGTGGTGCCGCGCCAGTGATAGCCGCGCTCGCCCGCTGTCTCGCGGTACACCCGGACGTGCTCTGCACCGAACAGATCGTCGTCGGAGTCGGCCATCGACGGCGAGTCTAGCGCGGCGCTCCGGCGCAGCGCCGGGCGCATGCTGCTACTGATTCTGTCGGTGACGCAACAGGTCAGCTCAGGCGCCGAGCGCAACACGATCGCAGCCAGCAGAGCGCGGCGTGCGAGCTCCTTTGCACACGTCGCGCGCGAGTACGACCGCGGCCGTCCGGGATATCCGCCGGAGGCGATCGAGTGGCTGCTCGGAGCGCGACCGCTGGAGATCCTCGACCTGGCCGCCGGCACCGGCAAGCTGACGGGCGCGCTGCTCGACGCGGGCCATCGAGTGATCGCCGTGGAGCCACTCGCGGAGATGCGCGCGATCCTCACCGCGAGGCTGCCGGCGGCACGCTCGCTCGCGGGATCGGCGGAGCAGCTGCCGCTGCCCGACACGAGCGTCGACGCCGTCACGGTCGGCTCGGCGTTTCACTGGTTCGACCAGAGCGCCGCGCTCGCGGAGATCGCACGGGTGCTGCGCCCGCCGGGGGTGCTCGGGCTGCTGGGCAACGCGTTCGACGTCTCCCCGACGTGGGTCGCCCGCGTGCGTGAGATCCTCGGGCCACCCGCGATCCAGCGACCCGGCCATTGGCCGTCAGTGGAGGATCTCGGTAAGCGCTTCACCGAGGTCGAGGACCGCGAGTTCCCGCACGAGCAGCGCGTTGACCGCGCCGGCCTGCGCGATCTCGCGAGCTCGCGCAGCAGCCTCGCGCTGATGGCGGAGGATGAGCGCGAGGGCGTGCTCGCGCGCCTCGATCGGCTGTGGGAGCAGGAGCCCGAGCTGATGGGGCGTACAGACGTGCTGCTGCCGTGGCGGACGCGCGTGCGACGCTGTACGTGCTTGCGCTGAGCGCCGCGATGCAGGCGGCGCGCCCAGCGATCGAACGAACCCAGCGACGATGACCTACCTCCCCACCGCATACCTGCCGAGCCCGCCCAGCAACGGCTTTTACCTGGGACCACTGTTCGTCCACGCCTACGGGCTCGCCTACGTCTTCGCCGTGCTCGCCGCGGTGACAATCGCCGCGCGTCGCTGGGAGGCGGTCGGTGGCAACCGCCAGCTCGTATACGACGTCGCGCTGTGGGGCTTCCCCGCCGGCGTGATCGGCGGGCGGCTGTACTTCATAGCGACGAGCTGGAACGAAGTACCCCCGCACTGGTGGGGGCCGTTCGCCGTCTGGGACGGCGGCCTGGGGATCTGGGGCGGCATCGCGCTCGGCGCACTCGCCGGCATCTGGGTGCTGCGCCGCCACGGCGCGAACGTCCCCCTGTTCATGAACGCCGCGGCGCCCGCGCTGCTGGTCGCACAGGCGATTGGGCGCGTCGGCAACTATTTCAACCAGGAGCTGTTCGGCGGACCGAGCACGCTCCCGTGGGCGCTTGAAATCTCCCCCGCGCACCGGCCCGCCGGATACGCGCAGTTCGCCACCTTCCAGCCGACGTTCCTGTATGAGCTGATTTGGAACCTGCTGCTGGCTGGGGCGCTCGTGTGGCTCGGCCACCATCGAAAGATCAGGCCCCCGGGGCTGTTCGCGCTGTACGTGGCCGGCTACTCGTTTGCGCGCATCGGCGAGGAGCTGCTGCGCGTCGACCCTGCGCACCACATTTTGGGCTTGCGGGTGAACTTCTACGTTGCGACCATCCTGTGTCTCGCAGGCCTCGCATGGTTCGTGAAGATCCAGCGCGGCGGCAAGGGCGCCGCCGACGAGCTACAGCCGCCACAGTCCACGGGTCGGCCCAACCGCGCGCGCAGCACGGTGTCTCGGCGCTAAGCAAGTGGCCCTGCGCCAGCTCGGATCGCGCCGACCCACGCTAACTGTTGGTGTAGCCGAGCAGCGCGAAGTTCTCTAGCGCTGCATCCACGCCCGCCTCGGTTTCGTTGACTCGCGCTTCGGCGCCACCGAGAGCACGCGCTTCATCGGCTGCGGTCGCGAGCGCCGTGTACGCGGCGCGCGCGCGCAGCAGCGCACTCGCGAGCACAGCCTGGGCCGGGCTCGCCGGAACCGGCGGTTCCAGCGCCGTCACGGACACCGCGGTGCCGGCGAAGCGCTTGGCGAGCATCGTGGCAAGGCTCGCGAGCATGGTCGGCTGCTTGGGCATCTGAGCTCTCAGTCGAGAGCGTTCCCATTCCAGGCCGGCGATCAACTCGCTGAGCTGACTTGCATAGGCGGCGTTGGGACTGACGTCGTCGGAGGTCTGGCTCACGCGCGTGACCTTCGCGACGATCTGCTCGCACTGCTGCAGGTAGCCGGCGTATCCACTCGCCGCGTAGCAGATCAACGCCGTCCAGCTCCCCCCCGCATCTGGGATCACGTATATGTCCAGGGCACGCTGATAGCCGGTGATGTTGCTGTACCGGTATGCCTGCAGATTCTCGAGACTGACTACTTCGGCGAGAGGAACCGCGTGCAGGAGGGCGAGGAACGATGCTGGCAGCGGGCTCGGCTGGCCGGCGGGAAGCTGTCCGCTGAGCAGACCCGCGTGCGTCGAGTTGCCACCGGGAGCCAGGAGCAGCGGATGCGCGACCGTCAGCCCCGGGATCGTCGGAGCAGGGCCGGCCGTCTGCCATCCGGCGGGATATTCGAGTAGCACGCCGGACCCGGCAGCGATCCGTGTCTCCTTGCCAGACACCGCCGAAGAGGCGACCGGCGGATTAGCTGACGAGCCTCGATTGCCGATCAGGTACGCGGTGATCGCGATCACCAAGAGGACCGGAATCACCGCCGGCGGCACTTTGCGGCGCGAGCCCTCCAACGGCTCAGCCCGAGCTGTCAAACGAGGTGCTGCCGCTCGGTCCACCCTTCGCGCCACCGGAGGTGCCACGAGAAGGCCTCGAGGACGGCGCGACGCTCGGTGTTTGCCGGCGCGGGCTGACGGGCGTGACGTGCGCCACCGGAGCCGTCGGCGTTGCCGCGACGGGCGCGGAAGCGGCAGGTACGGCCGAGACGAGCGCGGGCTGCGAGGCTGGTGGCGTCTTCGAGGCGGCGGGAGCGGAGGATTTCGCCGCAGGGGATGCCACGACAGGGGGCGCTTCGACGTGGATCCGGGGAGCATTGGCGAGACGAATCGGAATCGCGGGCCCGGAGTTGGAGGCGATGGGGCTCGCCGACAGCTGTTCGCCACGCGCACCCGTCGGACGCTCGGCGCGTCCGATCAAGAAGCAGCACGCGAACACCGCCGCGCACAGCAACGCCGTGAGCCCGATCGTACGCGCGTACAGCGCCGCGCGGCCCTCGTTCACGTTCAGCGGCCTCGCGACGTGGATAGTGTTCATGACGGACACACGAGCGGTGTGGTTCCCGCCGGGCTCAGACACTCATCGACGCGGGACGGAGATTTGCCGCGGTGGATCACGAAGCGCGTGAACTTGCCGATCTGTCCCTGCTTGGAGATCCGTATTTCAAGGACCACCCCGGCTCGAAGGAAACGCTCGAACCTCCGAAACACGACCGTCGCGGTGCCCGTCTTGCTCTTGCTCGGCGAGGCGGCCACGAACGCCTGGGACTTGGCTGGGCAGCCGCGCCCATGACACGTGATCGCGACCGTCGAGCCCACCGGCGCGAGCGCCGCGAGCAGGCCGATCCTGGCGCCCGAGGCGCCGAAGGACCCCGACATCCGTACGACCGGGAAGGGCTGCATCAGCGGCACTGGTGCCGAGGCTACCGCGATCGTCTCAGCGACGGTGCTCGATAGGCCGTTGGCGTCGCTCACCCGCAGCTGGACCACGTGAGGTCCGGGAGTCGAGAAGGACGTGGTGACCGTCGATTCGCCTGCGGTGAAGACGCCATTACCAGCGAGCGCCCACGAGTAGCCGGTAATCGGACTACTGCCGTCGCTCGAGCTCGACGCCAACGTGACGGGTTCGCCCGTCTGGGGATTCGAGGGGATCCACTTGAATGCCGCCACCGGAGGTGAGGGCGCGACGGTGGCGCCCGGCTGTGCCGCGAGCACGGTAAACATCACGGGTTCGCTGTGCCCGACGTTGCCGACGTCGTCTTCCTGTTCGGCCCGAGCGGTGTACGTACCTGGGCTCAGCCCGCCGAATACCGCTGACCAGATTCCTCCTGATGCCTGCACGGTTATTGCCTCGAGCGGCGTTTGTCCGGCGATCGTTGAGCCGGAGTACAGCTGGACCGTGATCGCTGGCAGATCACCTTCGCCCGTACCCGCCGCCCCGCTGAATGCCAGCGTCGAGCTGGTCGTGGTGCCGCCGCTGGAGGGCGAGGTCAGAGTGACATTCGGCTGGTCCGCCTCGACAGTGAAGGTGGCTGTGTTGCTCACGCCGATCTGCGAAAACGGGTTTGAGTCTGTCTGTTCGGCCTGTGCGGTGTACGTTCCATCTGGAAGCGCTTCCACCGACGGTGTTGTCCACGCCGAGCCGCCGAGCGGCCCTTTCACGGTCCGCACCGGGGCACCTGACGCTGACGTGCCGCTGTACACGTTGACGCTGACGACGTCCCCGTCTTCCGATTCGGTCGCTCCAGTGCCACTGAAGCTCGGCGTCGGGCCTGTCATAAGTCGAGTCCCACGCATTACGAAGCCGGATGTGTCGAGCGTCACTTCTGGAGATTTCGTATCGATCGTGAACGTCGCCTTGCTCGTGCCGATATTGCCGGCTTCGTCGGCCTGTTCGGCCACGGCCACGTAGATCCCATTCGAAAGCCGCGGGCCCGTGGAGCCAGTTGACCATTCGTAGGCCGCGTTAGGCATGAGTTCTTTGACTTCCTGGACAGGGCTTCCGGAGACCGCACTGCCTTCGTCTTCATAGATCTTCAGCGTGATCGAGGGCTTATCGCCGCTCGCATGGCCAGCGAGTCCACTGAATACCGGCTCCGAAACGGCCAGGTCAGCGTGGTTCGCCGGCTTCTTCAAGCTCACCGCCGGTGGGGTCGTATCGATCGTGAACGTCACCGCATTGCTCTTACTGCTGTGGCCCGCTTCGTCGTCCTGTTTGGCCTGAGCCGTATAGACGCCATCACTCAGATGCGGCGCATACGACCACGTCCCATCGCCCACAGATACGCTCCCCGATCTCACGACAGGCCCTCCTGCCGAGCCTCCTTCGTGGATCGCGACCGTGACGCTCTGATCGTCCCAGGGGGCCGTCGCCGCAGCGCCGGTCAACGTCGGTTCAGAGGTTTTCAAGACCGCACCACCCACCGGCGAGGTCAACGTGACCACCGGCGCTGTCGTATCCACCGTGAACGTCACCGCTGCACTCGTGCCGGTGTTGCCGGCTTCGTCGCCCTGTTCGGCCCGCACGGTGTAGACGCCATCGCTCAGATGTAGCGAATACGACCATGCCCCACCGCTCATCGAAACACCTCCCGACGGCACTACCGGTCCCGCCAGCGAACTGCCTTCGTGGATCGCAACCGCGACCGGCTTGTCCCAGGGAGCCGTCCCCCCGGCGCCGGTCAACGTCGGTTCGGAGGTGGTCAAGACCGCACCATCCACGGGCGAGGTCAACGTGACCACGGGCGCTGTCGTATCCACCGTGAACGTCACCGCTGCACTCGTGCCGGTGTCAGCGAGTTCATCGCTTTGTGTCGCTTGGGCCGTATATACGCCATCACTCAGATGCGGCGAGAAGGACCACGTCCCACCGTTGACCGAAACGCTTTCCGAGGCAGCGACAGACCCCCCCAGCGAGCTGCCTGCGTGGATCGCGACCGTGACCGACCCATCCCACGGGTCCGCACCCCCGGCGCCGGTCAGCGTCGGTTCAGAGGTTTTCAAGACCGCACCACCCACCGGCGAGGTCAACGTGACGACCGGTGCGCTCTCCACGGTGAAGGTCACTGGCAGGCTCACGCCCAAGACGGATTCCGCGTTCGTCTGTTCGACGACCGCCGTGTACCGACCTGGTGCGAGCGATGCCGGTGTGATTTCCCACGAGGCTTCTGTAGGGCTGATTTCGACGAGCACCGGCTGGAACAGCGTCTGGACAGGCGACCCTCCGCCAGCGGTTTCGCCTACGTATATCTGCAGCGTGACGGGATCGACTATGTCTGAGGTCGTGCCCCTGAAGACGGGAGTCTGCTGGTTGATGGCGCTGCCCGTGAGCGGCTGGTTGATCACGAGTTCGGGTGCGGCGGCGAGCGCGGAGCCCTGAAGCGCCGCTATCAGCACCACTATCGCCGCGAGCGCCGTGGCAGCCGCTCGCGCAATGTTCCGTCCCGTCGTCATCGAAATGCCGCTCCCAACCATCTCGTCATCCATCCGGTCACGCCCCACAGCGTCGAGCATCCCCCGTGTCTGCCCGGCCCTTCTTTAGCCGCTCCCGATCATACGGGACATCTTGCACGAGCTTCAAAAGCCGTAGAGCTCCGCCGCCAGGGCGTCCTCGTGGCGGTGCCGCTAAAGCTCGAGAAAGCGCAGCACGACCCGACCGAGCACGATCACGTCGCCGTTACGCAGCTCTGCCTGCTGGACGCGCTGGCCGTTGACGAACGTGCCGTTGGCGCTGCGGTCATCGAGAATCCGTGCGCCTGCTGGACGCGGGACGAGGATCGCGTGGCGCCGCGACACGGAGCTGTCGTCGAGGCGCAGCTCCGCTGAGAGCCCCCGGCCGATGTGCGTGACCTCGTCGGCGAGCGGGATCAGCAGCGCTTGATCGGCTCCCTGCATTTCGATGTAGCGGCCCGGCTCGACCGGTTCGATGGAGCGTGCCTCGTGGCGCACCCGCTCGGCGAGGCAGGCGATCGGGTCAAACCTCTCGGTCAGCCCTTCGGTGGCGGGGCGGATGAGTGTCTGTGCGGTCATGCAGGCAGCAAACCGAATGCTACTCACGTGAACCTCAACCGACGTTAAGAAATGAAGAAAGAAAGTAGACGAGCGACGTCGGTAGCGGCCGAGAGCCGCGGACGCTTCAGGCCGGCGTCGCGGTTCCCGGACCGCCGCGCCCGCCGCCCCGTTCGGCCTTGCGGCGGGCCATGCGCTTGGAGCTAAGCCAGCCCCAGCCCCCCACCGCGACCACGGGCACCACGTACATCATCGAGATGTACCAGTGCGTCAAACAGGCCAGCGGCGCCATCCCCGCAAAATCTAGCACTCCCTCACCACGCACCTTCGGAAGAGCCGTCCGCGCCTCCCGGCGAGGAGCCGCTTGGGGCGGTGGCCGCACGCGCGCGACGACGCCGGACGAACAGCACGAAAGCCAGCCCCGCGAGGGCGATCAGCACGCCGAAGACGATCACCGCCAGCGGCGCCTTGGAGCTCTCCGGCGTCCAGAACAGCTGCCCGTCGATCGCGCCCTTGGTGGAGCCGACGGCGATCGGGACCCGCCAGTCGAAGATCAGCGTGCGCCTGCTCGTGTTCTTGACCTTTTCCGGCGGGATCGGCGACATCCAGTGGATGCGGTGGTCGTGCCATTCGAACTGGCCGGTGCGATCGATCACCTGCCACTGCGGAGGGGCGCTCGCGCTAGCGATCGGCGGGACGGTCACCTGCGCGTAGAAGTTCGTGTTCAGGTACGTCGCCGGCGAGCGCACGTTCTGCTCGACCGTGCCGTCGGCGAGCACGCGCGCGTAGGGTTCGCCTTCGTAGCCGTAGATCGTGACCGTCCTGCCCGTGCGGTTGGTCATCAGGATACGGTCGGCGAACTCGAGCACCTGGAAGCTGAGCCCGGGGACGCTGGGCGTGACCGCGGTGATGTTCGAGCGGTACTCGTAACTCGAGCCCTGGTCGTTGATCGGGTTGGCGCTCTCGGACGTCTGCGTGCCCGCGGCCAGCGCAGAGGCGCCCGCGAACAACGGCTGCGCGAGGCACGCGGCGCTCAGCAGCGCCAGGATCAGGCGGCGGGCCATGCGCCTGGGACCGTAGCGCAGCGGAACCTCGCTCACGTCCCCACCGAGGAGAGCAGCCACAGCCCGAAGCTCGTGAACGCGACCATCACCGCGAGCATCCAGTACTGGCTGCGCACAGCCTCTTCGGGATCCTTGTAGAGCACGAGCGCGCGGTCGTGCGCCAGCGCGAGGCCGCTCACGTGACCGCTCACCAGCGCGGCGACCTGTACGTACCAGATCGCGGCATAGGAGATCAGGTGGTAGTCGATCTGAAAGCCGCTCGTGCCGAACAGGTTCGCGCCGTTGCCGAGCGGGTCGGACGCGAGGTACACCATCGCCTGGCTCTGCCACAGCAGCAGCGAGAAGTAGTGCGCGAGCACGTACGCGAACGCGATCGGCACGAGCGTGTGCGCGAACGTGCGTGTCAGCGCACTGCGGTCGTAGCGCTCGCTGACTTTGCCCACCCCGAAGATCCCCAAGCGGTAGACGCCGCAGATCAACAGGATGCAGAGCACGAGGCCGAGCGAGTACGCCAGCTCCTGCGCCGGCGTCGGGTTGAAGCCGATTTCTTCGAACAGGCTCTGCAGGCTCGGCTCGTTGTTGCGCCAGATGCCGCCGTTGCTGAAGCCGTCGAACGTGGTCGTGCCGATCAGCGTGCAGATCAGCGTGACCGTGCCGGCGTGCAGCTGCAGGTCGGTGACGCCACTGAGCGGCCTGCGCAGGTAGATCGCCCCGTCCTCGCGACGCGCGAGCGGCGAGAGCTTGGAAAGCAGGTTTAGGTACACGCCGAAGCCGTCAGCCTGAGAGCTCCACTCCTCCACGCCGAACAGCGCCATGCCCACGAGCATCACCACGAAGTAGGCCAGCGACAGCGCCGCGAGCGTCGAGGGCCGGTCTTTTTCGACGTACACGAGCTCGAGCCACGCGAAGCCCACGATCACGGCGATCGCTGGCCACACCCCGAGCCACTTCGGATAGCGCAGCGGGGGCTTGCTCGAGCGCCCGCCGCGCATCGAGCGCATGAGCGCCGCGAGCGCGCGCGCGGTCGTCCGCCAAGGGTTGAGCGCGCTGAAGACGTCCCCGAACAGCAGGCTCGCGACGGGTAGGCCGACCCAGAAGATGACGTAGATGAACGTCACGGAGAAGTTCGCCTGCGTGACCTGAGCGCCGTCGAAGCCACTGTAGAGCACCAACGCGAACAGCGCGACGCCAACCAGGCCCGCCAGCCATTCCACGGGCGCCGGCAGCGCGAACAGCCTGCGCAGGCGCGGGTGCTGCAGCTGCGGGCGCGTCCACATGGTCGACAGCGCGACGAACGACACCACCAGCACGATCGCCGCCGTCCAGCTGAACAGCCACACGGGGATCGGCAGGTCGGCCTTGCCCACGATTCCGTGCGCCTGGGCGCTCGCGGGCAGCGCCAGCGCGACGAGGCCCTGGCCACCCAGCAGGAACGCCAGCGTGCGGCGGGACGGGCCTCTCATGCGTGGCGGGAGTCTATGCAAGCGCCTTGCGTGGCTCGCCGGTCGTCGCCGTACTGGCGTACCCTGACGCTTCATGTTGAGCGCCCCACTGGCTGTTTCCACCGACATCTCCGCCGCGCTGCAGCTCGGGCCGCTGGCGGTCCTCGGCCTGCTCTACGCGCGGCGCGTGCATACGCTCGCCGAGGACGACCATCCCGTGCCGGGCTGGCGCCAGGCGTGCTTCTACGCCGGCTTCGTCGTGATCGCCGCCGCGCTCACCTCGCTCGGCGCGGCCAGCCAGGACCTGCTGTGGGTGCACATGATCGAGCACCTGCTGCTCGGCGACATCGCCGCGCTGCTGATCGTGCTCGGCCTCACCGGACCACTGATCGCGCCGATCCTGCGCATCGGCTTCTTCAACCGGCTACGCGTGCTCTCGCATCCCGCGATCGCGTTCCCGCTGTGGCTGGTCGACCTGTATGTCTGGCATCTGCCCGTGCTCTACGAAGCGGCGCTGCGCCACTCCGGGGTACACGCGCTCGAGCACGCGATGTTCCTTGGCTTCGGGATCAACATGTGGATGTGCCTGTTCGGCCCGCTGCCGATGCCAAGCTGGTTCGGCAACCTCGGCAAGCTCATCTACATAGTCGCCGTGCGCCTGGCGGGCACGGTGCTGGGCAACATCTTCCTGTGGTCGGGCACGGTCTTCTACCCGTTCTACCTCAGTGGCGAGGCCCGCTTTCACATCTCCCCGCTCGCCGACCAGAGCATCGCCGGGGCGATCATGATGGTCGAGGAGTCGATCCTCACGCTTGGGTTGTTCTGCTGGCTGTTCCTGAGCACCGCGCACGAGAGCGACGAGCGCCAGGAGCTGCTGGACTACGCCCAGTCGCGTGGGCTGGAGCTCAGCGAGGAGCGCGCCGCGCGCGCTGTAGCCGCCGGTCGCGGGGCTGAGCTGCGCCGCCGTCTGGAGTCGCGCGCCGACGCCTACGCCCGCGTGGAGGCCGTCGCCGGCGCGCCCGAGCCGCCACCAGCCTGCGGCACGCCCGAGCACACCCAGCAGCTACGCTGAGCGCATGTGCGCCGGATGCGCGATGGCTGCTGCGTCCGCCGCGAGCGGCTTCAGGACATGGATGCAGAGCCAGCACATACCGTGGCTCACGCCGCGCCGTATGCGCCGCCTGACGATCGCCGCGATGTGCGCCGCCGGGGTCGTCTCGACGCTCGGCTTCAGCGGCTCGACGCCGCCGGCCACCGCCCACGCCGGCCGCCCAAGCGCGCTGGCGCAGCACGCCTCGGCGCGCTAGCCTCCCGCGACCGCGGGCAGGATCGTCAGTTCCGATCCGTCCGCTACCGGCGTGGCGAGCCCGTCGAGGAAGCGGATGTCTTCGCCTGCGAGGTACACGTTTACGAAGCGCCGCAGCGAGCCGTCGTCGTCGGAGATGCGCACGCGCAGCTCCTCGTGGCGCTCGAACAGGCCGTTGAGGACCTCCTGCACGGTCGCGCCGTCGATCTGCGCCTCGGCCTCGCCGCCGGCGGCCGCACGCAGCTGCGTGGGGATCTTCACGACGACGCTCATCAGACTGTCACTCCCTCGCGGACGCCGGCCTCGAAGGCCTCGAGTGTGGGAGCGATCGTCTGCGTCTCGAACGTGCCGCGCACCGCGTCCAGCGTCTTCAGGCCCTCGCCGGTGATCACCAGCACGACGCGCTCGTCCGGGTCGATGTCGCCGCGCGCGGCCAGCTTGGCGAGCACCGCGGTCGTCACACCGCCCGCGGTCTCGGTGAAGACTCCGGTCGTCTCAGCCAACAGCTTGATGCCCGCGCGGATCTCATCGTCGCTGACTGCGTCCACCGAGCCGCCGGTGCGGCGCGCGAGGTCGAGCGCGTACGGGCCGTCGGCGGGGTTGCCGATCGCGAGCGACTTGGCGATCGTGTTCGGCTTCACCGGCCGGCACACGTCATGGCCGTCCGCGAACGCGCTCGCCACCGGCGAGCAGCCCTCCGCCTGAGCGCCGTTCATGCGCGGCAGTCGCGGCGTCGACCCGGTCGGACTGTCGAGCAGCCCGAGCTCGGCCCATTCCTGGAAGCCCGCGGCGATTTTCGTGAACAGCGAGCCGGAGGCCACGGGCACGATGCAGCGGTCGGGCAGCTCCCAGCCGAGCTGCTCGGCGATCTCGAACGCGAGCGTCTTCGAGCCCTCGGCGTAGTACGGGCGCAGGTTGATGTTCACGAACGCCCAGTCGCGTTCCGCGCACAGCTCGGTGCACAGGCGGTTGACTTCGTCGTAGTTGCCTTCCACGCCCACGAGCTTCGTGCCGTAGACGCCGGTGGCGAGGATCTTCTGCTCCTCGAGGTCCGCCGGGATGAAGACATAGGACTCGAGTCCGAGCGCCGCCCCGTGGGCGGCCACCGAGTTGGCGAGGTTGCCCGTCGAGGCGCACGCGATTGTCTCGAAGCCCAGCTCGCGCGCACGTGAGACGGCGACCGACACGACGCGGTCCTTGAACGAGTGCGTCGGGTTGGCCGCGTCGTTCTTGACCCACACCTCGCGCAGGCCGAGGCTCGCGGCGAGCCTGTCGGCGCGGATCAGCGGGGTGCAGCCAGCCGGCAGGCCGACGCGCGAGGCTAGCCGGCCCGACGGGCCGGGAGGCCCGCCCGCGAGCGGGAGGAAGTCCGCGTAACGCCAGATGTTCTGCGGGCCGCCCTGGATGCGGCGGCGCAGCTCGCCGACGTCGAGCGTCGAGCGGTCGTGATCGTAGGCCACCTCGAGCGGCCCGAAGCACTTGTCGCACACGTAGAGCGCCTCCAGCGGGTACTCCGCCTTGCACTCCTTGCACTGAAGATGACTGACAGCCATTTGGGCTCCTTCGCGTTAACCTTCGCCTTGCCACGTGTGGCGAAGGGCGCGAAGCCCGGCCACACATCACCTGGAATTGGCACCTTCCCGCCTGTGACTTGGCGGTGGTTGCCGGGGTTTCGTAGGGCCAGGCCCTCCACCCCTCTGGATGTGTCCATCTGTGTTGGGAAGTCTAGCAACCGTATCGGCGAACGCAAGCCTCGCCATGAGCCGCGGCGGACGCTCGTCGAGGACCGGTTTCGCGGTAACGCTCGCGTGCGCCCGGTGTAGGCCTAGCAGTGAGCGCATCCACGTCCGAGAACGACCAGTTGCCAGCCGGCGGGCAGGGCACCGTCGGCGAGGACCGACGGACGGCCGAGACCGACGCGCCCTTCCGCTTCGCCAGCCCCGCCATTAAGCGGCGCATGCTGATCATCGTCAACCCGTACGCCACGACTGTCTCTGACCGCCTGCGCAACCTCGTCGTGTACGCGCTGCAGGGCCGCTTCGAGGTCGACGCCGTGGACACCGAGGCGCGCGGGCACGCCACCGAGCTCTGCCGTGAGGCCGCGCACGAGGGCTACGACGTGGTGGTCGCCTTCGGCGGCGACGGCACCGTCAACGAAGCCGCCAACGGATTGCTCGGCTCCTCCACCCCACTGTGCTGCCTGCCGGGCGGCTCGGCCAACGTGTTCGCCAAGATGCTCGGCATTCCCGGCGACGTCGTCGACGCGACCGAGCACCTGCTGGCGATGGCCGACGACTGGCGCCCGCGCAAGGTCGATCTCGGCGTCGTCAACGGCCGCTGCTTCACCTTCGCCTCGGGCCTCGGGCTCGACGCGAGCGTCGTCGAGCGCGTGGACGCGAACCCGAAGATGAAGGCCAGGATGGGGCCGTACTTCTTCGCGTGGGTCGCCGTAAGCACGGTCCTGCGCCGCTACCAGCTCTCTCCCCCGCGCCTGCAGGTCGATGCCGGCGAGGGCCACGGACGGCTCGAGGGTGTGACCGCGATCGTGCAGAACGGCGGGACGTTCACCTACTTCCAGAACCGCCCGATCGAGATCGCCGACGGCGGCGCGCTCGACTCGGGGGCGCTCGCCGGCGGCGTCCTTCGCCGCGCGAACGTCGTATCGATGCTGTCGCTCGCGTGGCGCGCGTTCTCACCGCGCGCGCGGGTGGCCGGGCACCGGCAGGTCAGCCCGCTGCGCGACCTGCAGGAGCTGACCGTGCGCAGCGCCGACGAGCGCCCGCTGCCGCTGCAGGTCGACGGCGACTACCTCGGCGAGGTGACCGAGGCGCACTACTCGGTCATGCCGAACGCGCTCACCGTGATCTCCTAGACCGCGGCCGGCCTGGCTCGCCGGCGCACGTCGCGTCTACGCGCTGGCGCCCGGCGTCACCCGGTAGGCGTCGAACACCGACTCGGTGTTGCGCAGGCGCGTTACCGCGGTGCGCAGCGAGTGCGTGTCGGCGACCTCGACGACGAAACGGTTCTTGACCATCGGCGGCGTCGACAGGCAGCGCGCTTCGAGGATGTTGGCGCCCGACTCGGAGAACGCGCGGGAGAGGTCGGCCAGCAGGTGGTGGCGGTCCCACGCGTCGATCTGGATTTCCACGACGAAGCCGGTCGACTGGTCGCCTTCCCAGGCGACGCTGGCGAAGCGCTCGGGGCTCTTGCGCAGCAGCAGCGCGTTGGGGCAGTCCTCGCGGTGGATCGTGATGCCGCGCCCGAGCGAGATGTAGCCGACGATCTCATCGCCCGGGACCGGACGGCAGCACTTGGCCAGCCGCAGCATCACGTCCTCGACGCCTTCGACCCTGATCCCGTACTGGCCCGATGACTTGGTCGGGCGACGCCGCGCGCGCCCGACGCGCAGCAGGTCCGCGGCGCCCTCGTCGCCGTCGGCGGCCTCGCCCTGCTTGAGGCGCTGCATGACCTTGTTGACGACGAGTTTCGGTGAGATCTTGGCCGCCCCGAGCGCGATGTAGAAGTCGTCGGCCTTGCGGTAGCCAACCTCCCTGATCACGTCCGCGAGCAGCGCCGAGCCGGTGATCTTCTGCGCCGGCAGGCCCTGTTTGCGCAGGTGCTCCTGCAACAGCTCGCGCCCTGAGTGCTCGGTGTCCTGGCGGGACTCCGCCTTGAACCACGCCTTGATCTTGTTGCGCGCGCGCGTGGTCTTGACAGTCGCCAGCCAGTCGCGCGAGGGACCGCGCTCACGCTTGGCGGTGAGGATCTCGACGATGTCGCCCGACTGCAGCTCGTAGTGCAGCGGCACGATTTTCCCGTTCACGCGCGCGCCCACGCAACGGTGTCCGATCTCTGTGTGCACCTCGTAGGCGAAGTCCAGCGGCGTCGCGCCCGCCGCGAGCGACTTGACTTCGCCCTTGGGCGTGAACACGTACACCTCCTCCTCGAACAGGTCGGTGCGCAGCGTCTCCATGAACTCGCGCGGGTCCGATAGCTCCTTCTGCCAGTCGAGCATCGAGCGCAGCCACTTGAGCTTGGCGTCCTCGCCCGCTACCGACCAGCCGGGGCGCTGATCGCGCTCGCCGTCGGGTCCACCCTCGGGCTGCTTGTAGACCCAGTGCGCGGCCACCCCGAACTCGGCCATCTCGTGCATCTCGTGCGTGCGGATCTGGATCTCCAGCGGCTGGCCCTCGGGCCCGATCACGGTCGTGTGCAGCGACTGGTACATGTTGAACTTGGGCATCGCGATGAAGTCCTTGAAGCGGCCCGGCAGCGGCTTCCACAGCGAGTGGATCACGCCGACGGTGCCGTAGCAGTCCTTGACCGAGTCGACGATCACGCGCATCGCGGTGAGGTCGTAGATCTCGTTGAACTCGCGGCCCTTGTTGGTCATCTTCGAGTAGATCGAGTAGAAGTGCTTGGCGCGGCCGGCGATCTGTGCCTCGATGCCGACCTCCGCGAGCTCGCTGTGCAGGTACTCGCCCGCCTCTGAGACGTAGCGCTCGCGCTCGTCGCGCTGCTGGGCGACGAGGCCCTTGATCTCCTGGTACTTGCGCGGGTGCAGCGTCGCGAACGCGAGATCCTCGAGCTCCCACTTGATCGCGTGGATCCCCAGGCGGTGGGCCAACGGCGCGTAGATGTCGAGCGTCTCGCGCGCCTTCTCCATCTGCTTCTGCTTGGGCATCGCCTCGATCGTGCGCATGTTGTGCAGGCGATCGGCGAGCTTGATCAGGATGACCCGCACGTCGGTGGCCATCGCGACCATCATCTTGCGGTAGTTGTTCGCCTGCGCCTCGTCGCGCGACTGGAAGGTGATGCCGGTCAGCTTGGTCACCCCGTCGACGACCGTGGCGATCTCATCGCCGAAGCGCTCGCGCACCTCCTCGATCGAGGCCGAGGTGTCCTCGACGGTGTCGTGCAGCAGCGCCGCGCACAGCGTCTCGGTGTCCAGGCGCGTGCTCGCGCAGATGCGCGCCACGCCCACCGGGTGCACGATGAAGTCCTCGCCGGACTTGCGCCGCTGGTCGGCGTGGTGCTCGCACGCGAACACGAACGCGTCCTGCACGCGCGCGCGGTCGATCTCGACCGAGGAGTCGGCCGCGTGCTCGGAGACGATCGCGAATAGGTCGCTCAGCAGCCGTCGCTCGGACGGGTCAAGCGCCGAGACGGGCAGTGCGAGCGCTCCCGCGCGCACGCCCGCGCCTTGGGCGGGCTGCTCGGGCCGGCGCACGGTCGGCTCGGCGGTGTCGCTCACGACCGGCGCGTCCGCTACGCCGGTGGACTGTGAACGCTGGGGATCTTCAGCGATGGCCATGTAGTAAGGGTAGGGGACCGTCGGGGCGGATTGAAGGCGCGATCAGGGAAGCGCGAACAGCACGAGCTCCTCCGCGTCTGCCTCGTCCGCCACCTCCTCGCACGGCTGCTCGGCGGCGGGCTCCTGCACTGCCTGTGCGCGGCGCAGCACCAGCCGCGGCTCGCTGACGCCGTTCCATTCGTTGACCTCCAGCGTGAACGTCGCCTCGACCGCGCCGGGCCTCAGCGTCGCGCTCGGATCACCGGGGGCCGATCCAGAATCGGCCAGCAGGCGCCCGCCGGTCCCGAACGCGACGGCGCGGGCGCGGGCGCCGCGCGACTCGACCGTGAAGCGCGCGTGCTTGCCTTCCCCCATCGGGCGCACATCTGAGAACACGGCGTCGGCGAGCATCAGCGAGACGGGCGGGTTTCCGCGCCCGAACGGCGCCACCGCCTGCAGCTCCTCAGCGAGCGCCATGCCGAGCTCGTCGCCGCCGACGAGCGCATCCACGCGCTCCACCGCAATGAGGTCCTGTGGCCGCATCACGCGCTTGGCGTGCTCGGAGAGCGCGCTGGCGAAGTCGTCCACGCGAGCGCGCTCGATCTCCAGTCCCGCGGCCGCGCGGTGTCCGCCGTATCGCAGCAGGTACTCGTCGCACGCGGTCAGCCCCGCGAGCAGGTCGAACGCCTCGACGCTGCGCCCGGAAGCCTTGCCGGTGTCGCCGTCGAGCGCGATCAGCACGACCGGGCGCCCGCTGCGCTCGACCAGCCGTGAGGCGACGATCCCGATCACCCCCGGGTGCCAGCCGTCCCCAGAGAGCACGTACGCCGAGCGCTCGCCCAGCTCGTCCATCTGCGCCTCGGCCTGGAAGCGGATCCCCATCTCGACCTGGCGGCGCTCGCGGTTGGCCGAGTCGAGCTCCGCGGCGATCTGCTCCGCGCGCGCCGTGTCCTCGGTGAGGATCAGCTCGAGGCCGGCGTCGGCTCTATAAAGGCGTCCGGCGGCGTTCAGCCGCGGCGCGAGCGCGAACGCGACCGCGCGCTCGTTGACCTTGGCGGGAGCGACGCCCGCGACGGACATCAGCGCGCGTAGGCCCGGCTTGGCGGTGGCGGCGAGCGCGCGCAGCCCGTGGCGCACGAGCGTGCGGTTCTCGCCGACGAGCGTGACGACATCGGCGATCGTCGCGAGCGCCACCAGGTCGAGGTCCTGAGCAAGGATGCGTCCGGTGAGCATCGCGCGAGCGCGCTCGGCCGCCAGCTCGCCCGCCTCACCGTCCGCAGCGGCGCGCACCAGCGCCTCGGCCAGCTTGTAGGCGACCGCCGTCGCGCACAGCTCCGCGCACGGGTAGCCGCACAGTCGCGGGTGCACTAGCGGCGCGTCCGGCAGCGCGCCGTCGGCGCGCGGGGAGTGGTGATCGGTGACCACAACGTCCATGCCGAGCGCCTTCGCCTCCTGCACCTCATCTACGGCGGTGATCGCGCAGTCGGCCGTCACGAGCAGCCGCGTCCCCCTCGCCGCCAGCCGCCGCACGGTCGCCGCGTTCAGCCCGTAGCCGTCGCCCGCGCGATCGGGCAGGTAGAAGTCGATGTCGGCCCCGAGCGCACGCAGCGCGCGCACCAGCACCGCCGTTGAGCAGATGCCGTCGACGTCGTAGTCGCCGTGGATCGTGATGCGCGTGCCACTCGCGAGGTGGCCGAGGATCGACGCCACCGCCACGCCGATGCCGGCAAACGCCTCGGGCGGGTGCTCCTCACCGCCCTCGAGGAACGCATGCGCGCTGGCCGGGTCGGCCATGCCCCTGCGCACGAGCACCTGCGCGAGCGCACCGCTCACCCCCAGCTCGCGCCGCAGGTGCTCTACATCTGCGGGCGGACATACTGCGATCTCGAAGCGACAGGGCTGCACGCCGCGAGACTACGGTGAGGCGAAGACAGAACCCGGGCGTCCGCGGGGGCGGGCGCGGCGGCTACGGCGCGAGCGCGTCAGGCTCCCGAAGCGCGCGTTCGCGGCGCATGCCCTCGAGGTAGACGAGGGCGATGCCGATCAGCGCGCCGGGGACTGCGTACAGCACCACGCCGATGTTCGTTGCCTTTTCGCCCGGGATCCGCAGCGCGGAATCCTTGACGGCGTAGATGATCAGCCCGACGACGATCGAGCCGATCAGCGAGCCCACGAACGCGCCGACGATCCCGCCCCAGAAGCGGTCGGGCATGAAGATCGTGAAGTGCCAGATCGCGAGACCCATGATCACCCAGCCGAGCAGACCCATCAGCGCGACCTACCGTGGCGTTTATTGCGCGGGCGCCGGCTCTTCGGGCGTTGCTTGGGATCTTCCTTCAGCACCAGGTCCTCGGGCGTGAGATCTGCCGCGGGGTCGCGCTCCCCCTCCGGGGACGATGCGGGCGGGGCAGGCGGCGCAACCGTGGCGCCGGTCTCGGCTGTACGCGCCCGGCGCCCGCGGGCGGGCGTCGGCGTGCCATTGGGCTCGCCGTCCACATCGAGGTCGCGCACGAGTTCCTGGAACTCGTCGCGCGAGAGCTGCTGGCCGGCTTCCTCGGGCGCGATCAGGCTGCCGCGGCGCGTGCGCCTGCGCTTGCGCTCGGGCTCGACGTCCTCGGGCCCGCCGCCGGCGGTCGTCGCGTAGGCGGGGACCATGCCCAGTTCGCGCACGATCCGCGCGCGTCGTTGGCGGTAACCGGGCTCGCGCTCCTTCCAGTGGGTCAACACCGGCGAGGCGATAAAGATCGACGAGTACGCGCCGGAGGCGATGCCGATCATCAACGCGAACGCGAAGTCCTTGAGCGTTTCCCCGCCGAACAGCAGCAGCGCGATCACGGGCAGCAGCGTGCAGAAGCTCGTCGCCAGCGACCTGGTGACGACCTCTGACATCGAGCGGTTGACGATCTGCGAGAACGCCGCGCGCGGCATGCGCGGGACGTTCTCCCGTACTCGATCGAACACGATGATCGTGTCGTACAGCGAGTACCCCAGGATCGTCAGCAGCGCGGCGACCGTCGCCGTCGTGACTTCCCTCCCCGTGAGCGAGTAGACGCCGGCCGTGATCAGCAGGTCGTGCATCAGCGCGATCAGCACCGGCACCGCGTACTTCCACTCGAAGCGCAGCGCGATGTACGCGGAGATCACCAGCAGCGAGGCGATGATCGCGATCACCGCGCTGTTGGCGACGGTTTTGCCGAACGTCGGCCCGATCGAGGTCGAGGACAGATCCCTGGTGCCGGGATGCTGCGGGCCGTTGCCGAACGCCGTGTTGAGCGCGCGTTCGATGTTCTTGAGCTTTTCGGGGGCGAGCGTCTTGGTGGAGATCTGGTAGCCGTTGCCGCCGATGCTCTTGTTGGAGAACTTCTGCACCTGGGCGTCGCTGTAGCCGGCCGCGCTCATCACTTTCGCCACTTCCGCCTCGGAGACGGGCTTGATAAACGCCGTCTGGATGCGCGTGCCGCCCTTGAAGTCGATACCGAAGTGCAGCCCGTTGCCGCCGATCGCCAGCGCGCCGACCAGCAGGATCGTGCCCGACATCGAGAAGAACCACTTCGACGCGCCCATGAAGTCGAACGTCAGGCGTTTGCGTTTGGGCGAGGCGCCGAGCGCGGAGGGGTGGGTTACGAGCCGCGAGCGGCTCATCGCGCCGAGCGCCGCCTGCGTTGCTAGTACCGCGGTGAACAGCGACACGAGCGTGCCGATGCCCAGCATGAACGCGAAGCCCTTGACTTCTGCGGTGGCGAGCGCAAACAGGATGAACGCCGTCATAAACGTCACCACGTTCGCGTCGACGATCGCCGCGAAACCGTGCTTGTAGCCGGTGGCGATCCCCGAGATGATCGATCTTCCGCCGCGGATCTCCTCCTTGACGCGCTCGAAGATCACGATGTTCGCGTCGGCGCACACCCCGATCGTCAGGATCAGCCCGGCGATGCCCGGCAGCGTCAGCGTGATCGGGATCAGCTTCACGAGCGCGAAGAAGTACACGCCGTAGATGACCAGGCCGCCGACGGCGATGATGCCGAGGAAGCGGTAGAACGTGAGCAGGAACAGGCACACCACGGCGAAGCCCGCGAGCCCCGCGATCAGGCCCTGGTTGAGCGCCTGTTTGCCGAGCGTCGCCGAGACCTGCGAGCGCGAGATCAGGTCGAGTTTGACCGGCAGCGCGCCGGACTGCAGCTCGTTGGCCAGAGTCTGGGCCGATGTGATCGTGAAGCCACCCGAGATCTCAGAGCCGGTGGAGGCATCGATTCCTTCGGGGTATTTTTCGAAGTCGATCGACGGCACAGTGATCAGCTGACCGTCGAGCACGACCGCGAAGTGCTGCAGCGCCTCTTCCTTGGTGACCCCCGGGAGCTTGGCTTCCTGGCCGCGATGGGCGATTTCCTTGGTGACGCGTTCCCACACCGTCTTGCCGTGCGAGGTGAAGCCGAAGGTGACGTCGGGCTGGCCGGTGGATTCGTCGTTGCTCTGGATCGGGTTGGTGATGTCTTCGCCGTTCAGGACCGTGTTGTCCCTGAGCACGTACCAGCTGTTGGGCGACGGGTTGGAGATCTTGCCGGAGGCGCTTTCCACCGGATGGGCCTGCACCAGCACGGTCCCCGGGTTGACCCGCACCGCCTTCAGCTTCGCGCCCGCCGGCTGTTTGCCGAGGTCGGAGTAGAGGTCGCGTTCGGTTTCTTCCGGGCCTCTGAGGACTTTTTCGTGCGCGGTGTCGAGCAGGTACCAGCTGCCGTAGATGCAGGCTTCGACCTGCGCCGGCGTGCAGCCGCGGCCCCAGGTCGTGTCGGTCTTGCGCAGTTCCGGCTTGCGTTTGGCGGCGCGCAGGACGGCTTGGTACTCGGGCAGGCCCGCGGTCACGCCACCCGGCCCGGTGCTCGTCGCGTCACCGGTGACCGTGCCTTCGGTGGGCGCCGGTTCGCCGCTCGGCCCGATCACGTTGGGCTCCCAGTCGTAGAACTGCAGCTGCGCGGTCTTGCCGACCTCGTTCTGGGCCTGTTCGGCGTTCTTGACGTCGGGAAGTGCAACGTCGATCTGGTTGTTGCCCGCACTCTGGATTTCCGGCTGCGCAACGCCCAGCTGGTCGACACGCTTGCGCATGATGTTGATCGCGCGTTCGAGCGATTCGGAATCCACCTTGGTCGCCGCCGTCGGCTTTGCCTGATAGACGAGCTCGACGCCGCCCTTCAGGTCGAGCCCGAGGCGCGTGGGTTTGAGCGCGATCGCCGCCGCCGAGGCGGCCACGAGGCCCGCGACGATCAAGAGGATCAGGGCGTTGCGTCGGCGGTCGGTCATCGCTCAGAGACTACTTATCGGGGGTGAGCACCAGCAACAGCCCGCCATCGTCATCGTAGGCGGGGAACATGTCGGCTTTGGCGTTGGCGGCGACGTCGCGTTCGCCTGAGACCTGCACCTGCACCTCCAGCGCGCGCACCCCCCACTCCAGAACCGTCGCCACCGGGTCATCGCCATTGGCGAAGTTCAGGCCGAGCACCTGCTCGACGCGCTGTCCGATCACCTCTTCCTCCTCGAGACCGGTGAACGCGAATGAGTTCTTGCCGCAGCCCACCACGCGCCCCTCGCCGTCGCAGACGAAGAACGCCGCGTCGGGCGCCGGGTAGTAGTCATCGAGCAGTTCGAACAGGAACGCGAAGCCGCACTTCGCGCAACCCTTGGGCTGACGTGTGAAGCCAATGTTGCGATCGAGCTCTGAGGTACGGTGGCCGCAGTTGGGGCAGATGAATGGATGGGTCATGGTGTTCCCACACAGACTACGCAAGCAGACCTCGAAAGGCGGATGGTAAGCGAACCGCCCGGTCGTGCAGCGTCGGAGGGGTGCTCAGAACAGCGATGCCCCGGCGGCGGCTTGCGCGGGCGGCTCGCCTGTCCCCGGAAGGGGGAGCCCGAGATGCTCATACGCCGCGCTCGTCGCCATCCTGCCGCGCGGGGTGCGCTTCAGCAGGCCTTCCTGCAGCAGATACGGCTCATACACGTCCTCGATCGTGTCCTGCTCCTCGCCGACCGCGACCGCGAGCGTCGACAGCCCGACAGGGCCGCCGGCGAACTTAGAGCAGATCGCGCTGAGAATCTCGCGGTCGAGGCGATCGAGGCCGCGCTCGTCGACCTCGAGCATCTCGAGCGCCGCGTACGCGGCCTCGGCCGTGACCACGCCCGCCATCCTCACCTCGGCGAAGTCGCGCACGCGCTTCAGCAGCCGGTTGGCCACCCGCGGGGTGCCCCTGCTGCGCGCGGCGATCGCGACGGCGCCGTCGTCCTCGAGCTCGATCTCGAGGATCCCCGCCGAGCGGCGCACGATGATCGCGAGCTCGTCAATCGCGTAGGGCTCCAGGCGCGCCTGGATGCCGAAGCGGTCGCGCAGCGGCGTCGTCAACAGGCCCGTGCGGGTCGTGGCGCCGACGAGCGTGAACGGCGGCAGCTCGAGCGTCACCACGCGTGCGCCCGCCCCCTGCCCGACGGTGATCGGCAGGCGGTGGTCCTCCATCGCCGGGTAGAACGTCTCCTCCAGCGTGCGCGCCAGCCGGTGGATCTCATCGACGAAGAACACGCTGCGCGGCTCGAGGGCCGTCAGAAACGCCGCAATGTCTCCCTTGCGCTCGAGCGCCGGTCCCGCGGTCTGCACGAACGGCACTTCCAGCTCGGCCGCGACGATCTGCGCGAGCGAGGTCTTGCCGAGTCCCGGAGGCCCGGCAAGCAGCAGATGGTCGAGCGCGTCGCCGCGCGCGGTGCACGCCTCGATCGCCACCTTCAGCTGCTCGCGCAGCGTCTCCTGGCCGACGAACTCCTCCAGCCTCCTGGGGCGCAGCGAGCGGTCGAGCTCGTCCTCGGCGACGAGATACGGCGTCTGGATGCGGGCGGCCGTCTCACTCATCGGCTCACGACCCCGACCGCGCCAGGCGCAGGGCGCCTCCGAGCAGCTCCTCCGCCGTCTCGCCCTCGAGATCGCGCAGCAGCTCGTCTGCCTCGCCCGGCGCGTAGCCGAGCTCGAGCAGGCCGTCACGCGCCAGCAGCCGCGGGTCCTGCGCCTCGCCGCGCCGCGCGATGATCGGCGTGCGTGTGGCGATGCCAGCGTCGCTGTCGACGCCCACCTTCTCGCGCAGCTCGACGATGATCCGTTCGGCGGTGCGCTTGCCGATGCCCGGAACCGCCTGGAAGCGGGCCGCGTCGCCCGCCGCGAGCGCGCCGATTAGCTCGCGCGGCGGCGCCGCCGAGAGCACCGCCAGCGCTACCTTCGGCCCGACCGCCTGGACGGCAAGCAGCATCAAGAACAGGTCGCGCTCCTGCTCGGAGGCGAAGCCATACAGCGCGAGCGCGTCGTCGCGCACGATCAGGTGCGTATGGAGCGTCACGTGCTCGCCGACCGCGGGGACGTGCGCGAGCGTCTGCGCGGACACCGCCGCCCGGTAGCCGACGCTGCCGCTGAGGATCACGACGTGATCGGTGCGGCGCACGGCGACCTCGCCCCGCAGCAGCGCGATCACGCGCCGGCCCCCGCGAGCGCCATCGCCAGCGGCGCGCAATTTGCGTGGCAGAGCGCCACCGCCAGCGCATCGGCGGCGTGGTCGGGTCGCGGCTCCTCCGCCAGGCCGAGCAGCGTCTGGACCATGCGCGCCACCTGGTCCTTCTGCGCACGGCCTGAGCCGCAAACAGCGCCCTTTACCTGTTGTGGGGTGTAGCCGGTACACGGCACGCCGTGCTGGCCGGCCGCGAGCAGCACCACGCCGCGGGCCTGCCCGACGGCGAACGCGGTGCGCACGTTCTGCCCGAAGTACAGCTCCTCGAGGGCCATCGCATCAGGCTGGTGTTCGTCGATCAGGGCGTCCACAGCCAAGTGGATCTCGGCCAGGCGCCGCTCCGGCGCGAGCTCCGCGCGCGTGGTGATCACGCCGCCGTCGAGCGCCAGCAGCCGCCCGCCCCGGCGGGCGACGACGCCATAGCCGGTGTTGGCGAGACCCGGGTCGATGCCGAGGACGATCACGGCCTGTGATTCTGCGCCCGCCGCCGGACGCCTGCCTGCCCACGCGCGCCCGCGAGGGTGGCGTACGCTGCGCCACGTGAGCATCGACTTCGTCGCCGAGGGGCTGCTCGACGGGCTCGAGGGCGAGGCCCGCGCCGAGCGCCTGGCTCTGCTCGAGCAGCTCGCGGGCGAAGGCGTGCCGCTCAGCGAACTGCGCCGCACGACGGCCTCGGGAACGGTCATCTTCCTGCCCGCCGACCGTGTGATCGTGGGCGAGGAGCGTTACACAGCGGCCGAGGTCGCGCGGATGAGCGGCGTCGAGGAGGACTTCCTCGTGAAGGCACGCCGCGCGATGGGCCTGCCGGTCCCCGACGCGGGCGAGGCGCTCTACACCGAGGCAGAGGTCGAGTCGGCCAAGCGCACGCTGCTGGCGCGCGAGGCGGGGATCTCCGACGAGGAGATCCTCGAGCTGCTGCGCGTGCTCGGCCGCGGGCTCTCCCAGGCGGCGGAGAGCCTGCGGCTGCTGCCGTTGAAACTGGTGCTCGAGCCAGGGCTGAGCGAACGCGATCTCGCCGGGCGCTACGCCCAAGCGGTCGCGGCGCTCTACCCGATGGTCGACCCGCTCCTCAGCAACGTGCTGGCGCTGCACCTCAGGCACACGGCGCAGAGTGAGGTGATCAGCGCGCTCGAGCGCCGCGGCGGACAGCTGCCGGGCTCGCGCGAGGTCGCCGTGTGCTTCGCCGACCTCGTCGGCTTCACACGCCTGGGTGAGGAGGTCGCGCCCGAGCGGCTCGGACACCTGGCCGTGCGGCTCGAGGCGCTCGCCTCCGAGGCGGCGACGCCGCCTGTACGGCTCGTGAAGACGATCGGCGACGCCGCGATGCTCGCCTCGCCCGAGCCCGAGCCGCTGCTGGATGCGGCGCTGATGCTGATCGACGCCGCGGACGCCGAGGGCGAGGACTTCCCCCAGCTGCGCGCGGGCGCGGCCTTCGGTCGCGCGCTGCCACGCGCGGGCGACTGGTTCGGGCGCCCGGTCAACCTCGCCAGCCGCATCACCGCGATCGCGCGCCCTGGCACCGTGCTCGTCGAGCGCGAGGTGCGCGAGTCCGCCAAGGACGCCTACGGCTTCTCCTATGCGGGCGAGCGGCGGCTCAAAGGGATCCGCGAGCCTGTGCCGCTGTTTCGAGCACGCCGGCTGCCGGCTGCTTGACCGCCGCGGGCTCTGTCCACAGATGCCACGGCGCCTGCCCCGACTGCCACAGGTCGTTCAGCGCGACGGCGTCCTTGTAGGTGTCCATGCACTCCCAGAAGCCCTCGTGGCGGAAGGCGCGCAGCTCTCCGGCGCCGGCCAGCTCCTCCAGCGGCGCGCGCTCGAGCACGCTGTCACGATCGAGATGGGCGAGCACGGCCGCGTCGAAGCAAAAGAAGCCGCCGTTGATCCAGTGCTCGGAGGTGGGCTTCTCGCGAAAGCCGCGCACACGCCCGTCGTCGTCTAGCTCGGTCACGCCGAACTGCAGCTGCGGGCGCACGACGGTCATGCTCGCGAGCGCGCCGTGCCCGCGATGAAACGCAAGCAGCGCGCCGAGATCGATGTCCGCGAGCCCGTCGGCGTAGGTCGCGCACAGCATGTCCTCCCCCGCGAGGCGCCGCTCGAGCAGCTTGATGCGCCCGCCGGTGGAGGTCTCCAGGCCCGTGTCGACACACTCGACGCTCACGCCCGCCGGCCACTCGTGGCTGGCGACGAACTCCTCGATCAGCTCGCCCCGGTAGCCGGTCGCGAGCAGGAAGCGGCGGAAGCCTTGGACGGCGTACAGCTGGATCACGTGCCACACGATCGGCATCCCGCCGATCTCCACCAGCGGCTTGGGGATCGCCTGCGTGTGCTCCTGCAGGCGCGTGCCGCGCCCGCCGCACAGGATCACCACGACAGGCCGCGCCGCGGCTGGCTCGGGCGGCTCTGCGGGCCGGATCGGGCGCTCAGCCCGCGACACGCTCGAGCACGTCTGCCGACACGTCGAAGTTGGCGTGCACCGCGCTCACGTCATCGTTGTCTTCCAACGTCTCGATCAGCCGCATCAGGCTGCCGGCGTGCGCCTCGTCGATCGGCACCAGGCTCGACGGTCTGAACGCCATCTCGGCGCTTTCCATCTCGATGCCCGCGTCCTCCAGCGCCTTGCGCACGCGCGCGAAGTCCGCCGGCTCGGTGATCACCTCGAAGACGTCCTCGTCGGTGCCGACGTCCTCGGCGCCGGCGTCCACCGCGACCATCAGATCGTCTTCGGAGTAGCGCTCCGCGTCGATCAGGATCACGCCCTTCTTGTCGAACAGGTACGCCACCGAGCCGGGCTCGCCGAGGCTGCCGCCGCTCTTGGAAAACGCGTGCCTGACGTCCGCTCCCGTGCGGTTGCGGTTGTCGGTCAGGGCCTCGACCAGGACCGCCACGCCACCGGGTCCGTAGCCCTCGTAGAGGACCGTCTCGATCGCGTCTGCCTCGCCGCCCTCGCCCGTGCCTTTGACGATCGCGCGCTCGATGTTCTCCTTCGGCATCGACGCTTCTTTGGCCTTGCGCACGGCGTTCTCCAGCACGACGTTGGTCTCGGGGTCGCCGCCGCCGTCGCGCGCGGCGACCATGATCGCCCGCGAGAGCTTGGAGAACTGGGCGCCGCGACGCGAGTCCACGACCGCCTTCTTGTGCTTGATGCTCGACCACTTCGAGTGCCCAGACATGTCCCCCAGTTTACGAGTCCGCCGGCCTGCGCCGCGGCGACGGCCCGCGAGACGGCTGCTCGGCACGTAGGATGGGCGCTCGATGAGCGCCGCGCCACCGTCCGACATCTTCAAGGCCTACGACATCCGCGGGCTATACCCGGACGAGATCGACGGCGAGCTCGCCGAGCAGATCGGCCGTGCGTTCGCACACGTGCTCGCCAAGCTCTCGGGCAAGCCCGTGGCGGAGCTGCGCGTAGGCCTCGGGCGCGACATGCGCCTGAGCGCGCCGGAGCTCTCGGCCCGCTACCGGGAGGGGCTGCTGGGTGAGGGCGTGAACGTGATCGACGCCGGGCAGGTGGGCAGCGAGATGCTCTACTTCCTGGTCGGCTCGCGCGAGCTGGACGGCGGGCTGATGTGCACCGCCTCGCACAACCCCAAGGCCTACACCGGCGCCAAGCTGCTGCGCGAGGGCGCCCTCGCGCTGTCCGGAGACACGGGCATCCAGGACATCCGCCGCGAGATCGAAGCCGGGGTCGCCGCTGGCGGCACGACACCAGGAGATGCGCCGGCTCGCGGCACGCTGGACGAGGTCGACATCTACGACGAGTTCCAGGCGACGGTGCTGCGCTTCATCGACGCCGACGCCGTGCGCTCGGCGCCACAAACGCTGAAGGTGGTCGTGGACGGCGGCAACGGGATGGCCGGCCCGGTGGCTGGCCCGCTGCTCGAGAGCCTCGATCTCGAGCTGATCGAGACGTACTGGACACCCGACGGCAACTTCCCGGACCACGAGCCCAACCCGCTGCTACCGGAGAACCGGCGGCTGATCATGCAGAAGGTCCGCGAAACCGGTGCGGACCTGGGGATCGCGTGGGACGGCGACGCCGATCGCTGCTTCTTCATCGACGACACCGGCGAGTTCGTGGACGGCGACTTCCTCACCGCGCTGCTCGCCGACTCGCTGCTGGCGAAAAACCCGAACCCCGCCCACCCCGAAGCGATCCTGTACGACGTGCGCGCCTCGCGCGCGGTCCCTGACACCGTCACCAGGGCCGGCGGGATCGCGTATCGCAACCGCGTCGGCCACGCGTTCTTCAAGACGCGCATGCGCAAGGAGGGCTCGCTGTTCGGCGGCGAGGTCTCCGGGCACTACTACTTCCGCGACTTCTACTGCGCGGACGCGGGCACGATCCCCGCGCTGCTCGTGCTCGAGCTGCTGTGCACGCGCGGCGAGCGCATGTCCGAGCTCCTGGCCCCCTACCGCGAGCACTACTTCATCTCCGGCGAGATCAACTCCGAGGTCGCGGACCCCGCCGCCAAGATCGAGGAGATCGCCGCGCGCTACCCCGATGCCGACCAGGACCGCCTCGACGGGATCTCGATCGACTACACGGACTGGCACTTCAACGTGCGGCCCTCCAACACCGAGCCGCTGCTGCGTCTGTGCCTGGAGTCGCTGGTCTCACCCGAGGACATGCAACGACGCCGCGACGAGGTCCTGGCGCTGATCCGCTCGGACCCCCGACCCGGCCGGCGCCGCCCGACCGGGCCGTGAGCGACGCGGAGCAAGTCAGGGAGGAAGCTGAGCACGAGGCGCTGGCGCTCGCGGCCGACGCCGGCATCCACCGACTCGCGATCCCGACGCCGTTCATGGTCGGGCGCGTCAACGCATACCTGATCGAGGACTCGCCGCTCACGCTCGTCGACTCCGGGCCGAACTCCGCCAAGGCGCTCGACGAGCTCGAGCAGGCGCTCGCTGAGCGCGGGCACGCGGTCGAGGACATCCAGCTGCTGATCATCACGCATCAGCACATGGACCATTTCGGCCTCGCCTCGATCCTCGCGCGCCGCTCCGGCGCCGAGGTGGCGGCGCTCGAGGGCCTCTCGCCGTTCCTCGCCGGCTACGCACACCAGACGGACCTCGAAGACCAGTTCGCCCAGCGCCTGATGCTGCGCCACGGGCTCCCCCCCGAAATCGTGACCGCGCTACGCGCCGTCTCGGCGGGCTTTCGCGCGTGGGGCGCCGCCGTCGAGGTGACCCGGCCGCTGGCGGACGGCGCCGTACTCGAGCTGCGCGACCGTACGCTGCGGGTGCTGCACCGTCCCGGCCACAGCCCCTCCGACACGGTGTTCCTGGACGACCGATCAGAGATCGGCCAACACTCGATCCTGCTCGCCGCGGACCATCTGATCGCGCACATCTCCTCCAACCCACTGCTGGCACGGCCGCTGGACGCCGACGAGGAGTACGCCGGTCCACGCCCGCAGGCGCTGCTCACCTACATGGACTCGCTGGAGAAGACGCGCGCGATGGATCTGTCGCTCGTGCTTCCCGGCCACGGGCGGCCGATCACCGACCACGTGTCGCTGATCGACGAGCGCTTCCGCCTGCACGAGCGACGCGCCGAGAAGATCCGCCTCTTGATCGCCTCCCAGCCGCGCACCGCGCACGAGATCGCCCAGGAGCTTTGGGGCAACGTCGCTGTCACGCAGGCGTTCCTCACGCTCTCGGAGGTGCTCGGGCACGTCGACCTGCTCCTGCGCGACGGGCTCGTAGTCGAACGCGAGCACGACGGCGTGGTCAGCTTCCAGTCGAGCTGACCACGCGACCGACGGCTATGCCGAGCGAGCGGCGACGCGGGCTGCGAACAACTGCATCCCGGCTGGCCAGCCATCGGGTGAGTCGACGGCGTCGCGCATCGCCTCCCAGCCCTCGCCGTGGCGCTCCAGGTTGCGGTGCTCGAGCTCCACGCGCGTGCGCTCCTCGCCTTCGGCGGTGAAGCGCACTTCGATCTCGCTCGTACGCTCTGGATCGGCCTCGAGCTGCCAGCGCAGGTTGATGTCCCAACTGATCACAAGTCGATGCGGCGGCTCGTAGGCGAGCACGCGCGCCCACCGGCACTCGCTGCCGTCGACGGCGCGGTCGTACACGTGGCCGCCGGCGCGCGGCTCGAAGACCATCTCGGCGAGCTCGCCCTCCAGGATGTGGTGATCGGGATTCCACCAGCTGCCGATGTCCTGCGTGAATGTCTGGAACGCTTGCTCGATCGGCGCGTCCACGGTGACGGCTGCGCGGGCGGCTGTGGCTGTGGCAGGTGTGCTCATTTGGTCTCCTCGTATTTGCGTTGGGCGGCCTGCTTGAAGGACGCGAGTGACTGGTCCCAGAAGTGCTCGAGATACGCGCGCAGCTCGCTCACTCCGGTCGGGTCGATCTGGTAGACGCGGCGGTTGCCCTCGGCGCGGTCGCTCACGAGGCCGGCCTCCTTGAGCACCTTCAGGTGCTGCGAGACGGCGGGTCGGCTGACCGGCAGCTCACGGGCGAGCTCGCCGACGGCGCGGGGCCCGCCGCTGAGGCGCTCGAAGATCTCGCGCCGCGTACGGTCGCCAAGAGCGTCGAATGCAGTCGCTTGGTTAGTCTTCACTTACAGTAAGTTACAACTTACCGTCGCTGCTGTCAAGCGACGAACAGGCGCCCGTCGGCGCTTGCCTCCCCCACGATCCTGAGAAACAGGCGGTGCAAGCGGTCATCGCCGCCCAGCTCAGCGTGGAAGGACACGACGAGCACGTTTCCCTGGCGCGCCGCCACGGCGTGGCCGTCGACGCGACCCAGGATCGCAACCTCCGGGCCGTGCTCGGCGATCCACGGCGCGCGGATGAAGATGCCGCGGATCGGCCCGTCTGAGATCCCCTCGACCTCGACGTCCGCCTCGAAGCTGTGGATCTGGCGACCGAATGCGTTGCGCTCGGCGCGCATGTCCATCACGCCGAGGTGGTCGCGGTCGAGCATGATCAGCCCGGCGCACGAGCCGAGGGTCGGCGTGCCCCGCCTCGCGAGCTCCCGCAGCGGCTCGGCAAGGCCCTCGCGTGCGATCCCGAGCGTCATCGTCGTCGACTCGCCCCCCGGCACCACCAGCCCGTCCAGTCCGTCGAGATCTGCCGGCACCCGCACCTGACGGGTATCGGCGCCGAGCCCCTGCAACATCCGCTCGTGCGCCGCGAAGCCGCCCTGCATGGCCAGCACTCCCACCACCGGCTTCACCGCCGACTTTGGCGCCGCGTCGCTACCAACCACGCTGCGCTAGGAGCTGCTCGCCCTCGAGCTTGGAGCTCTCCAGGCTGTCCATCGCCGGCCCGAGCCCACGGGAGGCGTCGGCGACGCGCTCGGCGTCCTGCCAGTGGGTGGTCGCCTCGACGATCGCGCGCGCCCGCGTCGGCGGGTCCTCAGACTTGAAGATGCCCGAGCCGACGAACACGCCCTCGGCGCCGAGCGCCATCATCAGCGCCGCGTCGGCGGGCGTTGCGATGCCGCCAGCGCAGAACAGCACCACCGGCAGCCGGCCCTGCTCAGCCACCTCGCGCACGAGGTCTAGCGGGGCGCCAAGCTCCTTGGCGGCACTCGCCGTCTCGTCGCCGCCGAGCGTCGTCAGGCGGCGGATCTCGCCGGTGATCTGGCGCATGTGGCGCACCGCCTCGACGATGTCGCCAGTGCCGGCCTCGCCCTTGGAGCGGATCATCGCCGCGCCCTCGCCGATCCGCCGCAGCGCCTCGCCGAGATTGGTCGCGCCGCACACGAACGGCACCTTGAAGTCCGACTTGTCGATGTGGTTGGCCTCGTCCGCCGGCGTCAGCACCTCCGACTCGTCGACGTAGTCCACCTCGAGCGCCTCGAGCACGCGCGCCTCCATGAAGTGCCCGATGCGCGCCTTTGCCATCACGGGGATGCTCACCGCCTCCTGGATGCCCGCGATCATCTCCGGGTCGGACATGCGCGCCACGCCGCCGTCGCGGCGGATGTCGGCGGGCACGCGCTCGAGCGCCATCACCGCGGCCGCCCCCGCGTCCTCGGCGACCTTCGCTTGCTCGGGCGTGACCACATCCATGATCACGCCGCCCTTCAGCATCTCCGCCAGCCCACTCTTGACTCGGAACGTCGCCTCGTCGCGCATGGACCTAGTTTGACAGGAGCGCACGCGGTTGGCCTTCGCGCGCAGTTCGCCGCGGCGCTTGTGCGCCGTCCGCGTGCGCTAACGGACGGCGCGAGGCGTCACTGGGCGGCGGCGGTGAAGCCGACCGTGGCCGGGCCGCAAGTCGAGCTGAACGTGCCGGTGATCTTCTGCGAGAACGTGACCGAGCCCGTCGCCGCCTTCGCCTTGGTGAAGCGCCCGCTCACCGAGATCGTCGTCGTCGTGGTCTCGCCGTGGCTGCTAGACGTGTTTTTCGCGCCGGCCACCGAGAAGCGCCCGGACGAGGAGACCTTGATCCCGCTGACCGGCATGATCGAGTTGCCCGTGTAGGGGTTAACGCCGGGGCGGAAGCCGCCCGCGCCGAAGCAGCCGAAGGTGCCGAAGCTGAAGCCCTTCAGCGTGCGCCCGTCGGTGGCGACGGTGAACTTGACTGGGGCGCGGAAGCCGAGGATCGGCTGGGTGCTCATGTGGCCGCTGAAGTGCGCGCTGCGCGCGGGCTTGACGGCGAGCGCCGCCGCTGCGAGTACCAGCGCGACGACGCACAGGCTAAACGTCACTCCGATAACACTCCGACGGACGGCGGCGGCACGCAGCATGCAGGTCTCCCAAAGATCGTTGATGGACACGAGCATACCCCACGCCTACGCCGCCGATCTGACTCTATACGCCTCTATGCCGTAGGGCGCGGCCTCATTCATTCGTGCGTGAACGTGAACGTGCCCTCCGGTGTGCCGTTGAGGTAATACGTGCCACTGAAGGGCCCGGCCGTGCCGCTGCCCGTGCCGACGTATTCGTAGACCACCGAGCCGCCCGCCAGTTCCAGTGTGAAGGTGAGGTGGCCGGGTTTGTAGGTCCAGTGCCCGGGCGCTCCGTCTTCGTCGTGCAGTTTGCCCCCGGCTTCGAGGGTGAAGCCGTCGAAGTGCGTGTTTTCCGGTTCGCTGGCCATGGCGTAGCCGAGCTTCCACGCGCCGAGCGGTGGCCCGCTGCCGGCCTTCACACGGATCGTGTACCGGTGCCTACCTGTATGTACCGGTTCGGCGGAGTCGGTCGCTTGCAGCACGAAGGAGTAGACGCCTTCCAGTTCGGGCGTGCCGTAGATGTCATCGCCTTCCAGGCGCAGGCCCGGCGGCAGTTCGCCGGAGACGATTTCGTAGTGGTAGGCGCCTACGCCGCCGGTGGCGAAGAAGTCTTCGGCCGTCTCGTCGTAGGGGACTTCAACGGTGCCTTTCGGTAGTGAGCGCGGCGACAGGCCGAGCTGCACCGCCAGGGTGTATTCGCGGGTGCGGGTAATCGCCG
>DASZFY010000036.1:0-55481 GCA_035939335.1 Solirubrobacteraceae bacterium | reverse complement strand
CTCCTGAGCCTGCGGGACCTCCTGCGGCGTGTCCGCGGGGGCCTCCTGTGTCACCTGATCGCCCGCCTGCTCGGCCGTCTCTCCTGCCGCCTGCTCGGCCGCAGTTGGCTGGGCCTCCTCGCTGCTCTCAGGGTGCTCGGCGTCTGCCATCAGGCCTCGATCTCCAGGGGTTGCGGTTTCTGTGCGACGTGCGGATGCTCGGGCCCGGCGTAGATCTTGAGCTTGGTGATCTGCTTGCGCGCGAGGCGGTTGCGCGGCATCATGCCCTTGACGGCGAGCCTGATGATGTCCTCGGGGCGCTTGGCGAGCATCTCCTCGAACGTGCGCGAGCGCAGCCCGCCGGGGTAGCCCGAGTGGCGGTAGTAGCGCTTGTCCTTGCGCTTGTTGCCGGTGACGTGGATCTTCTCCGCGTTGACCACCACGACGAAGTCGCCGGTATCGATGTGCGGCGTGTACTCGGGCTTGCGCTTGCCGCGCAGCACGTCCGCGATCTGCGTCGCCAGGCGCCCGAGCGTCTTGCCGTTGGCGTCGACGACCAGCCAGTTGCGCTCGCGGTCGGTCGGCTTCGCTACGTAGGTCTTTGCGGAGGGGGCCATGGCGTAAAAAAGGCCACGCGTCAGCGCGCGGCGGAGTCGAACACTATAGGCGAAGTAGCCCGCGCTCGCGGGCTACTCCCACTCGATGGTGCCTGGCGGCTTCGATGTGATGTCCAGGACGACACGGTTGACCTCGCGCAGCTCGTTGATCATGCGCGAGGCGACCGTCTCGAGCAGGTCGTATGGCAGGCGCGCCCAATCGGCGGTCATCGCGTCGTCGCTGGTGACCGCGCGCACCACCACGACATAGCCGTACGTGCGCTCGTCGCCCTGCACGCCGACTGTGCGCACGTCGGGGAGCACGCAGAAGGACTGCCACAGTTCGCGGTAGAGACCGGCCTTGCGGATCTCCTCCTGCAGAATGTGATCGGCCTCGCGCAGCACGTCCAGGCGCTCCTTGGTCGCTTCACCGCCGACGACCCGGATCGCGAGGCCCGGACCGGGGAACGGCTGGCGCCAGACCAGGCGCTCGGGCAGGCCCAGCTCGGCGCCGACTGCACGTACCTCGTCCTTGAAGAGGGCACGCAGCGGCTCGACGAGCTCGAACTGCAGGTCGTCGGGGAGCCCGCCGACGTTGTGGTGGGACTTGATCGTCGCCGCGCCGGTGCCGCCGCCCGACTCGATCACGTCCGAGTACAGCGTGCCCTGCACGAGGAAGCGCGCGGGGCTGGCGGCTCCGACGTCGCCTGCTGCGTCGGCGAGCTTTCCCGCCTCCTCCTCGAAGACCCGGATGAACTCCGCACCGATCGCCTTGCGCTTGGCCTCCGGCTCGGTCACGCCCTTGAGCTTGTCGAGGAAGCGCGTCTCCGCGTCGACGGCCACGAGCGGCACCTTGAACGTGTCGCGGAAGGTCTTTACGACCTGCTCGCCCTCGTCCTTGCGCATCAGGCCGTGATCGACGAACACGCACGTCAGCTGCTCGCCGACAGCACGGTGCACCAGTAGCGCGGCCACCGAGGAGTCCACGCCCCCGGACAAGCCGCAGATCACGCTGCCCTCCCCCACCTGTTCGCGAATGCGGCGGACCTGTTCCTCGACGATCGACGCCGCCGACCACGTCAGCTCGCATCCGCACACCTCGGTGAGGAATCTCGTGAGGATCTCCTGGCCGTAGGGCGTGTGCACCACCTCCGGGTGAAACTGGATGCCGTAGATACCGCGCTCGGTGCTCTCGACGGCGGCAACCGGTGAGCTGCTCGACGATGCAAGCGCCGCGAAGCCCGGCGGCGCCTCGTATACGGTGTCGCGGTGAGACATCCAGCAGGTCTGCTCGCGCGGCAGCCCGGCCAGCAGAACGCCCGCGTCGGAGACGTGCAGCTCGGAGCGTCCGAACTCCCCCACCTCCGCCTGCTCGACGCGCCCGCCCAGCGTGTGTACCAGCAGCTGCATGCCGTAGCAGATGCCCAGCACCGGCACGCCGAGCTCCAGCAACCCGAGCTCGAGCGGCGGAGCTCCATCCGCATACACCGAGGCCGGCCCGCCCGAGAGAATGATCCCGCGCGGTTTGCGCGCCGCGATCTCCTGGAGCGGCACGTGATGAGGCATGAGCTCGCTGAAGACGCCGCAGTCGCGCACCCTGCGCGCGATCAGCTGCGAATACTGCCCCCCGTAGTCGAGCACCACGATCTCGTCGACCGCGGGCGTGGCTGTACTGTGCTCGACCGCCGGCGGGGAAGCCGTGGCGGCGAGATCAGTCATCGACGAGGGCGGCTACCTTCCCGTTGGTCGCGCCCATACCGACGCCCTGGTCGCGTTGCAGCGCCTTGCCCTCGGTCTGCAGCGACGGCGCGACAACCACCTCAGCGCGGTTGAACTCGGCGAGGTCCTTGTGGCCACAGGTCGCCATCGACGTGCGCAGGCCGCCGAACAGGTTGAACGTCCCGTCGTTCTCACGCGCCGGCCCCACGAGGATCTCCTCGAGCGTCCCGTTCTGGGTCGTCGCCACGCGCGCGCCGCGCGGCAGGCTCGGGTGGAAGGTCGCCATCCCCCAGTGAAAGCCCCGGCCGGGAGCCTCATACGCGCGGGCGAGCGGCGAGCCGATCATCACCGCGTCGGCGCCCAGCGCGATCGCCTTGGAAACATCGCCGCCGTTGCGCATGCCGCCGTCGGCGATCACCTGGCAGTACTCGCCCGTCTCGAGCATGTGCGTCGAGCGCGCGTGGGCGACGTCGGCGATCGCGGTCGCCTGCGGCACGCCGATGCCGAGCACGCCGCGTGTGGTGCAGGCCGCCCCCGGCCCCACGCCGACGAGCACGCCGGCCGCTCCGGTGCGCATCAGGTGCAGGCCCGTGTGGTAGGAGGCGCAGCCGCCGACCACGACCGGCACGTCGAGGCTGGGGATGAACTCCTTCAGGTTCAACGGCTCAGAGACGGTCGAGACGTGTTCGCCGGAGACGACGGTGCCCTGGATGACGAGCACGTCCAGGCCGGCGTCCATCGCGATCTCGTGGTAATCGAGCACGCGCTGCGGTGTGAGCGATGCGGCGACGACGACTTTCTGCTCCTTGATCTCGCGAATGCGCTGCGCGATCAGCTCCGGCTTGACCGGCTCGCGGTAGATCTCCTGCATCTCGCGCGTGGCCTCATCCTTCGCTAGCGAAGCGATCCGCTCGAGCTGCTCCTCGGCGTCCTCGTAGCGGGTGAAGATACCCTCGAGATTCAGCACAGCGAGGCCGCCGAGGCGGCCGATGATGCCGGCGCTCTCCGGCGAGACGACGCCGTCCATCGCCGAGGCGAGCATCGGCAGCTCGAACTGGTAAGGCCCGAGCTTCCAGGAGATGTCGATGTCGTCGGGGTCGCGCGTGCGCCTGGAGGGCACGATCGCGATGTCGTCGAAGCCGTATGCCCGACGGCCCTTCTTGCCGCGCCCGATCTCTATCTCCATCGCTGCATCCTCGCATTCGTCGCGGACATCCCGTTAGGGGAAACGGGCCACAGAACCCCGCGCCCGGCAACGCCGGAGGGGCTCCGGCGGGGCGCCTTCAGGGGCTTGTGAGCGACGCGGGTCAAGTGTGGCTGAGCATAGCAATCGCCACCCTGGCGCCAATGCCCTCGGATATGCTCGAATGACATGAACGACGGCATTCACACACGCTATGAGCCCGACGCGATCGAGACCCGTCGCCAGGCGGCGTGGCGCGAGCGCGGCGCGTTCAAGACGCCTGCGGCGCTAGACGAGCGGACGCCCGTCTACATCAAGCCGTCGGCCCCGTTCACGTCGGGCAACATCCACATCGGCCACGTGCGCAGCTACTCGATCGGCGACGCCTACGCGCGCTTCCGGCGCGCGCGCGGGGACGCGGTGCTGTTCGCGTTCGGCTTCGACGCGTTCGGCCTGCCGGCCGAGCTCGGCGCGATCGCCGGCGGCGAGCCGCCGAGCGAGTGGGTGCATCGCTGCGCCGAGCACATGACCGGTCAGCTGCAGCGCCTGGGATTCTCGTTCGACTGGGAGCGCTCGTTCCTGAGCTCCGACGCGATCATGTACCGCTGGTCGCAGTGGCTATTCCTGACGCTGCTCGACGCGGGTCTGATCTATCGCGGCACCGGCAACGTCGACTGGTGCGACACCTGCCAGACGACGCTCGCGTCGATGCAGGTCGAGCCCGGCGGCACCTGCTGGCGCTGCCACGGGCCGGTGCGCCTGATCCAGCTGCCGCAGTGGTACCTGCGGATCAGCGCCTACACCGAGGAGAACGACCGCCGTCTGGCTGAGCTCGCCGCGAGCGGCGTGTGGGACGACGTGGCGCTCGCCTCCCAGGAGATCGTGCTCGGCCGCGTCGACGGCGTCGAGCTCGAGCTCTCCGGCCCGGACGGCTCGCTGACCGTCTTCACCCCCCATGCCGACGCGCTCGCGGACGCGCGCTTCGTGCTGATGTCGCCGCGTCACCCCGACACGGACGAGTGGGCGTCGGCGCCGGGCGTGGGCGAGCAGCTCGAGCATTTGCGCTCGGGCGGCTGGGAGCGCAGCTCACGCGAGGCCGAGACGATCCCCGTGATCGACACCGGGCGCGTGGTGAGCGCTCCCGACGGAGCCACGCTGCCGGTGCTCGTCTCACCGCTGGTGGACTCGCGCTTCGGACCGACCGTCGTGCTCGGCATTCCCACGCGCGACCGCACCGACGAGGTGATCGCACGCCGGCTCGGCTTCGACGTGCCCGACGCCGCGGGAGAGCTGGGCACGGGCGAGCTCGGCGCGGGCGAGACGGACGTGCGGGAGGCCGCGGCCAACGGCGACCGGCCGCCCGCCGGCACGGGGCCGGTGGCGCTCGGCGGCCGTACGGCGGTGCGCTACCGGGCGCACGACTTCACGATCTCGCGCCAGCGCTCGTGGGGCACGCCGATCCCGATCGTCTACTGCGAGCAGTGCGGCACGGTGCCAGTGCCGCGCGAGCAACTGCCGGTGCTGCTGCCGCTCGACCTGCGCCCGACCGGCACCGGCAATCCGCTGGCCGAGCTCGAGACGTTCGTGCAGACAACCTGCCCGTCGTGCGGCGGCCCCGCGCGCCGGGAGACGGACACGCTCGACTGCCACTTCGACTCGCTGTGGCTGTGGGTCCCCGCGTGCGTACCGCCTGAGGCGCGCGAGGAGTCACTGGAGGAGATCCTCGCGCTGGGAGACCTGCGCCAGTGGCTCCCCTCCGAGCGCCTGGTCGCAGGCTCGGACAGCGGCAACTTCGTATTCGACCAGCGGATCGTGACGAAGGCGCTGCGCGACATCGGGCCGCTGGCGTTCCTCACGGACGGCGAGCCATTCGCCGGCTGCCTGTTTCACGAGATGGTTACGGCCGACGGGCGCAAGATGAGCAAGCATCTCGGCAACGTGGTCGACCCCGACGAGCTGGTCGCGCGCTACGGCGCCGACACCGTGAGGTTGGCCGTGCTGTACGCGGCTAGCCCGCAGAAGTCACTGAACTGGAGCGATTCGGCGGTGCTGCGCTGCAGCAGGTTCCTGACGCAGGTGTGGGAGTACTCGCACGCGAAGCTCGCGCAGGCGGGCGCGGGCGCGCGCGAGGATCTGGCACAGCCCGTCGCGACACAGGAGGCGCCCGACGGTGGCACGCCGGTGAGAGACAATACGGAGCACCTGCGGCTCAAATTGTCACAGTGGTGCGAGGCCGGCGTTGGACGGATCACAAAGGACATGGAGAACCTCGAGATGCACAGCGCGGTGCGCAACGTGATGCGCCTGTTCGACCGCATCAAGGACTTCGAGAAACGTGCTGTGGCGCGCGAGGGCAAGCTCTCCGCAGCCAACCTCGATGCACTCGTCGAGGCGTTGACGGTGCTCGCCCAGGTGCTCGGTCCGCTCGCGCCGCATCTGGCTGAGGAGCTGTGGATTGCGTTCGGTCACGACGAGCAGGGCGCACAGACGCCGTGGCCGGGCGTATCGTTGCGGGTGCCGGCATGAGCACACACACTGCACCGAGCCCCACGGAGGCCCGACAGCGGACGCGCTCATGCGCGACCGCCCTCGTCTGCCACCGCTGCGAGCACAGCTACCCGCTCGAGCAGGCGATCTTCGCGTGTCCTGACTGCGGCAAGGGACTCGACGTGGTTTACGACTATGAGCTCGCCGCGCGCCACTTCAGTGAGGTGCCCAGCTCCGAGCGTCCGCAGAACATCTGGCACTTCGAGGAGCTGCTGCCAATCGTCGACGCCTCCGCGCAGGCCCGCGTCGGGCGCCACTCCGGCTACACGCCGTTGATCCACGCAGACCGGCTGGGCGCGGAGCTGGGCCTCAGCAACCTGTATCTGAAGGACGACTCGAGCAACCGCCCGAGTCTCTCCTACAAGGACCGCGTGGTATCGATGTCGGTCGCGCGGCTGCTCGAGCGCGGCGGGACGGAGATCGGCTGCGTGTCAACCGGCAACGTCGGCACGGCCGTGGCTTCGATGGCGGCGAAGGCGGGTGTGGATGCCTACATCTTCTACCCCAACCGGCTCGAGGACACGAAGGCGCGCGCGTGCATGGCGCTCGGCGCGAAGGTCTGCCAGGTGGAGGGCAACTACGACGAAGCCAACAAGCGCTGCCGCGAACTGGCGGAAACGACCGGCATGGACTTCGCCAACATCACGCTGCGTCCGTTCTACGCCGAGGGTGCCAAGACAGCGGCGTTCGAGATCGTCGAGCAGCTCGACTGGCAGGCGCCCGACCACATCATCACGGCGGCGGCCGGCGGCACGCTGTCCTCGCGCCTGCACAAGGGCCTTGTCGAGCTGCAGCTGCTGGAGCTGTCAGAGACCGACGCGACTCGCATCCACATCGCCCAGCCGAGCGGCTGCAACCCGATCGCGACGGCGATCGTCGCCGAGGAGGCGGAGATCCACGCGGTGACGCCCGAGACGGCGGCGCACTCACTGGCGATCGGCAACCCGGGCGACGGCTACCTGGTGATCGACGCGGTGCTCAAACGCGGCGGCACGGGCGGCTTCGCGAGCGACCCGGAAATCTTTGCGGGCATCGACCTGCTCGCCGCCACCGAGGGGCTGCTGACCGAGCCGGCAGGCGGCACGACGATCGCGGTCCTCGAGAAACTCGCCGCCACGGGCCGCTTCGCGCCCGACGACGTGGTGGTGGCGATCATCACTGGCAACGGACTGAAGACGCTCGACGATCACCCGCAGAAGCCGTGGCCGGCGAAGGTCGACTGCGAGCTCGACGCGATGATGGCCGCGCTCAGCGAGCTGAAGAGCGGCGGCACGCTCGTTGAGAGCGCGCGCGAGCAGTTGCACTTCTAGCGCCGGTCGCGCCACCTCGCCCCCGGCAGGCGGGTATAAACAGTCGCACGATGGCAAGTCCATTCGCATCGCCACAGGAGTTCCACGACGTGATCGACCGGATCTTCCAGATCATGAACGAGGATCCCGAGATCGGGCCGCGGCTGTGCGCGGCCGACGTGCCGCGCCGGTTCGAGTTCGAGGACGTCGATCTGGTGCTGAACGTGCGCGCCGGCCGGCCTGACGAGCAGGCGAACCTCGCGTGGACATGGAACGACGAGGTCGACTGGTCGCCGAAGGTGCGCATGACGATGTCCTCCGAGACGGCCAACCGCTTCTTCCAGGGCCGCGAAAGCTTCGTCTACGCGGTGGCGAGGCGCCGCATCAAGACCAGCGGGGACCTCAAAGCGGCGCTCGAGATGGTCCCGATCACCAAACCGATCTACGAGCGCTACCGCAGCCTCGTGGCCGCGGAGTACCCACACCTGCAGGCGTAGCGGCTAATCGAATGGCGCGAGGCCGCCGCTCAAACCGGCGGCGAGCTCGAGTGGTCGGTCGAAGCCCGCGAAGATCACGCTCGCGGCGGCGCGCGGCACACCGGAGGCGCGGTACAGCTCGCTGTCCTCGCCGGCGCCGGTCGCACACGGCACTTCTGCATCGTCGCCTGCCATGAACCCGTAATAGAAGGCATGTGTCGGGGCGACCGTCGGGATCAGCGTGTCGATGAGGTATGACGCGTCGGCGGCCTGCTGTGCTTCGCCGAGCACCTGGCGGTGAGCGCAGTAGTACGCCCCCACCTCGGTGAACCAGATCTGAGCGCCGGCGCCGCGGTCAGGCAGCGCCTGCTCGAAGTGGACGATCGCTTCGTCGTTGTGCGCTTTGACCGAGCGGTAAGGGTGGATGCCCCAGATGACGGGCGAGAACTGCAGTGCGGTGATGTAGGCCTGCTGATAGACGACGAGCGAGGGACTGTCTTCGAAGTCTCCGGCGATCACCTGGCAGCCGAGGTGGGTGCACACGGCATTTGCCCAGTTGGCGATTTCGCCGGCTTTGGCGGCGGGCTCATTGCCCTGGTTGTTCGGCTCGTTCCACGCCTCAACGTAGCCAACGGGCGCGTCGTAGCGGTCGGCCGCGCCGAGCAGCGCTTCGACGCGCTGCTGGTATTCGCCGCCGGCGTCCGGATATACGCCGGTGTAGCTCGTCAGCGCGACGACCGGCTCCAAGCCCAGAGCACGGACGTCTTCGAGCCACGCTTCGAAGCGTTCGCGGTAGTCCCCGTGTGCGTTGGCGCCGGCGCTTGCTTCAGCCATCGCGTTCCACTGCAGCACGTAGCGAGCAAACGCGATCTGGCCGACCCAGCTCGTGCGAAACGAGCTCACGAACGCGCTGGTCGTGAACGAGCCGTTCCACACGGGGAGGCTCTGGTCGGAGATGCCATCGACGAATGGCGTGCCGGCGCGGGCCGTTCCAGCCCCGGCGAGAAAGCTCAGCAGGAGTACGACGAGCCCGACCACGGCGCTCAACCGCGCTCGCGCGGGCGTCGCCAACGTCGAGCTGCTCCTCGTCGTACAGCAGTACAGTCGATGTGTGAGCAATTCCTTGGGATGTTCACAGGTCACGGACGACCGTCGTTGGGCGGTGCTTGCCCTGTTGGGCGTTGCGCAGCTGATGGTCGTGCTCGACGCGACGATCGTGAACATCGCGCTGCCATCGGCGCAGCGGGCGCTCAGCTTCTCCACGGACAGCCGCCAGTGGGTCGTCACCGCCTACGCGCTGGCGTTCGGCAGTCTGCTGCTGCTCGGAGGCAAGCTTGGCGACTTGTTCGGGCGCAAGTGGACGTTCATCGCTGGGCTCGTCGGCTTCGCCGGCGCCTCCGCGCTCGGAGGCCTGGCACAGTCCTTCGGCATGCTCGTCGCCGCCCGAGCGCTGCAGGGCGCGTTCGGGGCGTTGCTCGCCCCCTCGGCACTTTCGCTGCTGACGGTCACCTTCGCCGGCTCGCCCGACCGCTCGAAGGCCTTCGGCATCTTCGGCGCGATCGCAGGTGGCGGCGCATCGGTCGGATTGGTCCTCGGTGGGGCGCTCACGCAGACGCTGTCCTGGCGCTGGTGTCTGTATGTCAACGTGGTGATCGCGCTACCGACCTTGCTCGCGGCGCTGCGGCTGTTGGAAAATCGTCCGCCTGAGCAACGCGCGCATGTCGACATCCCTGGTGTCCTGCTCGCCTGCGGAGGCCTGTTCGCGCTCGTGTACGGGTTCTCCAACGCAGAGACGCACTCCTGGAGCGCCCCGCTCACGATCATCGCACTGGCGGCCAGCGTGGTTCTGCTGGCGGCGTTCGCGTCTGTCGAGGCCCGCAAGAGCAATCCGCTGCTTCCGCTGCACATCGTGATGGACCGGGCCCGCGGCGGCGCGTACCTGTCGATCGCGCTGGCCGGCGCGGGAGTGTTCGCGGTCTTCCTGTTCTTGACCTACTACATGCAGCAGAATCTGGGGTTCTCGCCGGTCAAGACGGGCCTCTCGTTCCTGCCGATGACGGGAGTGCTCGTCATCGTCTCGACCACTGTGCAGACGAGAGTGCTCTACCGCAGCGGCGCCAAGCCGCTGGTTGCCGGCGGCATGGCACTCGGATTGATCGCGATGCTGCTGCTCACGCGTCTGTCGCCCGGCGCCAGCTACACGAGCCACGTGCTGCCCGCGCTGCTGGTCATCGGCGCCGGCATGGGCTGCATCTTCGCGCCCGCGTTCAGCACCGCGACGCTCGGAATCGACGGCTCGGAGGCGGGCGTGGCCTCCGCGATGGTCAACACCTCCCAGCAGGTGGGTGGCTCGGTGGGCACAGCGTTGCTGAGCACGCTGTTCGCGAGCGCCGCCGCTTCCTACGCGACCAGCCACGCCGGCGCACCGGGGCTGAGCAACGCGGCGGCGATACACGGCTACACGGTCGCGTTCTGGTGGGCAGCGGGCATCTTTGCCCTAGGACTGCTGTCGGCGCTGCTGATCCTTCCCGGCCGCGGCGAGGGAGCTGTCACACCAGCGGAGCGGGTGGCGCAGGAACCGACCGGGACCGCGGCGCCCGGCGCGGCGACCGCGATGCTGGTCACGGGGCCGTGCTGCCACTTCGGCGTCGTAGCTGCGCGCCTGACCACGTCCGCGCGCCGCACGAGCTGAACCTCACGGGCATAGAAAAGCCCCGCCGAAGCGGGGCCTCTCCTTTAGGTGAAGTGCACTGTTGCCGTCGCCGAAGAGCGTGATCCGCTGATCGGCTTGAAGGCTGCCTTCAGGGCCACCTGTAGCCGGTTGTGGCGCTTGTGCAGCGACGCCGTGCCGGCCTTTGAGAGCAGCATCCTCACGGTGAGGCGCTCGCGTTTGCGGGCCGTCTCGCGGACTGCCTTGACGCCGCCTCCACTGACGACGACGTTGCCCGCTTCGGGGATTTGTAGTACGAGCGTGGCGACGCGACCCTTGACCTTGTGGCTGAGGATCTCGATCTTGTCAACCGTTTTCGCGGCAACGGCCGTCTGGCGCCCGAGGGTGTTGTTCACGACGAGCGAGGCGCCGCCCGCAGCGCCCGTGGCGCCGCCCGCACCCTGAGTGCCCGGTCCGCCGCTTTCTTTGGTGTTTTCTCTGTTGTTGCTGCTTTCTTTTGTCGTTTCTTTGTTGGCTTCTTTTTCTTTGCTTTCAGAGGCGGAGCCGCCCAAGAGGCCGAGCGTGACGCCTTTGACCGCGTTGACCACACCTCCCAACAGTTTGCCGTTGGCCAGCGGCGCCGTCAACGCCATCGTTGTCGACGTGAGCGTCGTGCCGAGGCCTTCCGCGAGTGCGTTCGTGGTCGTCCCGAGGCTGCTGGCCAGCCCGCCGACGGTGGTCTGGCTGAACGGTTCGCCTGTCAGTGTGGTGCCGAGCAGGGTTTTCACGGTTTCTTGGTTCGACGTTTCGAGCACGTGGGTTAGCAGCTGTTCTGGGCTTGCGCTCGAGCTGAGCAGCATGCCGAGAAGCTGGCTCGGGTTCTGCGAACCGAGTGCCCCGGTCAGCTTGGTCGTCAGGTTTTCGCCGCCGAGCAAGGACAATAGTTCAGGTACAGACAGCAGTTTTTTCAGTTCGGTTTCCAAGGTGGGCACCACTTCGCCGGGTTTGAGTAGCTGTCCGAGCGTTCCGCCTTTGCTTTCTAGGCCTTTGGTCACTTTGGTGAGCGCTTCTTCCAGCTTGCCGACCGGCAGTGTGCTGAGGCCGGGCAGTTTCGAGAGCACCGCTGTCAGCTGAGCGGTGTTCAGGTCGCTGAGCGGAATACCGGCGAACAGTTTTTCGACTTCGCCGACTGGAAGGCCGGACACGGATGCCGGCAGGCTGACACTGGGCGTGGGGTTTTTGGGGCCGGCCGCGGCGGACCCGGTTGGGATGGTCGCTAGTAGTGCGACCAGTGACGCGGTGAAAGTTGCCGTGGCGAATCGACGAACGCCGGAACGCCTGATGTTGGGATAGCGATTAGGTCTTACGTGCATGGAACCTCCGGGTAGGAAATATTTCTTACACGTAGTACCGCACACCCACGCCACTAAATCAGAAAATCAGAACTATTTCGTATATAAGTCTAGTGCTTGGCGTCGCGCGCGACCAGTTCGTCCGCACCGACCATAGAGCGCCGTGGCGATGGCGGCCGCTAAAGAAGCTGCTACGATATGTCGATAGCGTTCAGTAGGTTGGATTTTGGCTCCGTGCCGAGATGATCCCAACTGAACCTCGATTACCTAGCCGGCGTAATTTTGTTCGCCTGCATGGGAGTAGCCGTGTCACCTCGCGCCACCGCATCGGTTTGGCTGCAAGCGTTCACCACGCTCCTGGCGGTGTGCGCAGTCTGCGCCTTCGGGTCGACGCCGGTGCTGGGCGCTACCCAGAACGATCAGACACAATTCTCAGTGATCGCCGGCTCGTTGTCGTTCTCGACGGTCCCGGGACTGCCGACGCTCAGTGGGGTGACTCTCAATGGTCAGGCGCAGACCACGACCACCCAGATGAGCAATTTCGCGGTCGCGGACGCCACCGGCAGCGGCTCGGGGTGGGACGTTACGGTGGCGGGGCTGACGGGCGCGGGCAACAGCGCCGTATTCAAGCAGTACTGCCCGACCGGTGGCGGCTGCGGGACAGATCCCCAGGGCTATGTCACGGCAGGCGCGACGCTCCCGGCAAACTCGCTGACTCTCGGTAGCGTCGGCGCGAGCTTCGCTGCCCAGAACGGCTCGACCGGGACGGCACCAACGCTCCAGTGCTCCTCCGCGTGCAACGTCGATAGCGCAAGTGTGGTCAAGGTCGCCTCGGCCGCCCTCGATGCGGGCATGGGTACCTGGCTGACGAGCGTGTTTGCGTCCAACAGCCTATCGCTTGCGACGCCGAGCACTTTGAAAGTACTGTCCAATGGGGAGGTTTACCGCGTTAACATTGTGTGGACGCTCAACACAGGCCCGTAGATCGGGTCGGCAGTCACACCCTGGGACGCGAAGTGGTGGCATCTCTCGTCGCACCTCGCCCGTGGAGGGTCCCTAGTGGCGATCGTGCGATGCGCGAGCTGCTTGCTCGTCTCGGCACTGGCTGGCGTCGTCGCGTGTATGTCTGCTGCTCAGGCGCACGGGTCCTTCGGGCTGGTTATTTCACTGAACCCGAGCTCGGGTCTCCCCGCCAACTACTTCAAGCTGCGCGTCCGAGCCGGCCAGGATGTCACTGCCGGCCAGATCGTGCTCACAAACCGCACGGCCAGGCGAATGCGCATCGTGCTCGACCCGGTCGACGCACAGACGACAAGCACGCTGGGCTCGGCGTATCTGCTTCCCGGCACCCGAGTGCACGGATCAACGCGGTGGATACGGCTCGCGCGGCGCAGCGTCACACTCGGCCCCGGCCGGGAGGCCGCAGTGACGGTCGACGTCAGCGTGAGCCGTTCAGCCAAGCCTGGAGATTATCTCGCCGGCATCAGTATCGAGGTGCCCCAGCAGCGCTCCACATCCTCGCGTCCGGCTCGGCGCGTCTCGATCGCGAGCACCGAGCGCTTTGCGATCGGCCTCGAGGCGTCGCTGCCGGGCGCACGACATCCACTCATCCTGTTCACCGGCGCCCGTGCCGCACGCGAACCGGCTGGCCTCAGCTTCCTGCTGCTGGCCCACAACCCCGGCAATGTGATCCTGCAAGGAGTGCACGGCTGGGCGCGCATCACCAGCTCGCCGGGCGATCACCGACCGGTGATCGCTCGCGCGAGGATCGGTCCAGGAACGTTCGTCACGAACACCGCGATCGCGTTCCCGGTCAGCGCGCCGCACCAGACACCTAGTCAGGGAGCCGTCTACAACATCATCGCTGTGATGCGCTACCGGGGCGGCGTCGCATGGCTCAGGACAAGCGTGAGCTTCGGCCACCGAGCAGCTCTGGCACAGCAGCACTACGGCGGACCCGCGGCACCGCGCCCCGCCAGGTGGTGGCTGTGGCCGCTCATCGTGGCAATAGCGTTCGCCGTTTGCATAGGAGCTCTTCTACTGCTTGCTCGTCGCAGGCGACCGCTGAACAAGTCGAGCACTCTCGAGCTCCTCGAACGTGCGCTGCGCGCAGCGCGTGAGCACGGTGAGCCCGTCAGCATCACGCTGCTCGTCCCCGCATCCCAAACCCTTACCACCCGGAAGATCGCCGCGGCGATCAGACCGCGGCTGCGACGGGCCGACCGGGCTGGCGACCTCGGCCCTGACGGACTGTTGATCGTCTCCGGCGATATGGGAGCACGCGCCGCCGAGGCTCTACGCGCAGACCTCCACGAGTTCCTCGCACGTCAACCGCGCCTGAGCGATGAGGCGATCACGATCACCAGCGCGACCGCGGAGCAGCCCACCAACGCCACGGAGCTACTCGCCCACATCATCCCCCGACCGGCCGCGATGTCAGCGTGACACGTGACCCGGCAGCGACAACGCCGCCTGCTCATCCTCACCACGGCAACCGCGGTCTTCTTCCAAGCCTGCTCGATGATTTCCAGTACCGCCTGGGGACTCTCATTCAACACCGCTCCCGCGCTGCCGGCAATGCCGACGATTACGCTCAACGCCAGGGCGCAGATATCGCATGCACAAATGAACAACTTCGAAGTCTCCGACCTGCTCGGCGGCGGCTGGAACATCACTGTGGCCGGCAACACCGCTGCCGGCAAGAGTCCGACGTTCGCGCAGTACTGCCCAAAAAGCGGCGGCTGCGGCGCCGACGCCCTCGGCTACATCCCCGGCGGCAAGACGCTTCCAGCCAACTCGCTGACGCTCAACACCGCCGGCGCAAGCTTCACCACGACACTCGGAGGCCCAGCTACGTTCACATGCAGCACCACCCCCTGCAACGTGGATGCCTCAACGCCGTCGAAGATAGCCACCGAGTCGGCTGGGACGCTCGTGGCCAGCTGGACCAGCATGGGCTTCTCAGTGACCAGCCTCACACTGAGCACCGCAACCACGCTCAAGGTCCTCCCGGCGTCCGAGATCTACCGCGTCGACACCGTATGGACGCTCAACACCGGGCCATAGCCCAGGAATCGGCCCCGCGACATTCGGTCCAATCGCTTAGCGTGACGAGAACCCAGCTCATCGACACATAGAAAAACCCCGCCGGAGCGGGGCTTTTCCTTAGCAGATCGATAAGCCGGATCCTGTCGTTGAGCAGCCATCCATCTGAGCGGCCTACCTGGACCTCGGCGGGTCACCTGCAAACGGTCCTGTTTGGCCTTGCATCGGGTGGGGTTTGCCCAGCCGCCGCGTCACCGCAGCGCTGGTGCGCTCTTACCGCACCATTTCACCCTTACCGGTCCGCCGTTCACGTGGGACGGCGGACGTAGGCGGTTTGTTTCTGTGGCACTTTCCCGCGGGTTTCCCCGGGTCGATATCTCGACCACCCTGCCCTTTGATGTCCGGACTTTCCTCGAAGGCTCATCGCCTCCGCGGCTGCCTGATCTGCCCAGTCAAGCTAGCGCGTGCGGGCGGGTCTGTAAAGAGGCGGAGAGCGACGACCATGAACGACGAGTGCGCGCGTCGCCGCTCAGACCCTCCTGAGCAGTCCGACAACGCGCCCGAGCACCTTGACCTCCTTGCTGCGGATCGGCTCCATCGTGTCGTTCTCGGGCTGCAGGCGAATGTGGTCGGGCTCGCGGAAGAAGCGCTTGACGGTCGCCTCCTCACCCAGGAGCGCCACCACCACCTCGCCGTCCTGCGCGGTGTCCTGCGGATGCACGACTACGTAGTCGCCTTCGAGGATGCCAGCTTCCTTCATCGAGTCCCCGCGAATCCGCAGCAGGTACTCGCCGTCGCTACCGCCGGCGATCTCGGGCACCGACACGTAGTCCTCGATGTTCTCCTCGGCGAGCACCGGCTGCCCGGCGGCGACCGAGCCCAACACCGGGAGACCTTCGGCGCGGACGATCCCACGAACGCTGTCGACCGCGCTGCCCACCGCGCGGTCGAGCAACTCGATCGCCCGCGGCTTGGACGGGTCGCGGCGGAGCAGACCGATCTTCTCGAGGTTGGCCAGATGCGCGTGCACCGTCGATGACGACGCCAACCCGACAGCTTTGCCGATGTCGCGCACCGTCGGCGGATACCCGTACTTGGCCGAGTACTTGCGGATGAAGTCGAAGATCTCCTGCTGGCGCTTGGTCAGATCCATCTCAATGTGCCTCCCTGTCGGGGTGGATTGCGACCTACGACGAACATGTGTTCGCACTGTAGCGCCGCGCCAGGACGGACGCAAGCGCCGGAGCGCCGACTGCACGCGATCGCTCGGAGCTCGGGGCTATACTCGCCCCCCTGCGCCCGTGGCGGAATTGGTAGACGCGCAAGGTTGAGGGCCTTGTGGACTTCACGGTCCGTGGTGGTTCGAGTCCACTCGGGCGCATTGAGCAACCTCCCCCGCTAGGCGTTCAGGCCACTGCCGCGAAGTCGCGCTCGACCTCGCCATCCACCGTGCGTTGAAAGCACACAAGCAGCTCCTCATCCAGAACTGCGGCGATGCGCTGGAGGGTCGGCAACTGCGGTATGTGGGTGCCCTTCTCTAGCCGCGACACGGCGCTATGCGACGTGCCCGCGGCCTTCGCGACCTCCTCCTGAGTGAGCCCAAGCTCGAAACGACGCTCCCGGAGATGCGCAGCGATCGGGCTGACCTCTCGAAGGGCGCGAATACGCTCGTATTCAGCTCGCGCGTCGCGGTACGCCTCGCTTCGCCCAGCGCGATCCTCCGCCGCTTCGGAGGCGCCGCGTCCAACGGGGCTCTGAGGACGGCTAGCCATCGATCTAGCTTATCATGATTGATAAGTCGCTTCTACTTGCCGCGAGACTCCGGTGGAGCATCCCGCCCAGCAGCACGAGGAGGCCGTCGCGGGCTCGCGTCCATCCTCGCCCGGAAGTCATCCATCCTTGTTTCGGCCTTCCTCCGATCGCCACTTGGCACCGCGCCGGTGTTCTTCTCAAAAGCATGCAGCAGCACCATCAGATTGCCGGAGCGCTGGTAGAGCACGCGATAGCGGGTCTTGGCAAACCTGACCCGTAGCTCTCGCAACTCTCCTTCGATCTGCGACGTGACCGGAAACTCTGGCGGCGGATCACGCGGGCTACGGCCGTTCAGATGCTCCTCAATGGCATCGTCGATCTTCGCGACCGCAAGCGGCCGCGAACTCAGCAGACCCTCGAGAAAATCATCGACAGGCTCCTTCCCTCGCACATCTCGGTAGAAGATCGCCTGCGTGCGCCCGCGCGGCGGCGTGGGAGCCGCCGCCGACTGGCGCCTTGATGATCGCTTTGGACTCGCCACAGGGCAAGAGGCTAGAAAACGCCCCGGCGCACCTCCCGCGCCAGGACCTCAAACGCTCGGCCTCGTGAGAACACTTTGAGAACATCCACCCTTCCAGACCCGTCCGATGCGTCCAGAAAACCACGCAAAACGGACGATCTGGACGCCCCTGGACGCATCTACACCGCCTGATTCAGGTTGAGGGCCTTGTGGACTTCACGGTCCGTGGTGGTTCGAGTCCACTCGGGCGCATCATGTGAAGTCTCGGGACATGCTGGACGCGTGTCTCGGGAGTTCGTGGACAGTTTAGGGTTGTGTGAGGGGCTGGTAGTTGCGGGTGGGGTCGAGTGTGAGTTCGCGGATGAGCTGTCCTTGGAGGTCGATGACGCGGATCTGCTGGTCGGCGATGAGGAGCTTGATTGTGCGGCCTTTGTGGGCTCTTCCGAGGCCGATTTTGTAGAGCTTGCTGTGGTAGCGCAGGCTGACCTTGCCGGCCTGGTCGACCTTGTCTTGGCGCACTCGGAAGTGGGTGGGGGCCTGGGAGACGCCGTTGGGTTTGGCCTTGATGCGGGTGCTGTAGGCCTGTAGCGGGGTGCGCCCGTCGAGGGCTCTGTGGGGGCGGATGTCGTTGTAGTAGTGGACGAACGTGTCGAGCTGGCCTTGTAGCTGCGGGAGGCTGTTTGCGGGTGACTGCTTGGCGAGGTAGCGCTTGAGTGTCTGGTGCAACCGCTCGATCTTGCCGCAGGTCTGTGGGTGGTAGGGCCGTGAGTTCTTCGAGGCGATCCCGAGCCGCTCGAGCTCTGATTGCAGCAGCACCTTGCCGCGGCGTGGACTGGCGGTGAAGACGGCGCCGTTGTCGGAGAGCAGCGATGCGGGCAGGCCGTGCAGGCTGGCTGCCTTGTGGAAGCTGTCCACGACGTCCTGAGCTTTGGTTGTGGGGTAGGCATCGGAGGCCAGGAACAGGCGGGAGTGATCGTCGATGAAGTTGAGGATCTCCGCGTGCTCACCGCCAGCGAGCTGCCAGTGCGTGATGTCGGTCTGCCACGTCTCGTTTGGCAGGTCCGCTTCGAAGCGGATCAGCGAGCAGCGGGGTCGCTTCTGTGGCTGGGGCACGATCAATCCTTCTCGTTTGAGGATTCGCCAGATCGTCGTCCTGGAAGGGATCCTCTGGACGCGCTTGGCGAGGTGGTATGCGATCGTCGCCGCGCCGGCGTCGTGGCCATCTGCCTGTAGCTCGCGGCGCAGCGCCACGATCGCCTGCACGACCTCGACCGGGGTCTCGTGCTCGCAGGAGCGTGGCCGGCGGGAGCGCGGCTCGAGCGCCTCATAGCCTCCGGCGCGATAGCGCTTGATCAGCACGTAGATCCAGCTCTTGCTGATCCCGTGAGCAGCCGCGACCTCTCTCGCGCTGCGTCCCTCCAACAACACCGCATCCACCACATACCGCGCCAACCCCATGCCAGCCGCCTTTCGTAGGCGTCCAGCATGTCCCGAGACATCAGTCCACTATGAGCTGCAACCACACACACTCGGGCGCATCAAGGTCGCGCGGTGTCGGCGAATCGAGGCATCCCCATCGCCTTCGCCCAGATCGTTGGCGGCGGGATCGGAAGGTGAGGCTAGGCCGCGATCTCGACCTGCGGCGGTGGGAGCATCCGAAGGAAATCAGCCGGCAGCCTGCTGCTCGCCTCCCAGAACTCCAATCCCACGATCTCGCCGGTGCTCGGATCGAGTTCCCGCAGACCCGTGTCGGTCTCCTCAGCCACCGCCGTGCTCGGGTCGTAGCTCTCGAAGCGAACCCAGGCGATGTCCGCATCGGCGTCATAGTGCCCGTCGACCCTCATGGACACAGGCTAGCGCCGTCGCCACACGGTCACGATCCGCGCAACGAGCAGATCTTCGCCATCCGGATACTCGTAGGCGATCACAAGACGCCCAGAGGCGACCATCCAGCGCGCCTGGCCCTTGTTGCGCCTCCGCTCGCGGTGACCTTCGAGCAACGCCGACTCGACATCCCGGCGCGTGAAGCCGAGCTGCTGCGTCTTGTCGAGCGCGTGAAGCGTCCAACGAACGGACGTGGGATCTGTCGGCACGAGCCGGCAGGCTAACAACCGCCCTCGTCGACTCCGTCAGCCAACGACGTCTTCCTCTCGCTGCCTGCCGACCCGTGACACATCTCTGACACAAGTCATTTCGTCCGATGCGTCCGATGCGTCCGCAAACCCGTACAGAACGGACGATCTGGACGCGCGCGGACGTATATGGCACGGGCGAATAAGGTTGATGGCCTTGTCCCGTGTAAACGGGATGGTGGTTCGAGTCCACTCGGGCTCATAAGAAATACCTGCAAATGAGCTGTTAGGAAGGGAGATAGCACTGTGGCAGTGATGGCTTACTGGCAACAGTTTGGCAACACCGTCGAGCTAGACCAAGCACCGGATCGCTGACGCCACGGCGGCCAGCGAGGCGCAGGAGGAGCGGCCGAGCTACAGGTCTCGGTATGCGTCGCGGCGGTGCTCGATCCGATACACCACGACCTGGCGGGGCTCCTCGACGATCCCATACAGCACCCGGTAGGTGCCTCGCCGCGCTGAGAAGATGCCCTCGAGCTGACCTCGCAGCGGCTTGCCTACGCGGCGCGGCTGCTCAACCAGTGCGGTGGTCAGGAACTCGATGACGGCAGCCGCTACTGCCTCGGGGAGCCGGTCGCTGAGTGCCCGCGCGGCTGGCAGGGTGACCTGCAGCTCATAGGGGCTGCCAGCGGGGTCGGTCACTTGCGCAGGGCACGCACAGCATCCACGCCGCTGATCACATCGCCACGCGCCTGCGCGTCTCTGCCTTCGCGGATCTCGGCCATCGCGTCGGGGTCGCTGAGAATTTCCAGGCGCTCCTCGAGCTCGGCAAGATCATCGGGACTGATGATCACCGCGGCGGGCTTGCCATTTCGGGTCACCATCACACGCTCGTGCTGGCTTTCGACGCGGTCCACCACATCGGAGAAGTGGTCGCGTACGGTGCGCAATGCCTCAGTCGTCATAGCCACAATTGTGGCGCTTTTTGTTCCAGTCGTCAAGCCGGGGTCTACGCGGCCTGCCTATGGTTGAGGGCCTTGTGGACTTCACGGTCCGTGGTGTTCGAGTCCACTCGCCGCATTCTGGTCGCCAGCCACTACATCTTTTGCCGACCGACGTGACCACGTGGTCGTGACGCGCAACGGCCGGCCGGCCGCAGAGCTTGTGCCGATCGACGAGTACCAAGCGCTCGAGGAGACCGCCGAGATCCTCTCGGATGCGGCAACCTTGGACTCACTAGAGGCCGGCCTCGATGAGCTCGCGCGCGGTGAGACAATCGAGTTCGGCGACCTGCACCGTGAGTTGGCGGAGAAACGAGCTGCGAGATAGCCGGTGGCGCGCCTGGTACTCGCGCGGCGCGCGCATACAGAGCTGCTGCGACCCCGCGCTAGCACTCCAGCGAACCACCTGACACGAACCGAAGTACCGGCGTCAGCGGCGCCGCGGGGGTTTGAAAACTGGCCGCCGCCCCACACGCATTCCACTCTGGAATGCACCGCGCCGAGATCGACTGGTCCTGCTGCTTCGCAGCGGCGATCCTCATGACATGAGCACACTGGAGTTGTATTCACGACGTGATCCACCGGACGAGCCGCTGCTCGCCGAGCGCACCCTGATAGCAGAGGCGCCGAAGACCCCCACTGGGCTGTTCGCGAACCTCGGACCCAACTGGTTCGCCTCGGTCATGGGTACCGGCATCGTTGCCATCGCCGCCGTGCTGCTGCCGGTGAAGGACGCGGGGTTGCGTACCGGTGCGCTGGTCGTATGGGTACTCGCCGCGGCGATGCTGGCGGTGCTCGTGGTCGCCACCGCGCTGCAGTGGGTGCGTTACACCGACAAGGCACGCTCGCACGCACGCAATCCAGCCATGGCGCCCTTCTACGGGGCGCCGGCGATGGCGTTCCTGACAGTCGGAGCGGGCGCGCTCCTAGTCGGGCGAGATTTGATCGGATCACATGCTGCCGTCGTCGTCGACAGCGTGCTGTGGGGCGTCGGCACGGCCGCGGGACTGGCGAGCAGTGTCGTGATTCCCTATCTGATGTTCACGCATCATCGCCTCGAGCAGAAGGACGCGCTTGGAAGCTGGCTGATGCCGATCGTTCCGCCGATGGTCTCCGCCGCCACGGGGGCTGCGCTCGTCGGGCATCTGCCTGCGGGGCAGGCGAGACTGACGTTGCTGCTCGGATGCTACGCGATGTTCGGATTGAGCCTGATCGCGTCACTGATAATCATCAGCATTGTCTGGGCACGACTTCTCTATCACGGACCAGGCACGACCAAGACGGTCCCGACGGTCTGGATCGTGCTCGGGCCAGTGGGGCAATCGATAACAGCCGTCAACCTGCTCGCTGCCGCCGCCCCGCAGGCCATCGGGCAGCCATACTCGCTTGCGATGCAGGCGTTCGGCGTCCTGTACGGCATACCCGCCTGGGGCTTTGCCATGCTGTGGCTGTCAATCGCTGCCGCGGTCACTATTCGTGCGGCGCGTGACGGGCTTACATTCACGCCCACCTGGTGGAGCTTTGTGTTCCCCATCGGCACCATCGTCACGGGTACTTCCGAGCTCGCGGCACGCACCCACCTCGTCGCTCTCACGGTGATATCGGTCGCACTCTACGTATTCTTGGTCGTTGTGTGGGTGACCGTCGTGAGCCGTACAGCCGGTGGTGTGCATTCGCGCTATTCGACGCGCGCTCAGCCGTCCGCTCGCGCTGAGGCCTTCGGAGCAACTGTTCTCTCGAGCCAGCGCCAGAACGCGCGAGCAGGGTCTTGAAGCGCGGGTCGCGCTCGACTCACAGCACGTAGCGAGCGGTGCAGCTCGACTCCGGAGACCGGTAGGCCGGCAAGCACGCCAGCGGCGATCTCCGCGGCGACGACGCGCTCGGACAGCAGCGCGAATCCGCCGGCGAGCACCGCACGCTTCAGGCTTTCCGCGCTCGAGAGCTCGAGCGCCGGCTGCAACTCGACGCCAACCTCCGCCAGCCTGGCGTTCACCAGGGCACGTGTGCCGGAGCCCGCCTCCCGCGCGAGGAACGGTTCCAGCGCCAGGTCTCTCACCGCGACCGCGTGTCGGCGTGCCCAAGGATGCTCGGCGCCCACGACGACGCGAATCTCGTCGTGGGCGACGACCAGTTCGCGCAGCCCGCGCATGCTCGCGGCCGGTCCCTCGATGAAGCCGACCTCCGCCGCGCCGCTGCGCACGGCGTGCACGACCTCCTCGGAGTTCGTAATAGCGGCTGACACACGGCACGGTGGCGCGCCCGCTCGAAAGGAAGCGAGCCATTGCGGCAGGAGCGTCTCGCCGATCGTTCGACTGGCGTGAATGCGCAGCAGCGGTGCGCCGTCCGGCGATGTGACCGCCAGCTCGGCGCGCTCGAGCACGGCGAGAGCCTCGCGCGCGAGCGGGTAGAGCACCCCGCCAGCAGCGGTCGGTCGCACGCCGAAAGCCCCGCGCTCAAGCAGTTGGCGACCAACGCGGCGCTCGAGCGCCTGCAAGCGCTTGGTTGCAGCCGACTGGGTCAGCGACAGCGCGTCGGCGGCGCCCTGCACCGAGCCGCTCTCGACGGCCGTAACGAACGCGGCCAAGTCTCGACCGGGCAGCGGGTCGCCGAGAGACATTCCGCAACGGAATGTTATGCACCGAGGACGACTGGTGCGAGCAGGCCCACGGGCGGATCATCGACTCACATCCACTGACCACAAGGAGATCTGACGATGTCGACCGTACCCGCTAATCATCCGTATCACGCGACTCTCGCGCCTGTGCGACACAGGGTCTATCGACCCCCGCGCCGACCGCGTGCGCCTTGGGGCATCGCGCTGCTTTTCGTCATCGGCGTAGGAATACTGGGCGTCTTTGCAGTCGTAGCCGCGACCGCTCCGCTCGGGGTGCTGGGCGCCGCTGCGGCATTCCTGGCGACGATTCTCGCGGTAGCCGCGATTCTCGCCCTGACCTTCCGCCTACTCGATGGCGAGGACGTGCGATGACGCCAAAGGTGCCGGCCAGAGTCCTACCCTGAGACTCGAGTGGATCTGCAAACAAGCCGGCGAGGAGGAGCATGAGCGGAGAACATGTTGAGATCAGGAACGAGGACGGCATCGCCGACGGGTACCTCGCAAGACCCGCCGACGACGATGGGCGCCGGCCAGGTGTGCTGTTCCTCGTCGACGCGTTCGGGCTGCGCCCCCAGATCGAGCGGATGGCCGACCGGATCGCACAGCGCGGCTTCGTTGTGCTCGCGCCCAACGTCTTCTACCGGCATGGCCGGGCGCCAGTGCTGCCGATGCCCGATCTCGAGGACCCCGACCAGCGCGGGCCGTTCATGGAGAAGGTCAGGCCGATGATGCAGGAGCTCACGCCCGAGCGGATCGCGAGCGACAGTCGGGGCTACCTCGACTTCCTCGCCGAGGTGGCACGCGGACCGTTCGCGATCACCGGGTACTGCATGGGCGCCCGGCTCGGCTGGCGAATCGCGACCGCGCATCCGGACCGGGTTGCGGCACTCGCCGGCTTCCATGCCGGCGGCCTTGTGACCGACGATGAGGACAGCCCGCACCGGAGCGCCGACGAGCTGACCGCCGAGGCTTACTTCGGCCATGCCGACAACGACCCGAGCATGACCCCCGAGAACATCGCCGCACTCGATCAGGCTCTGGACGAGGCCGAGGTGACTTACCGCTCGGAGGTGTATGAGGGCGCCGCGCACGGATACACCATGGCCGACACGGCCATGTATGACGAGGCTGCCGCCGAGCGCCACTTCGACGCACTGTTCGCGCTGCTCGACCGGACGATCTGAGCGCCTGGGCGGCAGCCGACACCTTGCGGCCAGCTCGCATCGAGCGCCGTCTCACGCTCGTACTGCGCAAGGAGATACAGTGGACACCATGGCAATAGATGCTGTCGGCTCGCTGGTCAGACGTCTAGCCCGTCCACATGCCTCCGGGGGGAGGGTCATCGAGCGATCTGTGATCCTTGCCGAGGGATCTCACTCAGCCGCAATCCTGGACTGGATATCAGAGCACGAGGGCGTCGCTGACTCGAGCGTGGCACCGGCGCGCGGCAGCGGGCTGCACGGTTCGCGCGCCAATCTCGGCACCGAGCAGACGGGACCGGCGCGAAGGTTCGTGCTGCCTGCGCGCGCGTTCGACTGAGCGCTCCAGATCCTGCGGCCAGGTTTCGGGCGCGAGGACACCGGGGGTACGGTGCCCCCGCGCCGTTCCAGCGCGAGGGGAGACAGGAGAGGCCTCAGCGCTGCCCTGGACGGCGTTCCATGTGGGGCTGTCACCGTCCAAGCCTTGAAGTGCTTCATGCATTCGGGTGGGAGCATCGCGTGCGGGGACTGACCGACTCGCGGCGCCCTTACGTTCCGCTCGTGCGCTCGCGCGACACAACGCGAGGACGAACGCACCAACCAGCAGCCAAGTGACAGAGACCAGCGCTACGAGCACGAGGCCGTCCCGTGGAGGGCTTCTGTATTAGCTGATCGTAGGCGGCCGCCGGAGCAATTCGCGAGCATCCCGTGTCCTTTAAACGAGGGCTACGCGGACCAAAAGCGCTGGCCAACATGTGACCGTCAAGCCGTTCCGCCGTGGAAACACACAGTCCAAATACCGACTTTTGCCCGTACATTGGATCGCGCGAAATTAGCATAGCACATCATGTACCGCCACGCCGTTCACGCAGTCATCTGGTTTCTCGCGGAGCCGACAGGCGTCGCTCTCCCCCGCGTCGGCGCAAGCGCCTCGCACACTGGTATCGGACAGCCGAGGTGGAATCCCTGCCCGTAGTCGACCCCGTGCGACTTCAGCACCTCGACCGTCGCTTGATCACCGACGAACTCCGCGATCGTGTGCTTGTTCAGCCCCCGTGACATCTGCACGATCGAATCGAGTATCAACTGGTCGGTCGTGCTCACCGGCAGGTTGCGGATGAACTCGCCGTCGATCTTGACGTAGTCGAACGGGATGTGCTTGAGGTAATAGAACGAGCCGAAGCCGGCGCCGAAGTCATCGAGCGCGAAGCGGCAACCCAGCGCCTGCAGCTCGGTCGCGAATCCTCGTGCCCGATCCATATTGGCGATCGCGGCGGTCTCGGTGATCTCGAACACGAGGCTCGTCGGCTCGATCGAGGTCTTCGCGAGCCCCTGTTCGACAAGTGCAAGCAGCTCCGGAGACCCGACCGACCGACCTGAGAGGTTCACCGCCAGGCGCACCTCGTGGCCCACGTCTCGCTGCTCTGCGATCAGTCGCAGCGCTTGGCCCACCACCCAGCGGTCGATCTCGAGGATCAGGCCGGAGCGCTCCGCCGTGTACAGGAACTGCGACGGGAGGATCAATTCACCCTGGTCGCCGGGCAGACGCAGCAGCAGCTCCCATTGCGAGATGGCGTCACTCGCGAAGTCGACGATCGGCTGGCAGTAGAGCTCGAACAACCCGTCCTCAACCGCGCGCCTGATGCGCTCGGCCCAGGTGACCCGTGCGTTGGGATGCTCGTGGGTGGCGGCGCTCGCCACGACGAAGCGATTCTTGCCGGCGTCCTTGGCCGCGTACATCGCGCTGTCGGCATCGATCAGGATGTCATCGGCGGTCACTCGCTCGCCCGGCCTGTCGAACCAGTTGATGCCGATGCTGAGCGTCACCCGTCGTCCTCCCTGCAGCGAAACGGCGCAGCCGTCGCTGACAGAAGCAACCAGGCTCCTCGAGAGTGCCTGCGCCTCGTACGAGCTCGTGTGCGGGAGCAGCACCGCGAACTCATCGCCGCCGAGACGGGCAAGCGCGTCCGTCTCGCGCAGGCGTTCGCCGAGGATGCGCCCGACCTCGCTTATCACCTCGTCGCCCACGTTGTGTCCCAGCGTGTCGTTCACCCACTTGAAGTCGTCGAGGTCGAGGAACAGCACCGCGCCGCCTCCGCCGTAGCGCCGCGAGTAGGCCATCTCGTGCATGAGCTCGCGGACGAAGCCGCGGCGATTGAGCAGTCCGGTGAGAGGATCGTGCTCCACCAGATATCCGAGTTCGCTCTCGTAGCGCTTGCGCTCGTCGATGTCTTGCATCTGCCGTACGCAGCAAAGCGGTATGCCCTCACAGTCGCGAACCAGCGCGGCGCTTGAAGCGACCCACACCGCGTGACGTTCGCGGTGCAGGAGGCGCTGTTCGAGCTGAAAGCCATCCAGTTCGGCCGCGTTGAGCCGCCGCATCGCCGCCGCATCGCTAGCCGCATCCTCGGGGTGCACGAGCGCCGAGGTGTCGGCTCCCTCGAGCCACTCCCGCGGGTATCCGGTGAGCTGGCAGAGCGCACCGTTCACCCTGAATATCCGGCCCGCGGCGCCGCGGTCGATGCTCACGAGCGCCGTTCCGATCGGTGCGTCCTCGAACGCGCGCGCGAGATAGCTCTCCATCCCGGGCGCGCGCCGCTCACGTTGGAGATCGGCGTGCCCGTCCCACTCGATCGTCGAGACGCCGACGATCGCGCCGGAGGCGTTCTTGACAGGCGACATCTGCACGGTCACCTCCTTCACGACGCCGTCCGTGGAGACGCGCTCTGTCTCAAAGGTGTCACTGAGCCCTCCGAGCAGGGACGCTTTGACAGCCTCCTCTTCCCAAGCCCAGCTCGTGCTCGGAACGAGCGCCTTCATCGATCGGCCGATCGCCTCACTGGCCGAGAGGCCGTAGCGACTCTCGGCGCTCGAGCTCCACGTCACGATGACCCCGTCCGGGCCCCGCCCCACCACTGCCGGATCGAGGGAGTCGAGGATCTCAGTCGCGCCGATTCGAGCCGTCGCTCGATGCCACCCGATCATCAAGCGGTCAAACGGGCAACGGGTATGACCCGAAGCAGCTGTGCCTCCGCGAGCCCGTGGCATGTTTTCTCCCCTGGACGAACACCCATGCTCAGGCGCAGTCCGCGGATCACGGCCCACTGTGGGACCTCTGCCACGTCCAACGGCCAACAATCGGTCTCCGGGTCGCCAACGGCAGCCCGGCGATCTGTGAGAGACGAGTCTAGCACGCTAGTCCAGAGCCTGTGTCAAGAAGTCCACAAATCCGGATTATTGGATTTACCGAGCCCACTGACATCGTCACCGCTGCGTCACGTATGTGGGGGCGCCAAGACCGTTGCGGCTGCGCAAAATGCACTCCGCTGCGTCTTGACGTAGCATTTTGCTTTGCACGCTGACTGGCGAGCCGGCGTGCGTCATGGTGGTAACGGATCGACCGTCGCGGTGTCGCGAGTGTGACGCCGCGGGAGAGAGAGCAGAGGTGGATACGCAGCCAGGCGACAGTGCCGCACCGAGGGTTAGTGCAAGCATGGGACGCCTGGCCGGAGGACACCTGCTGGCAGCTATCTCGACCAGCATCGTGAGCATCCTGCGAGAGCACTATGGGCGGGGTCCGATGAAGGCCAAGACGTATGTTCTCGATGACATCGTGGTGGTAGTCATGCGCGGCACCGGCTTCACCCCGCTCGAGCAAACGATCATGGACAGCGGAGAGCCAGACCGTGTGGTCGCCATGCGCGAGGACTTCCAGCGGGTGATGGCCGAGCGCTACACAACGGCGATCCAAGAGCTCACGGGCCGCAACGTGGTCGCGTTCCTCAGCCAGGCGCACGTCGAACCGGACATCACCATGGAGATCTTCTTCGTCGATGGTCCGCTCGCCGGCTTCGGCGCGGTCGAGATCATCGACCCGGAGTAGCTCGAATCGGATCTCGCGCGACCGTGTCGGTCATTCGCGCGCCCGCCTGCTCCGCTCCTGCGCCCGGTCAAATACGCTGCGCAGCGCAAACGCTCGACTGTCGGGGGGACAGGGGCGCTCCGATCGTCATGGAAGCCGACTCGCCAACCATCTACCCCGTCGACTGCCTCGGCGTTGTCGAGGACGCGGTCGCGCGCACCGACGAAACGCTGGAGTTGGCAGCGCTGCATCTCGACTCCTCGCTCGTCGACGTGCTCAGCATCCTCGGCTTCGACGAGCAGTACGTCTCCGCGCAGGGCTCGCATCTCTACGACGCCAGCGGTCGCGCGTATCTCGACTTCCACACCGGCGAGGGATTCGCGAGCCTCGGCCACAACCATCCCGACGTGCGCGACGTCCTGCAGGCGACGCTCGCGGCGGACATGCTCGACGGGGTCCAGATCCACTACTCGCCGTTGGCCGGCATGCTCGCCGAGGCGCTCTCGCAGCGTCTGCCGTCAGGGCTCGACGCAGTGTTCTTCGCCAGCACCGGCGCCGAGGCGGTGGACTCGGCGATGAAGTTCGCGCGCGCGGCCACGGGCCGGCCCCGCCTGATCTCCTGCGACTCGAGCTTCCACGGCGTCACGCTCGGGCCGCTGTCGCTGGTCGGCGACGAGTTCTTCAAGGAGGGCTTCGGCCCGCTGCTGCCAGGCTGCGTGCGCGTCCCCTTCGGCGACCTCGCGCGCCTGGAGGCGCAGTTGCGCGCGAAGGACGTCGCCGCGTTCATCCTCGAGCCGATCCAGGGCCGCATGGTCACGCTCCCGCCCGACGGCTACCTGCAGGGCGCGCAGGAGCTGTGCCGGCGCTACGGGACGATGTTCGTCCTCGACGAGGTCCAGACCGGGCTCGGGCGCACCGGCAGGTGGTTCGCGCTCGAGCACTGGGGGCTCGAGCCGGACTTCGTGCTCGTCGGCAAGGCGCTCAGCGGCGGCTACATGCCGGTCGCCGCGATGCTCACGCGGCGCGAGATCTACCAGAAGGCCGTGGGGACGCTCGAGCGCTCCTACGTGCACCAGTCGACGTACGGGCGCAATCGCCTGTCGATGGCGGCGGGCCTTGCGACGATGCGCATCATCGAGCGCGACCGGCTCGTCGAGCACGCCGCGCGCATCGGCGGCGTGCTGCGCGACGGGCTCGCCGAGCTCCAGCGGCGCTACGAGATGATCAAGGAGGTGCGCGCCAGCGGGCTCATGATCGGGATCGAGCTGGGCGCGCCGAGCACGCGCGTGGCCAAGCTCAACTGGCGTCTGATCCACATGGCAAGCGAGGGGCTCTTTCCCCAGCTGATCGTGATTCCGCTGCACCGCGACCACGGCGTGATCACGATGGCCGCCGGCAAGAACGACGTGATCAAGCTGCTGCCACCGCTGACGCTGTCCGAGAGCGAGGCGCACAGCTTCCTCGAAGCGTTCGAGGCCGTGCTCGCCGAGTGTCACGGCAGCACGAGCAAGAACTTCGCGCTCGTGCGCGAGATTGCCATCACGACACTGCGCCGCCAGGCACGCTCGAAGCTCTCGTGAGCGGGGAGCAGCCGCTCTGCCCCCACCCCGTTGAACCGTCGCGCGGAGGACTCTGCCTGCTGACGGGCGCGACGGGCTTCATCGGCGGGCGCCTGGCCGAGCGCCTGGTGCGCGAGGGCTACTCCGTGCGCTGCCTGGCACGCCCGAGCAGCGACACCTCCGCGCTCCGGGAGCTCGACGTCGAGATCTCGATCGGCGACCTCACCGACGCGAGCTCGCTCGCGGATGCCGTCGCGGGCTGCGCGTACGTGTGCCACTGCGGCGCGCTCGTCTCGGACTGGGCCACCACCGACGAGATCGCCCGCATCAACGTCCGCGGCACGCGCGATCTGCTCGAAGCCGCCGCCGGCGCATCGGTGCGGCGCTTCGTCCATTTCAGCAGCACCGACGTGTACGGATACCCCGAGGGCCGCGCGATCGACGAGACCTACACGGCGACGCGGTTTCGCAACTGGTACGCGCAGACGAAGCTCGAGGCCGAGGCGGAGGTTCGCCGCGTGCAGAAGACGGGCGCACTGGAGACCGTCATCCTGCGGCCGGCGACCGTCTACGGACCCGGCTCCAAGGATGTCATCGGCGAGATCGCGCGCGCGATCCGCGGCCGTCACATGCTGCTGATCGCCGGCGGTCTCCCGCTCGCCGGCCTGTGCTTCGTCGAGAACCTGATCGATGCCGCGCTGCTCGCGCTGCGCCACGACGCCGCGCCCGGCGACACGTTCAACGTCAGCGACGGCCTCGACGTCACCTGGAAGCAGCTCACCGACGACCTCGCCGCGGGTCTCGGCTGCCCGTCCGTTCGCTGGAGCCTGCCCTACCCGCTCGCCAACAGTCTCGGCTTCGCGCTCGAGCACGGCTACCGGCTGTTGCGCAGGAGCACCGGTATCAGCGCACCGCCCCTGCTCTCGCGTCAAGCTGTGCAGGTCCTCGGCAAGAACCAGGACTTCAGCAATCGCAAGCTACGCGAGACGCTCGGCTGGGAGCCGCGCATCGGCTATGCGGCCGGCCTGCAGGCGACGCTCGCGTGGCTGAGCGCCGAGCAGCTCGAGCCTCACCGGCGCCCTAGCGTGGAAGGTGAAACGGGACGGTCGTGACGACGATCTTGGGCAGCGGCCGCAGCGCGCGCCGCAGGCGCGGCGCGGTCTGGTTGTGCAGCGCGCGGTGCCACCAGCGCCGCACGACGAGCTCGGGCACGATCACCGTCAGCGTCAGCTCGGGGCGCAGCCGGTGCAGCGACTCGATGTAGTTGACCATCGGCGCGACGATCGCGCGATACGGTGACACGACGACCTCGAGCGGCAGATGATCGCCCCACGTTCGCCAGTACTCGCTGAAGCGCTCGGCCTCCTCTTCGGCGGGACTGACGTGCAGCACGAGCACCGGCTGCTGCAGCGACGCCGCGTACGCGAGCGCGCGCATGCTGGAGAGATCCAGCGCCGCGACCGCGACGAGCAGCAGGTGCTGGATCTCCTCGGGGGTCTCCTCCGTCTCCTCACCGCGTGGCCCCGACTCCTGCTCGCCGCGCCCCGCGTCGGCGCCAGCGCGACCGTTCGGCACGATCGAGCGCGAGGGCACCTCGACCGCGCGCGGATGCAGCGCGATCGCTTCAGCGACCGCCTCGTAGTGGCGGCGGATCGCAGTTGCGAGCGTGACGAAGCCGACGACCACCAGCAGCGAGACCCACGCGCCCTCGGTGAACTTGGTGATGCCGGCGGTGATGAACACGATCGCCGACAGCAATGCGCCGGTGGCGTTGATCGCGAGGCTCCTTCGCCAGTGCGGGTCGCGCAGGCGCCACCAGTGCACGACCATTCCGGACTGCGACAGCGTGAACGCGAGGAACACGCCGACGGCGTACAGCGGGATCAGCGGCGCGGTGCGCCCGCCGAAGCCGGCGAAGATGACCACCGCCGCCACCGACAGCGCGACGATGCCGTTGCTGAAGGCCAGGCGGTCGCCCATGCGCAGGAACAGCCTCGGCGCCTGGAAGTCCCGCGCGAGCAGGAACAGCACGCGCGGGAAGTCGTTGAAGGCGGTGTCGGCGGCGAGCAGCAGGATCGCGGCGGTCGCTGCCTGCGTGACCGGATACATGAAGCCCGAGCCGAAGCTGCTGTGCGCGAGCTGCGAGAGCACCGTTTCGTGCGCGTTGGGAACGACCCCGTCGAGCTGCACCAGCGCGATCGTGCCAGCGAACAGCACGATCAGCAGCCCGACCATCCACGTCAGCGTCGTGCGTGCGTTGCGCCACTCGACCGGCTTGAACACCGGCACCGCGTTGGAGATCGCCTCGATGCCCGTCATCGCCGTCGAGCCGGAGGAGAACGCGCGTAGGATCAGCAGCACGCTGACGCCCTCGATCGGGCTCACATGCGGCCGTGGCGTGGGGTGAAAGCCGTGACCGCCGGCGTCGATCAGGCCGACCGCGATCACCACGAACATGGCCGCGATGAACGCGTATGTGGGCGCCGCGAACAGCGCACCCGCCTGGCGCACGCCGCGCAGGTTGCCGGCGAGCAGCACCACGATCACGCCCACGCCGATCGCGACGGTGTCAGAGCTGAGCGACGGGATCGCGGATGTGATCGCTTCGAGTCCCGACGCGACCGACACGGCGACGGTGAGGACGTAATCGGTTATCAGCCCCGCGGCGGCGACCAGCCCGGCCATGCGTCCGAGGTTGTCGGTGGCGACGATGTAGGAGCCGCCGCCGTGCGGGTAGGCGCGAATCGTCTGCCTGTAGGAGGCGCCGACGGCGAACATCAGGAACGCGATCGCCGCGGCGATCGGCAGCGAGTAGTGCAGGCCGCCGCTGGCGGCGAGCACGAGCACCGCGAGCATCGCTTCAGGGCCGTAGGCGACCGACGACAGCGCATCGGCGGAGAGCACCGGCAGCGCGACCAGCTTGCGCATCCGCTCGAGCGCGATCGCGCTGCTGCGCAACGGCGGCCCGAGCAGCGCATGTCGCAGCCGGTAGCCCACACGCGCGCCCGGCTCGGGCTCCACGTCGGCGGCGGCGGTCGCTTCGACCTCCGGGAGCGGCCCGCTCTGAACTGCGACGAAGCGCCCGAAGCGCGACGGGCGGATCTCGCTCGACGCCGGGAACTCGCCAAGGTTCGGATCGATCGGCAGCGCGCGCCGCCAGCGCTCGGGGTTGCCGCAGACGCGACCCCACTCGTGCCCCACCTGGCGCAGGACACCCAGCTGGCGCTCGTCGAGCTTGGTCAGCAGCGCGTCAGGGCTCGGCGGACCGGCGTCGTGCTCGCCATGCTGCCCGTCGCTCGTGGCGCGCTCAGGCGACATCGGAACGCATGCTCGCAGAGCGCCGGCACCAACGCTAGAGGTTCGACTCCAGTACCTTCACGGTCGTGACACTCGAGGAGCTGACGGCGAAGGTCGCGGACGGGGCGATCGACACGGTGCTGCTGGCGATGACAGACATGCAGGGACGGCTGCAGGGCAAGCGCCTGACGGCGACGCACTTCCTCGCGGAGGTCGCAGAGCACGGGGCGGAGAGCTGCAACTACCTGCTGGCGGTCGACGTGGACATGCGCACGGTCGACGGCTACGCGATGGCATCGTGGGAGGGCGGCTATGGCGACATGGTGCTGAAGCCGGACCTCGCGACGCTGCGCCCGGTGCCGTGGCAGGAGGGGACGGTTGTGTGCCTGGCGGACGTCGCCTGGCCGGACGGCTCGGATGTGGTGGCCTCCCCGCGTCAGATCCTGCGCCGCCAGCTCGCGCGCCTGGCCGAGCGCGGCTGGAGCGCGAACGCGGGCACGGAGCTCGAGTTCCTGGTGTTCAACGACACCTACGAGCAGGCGTGGCAGAAGGGCTATCGCGATCTGAGCCCGGCGAACCTGTACAACGTCGACTACTCGCTGCTCGGCACCGCGCGCGTCGAGCCGCTGATCCGCCGAATCCGCAACAGCATGGTGGCGGCGGGGATGGTCGTGGAGGACTCCAAGGGCGAGTGCAACTTCGGCCAGCACGAGATCAACTTCCACTACGCGGACGCGCTGCGCGCCGCGGACGAGCACTCGATCTACAAGAACGGCGCGAAGGAGATCGCGGCCGACGAGGGCGTGGCGATCACGTTCATGGCGAAGTTCGACGAGCGCGAGGGCAACTCGTGCCACATCCACTTCTCGCTCGCCGATGACTCGGACCCGCCCACCCCACTGTTCGCGCGCGAGGAGGCGCTGTTCCACTCGTTCCTGGCTGGGCAGCTGGCGTGCCTGCGCGAGCTGACGCTGCTGCTGGCGCCGCACATCAACTCCTACAAGCGCTACGCCGCCGCCACCTTCGCGCCGACGACGGTCGCGTGGGGTCATGACAACCGCACTTGCTCGCTGCGCGTCGTCGGCCACGGCCCATCGCTGCGCTTCGAGAACCGCGTCGGCGGCGCCGACCTCAATCCCTATCTCGCGCTGAGCGCGATCATCGCCTCTGGACTGCACGGGATCGACGCGGGCCTCGAGCTGGAGCCGGCGCTCGAGGGCAGCGCCTACGCCGCCCGCGAGCGCCCGCAGCTGCCGAAGACGCTCGCGCACGCGCGTGAGCTGTTCGCGGGTAGCGACGTCGCTCGCGCGGCCTTCGGCGAGGAGGTCGTCGCGCACTACCTCAACGCTGCGGACGTCGAGCTGCAGACCTTCCATGCGGCCGTGACAGATTGGGAGCGGGTACGCGGATTCGAGCGTCTGTGATCGGGGCGGAGGCGGGAGAGCCATGGCGCGTAGAGCAGAGCGTCGAGCGGCTGCCGACACGCTGACGCTGCCGAGCGCGGTGTTCGCGCCCGTGCGCTCGCAGACCGCGTTCGAGGAGACCGTCGACCGGCTGGGGACGGCGATCAAGCTGGGGCTGCTCGCGCCGGGCGCGCAGCTTCCCGCCGAGCGCGAGCTGTGCGCGCGCTTGGGGATCGCGCGCTCGACGCTGCGCCAGGCGCTGACCGCGCTCAGCCAGAGCGGCCACGTGTTCGCCACGCGCGGGCGCGGCGGCGGCACGTTCGTGGCGGACCCGCTGCCGCCCACCGATCCGCCCTCGCCGCAGATGCTCGCGCGCTGGCGCGAGACGTGCGACCAGCGCCTGGCGGTCGAGCTGGGCGTGGCGCTGCTGGCGGCCGAACGCGCCGAGCGCGAGGACCTCGACGCGCTCGACGAGGTCGCCGCGACGCTCGACGCGACGCTCGAGGACTTCGTCGCGTACCGCCAGGCGGACATACGCCTGCACGTGGGGCTCGCGGAGGCCACGCGCTCGACGCAACTCGTGCGCGCGATGACCGAGACGCAGGGCGCGATGACCGACCTGATCGCCTACATCGCGCACCCGCCAGAGGTGCTCGCCTCCTCAAATGCGCAGCACCGCCGGCTGCTGGCGGCGGTGCGCGAGCGCGATGCCATGCGCGCGGTGCGTGTGATGAGCGAGCACCTGCAGGGGACCGAGCACATCCTCGCGGGCCTGCTGCCGGAGGGCTGATTGGGGCGCACATATGCGTTGGATTTGCTGGTGGGGATCGCACATGTGCGATCCCGCGGTCGGCGCATGCGCCGACCGTGACGAGCCGCATGCGGCTCGTCTGGGGCCGCACATGTGCGGCCCCAGGGTGGGCACATGTGCCCACCCACCGCGGACTTGGCCATCGGTCCGCCCCAAACCTCGCGATTTGCGCCATCTGCACTTGACACCCGTCCGCGATCGAGCGTATTGTCACGATTGAAGGACGGGCAACCAAACCTTTTCCTAGTAGAGGGGGCCGGCAGATGGGTGCGACGGAAACTTTGGGCAAGGACGAGCAGAAGCTCGCCGAGCTCGGCTACAAACAGGAGCTGAAACGGGGTTGGAGCGGGTTCTCGAACTTCGCGATCTCGTTCTCGATCATCTGCGTCCTCGCTGGCTGCTTCACGACGTACGGCCAGGCGCTCAAGAACGGCGGGCCGATCGCGATCTCGATCGCGTGGCCGCTGATCTGCGTGCTGATCCTCGCCGTCGCGGTCTCGATGTCCGAGCTGGCCTCCGCGTACCCGACGGCTGGCGGCATCTACTACTGGGCCTCGCGGCTGGGCGGACCGGGCTGGGGCTGGTTCACAGGCTGGTTCAACCTGATCGGCCTCGTCGCGGTGGTCGCGTCGGTGATCTACGTGAGCGCGACCTTCCTGATCAACCTGCTCGGCCTCTACGAAGTCCACTTCATCTTCAACTTCGTCAAGGCGGCGGCGGGGACGAACGTGCACTACTCCGCACACGTGAACTTCGCCATGTTCGTGTTCATCGCGATCGTCGCCGGGATGATCAACGTCTTCCGCAGCCACCTCGTATCCGTCCTGTACAGCTTCTCGGTCTGGTGGAACATCGTCGGCGTCCTGGCGATCGTGGTGATCCTCATCGTCGTGCCGTCCCACCACGCGAGCCTCTCCTACGTCTTCAGCCACAAAGCCAACGAATCGGGCTTCGCAGGAGGCGCGACCAGCGGGCTCAAATTCTGGATCTACATCCTGCCGCTCGGGTTCCTGCTGACGATGTACACGATCACCGGCTACGACGCCTCGGCGCACATCTCCGAGGAGACGCACGGCGCAGAACACTCCTCCGCGCAGGGAGTCTGGCGCTCGGTGTTCTACTCGGCGATCTTCGGCTGGATCGTGCTGCTGGCGATCACGTTCGCGATCCAGAAGGGCCACGAAGCAGAAATCTACAAAGCCGGCTTCCCGGCCCTGGCGATCTTCACCTCCGCGCTCAGCTCCGCCGGTGACAAGGCCGTCGTGCTGATCTCCACGGTCGGCCAGCTGTTCTGCGGCATGGCGTGCATTACGAGCGCCTCGCGCATGACGTTCGCGTTCTCGCGCGACGGCGCCGTCCCCGGACACAACCTGTGGCGTCGTCTGGGCGCGAGCAAGACGCCCAACTGGGCGGTGTTCTTCGTCGTGCTGTTCGCGATCATCATCACCATCCCCGCCTACTTCCCGAACCACCTGGGTACGCCGGTGGCGTTCCTCGCGGTCACCTCGATCTCCGTGATCGGCCTCTACATCGCTTACACGATCCCGGTCTTCCTGCGCTGGCGGGCGGGCGACAGCTTCGTCACCGGGACATGGACGCTCGGGCGCAAGTACAAGTGGATCAATCCGATCGCGGTCGTGTGGGTGGCTCTATGCGTGATCATCTTCTGCCTGCCGTTCTCCCCCGAAGGAGTTCCGTGGGAAAAGACGTTCAACTGGTCGGCGGTCAACTACGCGCCGATCGTGACGATCGGGGTAATGGCGGTCGTTACGATCTGGTTCGCGGGCTGGGCGAAGAAGACGTTCAAGGGGCCGATCCGCACGATCGACGAGCTCGACACCGAAGTCGCGCTCCCGGACCTGGCCCAGGCGCCGTAGGAGCAACAGAGCGATGATCTCTCCCGCCTGGGCCGCGCAGCCCAGACAGTCACGGACGGGCTGAGCGGTGAGCGCTCGGCTGTCTGTGCTCGAGCCCGCGACCGAGGGTGTGCTCGCCGAGGTCGCGCGCGCGGGCGTCGAGGAGGTCGACGAGGCGGTCGCGCGCGCCAAGGCGGCGCTGCCGGCGTGGCGCGCGCTCGCGCCGGGTGAGCGCGCGCGGCTGCTGTACGCGCTGACGGACACGCTGAGCGAGCACCGCGAGGAGCTGGCGCTGCTGGAGGCGCGCAACGCGGGCAAGGCGATCGCGGACGCGCGCGGGGAGATGGGCATGGTGGTGGACACTTTCCGCTACTACGCTGGCGCGCCCGAGCGGCTGCTGGGCGACACGATCCCGGTGGCGGGCGGGCAGGCGTTCACGGTGCGCGAGCCGGTTGGCGTGGTGGGGCTGATCACGCCGTGGAACTTCCCGCTGACGATCGCCGCTTGGAAGCTCGCGCCGGCGCTCGCGGCGGGCAACACTGTGGTGCTCAAGCCCGCGGAGCTGACGCCGCTGAGCGCCCTGCGCTTCGCCGAGCTCGCGCATGAGGCGGGCATCCCCGATGGCGTGGTGAACGTGGTCGTCGGGCCCGGCAGCACGTGCGGGCGGCGCATGGTCGAGCACCCGGACGTGGCGAAGATCGCGTTCACGGGGTCGACCGAGGTCGGCCGCTCGATCGCCGCGGGCGCGGCCGCTTCGATCAAGCGCGTGACCCTCGAGCTCGGCGGCAAGTCGGCCAACATCGTGTTCGCCGACGCCGACCTCGAGGCCGCGGCGGCGGCGGCGCCATTGGCGGTGTTCGGCAACGCCGGCCAGGACTGCTGCGCGCGCTCGCGCATCCTCGTGCAGGAGAGCGCGCTCGAGCACTTCCTGGAACTGCTCGAGCCGCATGTGAAGGCGCTGCGCGTGGGCGACCCGCTAGACGAGGACACGCAGATGGGCCCGCTGATCTCGGCCGCCCAGCGCGACACCGTCGCTTCGTTCCTCGACGACCAGGCGCCGATCGCCTTCCGCGGCAGCGCGCCCGACGGTCCGGGCTTCTGGTTCGCGCCGACGGTGCTGTGCCCCGTGAAGCCGAGCGATCGCGTCGCCCAGGAGGAGGTGTTCGGTCCAATTGCAGCAGTGATCTCGTTCACCGACGAGGCCGAGGCGATCCGCCTGGCCAACGATACGATCTACGGCCTGTCGGGGTCGATATGGACACGTGACGGCGCGCGTGCGCTGCGAGTCGCGCGTGCGGTCGACACCGGCGTGCTGTCGATCAACGCCAATACGTCCGTGCGCGTGAGCACCCCGTTCGGCGGCTTCAAGCAGTCGGGCTACGGGCGCGAGCTCGGTCCGCACGCGCTGGAGGCATACACAGAGGTGAAGACGATCTACTACGCAACCGAGGAGCGATGAGCACGAGCACGTCAACCCCGCATCGCACGGCGAGCGAGCGGCGATGAGCGCATCCGGAAGACTCGCGGGACGCGTGTGCGTGGTGACGGGCGCCAGCGGCGGCATCGGCGCGGCGACCGTCACTCTGTTCGGACGCGAGGGCGCGACGGTGGTGGGCGTCGATCTGCAGGCTGACGCGCCGGGCGAGCTATCGCTGCAGGTCGACGTGACCGACGAGCAGCAGGTGCGCGAGGCGTTCCAGAGCGTGCGCGAGCGCTACGGACGCATCGACGTGCTGTTCAACAACGCCGGCATCTCCCCCGTCGACGACGGCTCTGTACTGGACACGACGCTCGAGGCGTGGGAGCGCGTGCAGAGCGTGAACCTGCGCAGCGTGTTCCTGTGCTGCAAGCACGGCATCCCGCACCTGCTCGACAACGACGGCCCGCAGCGCGGCTCGGTGATCAACACGGCGTCGTTCGTGGCGGTGATGGGCGCGGCGACCTCGCAGATCTCCTACACGGCCTCCAAGGGCGGCGTGCTGGCGCTCTCGCGCGAGCTGGGCGTGGAGTTCGCACGCCGCGGCGTGCGAGTCAACGCGCTGTGCCCCGGCCCGGTGGACACGCCACTGCTCAAAGAGCTGTTCGCCAAGGACCCCGAGAAGGCGGCGCGCCGGCTGGTGCACGTGCCGATCGGGCGCTTCGCGCGCGCCGAGGAGATCGCCCAGGGCGCGCTGTTCCTCGCGAGCGAGGACTCGAGCTACGTGACCGCGTCGACGTTCCTGATCGACGGCGGTCTCAGCGGCGCGTACACGACGCCGCTTGACTAGGCGTGCTGGCTCGCCTCGCTGCCCGGTCGAGCTCGTGGCCGATGCGCGCTCCAGCTAACCGCCGATCGGAGCACGCGCGTTGGTGCCCCAGAAGATCTGGGTTCCCAGCGCGTCGATCACGTTCACCAGCACGAGGTTCAACGCCATCGACCTGGCGGTCGCCCTGCCGACCCCCACGGGGCCGCCGCTGGCGTTGTAGCCGTAGTAGCAGCCGACGAGCACGATCGCAGTGGCCATGGTCATCCCCTTGATCACGCTGAAGAGATAGTCGCCGGGGTTCTGGAACTGCCAGAAGATCAGCAGGTATCCGCCCGAGGAGATGTAGCCCACCTGGTGGACGATCGCGATGTAGGAGCCCAGGTAGGCGACGCCGATCGCGCCGACGTACATGAACGGCAGCACCATCCACGCCGCCAGCAGACGCGTCGCACACAGGAACGTCATCGAGTTCATGCCCATCACCTCGAGCGCGTCGATCTCCTCGGAGATGCGCATCGCGCCGAGCTCCGCGACGATCCCAGTGCCGATCTTCGCGGACATCATGTAGCCGAACACCAGCGGCACGGCCTCGCGCAGGTTGCACCACGCGGAGAACACGCCCGAATATCCCGGTGAGCCCGTGGCCTCTGTGAAGTACGCCGCCTGGATGCCGCAAGGGCCGAGGCCGTTGATGAACACGAGCCCCCAGATCACACCGGTCGAGCCGACGATCAGGATGCCCGCCTGGCGCAGCGACTCGCCGAAGAAGCGGAACACGCGCAGGCTCCACACCTCGCGCAGCACCTCCCCCATGAAGCCGCCCAGCTCGCCCGTGCCGGCAAGCCATTCGCGCGGCAGCTCCAACAGCTCGTTCATTTGAGCACCAGGATCTGCGGGTGGGTCGCCAGCAGCGTCTGCGTGAACACGTAGTTGAACGCGCCTAGTACGAGGAACGAGACAACGACCGCCTCGTTGACCGCGCGCCCCACGCCCTCGGCGCCGCCCGAGGCGGTCATGCCTTTGTAACACGAGACGATCGCGATGATCGCCCCGAAGACCGTCGTCTTCAGCACAGAGCCCCACAGGTCGGTGACGGTCGCGTTGGCGAACAGCGTGTGCCAGAACGGCCCCAGCGAGCCGCCGTTCTCGATCTCCGCCAGCAGGCCGCCGTATAGCCCGAACAGGATCGAGTAGACGTTGAAAAGGCCGGTGACGATCATCAGCGACAGGAAGCGCGGCACGACGAGGCTCTTGACGGGATCAACGCCGAGCACCTGCAGCGCGTCGAGCTCCTCGCGCACCTTGCGCGCGCCGAGGTCCGCGGTGATCGCCGTGCCACCCACCCCCGCGACCACGATCGCCGTGATCAGCGGGCCGATTTCGCGGACGACCTCGATCACGAAGAAGCCGCCGAGGAAATCGAGCGCGCCGAACAGCTTCAGGAAGTTCGCCGCCTGCAGGCCGGGCGCGCCGTAGTTGATCGCCACGGTGGAGACGAGCAACGGCAGCCACACGAGGCGCAGCGCGAACATGAACTGCGCGACGAGCTCACCACCGTAGACATACGGAGGCCGCACGGTGGAGTAGATCGTCCTGCCCGTGAGCAGCATCATGTCGCCGAGCTCCTCGAGCAGATGCCGGGCCGGAAGGAACGCCCGCCTCGGAAGAGCTGAGATCTCACCGCCCTCGCGCCGCACTGGCTTAATGTACTAGATCACCAGTACACTATGCAACGTGGCAGCGCGTGTCTAAAGTTGATCGCATGAGCCGCCAGGCAGTGCAGTCGCCCGGCTTGGACATCAGCGTCGACCGCGACGCGGAGATACCGATCGGCGTGCAGCTGGCGTGGGCGCTGCGCTCGCGAATCCGCGACGGCAGGTTCGAGCCCGGCCAGCGGCTCCCAGGACTGCGCGAGGTGGCGGAGGCGACGGGGGTCAACGTCAACACCGTCCGCACCGTCTACCAGCGCCTGGAGCAGGAGGGGCTGATCGACAGCCAACAGGGCAGCGGCACGTTCGTCGCCTCCACGCCGCAGCGGCCGTCGACCGTGGCGAGCATCGCCGCGGATGCGGCACGCGAGGCGCACGAGACCGGCGTCGACCCGCGCGAGGTCGCCGCCGCGCTGTACGTCTCGCCGGGCGAGCCAAGGCGGTCGGTGGACGACGCCGCTGAGCGACGCCGGGTGCTGCGCGAGCAGATCGCCTCGCTCGAGCGCACGCTCGGCGAGATCGAAGCCAAACACCCCGGCGTCGTCCCCGCGAGCACGGCGACCCGCGGCGGCGGCGGCGGCCCGGCGCTGCTCGACGCGGCGGAGCTCGAGCATGTGCGCACGCTGCTCGTTCGGCGCCTGACCACCGTGCAGGCCGCGATCGACGGGCTCGGCAATGAGGCAGCCGTCAGCGAGCAGGAGGCCACGAGCAAGCAGCCCGCCGTTGCGAAGGAGGCCAACAAAGAGCGCCAGCCACGGGCCAAGCCGGCGAGCCGCCGGGTGCCTCGAGCACAACCGCCGATGCGCCCCGCGCGGGAAGGCGCGTGAGCTCCACGATGCAGCTCTACTTCCTCTCGGTGGAGCTCGGTCTCCCGCTCCTGATACTCGCTCTGGCACTGCTCGCCGGACACTTTCACCGCGACGGAAACGCGGAGCTGCTCGACTGGAAGCCCACCCGCTCGCCCGAGCGCGAAGTCGAGCTCGAGCTCAGCGACATCGAGCAGATGCTCGCGGCGCAGAACCGCCATCGCCGCCGGCGCGGCGCGCCGGAGCGGACGCTCGCGGAAGTGACGCGCCGCGCGGAGCGGTGGATGTCGACGCCTAACCGCTGACGATCCGCACGGGCGTGCCGAGCGTCACCCGCGGGCCGAGCCATGCGATGTCTGCGTCGCGCATGCGCACGCAGCCGTGCGAGGGATCGCCTGGGATCGCCCCCGGTTCACCGAAGTCGCCGTGTATGCCGACGACCCCTCCCCCGGGCCATTCGGTCAGCGTCGAGTAGTCAGAGGTCCCCAGCGCGTAAGGCCAGTAGGGATTGCTGGGACTGCTCACCGCGAAGCGCTCGCGGATCCAGAAGTGCCCAGGGGGAGTGGGCGTGCTGGGCTTGCCGACGCCGACGGGCGCGGTCATGCGCAGATGGCCGTCGAGGTACGCGGTCAGCCGTCGTAGGTGGAGATTGACGACGATCAGCCAGCGGGTCTGGTGAAAGGCGCCGAGCAGTTCGCGCGACACCCACCCAGTGCGCCCGTTGGGCCGTCCAGGGACGCGCAGCCTCACCCATTCGTTTCCGCTCGCGTCGGTATAGCTGCTGAGCAGTAGATAGACCTCTTCAAAGCCATCCTCGGTTTCGAGGTGAACCCGCCCGACACGGTGGGCAGTCGGTTCCGGTCGCGCGTATATGGGTCCCAGTTCGACGGGATGCGCCCACGTGGTGAGCGTGCGTTCGTTTGAGAGCTGGCGTGCTTCCGGCGACTGTTCTGGCGATGGCGCGACAATCGCACTGGAGAGTCGCGCGGCCGTCGCGGCGTCCGCGCTCGGAAGCAGTGCCTGCCCGACCGCGCACGTGACGAGCGCCACGCAGAGCGCGAGCACGCGCCGAGCGATGCTCAGCGCTTCGGCACGAGCGCAAAGACGGGCGGCCGCATCGCTCATACGGCCGCCCGCTTCACTCATCTGCTCCTCGTCCTCCCTGTGCTCAGCCGGTGAACCGCGGCGTGGTGACGTGATGCACCGCGGCGCAGCGAGCCAGCGTCCGTTTGATCGTCAACGCTTTGGTGGCGCTCGCCGACGTGAACGCGACTTGGATCGTGAGGTGATGCGCGTGACCAGCCTTGAGCGCGATGCGTAGCGCGAACGCCCCGCGCGAATTGGCCCTGGTCAGCGTGTTGACCTTGTGGCCGTCGAGCGTGAACGTGACCGACGCGATCAGCTTGCCGCTCACCGACGCGAGATAGCCGCTGCTCGCGATGCACGCATGAGAGTTGCTCGCCAGGCGCGCCGCGCCGAACGCGAGTACGCCCGATTTCGCTTTGGGTGCTGGAGCGACCGGCGCCGTAGCCACCGTCACCGGTTTGGCCGCCACCGGCGTCCATTCCTGGGCGGCCGTGGCGCGCTCGGTGGTGAGGACGACTTTCGTCGTCGTGACGGCCGGCTTGATCGTCTCGATCTGTTGTTCTTCGAGAGTTTCCAGCGTCACGCTCGCGATGATCGTGTCGGTACCCGCACCGTTGGCGTCGCTGTAGGTGAACTTGACTTCACCGTTGGCGTCGGTCTTGCATTCCGGGTCGGGTGCGCCCGCGCCCGTCGTGCAGGTCCCGCTGGCGCCGGCGTTCTGGCCTGTGACCGTGAACGTCACAACACGTTCGGCAACGGGCTTTTCTTCCTTGTGCACGTTCGCGGTCACCGTGTGGGTGCCGCCCGCGGGGTTGCTTTCGCTCTTCGGCGTAAGCGTCAGGTTCGGAGCTTCGGCAACGATGCCTTCGCCCGCCAACACGACATACGCCTCACCGCAGACTTCTTTGGCGGTTTCGGGGTCGGTGCCACATGTCGGGTGCGAGGCCGTGTCGGTTGCCACCGCCAGCGGGAACCAGTCTGACGGGAACGTCGGAAACGTGATGTGGTCGGAGCATTCCCAGCCTTGGATATCGCTGTCGAGCAGCTTAGTTTCGCCGGTGTCGAACACCGGGTTGGCCGCAACCTGTTGCACTTGGCCGCCACACGGAGGTGCTACGTCCTCCGTCCAGGCTTCTTTGCTCGGCGCCGCGGTCAGGTGTTCGAGCACATCGTTTTTGTCTCTGCCGTCCGGACCTTCGAGGATCGGCTGTGCGACACCGGCCGGTCGGATGACAGCCGCGCTGGCGCTCGCCGTACCAAGTCGTTCTTCTTCTTCGAGCTTCGTTTCCTGGATGTCGGTGCAGCTCGTGTCGAAGTAGATTCCGGTCGCTCCCGCAACGCCACCGGCGAACGCGATGCCGTCCTGTACGAGATGCTCGGCGCCCGCGCTGCTCGGGTTGCCCGCTTCCTTCGGCTGTGCTCCACCTTCGCCATAGAGATAGTGGTACTCAGGGTCCGTGCCTACGACAACGCGGTTTCCGACCTGTGGGTTGGGGCCTTTGCCCATCACCACGGGCGTCCAGATGTGGGCGGATTCAACCGCCGACAGGGCCGTGGTGGCACACGTCGGATCGCCGACGATCAGGACCTGGTAGGAGGCGTATTCAGCCTGGCTCATTGCCTCCCATTCTGCGCCGCTACGGAGGGTCACCGTGTAGCCGGCCTTTTCGGCCGCGTACTGCTCGAGGCTGATGGGCGAGCCTTCCTTGGTGATCCCATCATTGGTCGTCACCGATTCTCCGTCGATGAGCGCAGTTTTGGCAGTGCTCGTTGCCTGTGCAAGCCCCGGCGCGAGTGCGGCCGAGACGGGAAACGCCAGTGCCGCGAGCGCCGTCGCTGAAATCAGCGTCCGCCACAGGACGCGGAATCTTCCATGTTTCACGATGCCCCCCTTGAAGTAACAGATGTGTTGTAGGCGCCTGTCCCGACCGTCCTCGCCGGGCTACCGACGACCTACGCGGTAGGCCACATGCCAAACGCGAGTTGGGGAGGATACCTGGAAACATCGTGTTTGTCACGCGCCAACAGCATTTGCTGCTGAGCCAGGAGAGTCGCTCAGCGCAAGTCGAAGATCGCATCCACCTCGATCGACACCGCCAACGCCGACGCGACCGTGGTGCGCGCTGGACGCGGCTCTGCAAACGCACGGGCGCGGTGTGGACGTTCGCAGCACCGAGCTGATCATCGCTCCGGAGGCGCACTTCTTCATGGGTGGCGTGGTAACCGACGAGCATGGACGGGCGTCGGTGCCCGGTCTATACGCGGCCGGCGAGACCGCCGGCGGCGTCAACGGAGCTAACCGCGTGGACTCCAACGCGATTCCGGAGACGCAGGTGTTCGGCGCGCGCGCGGGTATCTGTGCCGCCGAGCGCACCCGGCAGAAGCCGCGCGAGCACCGCGCGAGCGCCCACGACAGGTCGTGATCGACCAAGCGCGCGTACTTCTCGCCGGCAGCTTCAGGTGGCGGGGCGGCCAGCTCGCGCGGGGTAAAGCCACCGTCGGCCAGCGCCCGCTCAAGAATCGCCTCTCGCCGAGCATCGCCTCCAAGAGTCCTCAACGCGTCAAGCATCGCCGTCCGAGCCTTCTGACGAAGCGCCCGCCGCTCCGCATCGTCCAGCGATGTGGTCACGTTCTCTATTCGGTCGCACGGTTCCGCATCTTGAATCTCGGGCCGTCATGGCCGACGGATGCGTGGCACTCGCGTCCTCGCAAAGCGGTAGCGACGCCCACGTCGTTCTCCATTGCTGCTAGTCGTCCGAAGGGGGCACGTGATGAGCGCGGGGCGAGACGACTCCTTTCACAGAAAAGCGCAAGTCTTCTACCCGGCGCCTGGAAGCGGCCGGCGCGCGCGGCCGAGGGCGCGGCGCAGGGCGCGAAAGCGCCGTTCGGAGGCTTCCACGGCGCTGCATGAGGTCAGCGGCGACATCCGGCGGTCTGCTTCGGGGTCGTTCGGGCGCGGCGCGCCGGGGACGCGCACGGAGAAGCTGCCGACGAGCTCGCCGACTTTTTCGTATTTGTACGCGTACACGACTTCGCTCTTGGATCTGTAGGTTTCGTCGGGCTCGAACAGGCTGATCGTGCCGTGGATCTGCTCGCCGGCGGGCAGGGGACACGTGGTCGTGCTCACCGTCTGGCCGACGGCGATGTCCGATTCGGTCCGCCAGTCGCCGTGGTTTTCAAAACGCGTGCCCGGCACATACCAGGCGAAGTCGTAGCCGCTCTGCGCGTTGTCGAGCGCGACGCGCGATCTGAACGCGAGGCGCAGCTCGTAGCCGCCCGCGTGCGTGCGGATCAGCTTCGCGCTGACCGGCGTCTGCACCTGCGCGTGCGTGTACGACAGCGCCGGCGGCGCTACGTAGCCGACCGGCACCTGCATGCTCGGCGTGCACGCGTACGCGCCGCCGATCCAGCTGCGCGAGGTCAGGTGGCAGACCGCGCCGTCGCGGTAGTGCAGTTCCCTGATCGGGCCGTCAACCGGCACCACGCCGCCCGTGCCGACACCTTTCAGCAGCTGCCCGGCGGTAGCGCGCGTGACGATCAGGTATGCGCCCTCGGACCCGCTCGTCGCGAGCGTGTGGCGCTGCCCGTCGAGCACGTACGTGACGCTCTTTGCGTCCGGGCCGAGCAGCCCGAAGTACAGGTTACGCTCGTCCTTCAGCGGGCATTCCGGTTCGCGCTGCTGGTGCCCGCCCGTCGATGAGCCCGGCGCGTAGCACCGGCTCTGCCATGCGCTCGCCGGCTGCTCGCCCCACATGTCGTTGATGTACAGACGGTGGTAGCGGTCGAGCGCGCTGCACCAGTCGCCAAAGCCAGCGCCGCCGCTCGCTACGCTCAGCTCGTGGTAGCGCCCGTCGTCGCCGAACGCGTCGTCCTCGCCGACCGCAACGAGCTTACCGTCGACGACCCGCGCGACCTCGACGCAGCCAAGGCCCCTGCTCGTCGTGAACTCGCGCATGCCCCACGGCGCCCCGCCCGCCGGGTCCGGCGTCGAAACCGCCAGCATCCGCACCGTCCCCTGCGTCAGCGCGCCTTCGCCCGTCGTCGGCGCCGTGAACAGCTGCACCCGCGACACCGGCGCCGGCGAGCCGAACTGGATCACACCGCTCGCGAATGCAGCGCCGGCCAGGCCGAGTGTGACCGCGAGAGAGATCAACGGGGTCCGGTGCCATCCGCGGCGCTGAGCGCCACGGCCAAACATCCCAAGGCGGCGAGAGCGGCCGCGGGCACGCCGACCGGCGGCGTCATGCAGCTGGCTTCGGACGTGGGGCAGGAGAGTCATGGTTGCTCCCCCATCTGGGCTCTGAGCTTTGAAAGGCCACGACTGACTCGCTGACGGACGACCAGCTCCGATGTCTGCAGCTCCCCCGCGATGTCTGGGTAGGAGCGCTCATCGACGATCCGCGCGCGAACGGCGTCCCGTTGCAGCGGGGGCAGTCGATCCAGCAGCTCGATCACCCAGTCGTTCGCGCTGGCCGCGCTCTCGACCCGCTCGAGTTCCTCGGCGGCGAGCTCGATCGGCTCGCGGATACCCAGCCGACGGCGCGCGTCGGCCTCGACACGTCCACAGCGAAGGCTCTTCACGAGCTTGTTGTGAGCGATCGCAAACAGCCAGCCCGCGGCCGAGGGCGACTCGGCCCTGTAGCGGTGTGAGGCACCGAGCGCCGCCGCGAACACCTCCGCCGTCAGATCAGCCGCCACTTCCGGGTCCCCCGTACGACGCGCGAAATAGCCGACCACAGAGCCCTCGTAGCGGTCGTAGAACGCGGCGAACGCGTCCGGGTTCGAGCGCGATGCCGCCAACAGCTCACCGTCGCTGGCCTCAAGCAAGTCCACAGCCCTGTTAACCCCGAGCGACGGAATCTGTGACCAATCGCGTCGAAGATCGTTGGTCAAGAAACCGATGCCAGCAGGCCTGGTCCTCCGACCCGACCCGTCCCGGAGTCTCCGTCGAACTTGGTCCGTTCACTACAACGGCAGTGTCACTGTGAGGTGGCGCAGTAGCCGGATGCGTGCTTCCTCGGCGTTTCGTCCCTCGCCGTCGGCGATCGCCCGGCGGATCTGCGCGGCGACCTGGTCGTGCAGGCGGTCTGGTCGCCGCGATCTAACTTGACCCCGATCATGATGCTAGTTATATTAGCTTCTATGTCGCTGCTTGTCGACCCCGCAGCGCCGTCCGCGCCCCAGGGACCCGAGCAGGGCGTGATCGACGACGCGCGCCGCCGCCAGCGCCGCAGACGACAGCGGACCGCGGCGCTGATCGTGCTGGTGGGCGTCGGGGCGCTCGCCGCGATCGTCCTCGGCGGCGGCGGCTCAGGGACGGCGCCGCGGCCGAAGGGCGAGCACATCTTTACGGCGGCAACCCATGCGAGGCCGGCCCCCATACCGCGCGGCGCCAGCCTTACCCCCAACCTCACGGGCGGCGCTTATGGATGGTGTCTGACGGTCGACGGCGGTGGCACCTGTCCGATAGTCCCCACCGATAGCGGCGAACTGGACTGGGGCCTGGTGGACACCGAACCGCGAAAGGACACGGAAGTGATAACGCTCATGCTCGGCCCGCAGGCAGTCGCGGTGCTCGTCGACGGCAAGCGTGTGCCAGCGGTCACAATCGCCTCGCTGCCATACCACCTGCGGGTGGCCACGATCACGGTCTCGAGACCGAGCGCACCGGCCGGGAACAGGGGCAACGGGGCGCCGCCGCCCGAGGCGCTCACGCCGCGGCCCCTGCTTGCGGTCGACGCGCAGGGACACATCTTGCGCTCGACACAGCCCGCCGCCGCCGGCCCCTCGGTGAGGACCATGTGGTGGAAACGGCCGACCGCCCTCCCGAAGGGTCCGTGCCAGATCCACGCGCACGGCGTCCCTGGGCTGCTGCCCGAGTGGGGCCACGTGGCCGCGTCGATCGCGCCATACCCCGAGCAGATCGTCGGCCGCGCGTTCTATTCGTGCATCGACACCGAGTACTACCTGCACAACTGGCCGCTGGACGCGGCGATCCTGCTCGACGCCCAGCACCCGGGTATCGTCCCCGCGACGATCCCAGGGCTCGAGCGACTGCGCGGGGCGCCGGACATCTACAACGGGCACGGAGATGGATTCCACGGCCCGGAGACCGCGATCCGCAAAGGCGACGCGTGGCTGATCGTCGCCGGCGGCACCGGACTACAACAACGCGAGGAAGTGCTACGTCACCTGACCACGAGCGTGCGTCTGTGAGTAGGAGGAGGTCGCTCGCGTTCGCTGCGTCCGCCTCACTTGTGCTCGCGCTACCGCTCGCCGCAACGCCTGGCGCCTTTGCCGCGAAGCGCACCGAAAAGACCAGCATCTGCCCGAGGCAGCCCGGCCCGCACAATGGTTACACCCACAAGATCTAGCCGTCCTTTCACGCTCACCAGCCCCGCGATCAACAACGAGCTCGTTGTCCTCCTCCCACGTTCCGTCGGCCTGGACAGGCGTCTCCCGCGTAACGATGATCTGGCGAGCCCTCGACGGGCGCATCCTGAGGACGCTCAACAGGTCCTGAAAGCCGGGGGGCACAGCGCGCCGCGGCAGAGCTGGTCGCTAAACTCGGGGGCTCAACCCGTGGTGGGCGTAGCTCAGTTGGTAGAGCTCCTGGTTGTGGTCCAGGCGGTCGTGGGTTCGAGCCCCATCGCTCACCCCTCGGAAGTGGCTGCAAATCTGGGGGTTTAGGTTTTTCTATTTGCGAAGCGCTGTGACCGTGCTCAACCGCGGATGTCCCGTTCAGCCAGCGCGAGGCTCTCGCTCGGGGACAGCCCGGTCGAACGCGAAGCGACCTCCCGCCACGCCGCTAGCAGCCGCCCGGGGTCCTCGCCCAGCAGCGACGCGAGCTCCACCCCCAGCGCGAGCGGATCGGCGAGCGCGGCTGCCGCGCCGACGGGCTGCGATGACGAGCTCGACGCCGGCCCGGGCGCCGATGCAGTGGCTGCTGCCGCAAGCGCCTCCCGGGCGGCCGCGAGCACCGCGTCGGTGACATCCTCGCCGTTGCGCTGGGCCGCGCGCCAGCCGCGGCCCATCGTCAGTTGCTCGAGCGGCATGTGCGGCCCCTCGAGAATCGTGATCTTCGCCTGCTGCGGGTTCCACTTGCGTTCCCCGAACTCCACCAGTCGTTCGCGCGCCCACGACTCGACGATCGCAGCTAGCTCCGCTTCGGTGAGGTTGAAGCGGCTCATGTTGTGCGGGAACTGGCGCAGCTCGACGTGGTACATCGCCAAAGGCTCGCACGTCGCCGCGTGCCGCGACGTGCTCTACTCGGCCGTCGTCGCCGCCGTGCGTGCCGTCAGGGCGCGCACTCCTCGCGTTCGCTGAGCTCCTCGCGCTCCACCCTCGCCGCCCGCCTCGCTCAGGCGCGCGCGCATGATCTCGACCGCGTCGGGGTTGGAGTCGATCAGCACGTAGCGGCGCTTAAGCTGCACCGCCACCGCGCCGAGCGTGCCGCTGCCCGCGAAGAAGTCCATGCACCAATCGCCCGGCCGTGTGGACGCACGGACCATGCGGCGGACGATCCCCTCGGGCTTCTGCGTCGGGTAGCCCGTCTTCTCGTGCCCGCTAGTGGGCACGATCGTGTGCCACCACACGTCCGTCGGCAGCTTGCCCCTGGCCGCCTTCTCGGGCGTCACCAGACCGGGAGCCATGTACGGCTCGCGGTCGACCTCCGCCGAGTCGAAGAAGTACGCCGCCGGGTCCTTTACGTACACCAGGATCGTGTCGTGCTTCGCCGGCCAGCGGCGCTTCGTGCGGGCCCCGTAGTCATACGCCCAGATGATCTCGTTCAGGAAGCACTCGCGGCCGAAGATCTCATCGAGCAGCAGCTTGCAGTGGTGGGCCTCGCGGTAGTCGATGTGGAAGTACAACGTGCCCTCGCGCGCCAGCAGCCTGTGCGCCTGCTCCAAGCGGGGCGCGAGGAACGCCAGGTAGTCGTCGAAGCAGTCGCCGTAGCTCGACTCCGCCAGCAGCCGCGTGGTATAGCGCAGGCCCTTGAACCCCGTCCTATCACCGTCGTCATCGCGCGCCGCTCGCAACGTCCTGCGCGTCTGCGCCTTGCCCGTGTTGAACGGCGGATCGACGTACACCAGCTGAAACGACTCCGACGCGAACGCCGGCAGCAGTTGCATGTTGTCGCCAAGCAGGATCCGATCGATCGCGGGAGGCTCGCTCGGGCTCACCCCCACAGACTACGTTCGCGCGCCGATAGAGCCCGGCGATGCCCCCGGCTGGATTCGAACCAGCGACCCTCGGATTAGAAGTCCGATGCTCTATCCAGCTGAGCTACGGGGGCGCTCAGGCCGATGTCCATGCCGCTATCGTGGCACGTTCCCACGACCGAACGGCGTTGGCCTCAGGGGCCAACGGAGCATTGGGGTCGCGGTATTTATCCGCGCGCAAGCAAAAATCTGTAAAAGTTCCCCGTATGAGCCCAGTGGAGAGCGACGAGGCAGACCTCACGCGCAAGCAGCGCCGCGACCAGGCGCGCACGCAGCGCAAGGCTATGGAGGAGGCTGCCGCCGCGGGCGTAGCGCGGCGCAAGCGGCTGACGCAACTCGGGATCGTCGCGTCGGTCGTCGTCGTCGCGATCATCATCGTGCTGATCGCCACCGGCGGCGGCTCGAAATCGGCGATTCCCAAAACGAAGAACGAAAAGAACGCGACCGTCACCCAGGTCAGCTCGCTGCTCGCCGGCATCCCGCAGAGCGGCAACGCCCTCGGCTCCCCCACCGCGCCCGTCACGCTCCAGTACTTCGGCGACCTCGAGTGCCCGATCTGCAAGCAGTTCACGCTCGAAGCGCTGCCGTCGGTCATCCCCAAGTGGGTGCGCAGCGGCAAGCTGCGGATCGAATACCTGTCGTTGGAGACAGCCACGCGCGAACCGGAAGTGTTCAAGACCCAGCAGGTCGCCGCCTACGCCGCCGGCAAGCAGGACAAGGCGTGGAACTTCATCGAGACCTTCTACCACGAGCAGGGAGAAGAGGACTCGGGCTACGTGACCGAAAGCTACCTCCAGGGTCTCGCCAGCCAGGTTCCCGGACTGAATCTGACGCAGTGGAGCAGCGCCCGCGGCGAATCGGCGCTCGCCAACGAGGTCACCACCGACGCGCAGACGGCCAACAGCAACGGCTTCAACGGCACACCGTCGTTCCTGATCGGGCATACCGGTGGCGCGCTGTTGAAGCTCACCTACCCAAGCTCGCCCGGCAACCCGGCGTTCATCAACGAAGCCGTCGAAAACCTCCTGAAATCCTAGTGACATGAGCGCTCGGGCCCTCAGGACCACGCTGATCGTGCTCGCCACGGTCGGAATGGGCTGGGCCGCTTATCTCACCTATGTCCACTACTCAGGCGAAGCGCCCGTCTGCTCGATCAAGGGCAACCCGTGCGCCGCCGTTCAGAAATCGGCCTACTCCGAGCTTGCCGGCATCCCCGTCGCCCTGATCGGCGCGATCGGCTACCTCGTCATCCTCGGCTCGCTGCTGGCCTCCGACGGTGAGCAGGCGCGGTTCGCCACAGCCGCGTTGACGCTCGGCGGTTTCGCGTTCAGCGCCTACCTCACCTACCGTGAGGTGTTCACGTTGAACAAAATCTGCGAGGACTGTGTCGCCAGCGCCGTGATCATGACGATTCTCGTATGCCTGTCGGTATGGCGGTTCCTGCGTGGCGACCCAGGATCCGCGGGCATCGTGGGCACGCCCTCGATGCAGAGCACCGCCACCGAGTCGGCGGCGCCGCTCGGCACCGCTTCCTGAGTCTGCCCGCACGTCCTTAGGCGCTGTTAGACAGCGCCCTGCCCGCGCGATCGACGGGAGCAGAGCGTGGTCTATCTGTCCAGTGTTGTGCTGTCCCCCCGTGCAAGCGCGCGTTTGAAGCCGACTCCCTCAGCAGGCATGGGTCCCCAGGCGACGAGCACCCAGTTCCATCCGAGCATCGAGTCTCCCGTCGACGGCAAGGCGCGCATCGCGCGGCTGTTCGAGATGACCAGCGACCTGCTCTCGACGATCTCGCTCGACGGCCGCTTCACGCTGCTGAACCCCGCGTGGGAGCAGCTGCTGGGCTGGACGCAGGAGGAGCTGCGCGCGCGCCCCATCCGCGAGCTCGTGCACCCGGAGGACATCGAGCAGGCGCTCGGCCCGATTCTCGCGCCCGACGGACACGCGAGCGAGCTCGAGAACATCACCACCCGCTTTCAGCATCGCGACGGCTCGTGGCGATGGCTGCTGTGGAGCGCGCGCCGCGACGGCGACAGCTGGTATGCGGCCGGGAAGGACGTCACCGATCGCGTGTGGCTCGAGCGCCAGGCGCTGCACGATCCGCTCACCAGCCTGCCCAACCGGCTGCTCTTGATGGACCGCGCCCGCCAGGCGCTCGCGCGACTGCATCGCAGCCGCGGCGTCGTCGCGATGCTGTTCATCGACCTCGACAAGTTCAAGGCCGTCAACGACAACCTCGGTCACGACGTCGGCGACCGCCTGCTGCTGTCCGTCTCCGAGCGCCTCGCCGAGCTGATGCGCGACAGCGACACCGTCGCACGCCTCGGCGGCGACGAGTTCGTGATCCTCGCCGAGGAAATCGACAGCGACGGCGAAGCGCTCGCGCTCGCCGAGCGGGTGCTCGACGCGCTGGAGCGACCGTTCCTGCTGGGCACCTCCGAAGTCGCCATCCTCGCGAGCGTCGGCATCTCGGTCTCCCATCACCCCGACACCGACCCGGAGACGATGCTGCGAGAGGCCGACGTGGCGATGTACCGCGCCAAGGGCGCCGGCGGGCGCCGGCTCGAGCTGTTCGACGAGCGGCTGCGCCAGGAGCTCAGCGCACACATGGAGCTCGAGAGCCGGCTGCGCGAGGCGCTGCCACAGCACGAGCTGCTGCTCGCCTACCAGCCGATCCTGCGGCTCGCCGGCGGGCAGGCGCTCGGCGTCGAGGCGCTCGTGCGCTGGCGCCCGACCGGCGTTGGGCCGCTGCCGAGCGCGATGGTGCTCCCGTCGACGTTCCTGCCGCCCGCCGAGAACAGCGAGCTGATCGTGCAGATCGGAAACTGGGTGCTGCACACCGCGTGCGCGCAGGCCGACGCCTGGCGGCGAAGCGGCATCACGATCCCGCTGTCCGTCAACGTCTCAGCGCGCGAGCTCACCGAGCTCGATCTCGCCCAGCGGGTGCACGACGAGCTCGCCTACCGCCGGCTCCCCGGCCGCGCGCTGTGCCTGGAGATCAGCGAGGAGGCCGTCATGCGCGACCCCGACCGGGCGCGCTCGGCGCTCAAGGACCTGAAGCGCCTTGGCGTCACGATCGCGCTCGACAACTTCGGCTTCGGGCAGCTCTCGCTCAGCCTGCCCGGCAACCTGCCGCTTGACATCGTCAAGCTCGATCGCGCGCTCACCGGCAGCCTGCACCAGAACAAGGAGCGGCGTGCGATGTTCGCCGCCACAATCGCGCTCGCCAAGGAGGCCGGCCTCACCGCGATCGCCGTCGGGATCGAGACCAACCGCCAGCTCGCGCTCGCGCGCGAGCTCGACTGCGCCGTCGGGCAGGGCTTCCTGCTGCACGGGCCAGCCTCCGCCGACCGTGTGCGCCTCAGGGGCCCATCCGGGCCTGTAACGTCCGCGCCATGGCGTCCTCTCGTGCGACTTCGCGGCAGCAGCAACCCCCGCTGAGCGACCACGCCGCGATCGAGCGCCAGAAGCGCGCCGCCGCGCGCACCGCCGCCGAGCTGATCGAGGACGGCATGCGCGTCGGGCTCGGCACCGGATCGACCGTCGCACACCTGCTACCCGCAATCGCCGAGCGGGGCTGCGAGGGACTGCGCTGCGTGGCCACCTCGCCCGCGACCGACGCCGCCGCGCGCGCTCTTGGGCTGACCGTTGAGGCGCTCGACGAGCTCGGCGAGCTGGACATCGCCATCGACGGCGCAGACCAGATCGACCCGCGCGGATGGCTCGTCAAGGGCGGCGGCGGCGCGCACACGCGCGAGAAGATCGTCGCCGCCGCCGCACGGCGCTTCGTCGTCATCGCCTCCGCCGACAAGGCCGTGCCCGCGCTCGCGCCGCCCGTGCCGCTCGAGCTGGTCGCATTCGGTGTCGGCCACACGCTCGCGCTGGTCGAGCCCGCACGACTGCGCGGCGTCGCCGACAGTCCCGACGGCGGCTTGATCGCCGACTATCTCGGCCCGGTCGACGATCCCCGCGAGCTGGCGGCCCGGCTAAGCGCGACCCCCGGCGTCGTCGAGCACGGGCTGTTCGCGCCAGAGCTCGTCAGCCTGATCCTGATCGCCGGTGCGGACTCGGACTCGGTGGAGCGGCGCACCGGCGGCAAGCCCGACGCTCGCGACCAGGCTTAAGCCGCAGCTCAGCCCGCGTCGTCTTGCGCGAGCGGGCGCAGCTCCTGCTCGTAGGACATCGGATGGCGAGCCAGCACGCCGTCCTCGCCGATCACGTACGAGCCCATGCGCAGCAGCGGCGGCGAGTACACGTGCAGCGTCACCGCCGGATCGGAGCCCGCGTGGCTGACGCGGTGGATGTCCGAAGCGCAGAAGTGGAAGCTGGCGCCGGCGCGAAAGACGCCGTTGCGGGTCGGGCCGTCGATCGCCAGGCGCTCCTCGCGCACAGCGCCGCTGACCACCGCCACCGCGCCGCACGAGACGTCGTGGTCGTGAAAGCCCGTGTCGTGCTCGTCCATCCAGCAGATCAGCCAAGCGGTCACATGCTCGTCGCTCAGCAGCTCCTCGTACACGCGCTGCGTCGTGTCGTGCTTGACCAGGTTGATCCACAGCTCCGGCCGGTCGGCCAGCTCGGTCACGAACGTCTGCAGCTCCGCACCCGAGAGATCGCGCCCACGCGGGCGCGGGTC
>DASZFY010000035.1:0-95237 GCA_035939335.1 Solirubrobacteraceae bacterium | reverse complement strand
CGTGTCCCCGTGGCGCACGCTCACGTTCGTCGACGTGCCCGTGCTCGCGGCCGTGGGGCTGCTGGCGGATCTGGAGGAGATCGGCCTGGTGGCGTCGAGCGAGTCGGGCTGGGCCGGGCTGTCGGCGTGCGCGGGCCTGGGGGCGTGCTCGCGGGCACGCGCCGACGTTCGCGCGGCGGCAACGCGGCGGTCGCTCGTGCGGACTGCCGCGTCGCCGACTGAGCACTGGTCGGGCTGTGAGCGCCGTTGCGGCGAGCCGCCGGACGCCGGCGTGCGCGTCGTTGCGAGTGAGGACGGGCTGATCGTCAGCGCCGGCGGAGCGGAGCACACGCTCGCGACGCCGGCCGCCGCGCTTGAGCTGCTCGAGCAGGTGGGCGCGCGGGCATGAGCGTGTATGAGCGCGACGGCGCGGAGATCTACAGGCGCTCGTTCGCGACAATCCGCGCGGAGGCCGACCTCGAGGGATTCGATCCAGTGCTCGAACGCGTGGTCGTGCGCATGATCCACGCGTGCGGGATGGTCGACCTCGCCGGCGACGTCGCCGCGTCGCCCGGATTTGGGGCTACGGCGCAGGCGGCGCTGCGCGCGGGCGCACCGATCCTGTGCGACACGGCGATGGTCGCTACGGGCATCACGCGCTCGCGGCTGCCGGCGGGCAACGAGGTCGTGTGCACGCTGTCGGACCCGGACGTGGCGGAGCTGGCGGCGCGACTTGGCACCACACGCACGGCGGCCGCGCTCGAGCTGTGGCGCGAGCGGCTGGGCGGCGCGCTGGTCGTCGTCGGCAACGCCCCCACCGCGCTGTTCCGGCTGCTCGAGATCGTCGAGGAGGGCGGCGCGCGTCCGGCGGCGGTGATCGGCGTCCCTGTCGGCTTCATCGGCGCGGCCGAGTCCAAGCTCGCGCTCGCCGAGCACCCGGCCGCCCTCGAGCACGTCGTCGTCCACGGCCGCCGCGGCGGCAGCGCGATCGCCGTCGCCGCGGTCAACGCGCTAGCCAGCGAGGCAGAGTGAGCGCGATGGCGGCAGGGCACACAGCCGGGAGGGCTGGTTCGGGCAGGCTGTTCGGCGTGGGGGTCGGGCCGGGTGACCCGGAGCTGATGACGGTGAAGGCACGCCAGGTGATCACGGCGGCTGACGTTATTAGTTATCCGAACGCGCAACACGGGCGCAGCGTGGCCAGGCGGATCGCCGCGTGCTGCGTGCGGGCTGATCACATCGAGCTGCCGCTGGCGTTCCCTGTGACGACGGAGATGACCGACCACCCGGGCGGGTACGAGGCCGCTTTGGGCGAGTTCTACGACGAGGCCGCGGCGGCGCTCGCGGCGCATCTCGATGCCGGCCGCGACGTGGCGGTGCTGTGCGAGGGCGATCCGTTCTTCTACGGCTCGTACATGTACCTGCACGAGCGCTTGGCGGACCGTTACGAGACGACGGTGATCCCTGGCGTTACGGGCTTCAGCGCGGCGGCGGCGAGCGCGGGCACGCCGCTGGTGAAGCGCGACGACGTGTTCATGGCGCTGCCGGGGACGCTCTCCGCGGAGGCGCTCGCGGCGCGTCTGCGCACGGCGGACGCGGCTGTGGTGATGAAGCTCGGGCGCACGTTCGCGAAGGTGCGCCGCGCGGTGGAGGCCGCCGGGGCGGGCGCCCGCGGCGTGTACGTCGAGCGCGCGAGCTCCGCCGAGGAGCGGATCGCGCCGATGCGCGACGTCGACGGCGAGGTGCCGTACATGTCGCTCGTGCTGGTGCCCACGCACGACCACGTCGAGCAGCGGGCTCGGGTGACGGGGCGCGGCTCGGTCGCGGTCGTCGGGCTCGGCCCGGCGGGGCCAGACTGGCTGACGCCCGAGGCGCACGCCGAGCTGGCGGGCGCGGACGAGCTGGTCGGCTATGAGACGTATCTCGCGCGCGTGCCCAAGCGCCGCGGGCAGCGCCGGCACGCGAGCGACAATCGCGTCGAGGCGCAGCGGGCGCGCCACGCGCTTGAGCTCGCCGCGGCCGGCTCGCGCGTGGCGGTCGTGTCCTCGGGCGACCCGGGGATCTTCGCGATGGCGGCGGCGATGCTCGAGGCGCTGGACGAGAACCCGGCGCTCGCCGACATCGAGGTGCGCGTGGTGCCTGGGGTATCGGCGATGCAGGCGGCGGCGGCGCGCGTGGGGGCGCCGCTCGGCCACGACTTCTGCGTGATCTCGCTGTCGGACCAGCTGAAGCCGTGGGAGGTGGTCGAGCAGCGCCTGGACGCGGCCGGCGCGGCGGACCTCGTGCTCGCGCTGTACAACCCCGCCTCGCGCACCCGCCGCGAGCAGCTCACGCAGGCCGTCGCGGTCCTGCGCCGCCACCGCGCGGACACGACGCCGGTCGTCGTCGCTAGGGCGGTCGGCGATCCGGAGCAGGAGTCGGTAACCGTCACGACGCTGGGCGCGCTCGCCGATCCCGGCACGGGGGAGCTCGACGCGGTGGACATGCGCACGCTGCTGATCGTCGGCTCCTCGACGACACGCGCGATTGCCGCCAACGGCCGCCCGGCGCGCGTGTACACGCCGAGGCGTTACCCCGCGTGAGCGCGGTGTCCGAGCTGGAGGCGCTGCCCGGCGTGAGCCCGGTGTCCGAGCCGGAGGCGCACCCCGCGCCCGACCCCGACGCGCTACCCGGCGCCGGCCCGCTGCAGTGCCCACGCGAGCGCGTCGGCGACGCTGGCCACGCTCACGACCTCTGGTCGCGGCGGGCGCCGCACGACGATCACCGGCAGGCCGCGCTCGCGGGCGGCGTCGAGCTTGGCCTGGGTGTGCGCGCCGCCGCTGTCCTTCGTGACCACCAGGTCGATGCGGTGCCGGTCGATCAGCGCCAGCTCGCCGGCGAGCGTGTACGGGCCGCGGTCGAGCAGCAGCTGGTGCTGCGCCGGCAGCGGCGGGTCGGGCTGCTCGACACAGCGCACGAGGAACCACGTGTCGCGCACGCCGGCGAACGCGGCGAGGCCGTGGCGTCCGGTCGTGAGCAGCACACGTCCGCCCAACGGCGGGATCGCGGCGGCGGCCGCGTGGAGATCGTCGACCCAGTGCCAGTGATCGCCGGGCCGCTCGCTCCAGCCGGGGCGCTGCAGGCGCAGCAGCGGCACGCCGGCGCGCGGGCATGCCGTCGCGGCCGACGCGGAGATTCGCTCGGCGAACGGGTGCGTCGCGTCGAGGACCGCCACGACGCCGTGCTCGGCGAGCCAGCGCGCGAGCGCGTCGGGGCCGCCGAAGCCGCCGACGCGCACCGCGCCCTCCGGCAGTCGTGGGCGCGAGACGCGGCCGGCGAGCGAGGAGGTGACTGGCACGCCGGCTGCGTCGAGGGCGCTTGCCAGCTCGCGCGCCTCGGCGGTGCCGCCGAGCACGAGGATCATGCGGCGATCCTCGATCGGAGCCCGGTCATGCGTCGCCGGAGGCCGCTCATTCGTCGCCGGCGACCGGCCATGCGCCGCCGGCCGCATACGCGCTGGGGCGGGCGATGAGGCGAGTGCTCGTCATCGGCATCGGCGCGGGCGATCCCGAGCATGTGACCGTGCAGGCGATCAACGCGCTGAACCAGGCCGAGGTGTTTTTCGTGATTGAGAAGGGGCATGAGACATATGAGCTGGTGCGTCTGCGCAGGGAGATCTGCGAGCGCTACATCGACGAGCAGACGTACAGGATCGTCGAGATCGCCGATCCGCCGCGCGACCGCACGACGCCGGCCTACCGCGAAGCGGTCGAGGACTGGCGCGCCCGGCGGGCCGAGCTGTGGGAGCGCGCGATCGCGGACGAGCTCGGCGAGGACGGCTGCGGCGCGTTCCTCGTGTGGGGCGACCCGTCGCTGTACGACAGCACGCTGGCGGTCCTCGATCGGATCCTCGCGCGCGGGACGGTGGCGTTCGAGCACGAGGTCGTGCCGGGGATCAGCAGCGTGCAGGCGCTGACGGCGCGCCACCGCATGCCGCTGAACCGCGTCGGCCGTGCGGTCCAGATCACGACCGGCCGCCGCCTGGCCGAAGGCTTCCCCGACGGCGTCGACGAAGTGGTGGTGATGCTCGACGCGGACTGCTCGTTCAGGCACCTCGACGACGACGGCCTCGAGATCCACTGGGGCGCCTACCTGGGGATGGACGACGAGATCCTCGTGTCCGGCCGCGTCAAAGAGGTGGGCTCCCAGATCGAGCGCCTGCGGCGCGAGGCACGCGAGCGCAAGGGCTGGATCATGGACGCGTACCTGCTGCGCCGCAATCCCTGAGGACGCTTATCAAGCGACCGGAATCGCCATCGCAGAATGATGCTAAGAGCTGACTTGGTTAGCATTATTTTCGCGGCATTGGCATCATCCGCATCCACCTTCGCCGGCCTACGTGGCCGGCCGCTCACGCTCGTGCGAGTACAGGTGGCTGTCGCGAAAGCCCTCCGCCGCGAGCGCCGGCCCGACGAGGATCGTCGCCGTGCGCCGCACGCCCGCCTCGCGCACCTCCTCGGCGATGCTCGCGAGCGTGCCGCGCAGTATCAGCTCATCGGGCCAGCTCGCGCGGGCGACCACCGCGACGGGGCAGTCGGTGCCGTAATGGGGCACGAGCGTCGCCGCGATCTCCTCGATCGCCTGCGCGCCGAGGTGGATCGCCAGCGTCGCGCCGTGGGCGGCCAGTCCCACGAGATCCTCGCCCGGGGGCATCGCCGACGCCTGCCTGCCGTAGCGCGTGAGGATCACCGTCTGCGCGACCTCTGGGATCGTCAGCTCGCGGCCGAGCGCGGCGGCGGCGGCCGCGAACGCCGGCACGCCCGGGGTGATGTCCCAGGGGATCTCGAGTGCGTCCAGCCGGCGCATCTGCTCTGCCGCCGCGCTGTAGATCGACAGATCGCCGGAGTGCAAGCGCGCGACGTCCTCGCCGCGCGCGTGCGCCGCCTGCAGCTCGGCGACGATCGCGTCGAGGTCGAGGTTCTGGGTGTCGATCACGCGCGCGTCCACCGGCGCGTGCTCGAGCACCTCGCGCGGCACCAGCGCGCCCGCGTACAGGCACACCGGGCAGGAGGCAATCAGCCGCTGCGCGCGCAGGGTCAGCAGGTCCGGTGCGCCGGGCCCCGCGCCGATGAAGTGGACCGTCACGCCGGCTCCTTGCGCGCGCTCCACTGGACGACCGGCAGCTGCGAGCGCCACGCCTCGAACGTGCCCAGCGGCTCGGCGTGGGAGATCTCGATGCGCGCGAGCTCGCCGCCGCATCGTTCGCGCGCGAACGCGAGGATCCGTTCGCCCTCGAGCGTGACCGCGTTGGCCACGATCCTGCCGCCGGGTCGCAGCGAGTACCAGCAGCGCTGGATCACGCCGGCGCTCGTGAGGCCGCCCCCGATGAAGATCGCGTCGGGGCCCGCGAGCTCGCACAGCGCCTCGGGCGCGCTGCCGAGCACGACCTCGAGCTGCGGCACGCCGAGTGTGCGGGCGTTCACACGCGCTCGCTCGGCGCGATCGGCCTGGCGCTCGATCGCGATCGCCTGCGCGCTCGGCTCGGCGCGCAGCCACTCGATCGCCACTGAGCCGCTGCCGGCGCCGACGTCCCACAACAGCGCATCCGGCGTCGGCGCTAGCGCGGCGAGCGTGATCGCGCGTACGTGGCGCTTGGTCAGCTGCCCGTCGTTCTCGTACGCGTCGTCCGGCAGGCCCGCGACGAGCGGGCGCAACTCGGTGTCGGCGTCCGCGCGGCACTCGATCGCTATGCAGTGCAGCGGATCGGCCTCGGTACTCGCCCACTCCGCGGCGGTGCTCTCGACGATCCGCTCGTCCGCGCCTCCCAGCTGCTCGAGCACAACGAAGCGGCTCGGGCCGAAGCCATGCTCGCGCAGCACGCCCGCAAGCGCCGCCGCGCCGTATGGGCCCGACGCGTAGACGACGAGGCGCCGCCGCGGCTGCAGCAGGCGCGCCACCACCTCCGGCGGCCGTGCGACGGCGCTCACCAGCTCGACCTCCGCGGCGGGCCAGCCCAGGCGCGCGCACGCCAGCGCGAACGCCGACGGGTGCGGGTGGACGACGAGTCGGTACGCGGGCAGCCGCCGCGCGAGCGTCGCGCCGATGCCGTGCAGCATCGGGTCGCCGCTGGCCAGCACGCACACCGCACCGCCGCCGCCAGCGTCGCTGTCCGCGATCAGCTCCTCGACGAGCGGGTCGATCGGCGACGGCCACTCGCGCCGTGTGGCGTCGGTCGCCGGCAGCAGCGCGAGCTGTCGCGCCGAGCCGACGATCGTCTCCGCGGCGAGCACCGCCGCGCGCGCGTCCTCGCTGAGCCCCGCCCAGCCGTCGGCGCCGATGCCCACGAGCACCAGCGGCGTCACCGTGTGCCCACCTGTGCGCCAACCGCTTCGGCCAGCGCCGTGACGAGTCGCTCGTTCTCCGCGGGCGCGCGCGCGGTCACGCGCAGGTCGCCCGGCCCGAGTCCCGGGAAGGACGCAGCATGGCGGACCGCGATCCGGCGCTCGCGCAGCGCCGCCAGCACCGCTGGGCCGTCGGCGACCTCGAGCAGGCAGAAGTTCGCCGACGACGGCCATGTGCGCGCGCCCACGACGTCCACGAGGCGCCGTTCGAGATCCTCGCGCTCCGCGCTCGCGCGCTCGGCGATTGCCGCGAGCGCGTCGGGTCGGCGCGCGGCCGCGGCGAGCGCGGCGAGCGCCAGCGCGTTCGCCGACCACGGCGGACGCACCTCGCGCAGTCGCCGCGCGAGCGGCGGCGGGGCGACCGCGTAGCCGGCGCGCAGCCCTGGGATCGCAAGCGCCTTCGTCAGGCTGCGCACGACGATCACGTCGTCCATGCGCTCGCGCACGAGCGACGCCGGTTCGCCCGGCACGAGGTCCATAAACGCCTCGTCCACGACCAACACGCGTCCTGGCCGGCGCAGCGCTAGCAGCGCCGCGGCCGGGTCGAGCGTGCCCGAGGGAGAGGCGGGATTGCCGACGATCACCAGGTCGGCCGCCGGTGGGACCGCTGCGGGGTCGAGCGCGAAGCCCCGCCCGCGCTCGCGCAGCACGCGCACAACGCTCACGCCGTGGGCGCGGAGCGCCGCCTCCGCCTCGGTGAAGCCCGGGTGAACGCACGCCGCCAGCGCTGGGCGCAGCGCCGCCGGCAGGAGCCACAGCGCCTCCGCGCCGCCGTTCGTGGGGACGATCTCCTCCGGCTCGCGCCCGTGCAGCGCCGCCAGCGCCTCGGTCGCCCCGCGCTCGTCGGGATAGCGCCCGGCATCCGATTCGAGCGCGCAGCGCAGCTCCGCCGCCAGCCACTCGGGCGGGCCACCCGCGAGCACGTTGACCGCGTGGTCGGCGTCGCCCGGGCGCACCGCGCGATCCCCGTGCACGCGCAGCGACTCGACGCCGGCTGCCGCGAGGTCCGTCGGGACACTGCCCTTCCCGACGCTCGCCGGGAGCCCTGCCGCCTCGACCACGGCCCAGTCGAAATTGGTCGTCGCCACGTACTGCAGCGGGCCGCCAAGGCGTAGTGCTCGTCCGGCTACAACCAACTCGACGCGCGCCGCACGCTCGGCCAGCCGCTGCGTCGCCTCGCCGAGCGTGTCGAGCCACGCGCGCGAGATGCCGTCGGCCGGGAGCACGCCCTCGCCGGCCTGCTCCGCGACGACGATCGCCTGCACCCTCGGAGTGGCATCGATCACGCGCAGCAGCTCGTCTATCTGCGCGAGCACATCCGCCCCCGCGTGCATCGCGCCGGCGATCCACACGCCGAGGCCGTCGATCAGCACGCACGTCTCCGCCGCGTCGGCGAGCGTGTCCGCGAGCCGTGGGCCGGCCTCGACGGTCGTCCAGTCCGCCGGCCGTCGCGCGGCGTGCGCGCCGATCCGTTGCGCCATCGTGGGGTCACTCGCGTCGGCGGTGGCGACGTATCGGACCGGCAGCCCGCTCGCGTGCGCGATGCGCTCCGCGTGCGTGCTCTTGCCCGAGCGCGTCCCGCCGATCACCAGCGTCAGGGTCATGCTGCTGCCGTTTGGGCGGCGGGGGCGGTACGCGCCGCGTGCGCAAAGCGCCGCGCGAGCTCGGGGTGCGCGGCCCAGTGGACGTGCAGGTAGCTCGCCTGCACCCCGCCGGCGGCGTAGCCCTCAGTGCGCTCCTTGCCGCGAGCCAACAGCGTCCATGCCGGCGCCAAACCGGGGGGCGCGCCGGTGCCGCCGCGGGTCGACGCGTCGAACGCGCTGTCGCCGACCGCCGCTGCCGGCTCGACCTGCGTGTAGTGGAACTCGTGCCCGCGCACCCGCTCGCCGGCGTCGAGCCACGGCGTGGCGCTAGCCGCGACCGCCTCGCGGTAGCCGAGCGTCAGGCGCTCGCTCATGCGCGCGCGGACGGGCAGTGCGCCGCACATCTCGTGGCCGTCGAGCTCCTGCGCGAGGTACAGCAGCCCGCCGCACTCGGCGAGCACCGGCCTCCCGGATGCCGCGAACGCCGCGACCTGCGCGCGCAGCTGAGCGTTTGCCTCGAGCTCCGCGCCGTACACCTCCGGGAAGCCTCCCGCGAGCAGCAGTGCGCTGGCATCCTCAGGCAGCGCCTCGTCGCTGATCGGGTCGAACGGCGCCAGCTCCGCGCCCGCCGCGCGCAGCAGCTCGAGGTTCTCCTCGTAGTGAAACGAGAACGCCGGTCCCGCCGCCAGCGCGATGCGCGGCACGCCGGCGGGAGCGTCGACTGCCGCGCCGGGAGCGCCTGTGCCAGGAGCGCCTCCGCCGGCGCCTGCGCCCGGCGTCTCGGCCGGCCACGCGCTCCAAGTCGCGCCGGCCAGCTCTGGCGCGCCGCGCGCGATCCTCTCGATCGCGTCCAGGTCGGTGTAGCGGGCCATCGCCTCGGCGAGCGCGCCCAGCGCCGCGCGTGCGGCGGCCTCGCGCTCGCCCGCCGGCACCAGCCCGAGGTGGCGCTCGGGCGTGGCGATGCGCTCGTCGCGGCGCAGCGCGCCCAGCACGGGCAGGGGCGGGGACAGATCGGCGAGCGCTTCGCGCAGCAGCTGCTCGTGATGGTCGGAGCCGACGCGGTTGAAGATCACTCCAGCGACGTTCACGTCCGGGTCGAATGTGCGGTAGCCGTGGACGATCGCCGCCGCCGAGCGCGCCATCGCGGCCGCGTCAACGACCAGCAGCACCGGCGCGCGCAGCAGCTTGGCCACGTGCGCCGTCGACGCGAGCTCACCCCGCCCGGACACGCCGTCGAACATGCCCATCACGCCCTCGATCACCGCGACCTCCGCGCCCTGTGAGCCGTGGCGCACGAGCGGCGCGATCAGCTCCGGGCCGCTCAGGAACGCGTCGAGGTTGCGGCCCGGTCGCCCCGACGCCAGCGCGTGGTGGCTCGGGTCGATGTAGTCGGGGCCAACCTTGAAGCCCTGCACCTGCGTGCCGCGCTCGCGCAGCGCGCCGATCAGCCCGCACGCCACCGTCGTCTTGCCCGCGCCCGAGCTCGTGCCAGCGATCACCACGCGCGGGATCACGCCGCCACCACCGCCACCGTCGTCGGCTCCTCGGCGATCGTCCGCTCCGTCAGGCGACTGCCAGCGCCGAGCGCCGATGGCGGCGCAGATGCCGGCGCGGGCCAATCCAGGCAGGGCACCGGCATGTCGTCGTGTTCGCCCGTCGTCGGATCGCAGCCGTGGTCAGGGCACACGCGCAGCGTGCCGCCGCGTGCGCGTAGGGCATCCGCCAGCGGCCCGAGCAGCAGCGCGTCGGCCGTCTCGATGGCGGTCACCTTCGCCTCCGCGTCGAGCTCGTGTGCAGCCTCGTCGGCCGTTCCCACGTGCACCACCACGCGCGCCGCGCCGGCGTCCATCGCCGCGAGCGCCGCCGCGGCCTTCGCCGCGATGTCGCTCCCCGGCCTGCCGGTCGCGCCCGCCGGGACGATCGTGCGCGCGCCCATCAGTCGCGCGATCCCGATCGCGGCGCCGCGCGCGCCGATCACCACCGTGTCCTCGCCGAGCACGCGCGGCGGGATCGCGCCTGCGGGCCACACCATGAGCTCCACCCCGAGCAGTCCCGAGCGCAGTTCGATTCCCAGCAGCTCCGCGCCGAGCGTAGGTGTTGAATCCGGCCCGACGACGAGCATGCGGTGGCCGGCGAGATGGTGGACGCGATGGCCTCTGCCGTCGCGCCCGCGCGGAAGGCGCTCCGCGAGGAGCCGCTCCAGCACCGCCGCCGTCGCCGCGGCGTTCGCGCGGTCGCGCCGGTCGACGCGCCACGCCCGCTCCCACTGGCCGACCTCGATCCCGTGTGCCGCCGCCTCGATCGCGCCGCGGTCGAGCGCCGCGTCGGGCACCCAGCCGAGCAGCCCCGGGATTGCCGTCTCCGAGCCTGCCGGCAGCCCCGGCGGCACCGTGCGCAGGGCGGTGATCGCGCCCTGCGCGGCGAGCGCGTCGAGCGCCGGCGTGCGCGCCCGCTCGAGGCTCGTCGGCGCATCGTGCAGCGGCTCGCTCGCGCCGTCGAGGATCACCAGCACGCGCGTCGCGCCGTCGCCCGCTTCGCGTGCGCTCGCTGCGTGTGCGCTCACCACTCGATCCCCTGCTGCGCGCGGATGCCCGCGTCCATCGGGTGCTTGACCTTCACGACTTCCGACACCAGGTCCGCCGCGTCGATCAGCTCTGGCGGGGCGTCGCGTCCGGTGATCACCACGTGCTGGAAGCCCGGCCGCGCGCGGATAGTCTGCACCAGCTCCTGCACGTCGATCCAGCCCCATTTGATGGGGTAGGTGATCTCGTCGAGCAGCAGGAACTCGTAGCGCTCGTCCGCGATCGCGCGCTTGACCTCCTCCCAGCCCTCGCGCGCGAGCGCCTCCGACTCGTCGAGGTCGCGCGACAGCCACGACCAGCCGTCGCCCATCTTCTCCCAGTCGATCCCGCCGAGCGCCGCCGCCGCCTTCGCCTCTCCCACCTTCCACTTGCCCGACTTCACGAACTGGAACACGCCGCAGCGATAGCCGCGCGCCCAGGCGCGCAGCAGCATCCCGAACGCCGACGTGCTCTTGCCCTTTCCCTGGCCCGTCACCACGATCAGCAGCGGCTTGTCGCGTGGTTTGCGCCGCTTCGGCTCCGCGCTGCCGCGGTCGCCTGGACGGTGTGGGACGTCGACGTCCTCCGCGCTATGGCGCGTGAGCGGATCCTCCGGCGCGGTGTCTGTGGCGGGTATCGGCTCGTTCTCGCTCATGCGGCGCTCCTCTTCGGTCGTTCCTCGTGCCTGCCGAGGAGTCGATGCAGTCGCGCGCCCGCGGCCATCGCCACAGCGCCGGCAAGCCCGAGTCGCACGGGCCCGTCCTCGATGTCGATCACGTGGACGGCGCTGGCCGTGCGTCCGAGACGCGCCGCCGCCGGCGGGATCTCGCGCGCTGGATCGTGTACACGTCCATCGGTGAGCACCACCGCGATCGCCCGGCGGCCGGGCTCGCGCAGCGCCTCGTTCGAGATCAGGCGCTCGGCCGCGTCGAGGCCGGCAGCCAGCGGCGTGCGCCCGCCCGCGGGGAGTTTGCGGATTGCCTCCGCGGCGCGCTCGAGCGGTGCGCCTGGCGCGATCAGCACCTCCGCCGAGCGGTCGCGGAACGCGATCACCCCGACGCGGTCGCGGCGTGCATACGCGTCGCGCAGCAGCTCCAGCAGCGCGCCCTTGACTCGCGCGAGGCGTCGGCGGGCGCCCATCGAGCCGCTCGCGTCCACCACCAGGCACAGGAACACGCCCTCGCGTCCTGCGCGGATCGGCGCGCGCACGTGCTCAGCCGGCGCGCCGAGCAGCCGCGCGTGCAACGTCGCCACGATTGCCACGTCCTGTCGATCGGTTTCCCGCCCGCCGTGCGCCGGGCGCGAGTCGATCGCGCCAGCCTGCGGGCCGCTCGTGCGCGCCCGGCGGCCGAGCGGGCCGGTGCCGTGGCCGACGAGCTCCAGTGCCGCAGCGGGCAGTCGCGCCGGCGCGGGTTGGTCGCGGCGCTGCGGGGGAGACGGTGCGGCCGGATCGGTGTCTCCCGTGTGCCCATTTGTGTCCTCGGTGTGTCCGGCGGTGTTGGGGACTTCTCTCGAAAAGTCTGTATAACCATGGTTATCGGTAGCTGCCGGACTGTTACCTCTTGCGTTTGCTGTCTCACCATGGCTATCGCTGCGAGTTGAGCGGATACCGGCACGGCTGTTCGTCCGGGCGGGGCCGGTGCCATTCGGCGGCTCGTTCTCTGGCCCGCCGTCATCCGGGCCGTCATTCGGCCCGTCGTCGTCCGGCCCGCCGTTTGGCCGATCGTCACGCGGCGAGCGGTCGAGCGCGCGCTCGACGTCCTCCGGGTCGGGCTGGCGCCCGTCGAGGGGATCGCGCCGGCGGCGATGCGGTAGGGCGAGCGCGGCGGCGCGGCGGACGTGGGACTCGTCGACCTCGTCAACTCCGTCGAGCGCGGCGAGCGCCCGCGCGGTCCGCGCCGTGACGAGATCGCCACGCACGCCGTCGACGCCGAGCTTGGCGCACGCGCCGGCGATGCGCAGCAGCTCGCGCTCGGGGAGGCGAACGGAGTCGAGGCGCTTGCGCGCGGCGGCGATGCGCGCGGCCAGCTCGCACTCGTCCTCGGCGTAGAGCTCGACGAACACGGCGGGGTCGCGCTCGAACGCAAGGCGACGGCGCACGATCTCGGCGCGCTCTCCTGGGTCGCGCGGCGCGCGCACCTCGACCCCCAGGCCGAAGCGGTCGAGCAGCTGAGGGCGCAGCTCGCCCTCCTCGACGTTCATGGTGCCGACGAGGATGAAGCGCGCGTCGTGCTCCACGGACACGGCCTCGCGCTCGACCCGCGCGACGCCCGACGCGGCGGCGTCGAGCAGCGCGTCGACGAGGTGGTCCGCCAGCAGGTTGACCTCGTCGACGTACAAGATGCCCTGGTGGGCGCGCGCGAGGATGCCCGGCTCGAACACGCGCTCGCCGCCGAGCGCGCGGCTCAGGTCGAGCGCGCCCACGAGCCGGTCGAGCGTGGCGCCGAGCGGCAACTCCACGAGCGGCGCCGCGCGCAGCTCGACCTCGGCTGTGCTGGCGATCGCGCCGCCGGGGGCGGCGTGTCCAGGGCCGAAGGCGTAGGTCTCGCCGACAGCCGCCTCGACCGGTGGCAGCAGCGGCGCGAGCGCGCGCACGGCGGTGGACTTGGCGGTGCCGCGCTCGCCGCGCACGAGCACGCCGCCGACCTCGGGCGAAACGGCGTTGACGAGCAGCGCCTCGATCAGCGGCCGCTGCCCCACGATCGCGCTCAACGGATACTGTCTTACTATAGTTATACAGTCTTTCGAAGTTGTGACATCCCCGCCGCCCGGCTCCCCGGCGCCCTCCCCGGCGCCTGGCTTCCCGGCGCCTGGCTCCCCGCTGCCCGGCCGACCGGCGCCAGCCCCACCATTCGCCGCCGGGTTCACGCCCCCGCCTCCTCGAGCTCGCCCTCTAGCGCGAGGAAGCGGTCGCGGATCTGCGTGAGCGTGTCGTCGTCGGGCGCCGACCACAGTCCGCGGTCGGCGGCCTCGAGCAGGCGCTCGGCGATCGCGCGCGCGGCCCATGGGTTGGAGCGCGACATGAACGAGGCGACGTCGGCGTCGAGCAGGTAGCGCTGGGCGATCTGCTCGTACATCCAATCTTCGGCTACGCCGGCGGTGGCGTCGTAGCCGAACAGGTAGTCGACGGTGGCGGACAGCTCGGCGGCGCCCTTGTAGCCGTGGCGGATCATCGACGCGATCCAGCGCGGGTTGGCGACGCGCGCGCGGAACACGCGGCGCGTCTCCTCGGCGAGCGTGCGCGAGACCACGCGCGAGGGGTCGGAGCTGTCGCCGAGGTACGCGGCGGGCTCGCGGCCGGAGAGCGCGCGCACGGTGGCGACCATGCCGCCGTGGTACTGGAAGTAGTCGTCGGAGTCGAGGATGTCGTGCTCCTGGGAGTCGACGTTCTTGACCGCCGCCTCGATTCGAGCGAAGCAGTCGCGCATCGACTCGCGCGCGGGCGCGCCGTCGAGGCCGCGGCCGTACGCGTAGCCGCCCCACGCCTCGTACACGGCGGCCAGGTCGGCGTCGCCGCGCCAGCCAGCCCCGCCGCCCGCCGCTGCGCCGCCCGCGTCGGCGCCGCTGGCGGAGTCGTGGCTGTCGAGCAGCTGCAGCAGCCCGGCGCCGTACGTGCCGGGCTTTGAGCCGAACACGCGCGTGGTGGCGCGCCGCCACGCACTGTCTGCGCCCAGCTCGCTGGCGAGGCGCTCGGCGTCGGCGCGTGCGTGCGCGGCGACGAAGTTGGACTCGTCGGGCTCGTCGAGCACGGCGACGGCGGCGACGGCGTCGTCGAGCAGCGCGATCAGATGCGGGAACGCGTCGCGGAAGAAGCCGGAGATGCGCACGGTGACGTCGATGCGCGGACGGCCAAGGTCCTCGAGTGGCACGACGTCGATGCCGGTGACGCGCCGCGACTCGGGATGCCACTTGGGGCGCACGCCGAGCAGCGCGAAGATCTCGGCGATGTCATCGCCCTGCGTGCGCATCGCCGACGTGCCCCACGCGACGAGCCCGACCATGCGCGGCAGCTCGCCGGTGTCGCGCCGGTGGCGCTCTAGCAGCGCGTCGGCGAGGCGCTGTCCGACTTCCCATGACAGCTCGGACGGCAGCGAGCGGGGGTCGACGGAGTAGAAGTTGCGCCCCGTGGGCAGCACGTCAAGGCGACCGCGCGTGGGGCTGCCGGACGGCCCGGCGGGAACGTGGCGCCCGTGCAGCGCCGCGAGCACGTGCTCGATCTCCTCGCCCGTGCGGCGGATGCGCGGCACGACCTCGCGCGCGGCGAAGCGCAGCGCGCGTTCGACGCCCGCGTCGGAGCGCCCGAGCACGTCAACGCAGACGCGCTCGACGGCGTCCGCGTCCCAGTCGCTCTGAGCGAGCGCATCGAGCAGCGCCATCTGTGCGGCCTCCAGGCGGTCGACGAGATCACCCGCGCTGGCGGCGGGGCCGCGGAAGCGCTCGATCAGCTCGCTCGGCACCATGGGCGCGACCGCACTCGTCGCGTCGACCGGAGTATGCGGCGCGGCGAGCGTGTCCACGGGCGGCCCCGGTGCGACCACGGGCGTATCCGGTGCGGCGACGGGCGTCCCAGGCGCGGCGACGAGCGCGGGCTCGTCCAACCCGAACGCGGCGCCGACGGCGCGCCGCAGCCCGGGCACGCCGCCCGACCCGAGGCGCAGCATGGCGGCGGTGAGCCCGCGCAGCTGCTCGCCTTCGGGCGCGTGGCCGAGCACGTGCAGGCCGTCCTTGATCTGGATGTCCTTGACCTCGCATAGGTAGCCGTCGATGTGCTGCACGAGCTCACTGAGATCATCGGGGCGTTGACTAAGAGGGTGGCGCGGGCGACCGGAGGCCGACAAGCTGGGCCCCTCGACCTCCTCGATCAATCCGAGGTCGGCCTGGAGGTTGGCGCGCTCGATGGCGGACCAGATGCGCGCGGCGAGCGCTGGCAGCTTGGGTGGGTCGAGCAGCTCCAGGCGGGCGTACTCGTCGAGCAGCGCCTCCAGCTCTGCGAGCTCGTCGTAGGTGTCGGCGCGCATCATGGGCGGCACGAGGTGGTCGACGATGACGGCGTGCGCGCGGCGCTTGGCCTGCACGCCCTCGCCGGGGTCGTTGACGACGAACGGGTACACGAGCGGCATGTCGCCGAGCGCGGCGTCGGGCGCGCAGGCGGCGGACAGCGCGAGCATCTTGCCGGGCAGCCACTCGAGCGTGCCGTGCTTGCCGAGGTGCACGATCGCGTGTGCCCCCCAGACGGCGTCGAGCCAGCGGTAGCAAGCGAGGTAGTGGTGCGTGGGCGGCAGCTCGGGGTCGTGGTAGATGCCGACGGGATCCTCGCCGTAGCCGCGCGGCGGCTGGATGGCGACGAGCACGTTGCCCAGCTCCAGCCCGGCGATGACAAAGTCCTCGCCATCCAAATACCGATCTCCAGGAGGCGGACCCCAACGCTCCTCGATGCCGGCGCGCAGCGACTGGGGCAGCGTGCGATACCAGTCGATGTAGTCGGCGACGGGGAGGCGCAGCGGCGACTGGGCGAGCTGGTCGTCGGTGAGGAACTCGGGGTCGTGCCCGCCGCTGGCGATCAGCGCGTGCATGAGCTGGTCGCCGTGCTCGAACGGCTGCTCAACGCTCATACCGTCGGCGCGCATGGCGTCGAGCAGCGCGAGCGCGCTGGCGGGCGTGTCCAACCCGACGGCCATGCCCACCTTGGCGTGCTTGGTGGGAAAGCTCGTCAGCAGCATCGCAACGCGCCGGCGCTGAGCGGGCACGTGGCGCAACCGCGCACTGCGCACGGCCAAGCGCGCGACGCGCGCGCAGCGCTCGGGGTCGGGCACGTAGCGAGGCACGGCGACGCCCACGGGCGAGCCGTCGGCGTGGCGCTCCTTGAAAGAGATAACCCCGCCGAGAATGCGCCCGTCGAACTCGGGAATGGCAACCTGCGTGGCGGCGTCGAGCGGCGCGAGCCCCGAGTCGGACTCCAGCCACGCGGTGCGCGAAGCGGTGGCGCAGACGGCCTGAATCACAGGCACGTCGAGCGCGGCGAGCGCGGTGGCGTCCCATTCCTGCCACTGCTCGCCAACCCCCTCGCCCTCTCCGGCGGCGGCATCGGCGGCGCCCGAGCCGCCGGTGGCGAGCATGGTGACGATCAGCGCATCGACATGCCCATCGAGCAACGCCAGCGCGGGCACATGTCCGTCACGGTCACGACGCAAGGTGTAACTCCACACAGCAAGCGCATTGGCACCAGCCTCTTCAATGCTGGCGCACAAGGTATCGACGAACGCCGTATTGCCGGTAAGCCGGTGCGAGCGATAGAAGCAGAGTCCAACGGTGGGCCGTGAAGGGTCGGACGTGTTCATTTCGAGCGAACGCTCGAAAGGAACATCTCCGACCCCAGGGACATAAACCCCAAAATCGGCCACTGAGTGAGGCGGCTCGAACCCAAACCCCTCCAACAGGAAGGTGTCGGCGAGGAACCGCAAAAGCTGCTCGACGTTGTCCACGTCGCCGTGGCGCAGGTACTCGCCGGCCTGAGCCACGGCGCCCGCGGGAGCGAGCGACAAGCCGGTCATCTCGGCGTCGGGTTCCGCCTCGCCGCCGAGCGCGAGCAGCGCGATCCCCCGCTCGTTGCAGCGCTCGCGCAGCAGGTCGAACCCGCCGGGCCAGCCGCGGCGCCCGCCGAGGATCCGGCACAGCACCACGCGCGCGCCGTCGAGGACATCATCTATAAGAGCCTCCGCTTGCGCTCCGGCTGGGTTGGCACAGCGCACCTCCGGGAAATGCGCGGGGAGGCGTTCGACGGCCGTCGCCGCGGCGAGGATCTCGGTGTCGGCGGTAGTCACGAAGCGCAGCACGGGCACGTCTCCTTTGTCGTGGCGGGCGGCGCGGACGGACCGGCTGCGGGGCGTGGGGTCACGAGGCGACGCATGGGCGCACCTCCGTAGTGACGGTGGGCAGGTCGCCGGGCACGCCGCCTTCGATCAGCGCGGTCAGCCGGTCGGTGTCGAGGTGCGCTTCGACGAGGTCGCCGAGCACGTCCAGGCGCGCCTCACGCGCGGCGGCGAACGAGCCGGTCCCGGCCACGAAGCGACGGCCACGCACCGCGGCCACGTGTCCCAGCAGCGCGCGGCGGAACGCGTCGTGCTCGAGCACGCCGTGCCACGAGGTGCCGATCACCGACCCGGCGCGACAGCCGTCGGGCTCGCCGTCGTCAGCAACGAACAGGCGGTCGTCCGGGCCATCGTCAGCAACGAGCAGGCGGTCGCCTTGGCCATCGGTCGCGATGAGCGGCCCCGCGCCGGGTGAGCGGCGACGATCTTCGGGAACGTCGGCGACGCCCGCCACACGCCCATGCCGGATCTCATACCCGCCAACCTCGGTGCCCAGCCACGCGCACCGTCCGGCGCGTCGCCGCAGAACCTTCTCGCGCGCGAACGTCGTCGTGACGGGCAGCAGGCCGAGGCCGTCGACCGCGCCTGCGCTGGACTCGACCTCGTCGACGATGCGCTCACCCAGCAGCTGGTAGCCGCCGCAGATGCCCAGGATCGGCGCGCCGGCCGCCGCGCGCGCCACCAGCGCGCGGTCCAGCCCCGTGCTGCGCAGGCGCGCGAGGTCCTCGACGGTGGCCTTGGTGCCGGGCACCACCACGAGGTCCGCGCGCTCGATGTCCGCCACCGAGCGCGTGAAGCGCACGCGCACTCCAGGCTCTGCCGCGAGTGCGTCGACGTCGGTGAAGTTGCTCATCCAGCGCAGGCGGATGACCGCCACGTCGAGCGTGTCCGCGCCGGCGGGCGCGGGCGTCTCCGGGCGCGGTGCGTCGAGCGCTAGCGAGTCCTCCACGTCCATCCACAGATCCTCCACGTGTGGCAGCACGCCAAACGTCGCGCGACCGGTCAGCTCTCGCAACTGCACGAGACCGGGCGCGAGTATCGACTCGTCGCCGCGAAACTTATTAATCACAAAACCCGCCACGTGGGCCTGGTCGGCCGGCTCTAGCAGCGCGAGCGTGCCGAACAACGACGCGAACATGCCGCCGCGGTCGATGTCCGCCACCAGCAGCACCGGCAGATCCGCCGCCCGGGCGAGGCCGAGGTTGACGAGGTCGGCGTGGCGCAGGTTGATCTCCGCGGGACTACCAGCGCCCTCGCACACCACCACGTCGTAACGCGCGCGCAGGTCCGCCAGCGCGTCCGCCACGACCGGGCGCAGCTCGTGCTTGAGCTCCTGGTAGGAGCGCGCACTCGCGTCCGCGTACGGCTTGCCCATCACCATCACCTGGCTGTGGCGCTCGCCCGACGGCTTCAGCAGGATCGGGTTCATCGCCGCCTCCGGCTCCACGCCCGCCGCCGCCGCCTGCACCGCCTGCGAGCGTCCGATCTCGCACCCGTCGCGTGTGACCACCGAGTTGAGCGCCATGTTCTGCGCCTTGAATGGCGCCACGCTCACGCCCGCGCGGCGCAGCCAGCGGCAGATGCCCGCCGTCACGAGCGACTTGCCCGCGTCGGACTGCGTGCCGCAGATGAGGATCGCGCCCCTCATCGGGCGCCTGCCCAACGCGCGGGTCCCGCGGGTGTGGGGCGTCCCGCGAGTGTCGCTGATTCCGCCGACGTCGAGGGTGTCGCGGGTTTGTCTCGTTTAAAACTCTGTATAGCCATGGTTAGACAGACTTTTTTGTTGGACTAAGTGCGGCCGGGAATGCATGCGGCAAGCCGGCGGCGGCAAGCGCGCACAAGGCGGCGGCTGCGGCGCCGACGATCCGAGACAGGCTCGCCGCACGGTGGACGTCTGCCACTCCGGGCGCACGTCCGTGCCCGAGCCGCGGGCGCGACTCGCGCTTGCCGTCGTATGCGAGCGGGCCGCCGAGGCTGAGGCCGAGCGCTCCCGCGAATGCCGCCTCGACCGGCCCGGCGTTGGGGCTCGGGTGGGCGCGACCGTCGCCGCGGGCTGTGGCGGCCGCCGCGCGCGGGGAGCCGCCGACCAGCGGCGCGGCGAGGCACGCGAGCGCCGCGGTGAGCCGCGCGGCAGGCCAGCTCATGGCGTCGTCCAGCCGCGCCGCCGCCCAGCCGAAGTCCGCGTAGCGCTCCGAGCGATGGCCGAGCATCGCGTCGAGCGTGTTGGATGCGCGGTACGCCGCCACCCCCGCGGGACCCGCGAGCGCGCCCCACAGCAGCGCGCCCACGATCGCGTCGCTGCTGTTCTCCGCCAACGACTCGACCGCCGCGCGGCACAGCGCTGTCGAGTCGAGCTCGGCCGCGTCGCGGCCGCACAGCGCGCGCAGCGCGCCGCGCGCCCGGTCGAGCTCCTCGCGCGCCACCAGATCAGACACGTTCAGCGCCTCACGCCGCAGCGAGCGCCCGCCAAGTGCCGCCCACGTCAGCATTGCCAGCACCACGCCGCGTCCGAGCCGCCCACGCGCGAGCAGCTCCGCGCCGAGCGCGGGGAGTGTGACGAGGATCGCCACCACGACCGCGCCGCGCCGGCGTGTCGGCGCGTACATCGCCCGCTCGAGCGTCAGCGCCGCGCTGCCGAATCCCGCCACCGGATGCCAGCGGCGCGGGTCGCCGACGATCACGTCGGCGGTGTAGCCGGCGAGCAGCGCAGCCGCGGTCACCGTGCCGCGTCTCACGTCCGCCGGGCGGGGCGCTGGTCCGACGTCGTTTCCATGCGGCGCCTCCTCGGGATCGTGCGTCCCGTGTTTGGAAGGGTTCGCGGCGATCGAGTCTCTGGCTTCCGGGAGGTGTGTCCCGGTCACAGTGGCGCGACCGCCCCGGTCTTGCACCGGGTTCCTCGCACCGCCACGCTGACCACGTCGATGCTACCTGCTGGCGGGCGCCGCGGCTGGCCGCCTGGAGTGGCGCGGCCAAGCCGCTGCCTCTACTGTTGCTCAGCGATGAGCGAAGCGCAGCGCTTCACCCGCCCAGCCACGCCGGAGGGATTCGACAGCTCGCGCGCCGCCGAGCGCGCCACCGACCCCCGCGGCTGGCGCTACGCGCAGGAGGAGCGCGATGTCGTCCACCGCGTGATCGCCGAGCGCCGCGACGTGCGCCGCTTCCGCCCCGACCCTGTGCCCGACGACGTGCTGCAGCGCGTGCTCGAGGCGGCGCACCGCGCGCCGTCGGTCGGCCTGATGCAGCCGTGGCGGCTGGTCGTCGTGCGTGAGCTCACCACGCGCGTGGCCGTGCGGCGCCTCGCTCAGCGCGAGCGCCTGCGCCAGGCCGACCGCTTCGACGAGCGCACGCGCCAGTTCCTCGACCAGAAGGTCGAGGGCGTCGTCGAGGCGCCGCTCGGCGTGTGCGTGTGCTGCGACCACGGCGATCCCCACATCGAGGTGCTCGGTCGCGGGACCATCCCCGACACCGACGTGTACTCCACCGCGTGCGCCGTGCAGAACCTGTGGCTCGCCGCGCGCGCCGAGGGGCTCGGCGTCGGCTGGGTCAGCTTCTACCGCCCCGACGACCTGCGCGCGCTGCTCCGCATCCCCGCGCGCGTCGATCCCATCGCGTACCTGTGTGTCGGCTGGCCTGACGAGCGCCCCGTGCGGCCCGGACTCGAGGCCGCCGGATGGTCCGCGCGTGTGGCGCTCGACGCGGTCGTCATGCACGAGCGCTGGCGCGAGGACGCCGCGGTGCGTCCGGACGGCGCGAACGGGCAGCGCGCGGCGTCGGGCGCCTTGGGCGCGGAGTCGGGCGCTGTGGGCGCGGAGTCGGGATCTGGGGACGCAGCGCCTGGCCGGGTGGTGGCGCCCGACCGCGGCGCGGCGATCGAAGCGCGCGACCGCCTGGACCAGCTGGTCAAGCCGGCGGGAAGCCTCGGCGCGCTGGAGGCGCTGATCGAGCGCTGGGCGGCGGTCACCGGTGCGCCGCCGCCGTCGAGGGTGCGCGCGGGCGTGCTCATCTGCGCGGCCGACCACGGCCACGTCCGCCACGGCACGAGCCTGTTCGACAGCGCCGTGTCCGCGCAGGTCGCCGCCGCTGCCGCCCGCGGCGAGACCGCCATCGGCGTGCTCGCGCGCCGCGGTGGGCACGAGCTGCTGGTGGTCGACGTCGGCCTCGCCGACGCCACGCCCCCGGGCGTGCGCGACGCGAAGATCGCCGCGGGCAGCGCCGACATGACCGCCGGACCGGCGCTCACCGAAGCGCAGCTCGACGCCGCGCTCGAGACCGGCGCGCGGCTCGCGCGCGAGCTCGCCAGCGCGGGTGTCGACTGCCTCGTGCTCGGCGAGATCGGCATCGGCAACACCGCCACCACCGCAGCGCTCGTGTGCGCGCTCACCGGCGCGTCGCCGCAGCTCGCCGTCGGGCGCGGCACCGGCGTGGACGCCGCCGGGCTCGATCGCAAGCGCGCGACCGTGGCTGCCGCGCTGGAGCGCCACGGCGCTTCGCCTTCCGCGCGCGACGGCAGCACCGCCCCCACCGCGCGCGACGCCCTGCGCGACCTCGGCGGGCTGGAGCTCGCGGCGCTGGCGGGCGCCGTCGGCGAGGCAGCCCGCCTACGCCTGCCGGTGCTGCTGGACGGCTATGCGGCCACCGCCGCTGCGCTCGCGGCGGTGGGACTCTCCGCCGAGGTGGGCGAAGTGCTGATCGCCGGCCACCGCTCCGCCGAGCCCGGACACGACCTCGTGCTGGCCGAGCTCGGCCTCGAGCCGCTGCTCGACCTGCGACTTCGCCTCGGCGAGGCGTCCGGCGCGCTGCTGGCGCTGCCGCTGATCGAGGCCGCCGGCGCGCTGCATCGGGAGATGGGCACGTTCGAGGAGTCCCGCGTTGCACGCCCGCGCTGACGCCCGCACTCAGCCGTTGCGGTTGCGCCCGTGGGACGGCCTCGCGGCGGCGTTCGCGTTCCTCACGATCGTGCCGGTTCCCGCTGTGGCGGCGAGCGCCGACCTGAGTGCAGGCGCGGCGTGGTTCCCCGTCGTCGGCGCGGCCATCGGCGCGCTTGCCGGGGGTGTGCGTGTTCTGTCAGGGCTTGCCGTTGGGGCCACGGCGGCCACCGTGCTGGCGATGATCGCGCTGGTGATCGTCACCGGCGCGCTCCACCAGGACGGCCTGGCGGACACCGCCGACGGCCTCGGCGCGCGCGGCGGCAGGGTCCGGCGCCTGGAGGTGATGCGCGACTCCTCCACAGGCGTGTTCGGGACGTTCGCGCTGATCGCGTGGGCGCTGCTCCTGGTCGCCACGGTCGCGTCGTTCGACGCTGAGAGCGCGCTGCGCGCGCTCGTCGTCGCCTGCGCGCTCGCGCGGTGGGCGGCGCTCGTGCATGCGGCGGCCACGTCGCCCGCGCGCTCAGACGGTCTCGGCGCCGCGCTGCGCGTGGGCCGCGTGGCGTTGGTCGTCGCGACGTTGCTGGCGGTCATCGCTGCGCTCGCTATCTGTGGCCTCGCGCCGGGCGCCGCGGCGATCGGCGCGAGCGCAGTCGTCGCGGCGCTGTCCGTGGTGTTCGCGCGTCGCACGCTCGGCGGTCGCACCGGCGACACGCTCGGCGCGACCGTCGCGATTGCCGAGGTTGCCGTGTGCGTTGTCCTGCTGGGGGTGTGGCAGGGCTGAAGCCGTCGCTCTGGCGCTACGTTGCCGCGTCGAGCACTGGCGGCGCCCCGGCCGCAGCAAGCGCCGCCAGCAACGGCGCGCGCGCCGCGGCATCGCAGTGTCCGCGTTCGAGCGCTCGCATCGCGCCGTCGGGGTCGGCGCCGGTGGTGAAGTCCGATCCCGGCCCGCACACCGGCTCGAGCGGCGAGTGCCCGTCCCAGCGCGATCCGGGGATGGTCGCGTCGAGGCTCACGCGACGCTCGTCGAGCGTGACCGCCAGGTATCTGTGCACGTCGATGAGCCCCTCCGGTGGCACCGTCTCGGCGACGGCCGGGCCGAACAGCTCGAGCGCGCGTGCGCGATCCAGCCGGTAGACGCGGTGCACGAGCGCCGGCTCGGTCTCCGGGAAGCGGACCGCGAGCGCCTGTCCGAGGAACAGGTGCTTGGTCGCGGACGTGCCGCGTGCCTCGAGCAGCATGCTCTCCACGGTGGGCTCGCTAGGGAGGCCTCGTGGCAGCGCGCGCACGGATTCCACGAGCTCCACCAGCGAGCAGTCAGGACGGAAGAGAGCGCCCAGCGCCGCGCGCTCAGCCGCGTCGAGGTGCGGCCACAGCGCCTCATGGCCGATGAACTCGAACAGCCTCACCCCCGGCTGCAGTGGCTGCGGCGCTACCTGCAGGCGGTTGACGCCGACGCCGAACGGCGGGGCGTCCTCGAACGCGAGCTCACCAAAGCCGCAGCGCTCGAACGTCTCGCGAATGTGCGGCACGAGATCAGGCGGGCGGCGGTGGCGAGTCCATATGACGGTGGCGTTTGGCGCGCACAGCTGGCCCAGCTGCTCGATTGTGTTGACGATGTCCGGCGCTGAGATGTTGCCGAACACGCCGCAGATCAGGATCACGTCGGCCGGGACGGCGCCTATGTACGCATCGGTGAGCGAGGCGTCCGCGGCGACGGCCTCGACCGCGTCCAGGCCGGCGATGGCGGCTGCGCGCTGGGCGAGCGCCACGTTCTGGGGGTCGAGCTCGACGAGGCGCGCGCTGACGTCCGCCCGCCGGGGATGCTCGGCGAGCACGCCGATCACGTCGTGCCCCTGCCCGGCGCACACGCTGATCGCCCGGATCGGACCTGGCGCGGCGTGATCGAGCACGCCGCGTAGTTGCGCCTGCACGAGTGCCAGGCGACGTCCCAGCTCGGAGTCGGGGCTCTGATAGCCCGAGTGCCACGCGCGCCAGTCGACGGACGCATGCGAGGCTGTGCCGGCGCCGTCCACGGGCCGACTCTACATGCCGCGCCAGCGCAGGTAGCCCGGCCCGGTGTTGCGCAGCGACGCTGGCATCAGCGGCGTGGCGGCACGCAGCGTCGCGCCCAGCACGCGCAGCTCGAGCTCGTCGGCTCGCGTCCAGCCCACCCCCAGGCGCCGGCGCAGCGTCGGCGCTAGCAGGCCGGCGGTGCTGACTCGCAGGAAGTGTGCGAGCGGCGGACGAACGAGCGGCCACGCCGAGCGGCCGATCGCCGGCGAGTCAGGGGCGGTGGGCCTTGACAGCGCCGCCCACACTTCATCGACCGCGGCCGTGTGTTCGAGCTGCGTCTCGACCATCTCCTCGAAGTAGCCGCGGAACCCAGGCCAATCGGCTGGAAGGTCGCCGTCGCGGATTCCCAGCATCCGCCCGAGCGCGCGCCACTCGACCCACAGCTGCTGTCGCTGCTCGTCGGTGAACGGCCGTCCGAAGCGCTCGTGGGCAGCGACGATGCCCTCCGCCAGTGTCGCGTGGACCCACGCGTAAGCGACCGGCTCGAGCGCGTGATAGTGGCGCCCGTCGGGTCGCGTGCCTTTGATCTGCGTGTGGAACGAGCGGATGCGACGCCCCATCTCGCCGGCCGCCTGCGGTCCGCCGTAGACGATCGTGCACGCGTAGTCGAGCGTGCGCAGCAGACGCCCCCATGGGTCGAGCTGAAACTGGGAGTGCTCGCTGACGCCGGCCCCCACGGTGGGGTGCGCGACCTGCAGGAGCAGCGCGTATCCGGCGGCTATCAGCACCCGCGCGTCGCCCGCGCGGCGCCACGTGATCGTCCCTGGATGCGGCGCCAGGGATGGCCAGTCGGCGGCGGGCGGCAGGATCGAGGCGGGCATCGAGGCTCGCGCACACCGTACGGGCTATTTGCGCATAGGCCGATTGTCAGATCAGCCCGCCCCGGCGGTGGCTGGCTCGCCTGTGCTTCCCACGCTAGCCGGCGAAGTCAGTCGCGCGGCGAGCGGCAGGCCGAGCAGCGACACCGCCGCCATCGCCAGGAACGCCGCGAGCGGGTGGTGCACGAGGACCTGCACGAGCAGCGCGACCACCAGGCCGCCGAGGTTCCCGGCCATCCATACGATCGCGCCGGCGGTGCCGGCGGCGGCGCCCGCGAGCAGCTCCGCGGCGGTGAGGATCACCGGCAGCGCCGGCAGCAGCACCAGGCCCATCGCCACGAGCGCCAGTGCGCGCACGGCGATCCAGGGCGTAGCGCCTAGCGCCACGCAGCCGACGCACGCGACGAGCACGGTGGTGCGCATGAAACGGCGCTCGCCGTGGCGTCTGGCGACGAGCGGCGGCAGCACCGCGCAACCGATGATCCCCGCGATCACCATCCCCACCAGCAGCCCGCCGGCGGCGGTTTCCGAGACGCCCGAGGGGTGCAGCAGCGTCTGCAGCCAGGTGGCGAGCGCGACGAAGATGCCGAAGCCGAGGAACACGAGGCCGCACAGCGTGCGCATCGGCGGGAGCTGCCACAGCGCTCGCGCGGCGCTCCCCTCGATCGCCGCGTGCTGGCCGATCTCGGACGATCGGTCGCTCGCGTGTCCCGGGCGGCGCAGCGCGATCGCGAGCGCTACCGCGGGGATCACCGCCAGCGCCGCCTCCAACACGAGCAGGCGCTCGAGCTGTCCGTGGGCGCCGAGCGTCGGTCCGAGCAGCAGCGCGAGCAGCATCCCGACGAAGCTGCCCGCCGAGCCCACTGCGATGCCCGTTGCGCGCTGGTCGGGCGGCAGGTACTCACCGGCGAGCTTGCTGACGGCGCTGAGGACCAGAGGCTGGGCGACCGCGACCATCACCTGACCGGCCATCGCCCATGCGAACGTCTCACCGCCCAGGCGCACCAGCCCGCCGAGTGCGACCAGCCCGCCACCGGCCGCCAGTGCGGGGCGAAACCAGCGGTCGAGCAGCATCCCAGCGGGGATCGCCAGGGCCACGTACAGGAGCGGGAAGATCTCCGCGAGCCAGCCGACAGCACTCACCGAGACGCCGTAGCGCCGCGCGGTTTCGGTCGTGATCGCGGCGTACGTGAGCCACAGGATCTGCGTCGCCGCGCACACGAGCGCGTATGCGCCGATCACGCCCCAGCCGCTGCGCTTCATCGGCGCGAAGCTTATTGCACGGTGCTCGCGGCGGCGGGCGCCTCGCGGCGCGCGACCTCCTCGCGCACCAGTGGCGCGACCTTCGTGCCGTACAGCTCCATCGAGCGCAGCACGTCACGGTGCGCGACGGCGCCGACGCTCATCTGCGCGATGTAACGGTCGTGACCGAACAGCTCGTGCTCGTACAGGATCTTCTCGGCGACCTGCTCTGGGGAGCCGACCGCCAGAGCCCCGGTCGGTGAGCGCAGCGCTTCGTACTCGGGCCGTCCCGACGGCGGCCAGCCGCGCTCGCGACCGATGCGGTTCATCATCGCCAGATACGCGGCGGCGAACGCCGAGTCGGCCTCGGCGGTGCTGGCGGCGACGAACGCGTGCGTGTTGATCGCCACCCGCGTCAGCGATGGATCGTGACCGGCTTTGGCGGCGGCGTCGCGATAGAGATCCACGAGCGGCGCGAAGCGCGCGGGCTGACCGCCGATGATCGCGAGCGTGAGCGGCAGACCCAGCGTTCCGGCCCTGACGACCGACTGCGGGGAGCCTCCGACGGCCACCCACACAGGCAGCCGCTCCTGCACCGGGCGCGGCCACACCTCGGCGTCGACGAGCGCGGGGCGGTGGCGCCCAGACCATGTGACGCGGGTCTTCTCGCGGAGCTCGAGCAGCAGCTCCAGCTTCTCCGCGTACAGCTCGTCGTAGTCGTCGAGGTCGTAGCCGAACAGCGGGAAGGACTCGACGAACGACCCGCGTCCGGCCATGATCTCAGCGCGTCCGTTCGACAGCAGGTCGACCTCCGCGAACTCCTGGAAGACGCGGACGGGGTCGTCGGAGCTCAGCACCGTGACCGCGCTCGACAACCGGATGCGCTCGGTCTTGACCGCTGCCGCCCCGAGCACGACCGCCGGCGACGACACGAGGAAATCAGGGCGATGGTGCTCCCCGATGCCGAACACGTCGAGCCCGAGCTGGTCCGCCAGTTCCACCTCCTCCATCAGCTCCCGCATGCGCTGCTCAGGGCTGACGCCACTGGCCAGATCCGCGAAGGTTGCGAGGCCGAGTTCCATCGTTCGAGCATACCACCGGTAGTTGTCTATGCAACTAACTCATACGCTGCGCAGCGCCGCCGCCGGCGCGAGGCGTGCGGCGCGCACAGCGGGATAAAGCCCGGCGAGCGCGCCGAGCGCGAGCGCGATCACCACCGCGCCGACCACCGACAGCACGGGCACGACCACGATCCAGCCCTGCGTCGAGGCGTAGACGGCGGTTGCGCCTGCTCCGAGGGCGATCCCCGCGCAGCCGCCGAGCAGCGACAGCAGGACAGACTCGCCGAGGAACTGCACGCCGATGTGCACCGCGCGCGCTCCGAGCGCGCGGCGCAGGCCGATCTCGGGGCGGCGCTCGAGCACCGAGATCACCATTACGTTCGCGATTCCCACGCCGCCGACGAGCAGCGCGACGGCGCCGAGCGCGAGGAACACGGCGGTGAGCGTGCTCTGGGCGTCGGCCTGGGCCTGGAGGGCGTTGGAGGGCCGGCTGACCTTGGTCTGTTCGGGGTTCTGCGCGTCGGCGGCGGCGCCGAGCAGCGCGTCGGCTTCGGGCACGTGTTGGGGGTCGGCGCGCACGTACAGCATGCTCGCGTGCCGGGTGGTTGCGAACAGGCTTTTGGCGACCGGGTAGCCGATCAGCGCGGCGCGTTCGATTTCGGGCGCCAGCGGCAGCGGGCCGATTACGCCGGCCACGGTGAACCAGACGTTGTCGATCAGCACCTGCAGCGGCCGTCCGTCGGCGGACAGCCGCTCGACCCCAAGCCGCTCGGCGGCGACGAGCCCGAGCACGACCATTGGGTAGCGTTCGTCGCCGGCGTTCAGGAAACGGCCGAGGGTCATCTTGCCTCCGAGCGTGGCGAGCAGCTGCGGGTCGGCGGCATCGACGCTGATGCCGTTGGTTTCGGCGGCTTCGATGAAGGTGCTGCGCCGCGCGCTGGCCCCGGATACGCTCGTCACGGCGGCGGCCGAGCGCACGCTGTGCAGGTTGCGCACGTCCCTGACGGCCGCTTCGGGCAGCTTGGCCGCTTCCCCGAGGAAGCTTTCTCCGGGCGTGACCGTGAGCAGGTTGGTGCCCAGTTCGTTCAGCTCGGCGACCAGTCCGGCCTTGCTCGAGTCGGAGATGCCCAGCACGGCGACCATCGCAGCGATGCCGATCGCCACCCCCAGAGCGGACAGCGCGGCGCGCAGGCGGCGCGTGCGCAGGCCGACGCTTGCGACGCGCAGCACGTCGGCCGCCAGCAGGCGGCTGGGCGCGAGCTCAGGCCTCATCGTGGATCAGGCGGCCGTCGCGCAGCTCCACGCGCCTGGGCAGCGTGGCGGCGATCTCGCGGTCATGGGTGATCACGAGCACGGTCGTCCCCTGTCCGTTGAGCGTCCGCAGCAGCTCGAGGATCTCGTGGCCGTTGTGCGTGTCGAGGTTGCCGGTGGGCTCATCGGCGAGCACGATCGCGGGCGAGCTGACGAGCGCGCGCGCGATCGCCACGCGCTGGCGCTCGCCCCCGGACAGCAGCGCTGAAGTCTGTCGCATCCGATGGCCGAGCCCGACGCGCACGAGCGCGTCGGCCGCCGCTCGCCGGCGCTCGCGGGCGGGGGTGCCGGTGTAGAGCAGGCCGTTGGCGACGTTCTCGAGCGCGCTGTCGGCCTCGAGCAGGTGGAACTGCTGAAAGACGAAGCCGATGCGACGCGCCCTGAGCGCCGCGAGGTCGCGGTCGGAGGCGTGCGCGACCTCGGCCCCGGCGATGCGCACGAGCCCGCTGGTCGCCCGTTCCAGCGTGCCCATGATGTGCAGCAGCGTCGACTTGCCCGAGCCCGACGGGCCGACGATCGCGCACAGCTCGCCGTCTTCGACGGTCAAGTCGACTCCGCGCAGCGCGTCGACGCCGCCGTCGTAGCGCTTGACGACGTCTGACAGCTCCAGGACGGCGCTCACTGCGACTCGATCACGGTCATGCCTTCGCGCACGCCCGCGCCTTCGACCTGCACGTAGCCGCCGGCGAACATGCCGGGCGTCACCGGCACCGTCACGCGGTGGCCGCGTTCGAGCGCTTCGAGCGCGTAGCCGCCGCCGGCTGTGGCGATCAGGGCGGTAGCCGGGACCGTCAGCACGTTGTGGCGTATGCCCTTGACCAGTTCGACGCTGACGGGCGCCTGGTCGAGGTGGGCGACGTGGCGGTCGAGCGCGATCGTCACTGGGATCGTGGATTCGCCGCTTTCGCCGCTGGGGCTGCCTTTTCCTTCGCCGCCCGAGCCGCTGGCTTCGCTGGCTACGGTTCCCACCTGCGTGACGTGCCCGCGGGCTTCGCCGCCACCCGGCAGCAGCACGGTGACTGGCTCGCCCACCCGCGCGAGCTGCTGCTGTTCGGGTTTCACCTTCAGCTGCACGATCTGCTGGGTGGAGGTGGTCGTGAGCGCGACCTCGCCGGCGCCCGCGCTCGCTTCACCGCTGGGCGAGCCTTTGGCGGGCGCTTCTTTGGCGGGTTCTTCTTTTGCCGGTGCTTCTTTGGCGGGCGATTTTTTGGCAGGTTTTTCTTTCGCCGGTTTTGCTTTGCCTTTGCCTGGCGATTTGCCGACGCCGGGATCGTTCGCGGCGGGCGGCGTCGGCGGCGTCGTGGGCGTCGTGGGTGCTGTGCTGGGAGCGGTGCTCCCGGGCGGATCCTGCCCGAGCGTCACCTTGACTTCGGTCACGCGCCGCGCGCCGGGCGCGAAGACGACCCGGCCGAGCGCGACAACGCCTGACTGTTGGAGGCCGTCGGCCTGCTGCCAGCGCTTGACGGCGACGGCGGTGGCGGCGCCGAACGATTCGTCGTCGGTGATCGCGCCGTAGGGATCGAAGCCGAGGTCGATCAGGTTCTGGTTGAGCTCGGTCACGTCGGGGCCGTCGCTGACGCCCTGCTCGAGCGTGCGGTAGGCGGGCACCGAGCCGTACATCAGCACGACGGGCAGATTGTCGAGCCGCCACAGCGTCCCGCCGCGGCCGATGACGGCGCCGACGGAGGGCAGCCAGGTGAAGGTCCCGGCGACCCGGTCGTAGAGCTCGAGCGTCGTTCCGTAGCCGAGCGTGCCGTCGACGGTCGAGCTTTCAGACAGCGTGCGCCGTGTGACGCTGGCGGTGGTGTCGCCGGCGGGCACGCCGGTGTCCGAGCCGTGATGCCCGCCGGAGCCGGAGCCGAGCAGCACGACCGCCAGCACGGCGACGACGACGACCGCCAGCGCGCCCGCGGCCAGCCAGCGCAGGCGCCTGCGCCCCAAGGAGCCCACGGCTCAGCCGCCGGTCGCGAAGCTGCCGCTTTGCGAGCCGCCGGGCGCCGCGCCGGCGCTCTGCTTGACCGGGCCGCCGTGACCCTTGAGGGGGAGCAGCCCCTGGCAGGACTGCTGCGCTTTCTGGAAGGCGGGGCTTTCGGGGTTGGGACCGCCTTCGCCGGGCTTGCCGTGGATCCGGATCGAGACACGCCCTTCAAAGCTCGAGGCGTGCACTTCGATGCCGTGTTCGCGCATGCACTTGGCGAACTTTTCGACGGCTTCCGCGTGTTCCACCTTTTCCTGCGGGGAGAGGTTGAGCTTCTGCGGTTCGGGCTGGTACTTCTTGCAGGCTTTCTGGGCAGCTTCCATCTTGGCGGGTCCGGCGTCCTTGACGCGCATCCCGTGTCCTTCGCCGCCGGGTGCGGTCGCGGCGGTGGCTTCGATGCCGTGTTCGCGCAGGCACTTGGCGAAGTCGGCGAACTTCACTTCCGCCTGCTGTTCTCGGGCAGCGGAGGATGTCGAGGACGGCGAGGAGCCGCCGCAGGCGGCGAGCAGAAGGCTCGTCGCGGCGACGCACAGGACGGTGAGCGGAGCAAGCGGGCGACGGCGGGACACGGGGGCTCCTTTGGGGTTCGATCGAGGATCGCTGGTGGCGCCGCCGCGATCGCTCGATCGCTCGCGGCGGCACGCACATCAAGCCAGCCGAACCTGAGAGGGGCCTTAGAGCAGCCGAGGAGTTTCCTGAACGGCGACCTCGCCTGCCGCGCCGCCGGGTGTGGCCGCAGAGCCTGCCGGATCCCCCGGCGTGGCCGCGACGAGCTCGGCGTCGGTCATGGCGAGCGGCGGCAGCTCGAGTGTGAGGCGCGCGCCGCCGCCGGGATCGTTGGCGGCGTGCACGGAGCCGCCATGGGTCTCGGCCATCTGGCGGACGATGGCAAGTCCGAGGCCCGAGCCGGGGCGCGCACGCGCGGCGGGCGCCCTGTAGAAGCGATCGAAGACCCTGGGCAGATCCTCGGCGGGGATCCCCGGCCCGTGGTCGCGCACTTCCAGGCGCCCGTCGCGCACGCGCACCTCGATCGGAGCGGCGGGCGCGGTGGGCGGGTTCCATTTGCAGGCGTTGTCGAGCAGGTTTGCGATCGCTCGCTCGAGTCGAGCGGGCGCGGCACGGACGAGGCACGGCTGGGCTTCGAGCACGAACGTGGATGAGTGCCCACCCACCCCGTGCAGGCGCGCGCGCTCGAGCGCGCTGGCGGCGGCGAGGTCGAGGCGCACGTCCTCGACCTCGATCTCCTCGACGTCGGTCTTGGACAGGTCGACGAGATCGCCGACGAGCACGGTCAGCTCGCGCAGCTGCGCCTGCGCGGCGGCGACGATCCGGGCGCGCTCGTCCGCGGGCAGCCGCTGGCCGAGCGCGAGCGCGTCGAGGTTGGCCTGCACGCTGGTGAGCGGCGTGCGCAGCTCGTGCGAGGCGTCTGAGACGAGCTGGCGCTGGGCGAGCCGGGAACGCTCGAGGGCGGCGAGCATGGTGTTGAAGCTGGCGGCCAGTCGTCCGAGCTCGTCGGTCTCGCCGGTCTCGATTCGATGGCCGAGATCCTGTGTGCGCGCGACAGATTCAGCTGCGCCTGTCAATCGCCGCACCGGCACGAGCGCCGCGCGCGAGACGAGCAGGCCGAGCGCGGCGGCGAGCGCGATGCCGCCGAGGCTGACGATGGCGAGCACGAGCTGCAGATTGGCGAGCGTGTTGTCGACGTCGGTCAGCGGCAGGGCGACCTGCCACACCCCGTTGCCGGGCGCGCGCTCGGTGAGCACCCGCACGCGCGTTCCGGCGACGGTTGCGTCGCTGAAGAACGCGTCCCGCCGCCCGGCGGCGACGGCGCGTGTCGCGGCGGTCACGGGGAGCATGGCCCCTGGGTTCCGTTCGGAGCGCAGAACCTGGCCGTCGGGCTGGAACAGCTGGACATACCCTGTGGCTCCGCCGAGCTTGGGTGGTGGGAGCACGAGTCTCGCGAGTTCGCCCAGCCCACCGTTGGGGCGCGCTTGCGCCGACGCGGAGCCTGGGGCTACGACGGTCGCGCTTTCGGCGCCGGCCGCTTGGACGGTCGCGCCCGCGGAACCTGCGGCTTCGACGGAGCTCCGAAAGGTGCCCCCTTGCGCGACGCCGGTGGGCGGCAGCCTCCCTTCGCGCTGCAGCTTGGCGAACGCGCTCGCACTGAGCCTCTCGGTCCTGATCTGAACCGATTGCGCCTGGCCGGGAATGAGCTTCTCGCGGAGGCTTGCGTCGGTCTGCCCGAGCAGGTCGTTGCGCGTGACGACGTACACGACGACCGACGCGAGCACGACCGCGGCGGCGACCGCCCCGGCGGCCAGCAGGACCATGCGCCGGCGAAAGCTCATCGCGGCGAGGACCTGAGCACGTAGCCGACTCCGCGCACGGTGTGCACGAGGCGCGGCTCGTCGGCGGCCTCGGTCTTGCGGCGCAGGTAGCCGATGTAGACCTCTAGCGAGTTGGACGCGGGACCGAAGTCATAGCCCCAGACGTGCTCGAAGATGCTCGCGCGCGTGAGCACCTGGCGGGGGTGGCGCAGCAGCAGTTCGAGCAGCAGGAACTCGGTGCGTGTGAGCTCGAGCAGACGGCCGTCGCGGCGCGCCTCGTGCGCGAGCGGATCGAGTTCGAGATCTTCGAAGCGCAGGGTCTGCTCGTCGCCCTCCCAGCCGGTGCGGCGCAGCAGCGCGCGCAGACGCGCGATCAGCTCCTCGCGCGCGAACGGCTTGGCGAGGTAGTCGTCGGCGCCGGCCTCGAGGCCGGCTACCCGCTCGCTGACCTCGGCGCGGGCGGTGAGCATCAGCACGGGCGTGCGATTGCCGACGGCGCGGATTCGACGACATACCTCCAAACCGTCGAGTCCGGGCATGAGCACGTCGAGGATGACGGCGTCGGGCGCGTCGACCGCGAGCGTGCGAATCGCGTCGCGACCGTCGATCGCGGTCGTGACGTCGAAGCCGTTGAGGTCGAGCACGAGCGCGAGCGCTTCGCGCACGGAAGGGTCGTCGTCGACGACCAGCAGGCGCATGGCGGGATGTTGACGGACGAACGTGAAAGAAACCTGAAATATGAGGGTTGCGAGGTGGGGCGCTACGCTTGCCGTGTGCACTTCGGCTGGCCCCAGTTGCCCGCCTACGAGCAGTGGAGCGCGACCTGCGACACGCTCCACGGGCACACGCAGGTCCTGGGCAAGCTGGCGGTTGCGCTCGCGCCGCCGGAGCCGCAGCTGCAGCACACGGCGCTGCGTCTGACCGCGCGTGGCGTGGAGACGGATCCGCTGCCGGCGCCGGACGGCTCGGGCGCGTTCGTGGCGGGGCTCGATCTGCGCTCGCACGAGGCGCTGGTGGAGCACAGCGACGGTCGCGCGCGGCGCGTGGCGCTCGCTCCGGACCGCTCGGTGGGCGCGGTCGCGCGCGAGCTGCTGGCGGCAGTCCGCGAGCTGGCGGGGCCGGTCGCGATCAACCCGACGCCGCAGGAGGTGCCGTGGAGCGTGCCGCTGGACGAGGACGAGGAGCACGCGAGCTACGACCACGATCTCGCCGCCCGGTACTTCCAGGCGGCGACCCGCGTGGCGCTCGTCCTGGCTGAGTTTCGCGCGCCGTATCGCGGCCGCTCGACGCCGGTGAACGCATGGTGGGGCTCATTCGACCTCGCCGTCAACCTGTTCTCAGGCCTGCCCGCCGACCCGCCGTCGGAGGACTTCATCATGCGCAATGCGATGGACGCGCAGGAGGTGGCGATCGGCTGGTGGCCGGGCGATGCGCGCTACGGCCGCGCGGCGCTGTACGCCTACGCGCATCCGGCGCCCGAGGGCTTCGCGGACGCGACTCTGGAACCTGCCGCCGCACGCTGGGACGCGGATCTCGGCGAGTATGTCCTCGACTGGGACGACGTGGTTGCCAGCTCTGACCCGCACGCGGCGGCGCTCGCGTTCGCCCGCTCAGCATTCCGGCACGCGTGCGTGGTGTGCGGCTGGGACGCGACGCTCGCGGGCAGCGCGGAGGGTTCGCCGCCGCCGGTCGTTTAGAGCTTGTCGATGGCGCGGTGCAGGTCACGCCGATCGATGACTCGGGCGACCAGATATCGCGAATTGGTTTCGTCGGCGAGCTCGCGGTAGAGCACGCGATGCTCACCGACGCGCAGGCGACGCCAAGGAGCATGTCCGGCCACCGGCTTGATGTCGAGGTTCGCCGCGTCTGCCCCCAAAGCCTCGAATGCCTGCTGCACCCGCTTGCGGGTCTTGCGGTCCAGGTGCTTCAGGTCGCGGATAGCGCGCGGAGCGAGCTTGATGTTGCTCAGCGGATCCGTCATCTACACGACCCGACTTCCTGCCAGTAGGAGCTATCGCCCAGTGTCTTGCGCATCCAGCTCGGCGAACACGTCAGCAGCTGAGCGTGCTTCGCCGTGAGCGTGAGCGTGATCGGCGGCGGCCATGTCCTCGGCAAAGCCTGGGACCTTGGAGAGCAGGTAGTCCTCGAGATCCTGCGCGTCGATCGGCACCAGCGCGGCAATAGGCTCGCCGTGTCGTGTGACGAGGGCGGTGTGCTTGGAGTCGGCGACGTCGGCGACGACGCCACTTGTGTTGCGCTGTAGATCTCGGATGCTGATGGTGCTCATCTGGTGCCTCGGCCTTCCGGGTTAATGTCCGACAAGTATATGTACATTCGCGCGGGCGTCAAGTCCTACGTCGGCCGCCGGTGCTCTAGCGGCGCGCCCTCAGTTTCGACCACTCCGCCTTGTGCACGCGCTTGGCCGCCTGGTAGTCGAGGAGCGCCTGCGGTGAGTCGACGTCTCCGAGCGTGGGGTGCGCCGGCACGAGCTCGGCGGCGGCGGCGACGCCGAAGCGCTTGGCGAGCACCGCGCCGAGCGACTTGACCTTCATCTCGCCGTAGCCGGGCAGTGCGGTGAGGTTGGCACGGAGCTCGCTGGCGTCGGCGGCGTCGGTCCAGACCCGCGCAGCGTCGCCGTCGTAGCGGTCCTCGACGTATGCGGCGAGGTCGTGCACGCGCTTGGCCATCGACCCGGGGAAGCGGTGGATGGCGGGTTTCTCGCGAAACACCGGCTCGAGGTCGGCTCCGGCGAGTGTGGCCGCGTCGATCGAGCCCAGGCGCTCGCGCAGCGCGAGCGGTCCGGCGAACGCCTTCTGCACGGTGACCTGCTGATCGAGCGCGAATCCGATCAGCAGCGCCATCGGATCGGAGGCGATCAGCGCGTTGGCCTCGTCGGAGTCAGTGAAGTACAGGCGGTCAGGCATCGGTCAAGCGTACTGGCCATTGGTCTCAGTCGATCCAGCGGGCGCATCCGGCGCATCGGGCGTGGCCGGCACATCAGCGGCGGCCCGCGCGGCGGCGACGTACAGCAGCGCCTGCACGCGCGCGACCGCGCCGACAGCGGCGTCGGGTGGCAGCAGCTCGGGATGATGCAGCGGGCGGGCGGTGAAGCCCTCCGCCCCGTCGAGGCCGACGAACGCCATCGCCACCGGCGCGAGCGCGCCGAAGAACGCGAAGTCGTCGGATCCGCACGAGCGCCATTCGGGGGCGGGCGTGAGGTTCGCGCTCGCGAGCAGCTCGCGCGCGCGCGTCACGATGCGGGCGTCGTTTTCGAGCGCCGGCTCGCCCGGCTCGAGCGCGACGCTCGCGCGGCAGCCGTGTGCGGCGGCGACCGCGGTGGCGGTCTCGGCGACGAGCTCGCGCAGTGCACGCCGGTCCTGTGGGCGATGGGCGCGTAGCGCGCCGCGCGCGTGCGCGCGCGCGGGGATGACGTTCTCCGCGCTGCCTGCCTCGAGCACGCCGATCGTCAGCGACGCGGCGCTCAGCGGGTCGATCCGCCGCCCAACCTGCGCGTGGAGTGCGACCACCACCTGGGCGATCGCGAGGATCGGGTCGCGCCCGCGGTGGGGGTAGGCGCCGTGCGAGGGCTCGCCCTCGACGGTGATCTCGAATATGTCGCAAGAGGCGTTGACGGTGCCGTGATCGAGCGCGACGCTTCCCCACGGCAGCTCGGGGTGCACGTGCGCGGCGACGATCGCGGCCGGCGCGAGCGCTGCGAGTGGATCGCCGGCGAGCTGCTGCGCGCCGGACGGATAAGCCTCCTCGCTGGGCTGGAAGACCGCGAGCAAAGGCGCGGGCAGCGCATCGGCGCGCTCGTGCGCGGCGCGCACGAGCGCGACCAGCGCCGCCATGTGGACGTCGTGCCCGCACGCGTGCATCACCTCGCCGGTGGCCGCAAACGATGCGCCGGTGCGCTCGCGCAGCGGCAGCCCGTCGAGCTCCGCGCGCACGGCCACGAGGCGGCATCGGTCGGCGCCTGGGTCCGAGCCGGGGCCGGCGTCCGAGCCTGCGCCGCGGTCCGAGCCGGCGCCGCGGTTCGAGCTGGCGCCGGGGTCCACGCGCGCGATCAGCCCGGTGCCAGCTGCCGTTTGACTTGCGACCGGCAGCTCGGCGGCGACGCTCGCTGCTGTCTGTTGCTCGGCGTGAGCGAGCTCGGGCGCCGCGTGCAGGCGCCGGCGCAGCGCGACCGCTCGCGGCAGCTCGCGCTCGATGCCCTCGAGCAGCGAGTCGAGCGCGGGGTCAGTAGATGGCGGCATAGCGCCGGCAGAGCTCCTCGAGGTCCACGTCGGCGGCGGCGTCGAGCTCGGCGCGCTTGACGCTCATGTACGCGTCGTACAGCAGCGGCGTCATCCACTCGCGGGCGGTGTCGTCGTCGGCGAGCGCCTGCAGCGACTCGCCGAGCGTCTGCGGCAGCGCGCCCACCCCGAAGCGCTCGGCCTCCTCGGGGCCCAGCTGCGCGGGATCGCGGTCGAGCATCGCAGGCGCGGGCAGCTGCGCGCGCACGCCCTCGAGGCCGGCCCGCACGATCGCGCCGAGCGCGAGGTATGGGTTGGCGGTTGCGTCGGCGCCGCGGTACTCGAGGTGCAGCTGCTCGGCCGGGTCGGCGTCGGCCAGCTCGATCACGGCTGGGATGCGCAGCAGTGCTTCGCGGTTGCGCTCGGCCAGGCAGACGGCCCCGGCGCTCCAGCGGTGCGGGCGCAGGCGCGCACCGGACACGGGGCTGGCGGCGGTGAGCGCGCTGAGCGCTCGCGCGTGGCGCAGGATGCCCGCGGCGAAGCGCCCGCCGAGCTCGCTGAGGAGCGCCGGCCGCGAGGCGTCGTACAGGAGCGAGCGGCCGTCGCCGTCGAGCAGGTTGAGGTGGATGTGCACGCCGTTGCCGGCCTGCGCCGGGTCGAGCAGCGGCGCGAAGCTCGCGCGCATTCCGTGCCGGCGGGCGATCTCGCGCACGACCTCTCTGAGCACCACCGCGCGGTCGGCGCTCACGAGTCCGTCGGCTGGCGCGACGGGGATCTCGAACTGGTGCGGGGCGTACTCGGCGAAGAAGCGCTCCGGCTCGACGCCGGCGTCCACGAGCGCGCCCATCACCTGTGTGGGGAACGGCTCGACGCGGCGCTGTGCGTCGAGCGTGAACGGCAGCGCCGGCGGGCCCCAATCGAGCGTTGGCGGGCCCCCATCGAGTGTCGGCGAGCCCAGCAGCTGGAACTCGTGCTCGAAGCTGGCCACCAGGCGCGCGTCGAGCTCGCGCTCGAGCAGCGTCTCGCGCAGGAAGCTCCGCGGGCAGCACGGCCACGGCTGCCCGTCGGTCTCGACGATGTCGCACAGCAGCAACTCCAGCGCGCTGTGGTCGGCGTCGGGCCCGACGCGCATGCGCGTGCTGGCGTCTGGCAGTAGCCGCACGTCGCCGGTCGCGCCGAACGGGTTCGGCTCGGCGACGGGACCGAGGGGTGTGAGCGCGTGGTTGGCGGGCGTCCAGCCGATCCCTGCGCGCAGGTGCTCGTCGAGCTCGGTCGAGAGCACGGCGCGTCCACGCACGATCGAGCCGAGATCGCAGCACACGAGCGTGACCAGCTCGGTGCCGTTCACCTCGGCGTCCCGCTTGTCACGGTGCCGTTGTCCCAAATGCCCTCGGTGAGACCGAGCGCGCCGGCGCCAGCGCGCACGGTGGCGGCATCGGCGGAGCAGGCGACGACAAACATCCCTCCCGCGGGCATGTCACGCCGCTCGAGTGCCGCCGCGAGCCGCTCTCCGGGCTGCATGTGCACACCGCCGTCGCCGAGCGCTGGATATGTATCGGCCACGCCGTACAGACTGCCGTGCGGACCGCGCACACGTGCGAACACGCATGCGAAGTGACCGACGTTCCAGTCGGGTGGCGGTCCGGCAATCTCGCCGTCGAACAGGTGACCCAAGAGCTGGTTGACGCTCGGACGTCCGCCCCAAAGGTGGTGGGTGGCGAAGTTGGCCACGAGCGTCACCGGACGCTCGAGCGTCGCGGCGAGCTCGAACACGCCCGCCAGCGTGCTCGCGTTCCACGGGCCGCAGTAGGGGATCGCCTCGAGCGCTCCGAGGGAGAGCGACGCGATCGCCGTGCGCAGTCCGGCCGCGGTCGTCCCGGACACGTCCGGGTCCTCGATCGCGGGGATGCTCAGGCGGTAGTCGCGGCGTCCGGCTTCGCCGTGCGGGAGCGTGCCGGCATCGCGCGTTCCGGAGACGATGCTCCCGGCGGCGATCGCGACGGCGTCCTGATCGAGCGGCTCACCGTCCAACTGCTCGATACCGGCAGCGCGCAGCGCGAGCGCTCCACAGAACGCGCCGCACAGATCGTCGCGCTGCGGCAGTTCCCGCGCGTGGACGGCGAGCAGCTGCCGGGCGCCCGGCAAGAGCGTCATATCCAGTGCATCAGACCTTGCCATAGGAGCAATCTACAGGGCCGCGCGATCGGGCCTGTGTCGCCACCAACAATGGCTTAAAGCGCCGGAAATCGGAGCTTTTGAGGCACTTCCGCAAAAGACAGAAACACAAACGCGAAAAAGACAGAAACACGAAAGAGAATCAGTTGCCAACAACTGTCTGCTTCCGCTTGACAGAACTGTAGAGTCTCTGAGATAGTATGATCGTACGGCCCGGAGAACGGAACCCTCCTATGTTTGACGATTTCGTATCTGAGCGTTCTCGATCGACAATCCCGGCAGCCTGCGGTCAGTCATAAATCAACAAAGGAGCGGTGAAAAGACGATGCGGCGCCTCATGATGATGTTCGGAGTGATCCTGCTGGCAGCATTTCTGCTCGTCGGCGTCGGGGCCATCTCCGTGTCTGCGTCTGTCGATGAATTCGCTACGAGTACCACGGGCAAAACCAAAGGCAAAGGGACCAACGTTCAGAAGCTAAAAATGGGTTCCAGCACGATCGAATGCACTACGGTCACCGGGACCGGCGAAGTAAAAACGACAAAAATGACGACGCACAAAGAAGTTCTCACGTACAGCGGGTGCAGCGGCTTTGGCGTCAGCATCAAAGTCTCGCCGGCCGACTTCGAATTCAACGCCAACGGTTCCGCGAAGCTCGAAAATCAGGTGGTCGTCTCATCGGAAAGCCTCACCTGCGAAGTGCTCATTGAACCGCAGACGTTCGCCAGTGGCCTCGGCTACACAAATAGCTCTGGAAAGGTGACGGCCACGGCGAGCGTCACCGGCATCCACTACCTCCCAACCGGCGGAGTCTGTGGTGGCAAAGAAGGCACGAGCGGCAGCTACACCGGCAGCATCCAGGGAGAACTCGAAGGCGGCACCGTCGAATGGACGTAGCGTCGGCGCCCGTCTAGGGCTGTTGGGGGAGGCGGGAGCCGGCTGACGTCGGCACCCGCCTCGCGGCGCGGCGTTAGCTGCGCGGGGGGTAGACTACGGCGCGCAGAAGGAGGTGGGCATGCGCGACAAGCCGCTCCGTGGCGGACTGGTTCGCAGCCGCTCCCGCGTGCTCGGGGCATGCGTGGTTGCGTTTGCGGGGATATGGCTCGGCAGCATCCCGACGGCGTTCGCAGTCGGCGGCGCGTGTCCCAGCGCCCAATTTCGCTCGGGCGCGTCCGCACATCTGCCCGACTGCCGCGTCTACGAGCAGGTCTCGCCCGTCGAAAAGGGCGGCCTTGACGCTGTTTCGCTGCAGCCGCTTCAGCCCACGCAGAGCGCTCCCTGCGAAGCCGGGGAAGCATGTACGATCGTGTACATGAACGTCAGCGCGGCGTTTGGGGGTGCACGGGGAAATGAGTTCTCCAACGCGTACCTCGCCGAGCGGGCCCCCGAAGGCTGGCGCACCACGGCATTGACCCCGCCAACCCCGCAGGCGCCAGCCAATAGTCTCGCGAAGATCACCTATGCCTTCTCGGGCGACCTGTCGCAGGGGGTGCTTCGCGTGCCGTTGCAACAGCTGACCGAAGGCGCGCCGGCAGGCGTTTACAACCTCTACCTCCGCCAGGCGGAGGGGAGCTACTCGCTGGTGACCGCGAGCGCCCCGGGCGAAGCGCCTCAGAGCGGGTGTGGCAACTGCTTCGAAACGCAGGACGTGCCCGCGTTCGCGGGCGCCTCGAGCGACTTCGGTCACGTGATCTTCGAGGCGAACGACAGCCTGGTTCCCGGTGCGCCGGGGGCCGGCGTGGAAAACCTCTACGAAGCCTTCGCCGGACGCGTTAGCCTCGCTGGCCTCCTGCCCGACGGGAAAGCACCAGCGACGGGCGCGACAGCGGGCGGTGGAATCGACGCCGTCAACGAACGCACGCATGAGCTCGAGCACGCCATATCGGCGGATGGCTCGCACGTGCTGTTCGAGGCTTCGGCGGATGGCGGCGGCCCCGATCCACAGCAGGCGGGTGATACCGAGCTGTTCGATCGCATCGGTGGCGCCTACACGATCGAGATCTCCGCTCCGGCTCTCGGGGCGCAGCCGTCCAAATGCGAAACGGAAGAACGGATTTGCGATGCACAGCCATCCAAGTTCTGGGCGGCCTCAGAAGACGGCTCGATCGTGTACTTCACGAGCAAAGCCGCGCTCACGAAGGAATCGCATACTGGCCCGGAACACGGCGAAAACCCAGGGAACGACCTCTACCGCTACGACGTCGACACCGGCACGCTGACGGACGTGAGCGTCGACGCCAACGACCCCGATGGAGCGAGCGTGCTGGGTGTGGTCGGGGCGTCGGCTGACGGCTCGTACGTGTACTTCGTCGCCACGGGCAAGCTCGGCGCCGCGAACGAACCCGGAGCCGCGCCGACCAGCGGACTCCCGAACCTCTACGTTTGGCACGAAACCTCCGGAGGAGTGCCACAGCTGAGGTTCATCGCCACGCTGCAAGCACCCAACAGCAAAGAAGAAGCCAATATCGAAGCGATGAGAGCTGGACCGGCATTCCCGTATCACAGCGACGTCGCCGACTGGACGAGCCGACCGACGGAGTCGCAGGCGTATGTGACTCCCGACGGAAGGCATTTGGCGTTCATGTCGGTCAAGTCTTTGGCCGGCTACGAAAACAAAGACCGGTTCACGGGAGAAGCCGATCACGAGGTCTTCGAGTACAGCGCGGAAACGGGTCAGCTCGTGTGCGCGTCATGCGACCAGGGCGGCGCGCCGCCGCTCGGCAGCGCGTTCATCGGCGCGACGCTGGACGAACGCGCGAGCACGCCCTTCCATCAGCCGCGGAGCCTGAGCGACGACGGCAGCCGCCTGTTCTTCTCCTCGCCCGACCCGCTCGTGCCGGGACTGGTCGGCGGGAGCGTGAAGATCTTCGAGTACGAGGGTGGCTCAGTCCAGCCCATCTCCGGCATGGAAGCGGGTGGCGATGACGTGTTCCTCGACGCGAGCGCGAGCGGGGGCGACGTGTTCTTCGCGACGCGCGAACAACTCGCGCCCACCGACATCGACGAGCTCGCGGATGTCTACGATGCTCGCGTTGACGGAGGCCTGCCGGCACCAGTCGCTCCGACACCTTGCCAAGGCAGCGCATGCGAGGGGTCGCCCAATCCGCCGCCGTTGTTTACCGTGCCGATGTCATCCTGGTTCGTCGGACCGGGGAATCCAACGACCCCGTCGCCGGTCGCCCGGTTGACGCGCAAGCAGCGCCTCTTGCGCGCCGTGGCGAAGTGCCGGAAGTTGACAAGCAAGAAGAAGCGCGCGGCATGCGTCGCCGCGGCGAACAGGCGGTATGCGCCAACCCACAAGAGAGCTCGTTACCGCGCCGTGATCAAGCGCCGCCGGTCCTGAGCGTGAGCGGCGTGACCAGCATCGCTGGCGGTGCCATCCGTCTGACGATCCAACAGGTGGCACCGCTGCTCGTGGCCCTGCTCGCGTTCGTCGGAGTCCGAGCGACAGCGTCGCTGGCAGCCTCAGCGGGCACGCATTGGAGCATCGTCTCTGAGTTGCAGCCAACCCACTTCCAGGTGGGCGACACGTCCGACGCCTACGTGCTGATTGTCCGAAACGACGGGAACCTGCCGACGGCTCACGGGAGCACGGTCACCGTGACGGACGCCCTACCCGTTGGCGTCACGGCCACCAAGATCGCAGCCGAAGGCGAAGGAGCCAACGGCAGTGGAACGCCGAGATACGAAATGACTTGCCCGCCGGGACCTGTCACGGGAGCAGTGACATGCACCTACGAAGAAGGGGTCGAACGCGGTCCGGTGCTGCCGGGTGCGACGATCGTGGTGACGATCACCGTGTCGATCGGTGCGCAAGCCGAAAAACTGGACAACTCGGCGACGGTCTCCGGCGGCGGCGCGCCGAGCGCCGCGACTGGCGAACCGACGACGCCGGTGGACCCGGGCGCGGTCCCGTTCGGCCTCTCGTTCTTTGGCCTTGACACCCTCGGAGAAGGCGGCGAACCAGACACACAGGCAGCCTCGCACCCGTTTGAGCTCACCACCGAGCTTGCGTTCAACGTCAGCTCGCGCGAATCGCCCTCTGCGCAGGCCGAATCGCCACTGGCCAACGCTGCGCCAAAGGATCTCGAAGTCGCACTGCCGCCTGGGCTCATCGGCGATGCGAGCACATTTCCTCGGTGTAGCCAGCACGCGTTTCAGGAACGGGAAACGCTCAACTGTCCCATCGGGGCGCAGGTCGGCACGCTCAAGCCGTTCTTCTACGGGAGGTTTCAGTCGTCGGCGGTCCCGGTGTTCAACGTCGCCCCGCCGCCCGGCGAGCCCGCTGAGCTCGGCTTCTCGGTGGCCGGGATCGGGCACGTTCCGCTCTTCTTCCACGTTCGCAGCAACACGGACTACGGATTGACCGCGCAGCTGAACGACATCCCAGAGGCCGGTCCGTTGCAGGGTGCGATCCTGACATTGTGGGGAGTGCCCGCGGACGCAAGCCACGACCTCGAACGCGAAGGCACGCTCGGGGAAACGGGGCCGCACGCCAAGGAACACTGCGAACCCTCAGTCCAATTCGTCAAAGGCGTCGAAGAACGGAAAGGCTGCCCAAGCGAAGCGCCGGCCAAGCCGTTCCTGACGATGCCGAGCAGCTGCAACGCCGAACTGCCGGTGAAAGTGTGGACGGACTCGTGGCAGAATCCGGAACAGCAGAGCCCGCTGGAACCGGAAGCGCCCGGCTTGTTCCATCCCGAGAGCCTCCCCGCGATGACCGGCTGCGAACAGCTGTCGTTCGACCCATCGCTCACGCTCGCGCCCGAAACCACGCAGGCGGACACCCCGAGTGGCTACACGGTCGCGGTGCACGTCCCGCAGAACGAAGACCCGAGCGCGCTCGCGACGGCGGACCTACGCGATGCGAAAGTGAGCTTGCCGGCGGGCATCGTGCTCTCGCCATCGGTGGCGGACGGCCTGCAGGCGTGCTCACCGGAGCAGTTCGCAACGAAGTCGCTCGCCCCCTCCACGTGTCCACCCCAGTCGCAGATCGGGACGGCGAAGATCACGACGCCGCTGCTCATGAGTCCACTCGAAGGGCAGATCTTCGTCGGCGAACCGGGATGCGCGCCGTGCACGCCGAGCGACGCTCAGGACGGCAGGCTGCTGCGCCTGCTCGTGCAGGCTGAGGGCTCGGGCGTGACGGTCAAGCTGGAAGGCTCCGCGCGGATCGACCAGCGCACTGGTCGGCTGACGGCGAGCTTCGAGCAGCTCCCGCAACTGCCGTGGGAAGAAGTGCAGTTGACCTTCAACGGCGGCCCGCGCGCGCCGCTGGCCAACGCGTCCACCTGCGGCGCCCCGCTATCGGCAAACGCATGGCTCACTCCATACAGCAGCGAATGGCCCACCAGAGCAGCGAGCGCGCCGTTCGCGCTGAGCGGCTGTCCGCCGCCGCAGTTCCACCCGTCGTTCGTCGCGGGCACGACCGACAACCACGCGGGCGCCTTCAGCCCGCTGACGGTGACGCTGTCGCGCTCGGACCAGGACGAGGACGTCGAAAACGTCAGCGTGCACCTGCCGCCGGGGCTGCTTGCGATCCTGTCCAAGGTCTGGCTGTGCCCGGAAGCGCAGGCGCGCGCGGGCGCGTGCCCTCCCGGCAGCGAGATCGGGACGGCGACGGTCGGCGCGGGGCCGGGCGCCGACCCGCTGTTCCTCAAAGGAGGGCGCGTGTACGTGACGGGTCCGTATGAGGGCGCGCCGTTTGGCCTGTCGATCGTGGTGCCGGTGCAGGCTGGACCGTTCAACCTCGGCACGATCGACGTGGGCGCGAGGGTCGAGGTGAACCCGAGCACGGCCGCGCTGAGCATCGTCAGCGACCCGCTGCCGCAGAGCCTGGACGGCATCCCGTTGCAGCTGAGGACGGTCAACCTGGAAATCGACCGCGCGGGCTTCACGTTCAACCCGACGAGCTGTCAGCCATTGGCGATCGAAGGCTCGCTGCAGAGCAGCGACGGTCTCGTGGCGGCGGTGTCGTCGCGCTTTCAGGCGGCGGACTGCGCGGCGCTCGCGTTCAAGCCGAAGCTGAGCGCGCTCACGCACGCGACGGCGAGCAAAGCGGGCGGCGTGCACCTGCACGTGCGGATCGTCTCAGCTCCCGGCCAGGCGAACGTCGCCGCGGTGAAGCTCGATCTGCCGAAGCGCATGGTGCCGCGGCTGAGCACGCTGCAGCAGGCGTGCACGGCGGCCGCGTTCGCAGCCAACCCGGCGAGCTGTCCGGCGGCGTCGGTGGTGGGCACGGCGACGGTGCTCACGCCGCTCGTGCGCCAGCCGCTGAGCGGGCCGGTGTACGTGGTCTCGAATGGCCGTGCGGCGACGCCCGAGATCGCGCTGGTGCTGCGCGGCGAAGGCGTGGTCCTCGACGTGGTGGGACAGACGAGCGTGAAAGGCGGCGTCGCGTCGGCCGCGTTCCGCTCGCTGCCTGACGCGCCGTTCTCAGAGCTCGACCTGCTGCTCGACGCGGGCCCGCATTCGCTGCTGGCGGCGAACCTCCCCGCGCGGGCGAACGGGAGCATGTGCGGACAGAGCCTCGCGATGCCGGTGAAGCTCACGGGACAGAACGGCGCGGTGCTCAAACAGACGACCAGGATCTCCGTGTCGGGGTGCCCGAGGCACGAGGCGCACGGCAAGCGGCGGCGCAAGGCGTAGGCTACGCGGGCATGGGCTGGGACTTCTCGACCGATCCCGACTTCCAGGAGCAGCTCGACTGGATGCGCGACTTCGTGCGCGAGGAGATCTGGCCTTTGGAGTCGATCTGGCACGACCTAGGTCTGGACGGCCTGCGCCGCGCGATCGCGCCGCTGCAGGAGCGCGTAAAGGAGCGCGGCCTGTGGGCGACGCACCTGCCGCCGGAGCTGGGCGGGCAGGGCATGGGCCAGGTGCGCCTGGGCCTGATGCACGAGATCGAGGGCTCCTCGCCGATCGCGCCGCTGGCGTTCGGCAACGCGGCGCCGGACTCGGGCAACTCGGAGCTGCTGGCGCTGGCGGGCACACAGGAGCAGAAGGACCGCTGGCTGCATCCGCTGCTGGCGGGCGATTTGCGCAGCGCGTTCAGCATGACCGAGCCGGACACGCCGGGCTCGGACCCGACGCAGCTGCGCACACGCGCGGTGCGCGACGGCGATGAGTGGGTGATCGACGGGCGCAAGTGGTTCTCGTCGAACGGCTCGATCGCGGACTTCCTGATCGTGATGGCGGTGACCAACCCCGATGGGCGCCCGGCGCAGCGCGCGTCGATGTTCGTCGTGCCGACGGACACGCCGGGCGTTGAGATCGTGCGCGACGTGGCAACGATGGAGCACCCGTGGGAGCAGTTCGGCTCCTACGGCGGTCACGCGGAAATCTCCTACGAGGGTGCGCGCGTCCCCGCGGAAGCGCTGCTGGGCGGCGAGGGCGAGGGCTTCCTGCTCGCGCAGCACCGCCTGGTGCCGGGGCGTATCCATCACTGCATGCGCTGGCTGGGTGTGGCGAAACGGGCGTTCGACATGCTGTGCGAGCGAGCGACTTATCGCCAGGCGCACGGCTCGCTGCTGGCGGAGAAGCAGACGGTGCAGAACTGGATCGCGGACAGCGCGGCGGAGATGCAGGCGGCGCGGCTGATGACGCTGCACGCGGCGTGGGTGATGGACACGCAGGGCGCGAGCGCGGCGCGCACGGACGTGGCGCTGATCAAGTTCTACGGCGCGAAGGTGCTGCACGACGTGGTTGACCGCGCGCTGCAGGTGCATGGCTCGCTGGGCTACTCGACGGACCTGCCGCTAGAGCAGATGTACCGCTTCGCGCGCGCGGCGCGCATCTACGACGGCCCCGACGAGGTCCACCGCCAGTCGGTCGCCCGCCACCTCCTGCGCGGCTACGCGCCCCCGCCGGACCGCGTGCCGAGCGAGCACCTGCCCACGCGCCGCGAGCAAGCGCGCGAGCGCTTCCGCGACCTGCTCGAGGCAGTCACCGCGAACGATTAGCCCGCGTCGGCGGGCAGCAGCCTGAAGGCTTCGCCTGAGTGCTGCCTCACGGCGCGGAAGTGGCGTTCGTCGAGCGTCGCGACTTGGCTGCTCTGCAGGTGTGCTGCGAGCGCGAGCAGCGAGGCGTCCGTGAGTCCCAGCTGCATCGATTCGTGTGCTTCGGCGAGTGCGATCGTCTCGTACAGGGCGGTCGGCCACCACTCGACCTGGTAAGCGCCGTTGGCGAGGTCCTCGCGCAGCGCCCGCGTCGCGCTTGCGCCCCCGTAGCGCTCTACGAGGTGATCGAGCTCGGCCAGAACTAGAGGGGTGGTCGCGAGCTCCTCGTCGTTTTGGCTGATCCAGTCGTGCACCGTCTCGTGGCTGGCGTCCCTGCGGTCCATAAACGCAAGCACGACGGACGTGTCGAGGACGATCAACTCTCTCCGAAGCCCGTTCTGGCGAGATGACCGTCGACGTCGTGGGAGAGATCACCGGGGCCATCGAACACCCCAGACGCGCGAGGCTTTGCGAGCGCGCCAGCCGCGCCGGCCTGAGCGAGGGCCTCGCGGATGACCGCCGCCTTGGTTGTGCCCCGCGCGGCGGCCGTGCGCGCAAGCGCGCGGTCGACTTCGGGGTCGATGTAGATACTCGTCTTCTTCATATTTTGCAGTATACCACCTGCCACCCGTTGACATCCCGGCTCACCGCGAACGACTGATTTTTAAGGGGCACGCCTGCCGGCGTGCTGCGCGTGCCCGCGTGCCGTCATCGCCCGCTCTAGGCTGAGTAGCCGTGGCAATCGAGACCAGACGAGTGCGCACCAAGTTCGACCCAAGCGCCTTCGAGCACTTCCGCTTCACAGCCCGCGACCTGGACGACCGCGGTCGCGTGACGCTGAGCTACGCCCTGGACGAGGAGATCGCGTTCAAGGAGGTGTTCGACCTCCCGCTCGGCGACCCCGCGCGACGGCTGAGCGAGGCCGAGCGCCAGCGCGTGGACGGCCTACTGGCGCTGCTGCACTGGGTAGCGGGAGTGAGCTACTTCAAGACAGCTCTACCGCCAAGGGTGAGCTGCGAGACGGGCACGCCACCGCCAGCGGTGGCGGCTCTACTTGAGGCGCTCTACTCAGAGGGCCTGGCGGAGCTGGCATTCATAAACGGCCTCCCAGGGCTACCGCGCCCGTCGTTCGCTGGCGGAGCGTCGTCGACGCGGCTGGCGACAGCCGCGGGGACGATCGCGCAGCCGGCTGACACTCCGCAGAACCGCATGCTGGTACCGATCGGCGGCGGCAAGGACTCGGCGGTGGCACTCGAGATAGTCAGGCGCTCAGGACACGAGCTGGCGCTGTTCTCGCTGGGCGACGCGCCGCCGATCGCGCGCACGGTCGCGGTCGCCGAGCTCCCCCGCCTGCTGGCCACGCGCACGCTTGACCCGGGGCTGCGCGAGCTGAACGGGGCGGGCGCACTGAATGGCCACGTGCCGGTCACGGCGATCGTGTCGTGCGTGGCACTTCTGACCGCTGCTCTGAACGGCTTCGACGTGGTGGCGATGGCCAACGAGCGCTCGGCGTCGGCCGGCAACGTGACGTGGGACGGCGTGGAGGTCAACCACCAGTTCAGCAAGGGGCTGCGCGCCGAGCGGCTACTAAGCGCGGCGCTCGCGGAAGTGGCTCCCGATGTGCGGCTGTTCTCGGTTCTGCGCCCCGCGTCGGAGCTGGCGATCGCGCGCGCGTTTGCGCCCATGGAGCGCTACCACGGCGCGTTCACGAGCTGCAACGCGATCTTCCGCATCGACCCGGCGCTGCGCGCGGCGTCGTGGTGCTGTGACTGCCCCAAGTGCCGCTTCGTGTTCCTGGCGCTGGCGCCGTTCAGCGAGCCGGCGCATCTGCGCGAGATATTCGGGCACGACCTGCTCGACGACGAGCGCCAGTTCGAGGGCTTCGCGTTGCTGACGGCGACGGGCGGGCACAAGCCGTTCGAGTGTGTGGGCGAGGAGCAGGAGAGCCTCGCGGCGATCCGTCTGCTCGCACGCGACGAGCGCTGGAGCGAGCACAGTGTGGTGCGGCGGCTGGTCGCTGAGGTGCTGCCGCAGTTCCCCGCCGACGCGGGCGATCCCGATGCGGTGCTCGCGCTGAGCGACGAGCACTCGATGCCAGCGGCGCTGCTGGCGGAGGTCCGTGCGGTTCTCGGAGCTTGACGGCGCGAGCGTCGGCGTGTGGGGGGCCGGCCGCGAGATCTCCTCGTTCGCCGACCAGCTCGCGCGTCGCCTGCCGTCGGCGCGGATCGCGGTGGCGGCCTTCGACGCGCCTCCCGCGCCTGACGTGCGCAACACGCTGAGGGCGCCGGACGCGCGCATCCTGCTCGCCGACGCCGACTCGGGTGCTGGCGACGGCGCCGACGGTCGCGCTGATGCCGGCGCCGCCGCACGCGACGCGCTGGTGGCGGCGCTGAGCGGCTGCGACGTTGTGGTGCGCTCGCCGGGCGTGTCGATCTACCGACGGGAGCTACAGGCGCTGCGCGCGGCGGGCACGCCGGTGACGACCGCCACCTCGCTGTGGCTGGCGGAGCACGGCGGCGCGGGCGTGATCGGGGTGACTGGCACGAAGGGCAAGAGCACGACCGCCGCGCTGGCGTTTCATCTCGCGCGCAGCGCCGGGCGCACGGCGCTGCTGGCGGGCAACATTGGGGTGCCGGCGCTCGACCTGCTCGACGACGAGCCGGCGGAGGTGACGGTGCTGGAGCTCTCGAGCTACCACACCGCCGATCTCGAGATCGGGCCGGAGGTGGCAGTGGTGACGAACCTGTACCGCGAGCACGCCGACTGGCACGGCAGCGAGCAGGCCTACCGCGCGGACAAGCTGCGCGTGCTCGGCCTGCCGGGCGTGCGCGTCGCGGTGCTGAGCGCCCGCGACGAGCGTCTTGCGGAGCTAGCGCCCGACGTCGAGACGATCCGCTACGGCCAGCCCGGCGGCTGGGACGCGCTCGCGGCTGGGGTCGCGTTGGGCGGTGGGGTGGCGCTCGCGGGTAGGGGCGCGCTCGCGGGTAGGGACGCGCTCGCAGGTGGGGTTGCGCTGCGCGGCGAGCTGGTCGCGGCGGCGGACGAGCTGCCGCTGCGCGGCGAGCACAACGTGCTCAACCTGTGCGCTGCGCTTGCCGCGCTGGAAGCGCTGGGCGTCGCGCCCGCGCCGCTGCCAGGCGCGTTGGACGGCTTTCAGCCGCTGCCGCACCGGCTCGAGCCGGTGGCAGAGCGCGACGGCGTGGCGTGGGTCAACGACAGCATCTCCACGACGCCTGAGTCGACGATCGCGGCGCTGGCGAGCTTCCCCGGCCGCGAGCTGATTCTGATCGGCGGCGGCCAGGACAGGGGTCAGGACTACACACAGCTCGCGGACGTTCTCGCGCACGCCGACGCGACGGTGATCGGCGTGCCCTCGACCGGCGGGCGACTGCTCGCCGCCGCCCGCGCCGCGGGCGTCAGGCCCGCTCGCGCGATCGCTGCGGAAGACATGCGCGAGGCGGTGGAGATCGCGCGCGCGCTGGCGCGCTCGGGGACGACCGTCCTGCTCTCACCGGCGGCCCCGAGCTACGACAACTACCGCGACTTCGAGCAGCGCGGCGAGCGCTTCCGTGCGCTCGCCGTCTCCTGCTGACCTTCTACGGGCAGAGCGGGCTCTTGGGCGCCCCTTCGCACGCGTTGGGCATCGTTTCCTGCGGTGGCGGGGCCGGCTGGCCTTTGACTTCGGCGAATTCTCCCCTGTGTTCTGAGACGTACTGCAGTTCCAGCAGGTATTCGATCGCTTCAAACGGTTCGCTGAAGGCAGTGTCGGGATTGGGGGTCGTCTTGTTCTGGCAACCCCACGTTTCTTCGATTTTCGCCGGGTAGGTGGCGTCGGCGAACGTGTTGCCGGAGAGGCAGTTGTTGGTCGATTCTTTGCTCCCGAACAGCCCGCCGGTCATCATCACGTCGCCGGCGAACTTGCCTCCGACGAAGCCGTTGCCGGAGAAGGCGTTGTTGGCGATCTTGTTCCCTGACAGCTGGAAGTAGAGCGTGTCTTCCTGCGGCGGGAACGGGTTGGGATACTCGAACGCGAGCACGCCGTCGGTGGGGTTGTTGGTGATCTGGTCGTTTTCGAGCAGGTCCGCGTATACGCCCGGGAGCTCGATCCCGACGCCCCACGGCGCGGCCGCTGCCGAATTGTTGGCCGGCACAGACAGGTTGTCGTTTTCGCTGACCAGGTCTTCACGGAAGACGGTGCAGCGTTTGATGTTGGTCTTGGTGATCTGCGGCGTGGGGTTCGGGTTTTCGATGTTTTCGCGGTGGCATTGGCCGTCCTGCGGCGGCGGCCCGTCGCCGGGGTTTTCGGAGTTCGGCGCGATGCCGTCGGTGTTGTGCACGAACTTCGACTTTTCGATCACCAGCTTGCCGCCGGAGTTCGAGCCGGAGTAGCCGAGCGCGTTGTTTTCCATCACCGCTTCGCTGATTCGTGCCTTGCATTCCTGGCAGGCGCCGAGGTACATGCCCGAGTCGTTGAACCCGGAGGCGTAGATTTTTTCCCACGAGCCGTTGGTCTCGTTGTTGGTGAAGATCCCGTAGCCGCCGTCGAAGCCGGTGTCATACGCGGTCAGATATCGCCCATACCAGCCCGAGGCACCGATTTTGTGCGACCCGGCGCCGCCGTTCCACCAGATGTCGTTGCCGCCCGGGCCGTTGACCCCTTCGCGGTCGAAGTTCGCGACGGTCAGGTTTTCGATCCACACGTTGCTCGCCTCGACGACTTCGATGCCGTTGCTGCCTTCCGGGCAGGGCGAGTGTTTGCACGGTTCGCCTTTGCCGTCGAGGATCACCGTGTTGCGATTCATGCCCCGGATCCAGATCCCGGAGTGCGCTGCCGTGACCTTGACTTCTTCGTCGTACACACCCGGTTCGATCAGCACCCAGTCGCCCTTGGTGGCGTCGTTGACTGCCGCCTGGATCGTTGTGAAATAGGCGGTGTGCGGCGGAATCTTGCCCGCCGGCGGTTCGCCCTGGCGCACGATGTTGACCTTCGCTGCGAGCGCGCTGCCGGCGCCGGCGCAGAGCGCCACGGCGGCGAGCGCCAACACAACAAGCACAAGCCGGGCACGCGCCGACGAGCGCCCGCTGGACTTCCCCATGAATCGCATACATTCTCCTCCGTGACGGTCTAGGGTTGACCCCTAGAACCATCTTGAGCCTATACCGTCGCGACCCCGGGAGTCAAGGGGCGTGCAGGGCGCTCACCGAGGTTCCGGCGGCTCCTGAGCGGGATCCGGATCGGCCTCGGCGGGCGTCGCGGACATCTCGTCGGCCTGCCCTGCGACGGGCGCGGCGGGCAGCGCGTCGGCATGTGCGGCGGCTGCCGCGCGGTTCTCCTCCCTGACCGCGAGCCAGATCTCCTCGCGGTAGATCGGCACGCCGGCGGGTGCGGCGATCCCCAATCGGACGGTGTGGCCGCTGACGCCCATCACGGTCACGAGGATCTCATCGCCGATGACGACGCGCTCTCCGGGACGACGCGTCAGGATCAGCATCGAAGCTGATTATGAAGCAATTCGCGACTCTGCGGGCAGCGCGAACAGCGGCGCTTGCAGCTCGGCGTCCTCGTGTGTGTTGAGCACCTGGTATCCGCGGCCGTCGATGATCAGCAGCGGCGCGCGCAGGTTGGCGGTGATGTCGGCGGGGTTTGGGGTCGCGCGCACGGTCACGTACAGCTGGGCTCCGGCGGCGTCCTCGATGCCCGTGCGCTCGCGATCCTCCGGCGCGATCTCGAGCGTGAACGTCGAGAAGAACTGGTGGGGGCTCACCACCGGCAGCGCGAGCGCGGGCTCGTCGACCGCGTGCAGCCACAAGAAGCCGCTGCCGGGGTTGCGGTCGAGCAGCGTGTAGCGCAGGCCTCCGAGGCCGATCAGGCCGAAGGGGAACTCGATCACGTCCTCCGGGTCGATCTCGACCGTTCCGAAGCGGATGCTCTCGAATGTCACGGACATGGTGCGGTTCTCCTTGGCGTTGGGTCTAGTGGAGGAAGTTGAGCAGCGATTCTTGGACGATGTTCGCGGCGGCACGCAGCGCTGACTGGTAGGCGGCCTGCTCGTTCGCGTACGCGACCGAGGCGGCGGCGACGTTCGTAGAGTCTGTGTTCGACAGCGCCTGCGTGATCGACGTCTGCAGCTCTTCGTTGCGCGTCAGCGCGGTCTGCAGCTGGTCGGTGGCGCTCCCCGCGGTCGCCTGTAGCTGGGTCAGCGTTTCGATGTTGCCGTCGAGCTTCTTCAGGTCGGTCGTGCCGAGCGCTTCGCGGCCTTCGGGCGTTCCCGCGCGCATGTTCTTGGCGATCGTGCTCAGCGTGTCGAGCAGCTTGCCGTCCGCGGAGGCTTCGCCGTTGCCGAGCAGCGTGGAGATGTTCGTGGTGATGGGCACCGACGCGCCGGGCCCGACGGTGCGGCTGACGATGCCGGCGTTGCCTTTGTATTCGTCGTTGGCGCCCTGTTCGTAGGGCGGCGTCGTGGTGGCGGTGCCCGAGAAGATGTACTGCCCGGCGTACTGCGTGTTGGCGTCCTGCTTGACGCCTTGCGTGAGCTGTTCGACCTGCTGCGCCATCGTTTCGAGATCGCTCTGGTTGTAGGTGCCGTTGGCACCCTGTACGAGCAGTTCGCGCACGCGCTGGGCGACCTGGCTGATGCTCGACATCGCCGTGCTGGCGGTGTTCTCCCAGGAGATCCCGTCCTGCGCGTTGCCTTCGTAGGAGCTCAGGCCTTCGAGCTGGCTCTGCAGGTCGATTACCTGGCTTGCGCCGTAGGGGTTGTCCGACGGCTGGGCGATGGTCTTGCCGGAGGACAGTTCGCTGCTGGTTCGCGTCAGCGACGCGAGCGAGGCGTTGAGGTCGCTCAGCGTCGTGCCGGTGACCATCGCCGGGGTGATCCGCTCGCTCATCTCTACAGCCCCACCCGTCCGGTGTGCTCGATCAGCGTTTCGAGCATTTCGTCCATCACCGTCAGCGTGCGCGCCGAGGCCTGGTAGCCGCGCTGGTAGGTGATCAGGTTGGTCATTTCTTCATCGAGTGAGACACCGGAGACGCTCTGGCGCTGGTTGCCGATCGCGGTGAGCGTCGTCTGCAGGTTGCTCTGTTCGTCGGCCGCCGTGCGTACGCTGCTGCCGACTTTCTCCACCAGCGCGGAGTAGCTCTGTTCGGCTGCGCCGCCGCGTAGCGCGGCGATTGCCTGGGCGACTTCGTTGCCGCCGACGGCTTTGGTCCCGGAGGCCTGGACTTCGGAGGGTTTCACGGCGACCGCGAGCGTGGCGGCGGTTTTGCCCGAGAAGAACGGTGTGGCGAGGTGTTCATTGACGGTGCCGGCGAGCGTTTCCGCGACGGCGTCCAGCCCGGTCTGCAGCGCGGTGAGCGCGCCTTTGGGGCCAGTCAGGCTGAGCAGCGCGCCGAGCCGTCCGCCGGCCGATTCGGTCAATTTCTGAGGCCAGTTGACGGTCGTGCCTTGCACCAGCGGTTTCGCAGCTTCGCCGAAGCTCACCGTGTCCATGTGGTTGGGCGCTTCGGTGACGGTGATGTTGGCGAGCGAGGAGAGCTTGTCGAGCAGCAGATCGCGACGGTCGAGCATCGCGTTGGGCGGCTGGCCGGATTCTTCGGAGAGCTTGATCTGCCCGTTTAGCTGCGCGATCTGCTTGGCGTAGTCTTCGACTTCGCCAGACGGCCCGGTGAGCGAGTTGTACTGTTCGCCCGCCTGGGTGGCGATCGTGGCGAGCTGCGAGCTGAGCTGTTTGAACGTGCTGGTGAGCTGTTCGCCGGCTGCCACCACGGCCTCTTTGGCGGCTTCGCTGGTGGGCGAGGTGGCGAGGTTGTTCCACGCGCTCCAGAAGTTCGACAGCTGACTCGCGATCCCGGCGCTCGACGGTTCGTTGAACGCGCTCTGTGCGTGTTCGAGGACTTCCGCCTGCGCGCTCGCGGCGCTCAGCGCGCTGTTCTGAGTGCGGTACTGGGCATCCAGATAGGTGTTGCGGATGCGGGTGATCGTCGTGACGCTCACGCCTGTGCCGAGCTGCGCGCCCTCGCCGGTTTGAGCCGAGATCGCGGGGATCGACAACGGCGTGGTGGGTTCCAAAAGGACGCTCTCGCGCGAATAGCCTTCGGTGTTCGCGTTGGCGATGTTGTTGCCGGCGGTGTCGAGCGCCGTCTGCTCGGCGATCAGGCCGCTGAGCGCTGTCTGCAGTCCTTGCAGCGTGGGAATCGACATGGCCTAGGCGTGCAGGTCGAGGACGTGCAGGGCGCCGTGGGGGCGTGCCCGCGTGATGGACTTGGAGGAGCCGTGGGTGTCGTAGCCGTTGACCCCGTCGAGCGACAGCATCCCCATCAGGTGGTCGAGGAAGCCGAGCTCGATCTGCATCAGCGCGCGATTGCACGAGTGTTCGCGCTGGAGCTCGTGCAGCAGGCCGCGCAGCTCGGCGCTGCGCGTGCTCGCGCGCTCGGCGCTGGGGGCGTCCATCAGCGTGCACAGCAACCCCAGCGTGACCGCCTCGGCGGGTACGCCGAGGCGCTCGCCGCTGCGGGCGAGCAGCACCGTGCGCTCCTCCTCGAGCAACTGGCGGCGACCGATCTCTCCGCGTAGGATGCCCGCGAGGCGCACGACCATGTGCACGTCGCGCGCGCGGATCGCGGCGCCCTGCTCGAGCACCACCTCCAGCAGGCTGCGCGCGGAGGCCATCTGCGCGTCGAGGTGGGCGAGCACGTCGGTGGTCAGCGCGCGGTCGCGCTGGGCGTCCACGTGGGGGACGAGCGCCGTCGGGCTCATGCGCCGGTGCCTCCGCTGGTGGGGCTTGTCTTGGCGGCTTGCAGCTCACGCGTCATCTGCGCCGCGAGTCCCAGGCCGCCGGCGTTCATGATGCTTGCGGTCATCGCCTGGGGCAGCATCGAGGAGATCTGCGAGGCACCCGCGCCCGCGCCCGATGAGCCGCCTTCTTCGGAGCCCGATCCGCCTTCCTGTGAGGATTCGCCGTCGAGGCCGCTGGTGCTGACGAGCGACTGCGAGAGCTGTTCGACGAGCGTCTGTTCGAAGGCGAGCGCGCTCGCGTAGGCCTTCTGCGTGGCGGATGAGCCTTTGCGCACCCACGCGGGCTCGAGCGCCTGGTTGACCGCCGGCAGGCCGGTGGGACCGGTGGCGGCCGGCATGCTCATGCGCCCGGCCTCAGCTGGTTGGCGATCGACATCATCTGGCTCTCGTTCTGGATCGCTGTGCTGGTCATCTGATAGTCGCGTTGGGTGCTGACCATCAGCGCCATTGCGCCGGCGACGTTCACGTTCGAAGCCTCCAGGGCGCCGTCTCGCATCGTCCCTGCGGCCCCACGCGGTGCGCCGCTGGCGGCCGTCGGCGTTAGCCCGCCGTTGCCGTCTGAGAGCAGATGTTCGGGCGCGGCCACAGTCACGAGCTTGATCTGGCCGAGCGTGCGCGTGCCCGCGCCAACGGTCCCGTCGGGGGCGATGCTCACTTCGTGCGCAGAGACGCCGGGGGGGAGCTTGATCGGCGGTGTCAGCCTGCTGCCCTGGGAGTTGACGAGCGTGCCGCTCGCGTCGAAGCTGAAGTTGCCGTCGCGCGTGAGCGACTTCTGGCCGTTGGCGAGTGTGACCTCGAAGTAGCCGGGGCCTTCGATCGCGACGTCCAGCGGGTCGCCGGTTTCCGTTATCGAGCCCTGGGCTGCGCTGCGGCCGATCACCTTGGCGCTCGCGCCGGCGCCGTCGCTGCTGACCGTGCCGGCAATCTTGACCGGGCTGTAGAGCAGGTCGCTGAACGCGACGCGCTCGCCCTTGTAGCCGTTGGTCGAGAGGTTGGCGAGGTCGTTGCTGATGGCGTTCAGCTGTTCCTGCTGCGCTGACATGCCTGCTGCTGCGGAATACAGACCTTCGAGCATCTGCCCATCCTGTTCGTGGTCGGCGGTGAGCCGGGCTTCCGCGTGGCGGTCCAGCCGGGCTCGGGAGCTCTTCCTCCCCGTGATCGGCCGCCGAACGGCTGACTTGAGCCTCGGGACGGCGCTCCCCTCAGGTCATCGAGCCGACCTGGGACGCGGCCACCTGCAGCGTCCCGGCGATCGATTGGATCGCCTGCTGGCCCGACTGGAAGGTGCGCAGCGAGGTGATCATTTCGACCATCACCTTGGCGCCGTCGACGCCGGAGCCCTCGAGCGAGCCCTGGCGCACAGTGCCGGTCGGTTTGCCCGCGGCGGTGCCCGTGTAGAGGTTTTCGCCCTGCTTGGCCGCGCCGGGCACTTCGAACACGCCGATCGCGCTCGCGGGCACGGTGCCGCCGGCGCCGACCTTGATCTGCGCGCCTTTGGCGTCGAGCACGGGGTTGCCGTTGGCGTCGGTGAGCAGGCCCGCGGCGGAGGTGGTGAACTGCCCGTCGCGCGTGTAGCGGGTGCCCTGCGGCGTGTTGACCGCGAAGAAGCCGCTGCCCTCGATCGCGAAGTCGAGCGGTTCGCCGGTTTCCTGCATGGTGCCGGGCGTCATGTTGGTGTAGGTCTTGCCGAGCACGACCGCTTCGTCGACCGAGCCGACCACGGCGCCACCCTGGGTGTTGGCCAGCAGCATCGAGCCGAAGCTGCGCTGCGGCGTTTCGTCGGGCTTGAAGCCGGGCGTGGCGGCGTTGGCGAGGTCGTTGGAGAGCTGGTCCTGGTGGACCTGCTGGGCGACCATTCCCGACGCGGCGATGTCAAGACCGAGATCCATCTCCCTCGGGTGTTCGACCGCGGCCGGCGGTTCTTGAGTCTTCCGACGAGGCACTACCTTTCATAAAAAAAGTCTGTGCAACCATCGCTATACAGACTTTTTTTAATAAGAGGGTCGCCCCGGCGTCACGTTCACAACGCGGCAGACGGTGACGTCTAGCGTATGGCGGTGAACAGCGGCAGCTCTCCGGAGAGCTGTTCGTACAGGCGCTGGCGCAGTCGCGTGTGGATCTGGGAGATGCGGCTCTCGGAGACGCCGATGCGCGCTCCGATGTCGCGCAGCGTCCAGTCCTCGACGTACAGCAGCACCGCGACTTCGCGCTCCTGCTTGGACAGGCGCGCGAACGCCTTGCGGAAGCGCGCCTTGGCTTCGTGGCGTTCGGCCTGCACCGTCGGGTCCCACTCCTCGTCGGTGCTCTCCAGCGTGTCGATGCGCTCGATCGTCGCGCTCTCGTCCGAGCGCACGATCCTGTTTAGCGAGCCGACCTCCGACAGCGCTACCTGGTCTAGCCGGTTGGTCAGCTCGCGGGGGGTCATGCCCACCGCCGCCGCGAGCTCGTCGCGGCTGGGCTGACGCTCGTGCATCGAGAGGAAGCTCTCACGGGCGGTGTTGATCGCGCGCTCGTCGCGTCGCAGCGAGCGCGGCGCCCAGTCGTGGCGGCGCAGCTCGTCGAGCACCGCGCCGTGGATGCGCGTCCACGCGTACTGCTCGAGCGTGGCGCCCTTGTCCGGGTCGTAGCGCTCGATCGAACGGATCAGCGCCTCCAGCCCGCATGAGAGGAAGTCCTCGACGTCGCACTGCGCCGGCACCTCGCGCACCTTGCGGTAGACGATGTAGCGGACCATCGGCATGAACATGAAGACCAGCCGGTCGCGCAGCTCGAGGTCGTCGCTGCTGCGGTACTCCTGCCAGATCGCCAGCACCTCCGCCGCGGGCACCCTGGCTGCGCGCTTTCCTATGATTTCCATTCTCCTGCTCTGGTTTCGAGGGAACTGACAGGGAGATCGCCTGCCTGCTGAGGCACGTGGCTCGCGTCCGAGCCTGCATTTGCAGTGGTCTAACGGGCATGGAATTCGCGGTGGCGACGATATTCCCTGCCCCGGTCGGCGCACCACGCTCATACATGGCGGCGGACGGTCGATGACCGGGTGAGCGTCATGGTCCTCCGCTCCTCAGCTCGACTCACCGGGGACTGCGCCGTGACCGCGAGCGAGCTGCCCGCGCGCGACCTGCCAGCGAGCGAGCTGGACCTGCCGGCGAGCGAGCTGGACCTGCCGGCGAGCGAGCTGCCGGCGAGCGCTCAGCGGCTGCTTGGGAGCGACGACCTCGAGGGCTACGGCGGTCTGTTCGAGCGCGTCGAGGCGATCGCGGATCCCCACCGGCGCTACTGGGCGGGAGTGAGCCTGGCCGAGCAGGGACTGGCGGCGCGCGCGAGCACCACCGCGGCGCGCCTGCCGGCGCTGCTCGTGACGCTCGCCGCGGGCGTCCTCAGGCTGCTCGAGCGCGACCCCAGCGAGCCGCGGCTGTTGAGCTGCGCGGGCACGGCGCTGCTCGAGCTGTGGAGCCTCGACGCGGCCGAGGCGCTGCTCGAGGCATCGCGGCGCCTGGACCCGCAACTGGAGGACGCCGAGCGCAGCCTCCGCGAGCTCGCCTCGCGCCGGCGCGAGCAGCACGAGCAGCGTGGCGCCGCGGGCCGCCCCGCGCTGCGTGCCGCGCTGCCTGAGCTCGCGCGTCGCTCGCTGGAGATCGCCACTCTTGCAAAGCCCGCCGAGGGCCTGCGGCTGAGCCTGTGCATGATCGTCCGCGACGAGGAGCAGATGCTCCCGCGCTGCCTTGCCGCGGTGGCGGGCGCGGTCGACGAGATCGTGCTCGTGGACACGGGCTCGAGCGACGCGACGATTGAGATCGCGCGGTCCTTCGGCGCGCGCGTCATCGAGCACGAGTGGTCGGGGTCGTTCGCGCACGCGCGCAACGTGTCATTCGACGCCGCAAGCGGAGACTGGCTTATGTACCTAGATGCCGACGAGGTACTCGTGCGCGAGGACACAGCGTTGCTGCGCTCGCTGACTGGGCGCACCTGGCGCGAGGCGTTCTACCTGTCCGAGACGAACTACACCGGCGACGTGGAGGACGGCACGGCGGTCGCGCACAACGCGCTGCGCGTGTTCCGCAACCGTCCCGAGTACCGCTTCGAGGGGCGCCTGCACGAGCAGATCGCCCACCGCCTGCCCAGCTATCTGCCCGAGCGCGTCGAGACGACGGGCGTCCGTGTGGAGCACTACGGCTACCTGGGCGTCGTGCGCGATGCGCGCGAGAAGTCTCGCCGCAACATCGAGCTGCTGCGCCTACAGCAGGCCGAGAGCCCGCCGAGCGCGTTCCTGCACTACAACCTCGGTTGCGAGTACGCCGCCGCCGGCGAGCATGCCGCTGCGCTCGCCGAGCTCGAACGCTCGTGGGAGCTGGCGGAGGCGGCTCCCGATCGCGACGCGCTCGCGTTCGCGCCGACGCTGACGAGCCGCCTGGCGAAAGCCCTGCGCGCGTGCGAGCGCCCGCGCGACGCGCTCGCGTGCGCCGAGGACGGTCTCGAGCGCTTCCCCGGCTTCACCGATCTGGCATTCGAGCAGGCGCTCGCGGCGATCGCGCTCGGCGAGCACGATCGCGCGGTCGAGCTGTGCGAGCGCTGCATCGAGATGGGCGACGCGCCGCGCCCGTATACGGCGACGGTCGGCGCCGGCAGCTACCTGCCACGGTTGCGCCTCGCTGAGCTGCTGCGCGCCGCGGGCGAGCTCGAGCCGGCGATCGAGCAGCTCGAGTGCTGCCTGCACGAGTATCCGCAGTTCATCGGCTCGGTGCTGCCTTACGCCAGCGCGCTGTTGGCCGGCGGCGTCGCGCCCGACGCGGTCGTCGCCGAGCTCGAGCGGCACCTGCCCGATCCCGCGCCCGCCGCGCGCTTCATGCTCGGCACGGCGCTGTACGAGGGCGGGGCGAACGGCGCCGGCGAGGCCCAATTCAGGGCCGTGCTCGCGCGCCAACCGCACTCCGGCCGCGCGCGTGTGGCGCTCGCCGAGGCGCTGCTCGCGCAGCGGCGCTACCGCGAGGCGGCCGAGGAGGCCGCGGCGCTCGACCGTGAGGATCCGCTCGCGGCGATCGCGTGTCGGACCGAGCTGTTCGCGCGGATCGCCGGGGCCCACACGCCCGGCGCGGCGGGCACGTCCGGCGCGGCGGGCGCGTCCGACACCTCCGGCGCGGCGGGCGCTCTGGAGCGAGCCCGCGCAGCGGGGATGGCCCGCGAGGAGCTTGACCTGTTCACCGCGTGGCACGAGCTAGCCACCTCGGGACGGACACAGCTGCAGCTGACCCAGCACGCCGTGCCGCTGCTGGCGGTGATGCTCGAGGCGCTGCTGCGGGTACACGACTTCGGGGCCTTCGAAACCCTGCTCGCATTGCTCGAGCGCACGCCAGTTGACGAGCGCAAGCGCCACGAGCTGCTCGCTGAGATGTACATGCGCCGGGGCTTCGCCGCCTCGGCTGCGCAGGAGTGGATGGCGGTGTGCCAGCAGGAGCCAGACACGCAGGCGCTGTTGGGGCTGGCGCGCATCGCCGCCGCCAGAGGCATGCCGCGCGAGGCGAGCGACTTCGCCGCCGCGGCGCTGACGCGCGACCCCGCCAACGAGGACGCGGCGAGCCTGCTCTCGCAGGTCATCGCGAGCTGACCGGACGGCGCCCAGGCATGCGATTCGAGCAAGGCATGTCGCAGTTGGAGGAGATACTTCAAGTTTCCGCGAAGGACGTCGATGAACACGGTGAACGCAAGCGCGAGGCGGCCCATGGATTGGACCGCGTAACTACGTTTTCAGGGAGAAAACGCCATATGAGCTCGCCCATCCTGCCTATAGAGGGCAATTTGAGCCCGTCGATCACACAGACGCCAGCAGACACGAGCGCCGAGCACGTCGGCGCGTTCGCATCGGGGCTCGCCGCGGGTAGCACTCCGCTCGACGTCGTCGCGAGCAGGGGCGGTCCGCCGCCGTACGTGCTCGAGCAGATCGCCGCCGCCGCCGGCATCGACGAAGAGCTGCGCGAGCGCGGACATCAGGTGCGCTTCTCGACCGCCGAGGACGGGTCCCGCTCGATCGAGCTCCAGGACTGCTACGGCAACCCCGTCAGGGTCCTGTCGATCGCCGAGGCGCTCGAGCTTGCGGCTGGGAAGCCGTTGGAGTAGGCGGCCTGCCATGTCCACCTCACCGCTTGGCGTGAACTCGTCCACCAGTGCTCCGATCACGATCTCGGGCCTTGCCTCCGGCTTGGAAACGAGCAAGATCATCGCCGCGCTGATGGGGGTCGAACGCGAGCCCGTCAACCACGTCGCGGCCGAGCAGCAGAAGCTGCAGTCCGAGCAGAGCCAGCTGCAGAGCATCCAGTCGAGCCTGCAGAACCTCGCGACCGCGACCTCCGAATTCGGTCTGCCATCGCTGTTTGAAAGCTCGCAGTCGGCCACCTCGAGCGAACCGTCGCGCGTCAGTGCCGTCGTGGGCTCCGGCGCGGGCGTCGGCGGCTACGAGGTGGAAGTCACGCAGCTCGCCAACTCTGCCCAGCGGACGTTCGCGTTCACCAGCCCCGCAAGTGAACAGAAACTGACGATCGACGGCCACGAATTCACGCTCGAAGCGGGCGAGAGCGCCAAGCAGCTCGCGAGCGCGATCAACTCCAGCAGCAGCGCCACCGTCTACGCGGCGGTGACCGAAGGCAACACGATCGTGCTCTCGAACCGCGCCACCGGCAGCACCGGCAGCGAATTCATCAAAGTCTCAGGCGAAGCGCTCAGCGAAAAAGCGGGGACCGCGAAGGAAGGCAAGGACGCGGAATTCACTGTTGACGGGGTCGCGGGGAAATCGAGCTCCAACACCGTCACCGACGCGATCGCCGGCGTCACGCTCACCCTCGGCGGCGTCACGCCCCAGGGTGCGGTGACGATCGACGTCCAGGCGCCCGGCCCCAGTGTCAGCGCCGTGGAAGCCCAGGTGAAGGGGTTCGTCAACGCGTACAACGCGGCCGTCGAAGCGATCCACACGGAGCTGACGACGAAGTCTCCCGTCAAGCCCACGAGCGGCGAGCTCGGCGTGGGGGCTCTGTTCGGCGACGTCGAACTCACGGGCATGCTCAACGAAATGCGTACAGCGATGTACGAACCCGTGTCGGGCCTGCCGGCGGAAATGTCGAGCCCGCTCGACATTGGCATCAGCACAGGCGCGGCGAGCGGTGCGGGGATCAGCTCGCAGTCCTCGTTGGAAGGGCTACTCACGCTCGATCCGACCAAGCTCGCACAGGCCGTCGCGGCGAACCCGACCGGCGTCCAGCAGATGCTCGAGCAGTGGTCGCAGAAGCTCCAGAGCCAGATCAACGTCGCCGCCGGCCCCGGTGGCACGATCGAAGGCAGGATCACCGGAGACAGCTCGCAGATCTCCCAGTTGACGATTCAGATCAACACGATGAACGAAATGCTCGCCAACCGCGAAAAAGCGCTGCAGGCGACGTACGCGAGGCTCGAAGGCGTGCTCTCGCGCAACTCCGCTCAGAGCGCCTGGCTCACCAGCCAGGAAGCGGCGTTGAACAAACCCAAAGGCTGATAGCCCCTCCGGCGCTCAACATTCCGCGCGCCGCGCCGATGATCGGCAGTGAGATGCCCAATCTGACCGCCGCCTCCCACGCCGCCTACCGCCGGGGCACCGTGATGGCCGCAACGCCCGCGCAGCTGGTCGTGCTGCTCTACGACGGCGCCCGCCGCTTCATGCGCCAGGCCGTCGTCGCGATGGGCAACGGCGAGATCGAGCGCACGCACATCGCGCTGCGCGACGCGGAACGGATCATCAGTCACCTCGACGGCACGCTCGACTTCGAGCAGGGCGAGGTTGCCCACCGCCTGCACTCGATTTACCAGTTCTACCTGTCGCACCTGCGCGCGGCCCGCCTGAGCAGAGACCCGACCAAGATCGAAGAGATCAACGAGCTGATGGGTGAGCTCCGCGACGCCTGGAGCCAGGTCGCCAGCGAGATCGACGGCGCGGCGATGGTCGCGGGTGGATCGCAGCTGGAGCGAGCGTGAGCGCCGCGGCGCTCGACGGCGCCGCCGCAGCGCCCGACGGCGCCCGCGAGTCCGCGCTGGACCCGTATCGGGCGATCTACGAGCACGCCGAGCTCGAGCTCGAGCTCGCTGGCGCGGGGGAGATCGAGCGCCTCGACGAGCTGAGCGCGCGCTGGGAGGAGCTGATCGCCGGTCTGCCCGCGCAGCCGCCCGCCGCCGCAGCGGAGCTGCTCGGGCGCGCACGGCTGATCCACGAGCGCACGCGCATCGAGTTGCAGCGCCTGCGCGAGACGCTGCTCGGCGAGCTCGCGACCACCACGCGCGCGCGGCGCGCAGCCGACGGCTACGCCGGGCAGCTCAGCCGGCGTCCGCGCCTCGATCGCAGCGCATAGCCGGTTCGCCGGCTGCGGACGGCGGTCCTAAAGATCCACCCGCCGCGGCCGATCAAGAGGGCGGCCCCTCGATGGCCAGGAAGTCAGCGACCTCAGGGAGAGCGTCGGTTTCAGCCCACGGAGGGCGGAAAGGACAGGAAGGGCGGCTCTTCAGATGGCTATCGTCGATTCGACTCAGCAGCTGCTGGAGGCTGCGATGCGCGGCGCCTGGCAGCGCCAGACGGCGCTGACGAACAACATCGCCAACGCCGACACCCCGGGCTACCAGCCACAGGAAGTCAACTTCGAGTCGGCGCTACAGGGTGCGATCAACGGCGGTCAGGCGCCCGCAGAAGTGCAGTTCCAGACCGTCACGCGCTCGCAGCAAGTGGGCCCCAACGGCACCGGTGTCAGCGTCGACGAAGAATCCGCCAAGCTCGCCGAAAACGGCCTCGACTACCAGGCGCTCACGCAGGTGATGGGCGTGCGCAACACGATCATGCGCTCGGCCATGGGCGCGCCCCCGGTCTGATGGGACTCTTCGACGCGATCGGCATCGCCGGCAGCGGGCTCACCGCCGACCGCATCCGCATGGATGTCACGGCCGAGAACCTCGCCAACGCCCAGACGACCAAAGCGGCCAACGGCAAGCCCTACCAGCGCCAGGAGGTCCAGCTCGCGCAGGTCGGCGCGCGCAACTTCGGCGGCGCGCTGTCCAACGCGCTCGCGCAGAGTGGCCCAAAGCCCGGCGGCGTACAGGTAACCGGGATCGTCGCCGACAACTCGCCCGACCAGCAGGTGTACGACCCGGGCAATCCAGAAGCCAACGCCAAGGGCTACGTGCTGATGCCGAACGTCAGCACGGTCACGGAAATGACCGACATGATCTCCGAGTCGCAGTCCTACCAGTCCGATGTGACCGCGATGCAGACCGCCAAGTCGATGTTCACCTCGACGCTCGGCCTGCTCAAGTGATCGTCCCGCCGATCGGAGGGCTGGGCGGCGGGCTGGCGGTGAGCCCGGCCGAAGGTCTCGCGCAGAGCAGCCAGTCCAGCGGTGGCGTGGCCGCGGGCGGCGAAGCCGGCAGCTTCGGCGGTCAGCTCACAGAAGCGATCTCCTCGCTGGAGCAGACGCAGAACAACGCGTCCGCCGCCTCGCAGGCGCTCGCCACGGGCAACGTCAGCAACCCAGAGGCCGCGGTCGTGACGGTCGAGGACGCGCAGCTGTCGATGGAACTCGCGTCGCAGCTCCGTAACAAGGCCACCGAAGCGGTCACCAACATCTTCAACACCCAGGCCTGATCGATGCCCGTCGCCCAGCTCGCATCCAGGCTCACTCCCCGCGGATGGATGATCGCCGGCGGCGTCGCCGTCGTCGCGATCCTCTTTATATATATATTTGTTAACACGGTTTCACAGCCGAGCTACTCCACGCTCGTGAGCGGCGTGGAACCCTCCCAGACGGGCAAGATCACGAGCACGCTCAGCGCCCAGGGGATCAGCTACGAACTCCAGAACAACGGCACCGCCGTCGCTGTGCAGTCCAACGAGACCGCCAAGGCGCGCGTGGCGCTGGCGGGCGCGAACCTGCTCGGCAACACGCAGCCGGGCTTCTCGCTGTTCGAAAAAGGAAAACTCGGCGAAAGCAACTTCCAGCAGCAGGTGACCTACCAGCGCGCGCTGCAGGGACAGCTCGAGGAAACGATCAACAGCGTCCAGGGCGTCTCCGGGGCGCAGGTCGAGCTCGTGCTGCCCAACTCCCAGAACCAGATCTTCGGCGAAAGCCAGAGCACCTCCTCGGCCGCCGTGCTGCTGTCGGGCACCAGCTCGCTCGACGCCAGCTCCGTGCGCGGCATCGCGCAGCTTGTCACCTCGAGCGTGCCCGGCCTGCAGCTGAGCAAGGTCACGATCACCGACGCCTCCGGGCAGCTGCTGTGGCCGGCCGCCGGCGGCGCGGGCGGAGTGGGCGGCAGCGAAGTTCAGGAAGCGCAACAACGCTACGACCAGAGCATGGAGGCGAGCCTCGACGCGATGCTCGCGCAGACGCTCGGCGTGGGCAAGGCGCAGGTGCTCGTCTACGCCAACATGAACGTCAACAAGACCAGCAAGGAATCGCTCGAATACGGCAAAACCGGCACGCCCACGCAACAGAGCAAAGAGATCGAAACGCTCACCGGTAGCGGCACCGGCGCCGGCGGCGTGACCGGCACTGCCAACCTCACCACTGCAGCCACCGGCTCCGGCGGGAAATCCAACTTCAAGCACGAAACCACCACCTCCACGCTCGGCGTCAACAAGATCGTCACCCATTCGACGATCGCCCCCGGAGCGGTCGAAAGCCAGCATGTATCGGTGCTTCTCGACAAATCCGTGCCCGCCGCCGCGCTGCCGGCGATCCGCGAAGCCGTCACCAACGCCGCCGGCGTCCTCACCAAACGTGGCGACACGATCTCGATCGGTCAGGTGGCGTTCGCCAAGACGACCGCCGCCGCGCCCGCGAGCAGCCCGCTCAGCGCCGCCAAGTACGTGCTGCTCGGCCTCGGCGCGATGATCTTCCTGTTCTTCACCACGCGCTCGCTGCGCAAGCGCGAAAAGGAGACGATCGACGAGCCCGTGTGGCTGCGCGAGCTCGAGACTCCGATGCGGCTGTCCGAGCTCGAACGCGAGACCGCCCCCAGGACGGCCGTGATGGCGAGCGTCGGCCCGTCTCGCAGCGGCGGCTCCGCCAACGGGCACGACAGCGACGGTGAGGACAGCATCCGCAGGCAGGTCGAGCAGCTCGTCGACAGCAACCCCGACCGGGTCGCGCAGCAGCTGCGCAGCTGGATGCAGGAGAGCTGATCGCGATGGCAAGCGAAGCTCCGACGGAGACGCTGCCGGCGCTGGTGCCCGCTCCCGGCGAGCGCCTGCCCGCGACGATCGCCGACCTGCCCGGCACCCGCAAGGCGGCCGTGCTGATGGCCGCACTCGGATCCGAGCGCGCCGCCAACGTGCTGCAGCGTCTCGGCGAGGACGAGATCGAGAACCTGTCCATGGAGATGGCCGGCCTGAGCGCGGTCGGGCCGGAGACAACCGACTCGATCTTCTCCGAGCTGGCCGCGCTGGCCGGCCGCGAGGGCGCGTCCGGGGGGATGGACTTCGCCCGTGGCGTGGTCGAACGCGCGCTCGGGCCCGAGCGCGCGGGCGAACTGCTCGGCCGCATGGCCGCCCGCAGCGAGACGCCGCCGTTCGAGTTCCTGCAGCGCGTTCCAGCCGAGCGCACCGCCGCGCTCCTGCGCAGCGAGTCGCCGCAGACGATCGCGCTGATCCTCGCCAGCCTGCAGACATCGAGCGCCGCGCAGGTGCTCGCGCGCCTGCCCGAGCGTCAGCAGCCCGACATCGCGCTGCGGATCGCGCGCATGGGCGAGACCAGCGCGCAGGTCGTCCAGCAGGTCGAGGACGTCATCCGCCACAAGCTCACCGCCGTCGCCGAGCGCGAGTACTCCGCCGCCGGCGGCACCAAGAACCTCGCCGAGATCCTCAACCACTCCGACCGCACCACCGAGCGCGCGGTGCTGGAGAAGCTCGCCACCACGGACAAGGAGCTCGCCGAGGAGGTGCGCAGCATGCTGTTCGTGTTCGAGGACATCGTCAAGCTCGAAGAGCGCGCCGTGCAGCAGGTGCTGCGCGAGGCCGACCAGAAGGACCTCGTGCTGGCGCTCCGCGGCGCTCCGGAGAACGTCAAGGAGGTCGTGCTGACGAACATGTCCGAGCGCGGCGCCGAGATGATCAAGGAAGAGATGGAGATTCAGCCGCCGCAGCGAAAGCGCGACATCGACGCCGCGCAGAGCCGCATCGTCGCGGTCGTACGCCAGCTCGAGGAGGCAGGCACGATCGTGATCGCCAGCGACAGCGAGGACGAGAGCGAAGCAGTTGTCTGACGCCGCGGTCAGCTACGCCTTCGAGCAGCTCGAGCCCTCGCAGGCGCCGCCCCGCGACGCCGCCGCACGGCTGCTCGCGCAGGCGATGGCGGACGCCGAACGCATCCGCGAGTCCGCGCGCGCCGAGGGCTACGAGCAGGGACGCGCCGCCGGTCACGCCGACGGCGCCGCCGAGATCGCCCGCTCGGCCAGCGCGCTCAGCGAGGCCGCCGCCGCGATCGAGTCGCTGCGCGGCGAGGTCTCAGACGCGGTCGAGACCGACGCGATCGAGCTGGCGCTCGCGCTCGCCGGCAAGATCCTCGCCGGCGCCTTCCAAGCGCGCCCCGAGCTGGTCGTCGAGATCGTGCAGGGCGCGCTGCGGCGCATCAGCGACCGCCGTCGCATCACCGTGCTCGTCAACCCCGCCGACCTTGAGGTCGTCAGGGACGCGCTCGGCGAGCTGACCGCACAGGGCAGCGGCGTCGAGCTGTGCGATCTGCAGTCCGACGAGCGCGTGGCCGCCGGCAGCGCGATCGTGCGCACCGCCGAGGGCGAGGTCGACGCGAGCGTCGCCACGCAGCTAGAGCGTGCGCGCGAGGTCGCGCGCACGACGCTCGAGACCGGCGAGCACGCCGCGTGAGGGCGAGCCCAGCGTGAGCGACGCGCTTCGACCGACGCTGACCGAGGCGGCGCATCGACCGGCGCTGACCGAGGCGGCGCATCGACCGGCGCTGCTCGCGCGCGCCGGCGAGGCGATCCGCGAGGCCGATCTCGCGCGGCGCCACGGCTTCGTCACCAACCTGATCGGGCTGATAATCGAGGCCACCGGCCTGCAGGCGGAGGTGGGGGAGGTGTGCCTCGTCGGCACCGACCGCAATCGCGCCGCCGTGGCCGCCGAGGTGGTCGGCTTCAGGGACGGTCGCACGCTGCTGATGCCGCTCGGCGAGCTGCACGGCATCGGCCCCGGCACGCGCGTGCTGGCCACCGGTGCGCCGTTTCGCGTCGCCGTCGGCGACGCGCTGCTCGGGCGGGTCATCGACGGCCTCGGCATCGCCGATGCCGGGCTGGGGATCGCCGACGAGGGACAGTCGGACTCCGATCCCGCGTGGCCGGGGGGAGCGCCGATGCTCGCGCGCTCCACCATCGCCGCGCCCCCGAACGCCCTCTCGCGTCCGCGCATCCGCGAGCGCGTCGGACTGGGCGTGCGCGCGCTCGACGGCCTCGTGCCGTGCGGGCTGGGGCAGCGGCTCGGCATCTTCGCCGGCTCGGGCGTCGGCAAGTCCTCGCTGCTGGGCATGATCGCGCGCTCGACCAGCGCCTCGATCAACGTGATCGCGCTCGTCGGCGAGCGCGGGCGCGAGGTGCGCGAGTTCGTCGAGCGCGACCTCGGCGACGCGCTCGAGCGCTCGGTCGTCGTCGTCGCCACCTCCGACCAGCCCGCGCTCGTGCGCATCAAGGCCGCCTTCACCGCCACCACCATCGCCGAGTACTTCCGCGACCAGGGCCACGACGTGATGCTGATGATGGACTCGGTCACGCGCTTCGCCATGGCCCAGCGCGAGGTCGGGCTGGCGATCGGCGAGCCGCCCGCCACGCGCGGCTACACGCCGAGCGTGTTCGCGCTGCTCCCCCGCCTGCTCGAGCGCGCCGGCACCAGCGCCAGCGGCTCGATCACCGGCCTGTACACCGTGCTGGTCGATGGCGACGACATGAACGAGCCGATCGCCGACTCCGTGCGCTCGATCCTCGACGGGCACGTCGTGCTCACCCGCTCGCTCGCCCACGCCGGGCACTACCCCGCGATCGACGTGCTGCAGAGCGTCTCGCGCCTGATCGGCGAGATCGTCTCGCCCGAGGTCGAGCAGGCCGGGCAGCGGCTGCGCGCGGCGCTCGCGGTTCTGCGCGAGAAGGAAGACCTCGTGTCGATCGGCGCCTACCAGCACGGCAGCGACCCCGCCCTCGACGTCGCTCTGGCGCATCGCACGCGCATCGAGCGCTTCCTGCGCCAGCCCGTCAAGGAGCGAAGCGACCCCCAGCACACCGACGCGCGCCTGCTCGAGCTCGGCTCCTCGCTCGCCAGCGAGCTAGAGCGCGCCAGCGGCGAGATCCCCGATGCCGAAGAGGTCACGCCTGGGGACGGCGGGGTTGCGGATGGCGGTGCGTACGACGCAGGGCCGCCGGCTATCCCGGCGCTCGGGTTGGGCATCTGAGATGTCAGGGGACTAGCAGCGCAAACTTTCCAGCCGCTGCCGCATGCATTGCTTGCGCGGGCCTCACGAGGTGGTCGCGTGGGCGTAGCGAATTTCGTAGTACACTAAGTTCTCGTGGAGATCCATCCGTCGGCTCGGAGGCACGGCGTAGCCGACGAAGACATCCGCCACGCTGTTGACCATGCGCTCGCCATCGAGGATGCCGGAGAGGACCCAGACCGCTGGCTCGCCATCGGGCCTGATCGTGCAGGGAACTTGCTCGAGGTGGTGGTCCTCGTCACGATCGAGGGCGCCGAGCTGGCGATCCACGCAATGAGGATGCGCGCCAAGTTCAGGAGGTTGATCGAGCCGTGAGTCAAGACCGTGTATTTGGCCACACCCGCTCGGGCAAGCCGATCACCGACGAGGAGATTGAGGCACTGGCGGCAGAGGCCGAGGCAGGCTACGACGTGGACACGCTGCTGGTCCGCAGGGGCAAGCGCGGACGACCCGCGCTAGGTTCGGCGCCCGCGAGCGTCGAGTCGGTCAGGCTGGACCCTGAGCTACGCGACCAGCTCCTTGAGCGCGCCAAGACTGAGGGCACTACAACCTCCGAGGTCATCCGCGAGGCCCTACGGCGCTTTCTGAAGGCCGCATGACCGTGGCGTTTGGGACCGCCGTATCTTGGCGGGTCTACGAAACGAGGACTACGTAGCCAGGCGCTCAAGTACGCAATCGGCCGTCCGATAACCAGACCGTGCCCGGATCTGCATTTCGCTTTCGTCTCGAGCGCGTGCGCGCTGTGCGCGAGCGCAAGGAGAAGCTCGCCCAGGGCGCGCTCGCACAGGCGCTCTCGCGGCGCTCGAGCAGCGTCGCAGAGCTGCGCTCCGCCGACGCCAGCGTCGAGCATGCGCGTGAAGAGCAGCGCACCGTCGCCGGTGAGCGCCACACGGTCAGCGCCACCGACCTGCTCGCCCGCCAGGCGTTCCTCGAGCGTGTCGAGGCGCAACGCAGGCTGCGTGCGCGCGAGCTAGAGCAGCGCGAGCTCGAGGTCGCCGACCGCGACGCCGAGCTGGCAACCGCGGCCAGCGAGCACGAGATGCTCAACCGCCTTAGAGAGCGTCACCGTGGCGAACACGTCCGCGAGGTCGATCGTCGCGAGCAGGGCGTCCTCGACGAGATCGCCGCCACGCGCTTTCGCAGGAGCACCGCGTGAGCGCCCAGGTGATCGGCGGTGCCGCGGCCGGCGTGCCCGCCGGCGAGCTGGCGGCCATCCAGCGCGTGCAGCAGCTGCAGCAGCTGATCGAATCGGCTCGGCGGGTTTCCTCCGGTGGCGTGCTCTCGACCGGTGGCAGTGCCAGTCCGGCCCCACAGGGCACCAGCAACAACTTCGCCTCTGCGCTGCAGGCCGCCACGACCGCCGATGTGGCCAGCGCCGGAACCCCTGGCGTCGCCAACACCGCATACGCGCCCGCTGTCTCGGGGGCCGGCGCGACCGGCGAATCCGGTGCGGCCGGCGAATCCGGGCAATACGAATCGCTGATCGACCAGGCCGCCTCGCGCAACGGCGTCGACCCGGCCATCCTGCACGGGCTGATCCAGCAGGAGTCGGGCTTCGACCCGAGCGCCACCAGCAGCGCTGGCGCCGCCGGCCTGACCCAGCTGATGCCCGGCACAGCGTCCTCGCTCGGCGTCGCCAATCCGATGAACCCCGCCGAATCGATCGAAGGCGGAGCGCGCTACCTCGGTCAGATGATGACCAAGTTCGGCGGCAACGCCGAAGACGCGCTCGCCGCGTACAACGCCGGGCCGGGCGCCGTCCAGCAGTACGGCGGCGTGCCGCCGTACTCGGAAACCCAGAGCTACGTCAGCAAAGTGCTCGCCAACGCCGAAGCCTTCCGCCAGTCCCATCCCACGAGCACCGCCGGGAGCCTTGTATGACCGTCCAACCGACGCTCCTGCTGGCGCCGCCCTCGCGGCCGACATCCGGCGCGCCGCCAGGCCTGCCACCCGGCGCGCCGCCGGGCGCGCCACCCGGCGCCTCGCTCTTCCACAGCGAGCTCGCCCATCAGTCGGCCCGGACCGCAAACGCGGAAGGCCATCAACAGAAACGCACCGGAGCGAACGGCTCGTCGACCGCTGCGGAAGGCAACTCGATCTCGACTCCCGAGGTGGCCGTCGCGGCCGAAGCCGCGCTTGCCAGCTCGACGCAGGGCGCGGTGCAGGCGGGCGCGCAAGCGACTCCCGTCGAAGGCGCGGCGGGCCAGAGCGGCCTCGAAGGCACTGCCACGCCTGTCGCCAACGCGTCCACGACCGCAAGCGCTGCGGCCGGCGCGGCCTCCGTGGCTGTCCCGCCGAGTGAACTTGCGGCGGGCTCCAGCTCTGCCGCGACCTCCGTCGCCGCTAGCTCCACGCCCGCGTCAACGTCCGCTCCTGCATCTGCGCTTGCTCCCGCGTCGCAGACCTCGCCTGCGCTCGCCAGCGCTGTGACGGCCGCGCCTGGCAGCGCCGCGACGACCCCGCCCACAGGCGCCGCGACGACCCCGCCCGCCGGCGCTGCAACGACCGCGCCTGCCGGTGCCGCCACGACAGCGGCCGCCGGCGCTGTGACAACCGCGCCGGGCTCGGCAGCAGCGGTCCCGGCCGTGGCCCCGACGAGCGCCATCTCCTCCGCTTCCTCCTCCGGCGCCGAAGCGGCCGGTGAAACGAGCACGACCGGCCCTGCCCGGGCAACCGCCGCGAACGCCGCCTCATCTGCCACGGCCTTCGGGTCGCCGAGCGCTGCCGGCACGCAGTCGGGCCAGACGCGCGTTGGCGTCTCCACCGGATCGCGTTCGACGGACGCCGCGACAGCTGCCTCCTCCTCGCAGGCGGGCGGTCACGCCCTCGCCGGCAGCCAGGCGGGCACCGGCAGCGGCGTCGGCGGCAACCTCGGCTCAGGCGGCAACGCTGGCTCGGGCGCCAACGCGGGGTCGGGCTCGGGCGCCAACAGTGGCTCGGGCGCCAAAGCCGCCCAGGGCATCGCGCGCGTCGCAACAGAAGCTGAAAGCACCACGAGCGCGTCGCCGACGCCAGCTGCTGCTGCTCAGGCGCCCACGCCTGCTGCGCCGTCACAGGCAGCCGCAGCCGGCGGCGCGGTGGAAGCGAGCGCGCTGTCGAGCGCAGTGGCCGGCACGCAGGCGCTTGCTGGCACGCCCGCCGCGGCGAGTGCCGCGTCGACGCCGTCTGCGTCTGGCGTGGGCCTGCACGAGATGATCGAGTCGATCCACGCGACGATCGAGATCGCCGCGCGCCAGGGGGCCACGCAGGCGCGGATCTCGCTGCAACCCGATGCGCTCGGGCAGATCAGCATCCGTCTCAGCCAGACAGCCCAGGGGCTGCTGGCGCGCGTCAGCGCCCAGACGCCCGCTGCCGCGCAAGCGCTCGCTGGCTCACGCGCCGAGCTGCACCAGTCGTTGAGCACGCTCGGCGTGTCGCTACTGCGGCTTGACATCGGCTCCGGCCAGTCCGAAACCGGCAATCGCGAGGGCCGCAACGCCGGCGAACCGCAATCCTCGCGCGCGTCCAGCGCGTCGTCCAACCCCGAAGAGGTCGACAGCCACGAGACGCTCGGCGCGCTCACCGCACCGGCTCAGCCGGCGTCGATCGCCGGCGGCGCGCTCGTCGACGTGCTCGCCTGACACCACGAAAGGACCGACAGCAATGACAACCAGCCCACTCGCAACCGCCGCCCCCGCCTCAGCGGGCGCCGCCGCAAAGCCGCCTGAAAATCCGACCAGCGTTCTCGGTCAGAACGACTTCCTCAAACTGATGGTCGCGCAGCTGCAGGCGCAGAACCCGTTGGAACCGGGCAACGCAAACGAATTCGTCAACGAGCTAGCGCAGCTGACGCAGGTCGAGCAGACGACCAACCTGGCCAACTCCAGCGAGCTCTCCAGCGCGGTCCAGCTGATCGGGCGCACCGTCTCCTACAACAACGCCGCCGGCGCCGCCACCACCGGAGCCGTCCAGAGCGTCCAGTCCTCTGCGTCCGGCACCACGGTGACCGTCGAAGGCGTCCCCGGCGTGACCCTGTCGAGCGTCACGGAAGTCCATTGAGCCCGATCTCCAACCCCGCGCTCGTCCCGCCAGGAGGCCTCACGCCGGTCGCGCCCGCCCGCGGCGCCGGCGCCGGCGGATCGCCCGACGCCCCGCGCAAGGGCGGCCAGGCGGGCGCGTCGTTCGCCGACGCGCTCAGCCGCGCGGGCCAGGTCGAGCAGGCCGACGCGCTCAGCCGCGCGGGCCAGCCCGCGCAGGCCGACGCGCTCGCGCAGGCCGGGGGCGCTCAGCAGCTGCAGTTCTCCAAGCACGCGCTCGCGCGCGTCGAACGCCGCGGCATCAGCCTCGACGCGAGCACGCTCGGAAGGCTCTCGCAGGGTGTGCAGCGCGCCGCGAGCAAGGGCTCGCGCGACTCCCTAGTACTTGTCGACGGCACCGCGTTCGTGGTGTCCGTCAGCAACCGCACGGTCATCACGGCTGTGGGATCCGAACACATGAAAGACAACGTGTTCACCAACATCGACAGTGCCGTCATCGCATGACGCGAGCGGTCAAGCACGACTACGGCCGGACCTCATCGAGGAGGCCGCGAAAGGAAGGGCAGTCACGATGATGGCAGGAATGTATGCCGCGATCAGCGGCCTTGATGCGAACCAGACGATGCTCAATGAGACCGCAGCCAACATGGCGAACGTCAACACCGTCGGCTACAAGACCGCGAGCGTCACGTTCGCGAACTCGCTCACGCAGGTGCTCCGCGGAGCGTCCGGTGTGACACCCACCAACGGTGGCACCAACCCAGAGCAGATCGGCCTCGGCGTGCAGGTCCAGGCGACCGTCAACCAGATGACCGAGGGCTCGTTCCAGTCGACCAACAACCCGCTCGACGTCGCCATCGAGGGTCCCGGCTTCCTGCGGGTGGGGCCGGCGGCGCCCGTGGAAACAGAATTGACCAAAGGCATCCCCGCCAACCTCCAGTACACCCGCGCGGGGGATCTCACGACCAACGCGACCGGTCTGCTCATCACCCAGGGCGGCGAATACGTGATCGGCCGCAACGCCACCGTGACGAGCGAATCGGAAACCGGCGACACCTTTGCGCCGGGCAAAGAAGACTCGTTCATCCTGATCCCGCCAGGGTCGAGCAACGTGTCGATCGGACAGGACGGCTCGGTCAGCTACACCGACGAGAACAAAGAATCGAAACAGTATCTCCAGCGCGTGACCGCCGGCTACCTGTCGCTCGCGACGTTCGCCAACGAAGCCGGCCTCGAACGCCTGGGCGGCTCGCAGTGGGCGCGCACGGCCAACTCAGGGGCGCCGCTCGTCGGCACGCCCGGCTCGCCCGGGTTCGGCTCGACGATCGGCGGCGAGCTCGAGATGTCGAACGTCGATCTCGCCACCGAGATGACCGACATGATCACCGCCGAGCGCGGCTACCAGGCGAACTCGCGCGTGATCACCGTCGCGGACGAAATGCTGGGCACGCTCGTGCAGATCTAGTAGGCCGAGGCTGGTGAAGCTTTGCTGAGACTTGCTTTGCGGTCGGCGCATGCGCCGACCGTGGGGCCGCACATGTGCGGCCCCAGGCAGGGCCGCATGCGGCCCTGCCGGAAACCACGATCACCGACGGAAGGGACGGCAACAGCAGGGACAACTCCGAGGGGCCTCGGGGTGGGACGGCGGCGCAGGTTGTCGTCCCACCTTGCGGCTAAGCTTTTTTCGCAAGGGGGTGCGTGCCGATGATCACACTCAACCGGCTCGGCCATACCGACGAGCCGTTCCATCTGAATACGGACATGATCGTGACGGTCGAGTCCACGCCCGACACGGTCATCACGCTCGCGACCGGAGCGAAGGTCGTGGTCGCGGAGACGCCCGCGGAGGTCGCCGCCGCGGTGCACGACTACCGCGCGGAGGTGCTCGCCGATGCTTTCCGGCGCCGCGGCGCCGCGCGCCAGCCGCCGATCCCTCCGATCCTGCGCGAGGCCGGGCGCGAGTCGGCGCATCTCTCCGCGGTCGACGACGAGCACACGTAGTCCCAAACGGGCAGCGGCGCGTCGGGCGAATCGACCGTTCGTGCACGAGCGCCTGGCAAAACTGAAGGATTTTCTGCGAGCGCCGATGAAGCGAAGCAATGAAGGCTTCAACGGCCATCGGAATTGGGGTGGCGTTCGGCTCCCTGCTGCTGAGCTCGATGATGAACGGGACGAGCCCCGCGTCGTTCATCGACATCCCAGCGCTGATCATCATCCTCGGCGGGACCGGAGGCGTGACGCTCGCGAGCGTAGGCATGACCTCGATGAAGCGCGTGCCCAGCCTGTACAAGCTGGTCTTCTCCGCCGAACCGCCCGACATGCGTGGGCAGCTCGACAAGCTGGTGTCTCTTGCCGACAAGGCACGGCGCGAGGGCCTACTGGCGCTCGACGCGATGCTGGGCGAGATCGACGACGCGTTTACGCGCAACGCCCTGCAGCTGGTCGTCGACGGGACCGACCCGGAGATGGTGCACGCGATCCTCGAGGCCGAGGTCGACGGCATGGCCGCGCGCCACGAGGCCTCAGCAGCGCCGTTTGAGAAGGCCGGCGGCTTCGCGCCGACGATGGGCATCATCGGCACCGTCCTCGGCCTGGTTCACGTGCTTCAGAACCTCGCCGCGCCGGCCACGCTCGGGCCGTCGATCTCCGCCGCGTTCATCGCCACGCTGATGGGCGTCGGCTCGGCCAACGTGATCTTCCTGCCCATCGCCAACCGCCTCAAGGCGATCTCCGCGGAAGAGATGGAGCTGCGCATGATGACGCTCGAGGGGATCCTCTCGATCCAGGCCGGCGACAACCCGCGCCTGGTGTCCGAAAAGCTGATGTCCTACCTGCCGCCCGCCGAGCGGACCTCAGGGGAAGAGCAGAACGTCGCGCGCCTCGACGTCGAGGCCAAGGCAGCCTGACGATGCCCCGCGGACACGGTCGCCGCCGCCGTCACGGAGGCGCCGAGGAGGGCAGCAACGAGCGCTGGCTTCTGACCTACGCCGACATGATCACGCTGCTGATGGCGCTGTTCATGGTGCTGTTCTCGATCTCTTCGATCAACATCTCCAAGTACCAGACCCTGCAGAAGTCGCTCAAGGCGGCCTTCTCGGGCGACATCCTGCCGGGCGGCAAATCCGTCGCCCAGCCGGGCAAGACCGACAACGCGGCGCAAACACCCTCCAGCGTCGAACTGCAGGCGATCGAGCCCGTCGCCACCGAAGGCTCGAGCAGCCTGCAGAACAGCACCGCACACGGCACGAGCAGCGCCACCGCGAGCAGCCCCACGGCGAGCAGCTCGATCGCGGCAGCGGCCGCGCAGGCCGCCGCCCAGCGCCAGGCAGCCGAGTTCGCGCGCATCAAGCGCGAGCTCGACGCATACGCCGCCTCGCACGGCTTCGCCAAGAGCGTGCAGACAACCATCGAAGCGCGCGGCCTGGTCATCAGGGTGCTCACCGACGACCTGCTGTTCGCCTCCGGCCAGGCGACGCTCGAAGGCCGCGCCGGCGGTCTGCTCGGCGAGATCGCCCAGCTGCTCAACGTCGACACCACGCACCCGATCTCCGTCGAAGGCAACACCGACAACGTGCCCATCCAATCGAGCCAGTTCCCCAGCAACTGGGAGCTCTCCACCGCGCGCGCCAGTACCGTCGTGCGCTTCCTCATCGGCCACGGCGTCGGCGCCGGCAGGCTGACCGCGACCGGCAACGCCGAACAGCGGCCGCTGGACAGCAACGCCACCGCCGCCGGACGCGCGCGCAACCGGCGCGTCGAGATAGTAATGCGACGGCTCCACACTGCCGAAGATGAAGGCGAACCCCAACCGTAGTCAAGGACGACACGCAAATGCTCAAGAACAAAAAGCTAATGCTCGCGGTGGCCCTGCCGATTCTCATACTGGGAGTGGGCTACACCATGACCAAGCCCAAACCCGTCAACAAGGACAAGATCAAGGGAACCATCTACGTGATGCCAGCGCCCTTCCTGCTCAATCTCCAACAGGGCCGCTTCGCCAAGCTGACCGTCGCGCTCGAGCTCGCGCCCGGGCAGAGCGACGGCGCATCCGCCACTGCCGCCGCCGGCACCGGCGAAAACGCCGCCGGCACGCTGCCGGAGGAACCGCTGGTACGTGAAATCGTGACCAACTCCATCACCAACCAGAACGGGGAAACGCTCGTCACCAGCCAGGGGCGCAGCGCGGTCAAGCATCGCATCCTGCAGGCGATCGCGCAGCAGACCGACGTCAAGGTCGAAGCGGTGCTGTTCCCAGACCTCACCGTTCAATAGGAGACAGCGTGACCGAGACGATCGAGTACGAGCAGTTCGAGCAGGGGGAAAACGGAGGCTCGCCCACCCCGCCACTCGCCGGCTCGGGCGCCCAGGTCGACCTCAGCCGCCTCAGCGACATCCCCATGGAGCTCAGCGTCGAGATCGGGCGCACGCACATGACAGTCGGTGAGACGCTCGATCTGCGCGTCGGCTCCGTCGTCACGCTCGAGCGCCTAGCCGGCGAGACCGCCGACCTGCTCGTCAACGGCAGCGCCATCGCGCGTGGTGAGGTCGTCGTCATCGACGAGCAGTACGGCCTGCGCGTCACCGAGATCCTCGACACCGAGTCCGAGTCCCAGGGTGCGCCTGAGCAGGCCGGCGCCGGGGAGCCCGCGCCGCAGGCCGGCGTCGCGGCCGGCGCAGACGGATCGCCCGTGGGCGAGGGATGAGCCGCGCATGAGCGTGAGCGAGGACGACAAGCAGGGCGCCGTGGCGCAGGCCGAGCGGCCCGAGCCGACGGGCGCCGGCGGGCCCTCAGGCGCGGCCGGCCCTTCCGGTGCATCCCGCGAGCAGATCCGCACGCTCGACTTCTCCCAGCCGACCAAGTTCACCACCGAGCTCAGGCGGCGGATCGTCCGCGCGCTCGACCCCTTCTGCGAGGCGCTCGGCGGCTCGCTGGCGGGCGAGCTGAACGCCGAAGTCGACGTCGTCCTGACCGACATCAGCCAGCACACCTGGGCGGCGGCCAAGGCGCAGCTCCCTGCTGACTCGATCGCGGTGGCCGTCGAGGCCGAGGGGATCGAGCGCCACATGCTGATGAGCGTCGAGCTGCCTTTTGTGCTGCAGGCGCTCGAATGTCTGCTCGGGGGCGAAGCCGCGCAGGCTCCCGCCGAGCGCCATCTGACCGAGATCGACTGGGTGCTCACGCGCGGCACGCTCGACGCGGTTGTCCACCAGCTGTCGCTCGCGTGGGGCGAGCTCGGCGGGCCGGCGCTGACGCGCGGTGACGTCGACATGGAGGGTGACGCCGGGGTACACACGCCGATCGGCGAACCCACGCTGTCGGTCACGCTCGAGCTCAAGATCGACAATCTCGCCTCGGCGGTGTCGCTGCTGATCCCGTGGGGCGCGATCGAGCCGATCGTCGAGCAGATCCGCGGCGGCGGCGCCGAGGCGAGCGCCGCGGACCCCCAGGGCGCTGAGGCCCTGCACCGCGGTCTCGCCGGCGCGCACGTGCTGCTGCGCGTCGAGGTCGGCTCCGTGCAAATGCCGATCGAGCGCATGCTCGGGATGACTCCGGGCGCTTTGCTGGCGCTCGATAACAGCGCTGAGGACGGCGTGCTGCTGTTCGCCGAGGGGATCTCGCTCGGCCGCGGGCGCCCCGGACGCAGCGGCTCCAGGCGCGCGGTCAAGCTGTCCTCGACCGGCGAAGCCGCCGTGCGCTCCGACACTTACGCAACGCTCGGACGCGCAGAGCTCGAACGCGCGCGCGCCCACCTCCAGTCCTCGCACGAGAACCCCGACGGTCGCGAGATCCTGCGCAGCATCTTCGTGCGCGTGTGGGCCGAGCTCGGCAGGACGCATCTCCCGCTCGGGCAGGCCCTCGAGCTCGCGCCGGGGGTCGTCGTGGAGCTCGACCAGCGCGTCGACGCGCCCGTCGAGCTGTTCGCCAACGGGTTGTGCTTTGCCAACGGCAGCCTCGTCGTCACCGCCGACGGCGTGTGGGGCGTGCAGGTCGCCGAGCTGCTCCAGTAGCGCCCGTCGCGTGCGCCGCCCGCGTAGCGATTAGCGCGCCGCGCGCAGCCCGGTAGCGCCCGCCGCGCGCGGCCGCCCGCGTAGTGGCGCATTTGGCTCAAGACGGCGCCTTTAGGGCCGATAACGAGGGCGACTCTTCCTCGGAGTCGTCCCTCGATGACCAAGTCGATCCCGCTTTCCCGTGCGGTCGCCCCTGCGATCGCGGCGCTCGGCGCCTGCCTGCTCGCATTCGCGAGTCCCGCGTCGGCGTTCAAGCCCTCGCTCAAGTCGGGCGGCGAAAACACCCCGCTCAACCTGGGCGGATCCACCGGCGCGTCGCACTCCGCCAGCTCCGGCGGCGCGAGCATCGTGCGCACGATCGTCGGCCTCGCGATCGTGATCGGCGTGATCTGGGGGCTCGCGTGGATCATGCGCCAGGTCAAGGCCGGGCGCGACGGCGGGCGCGACGCTCATCAATCGAGCGCCGGGCTCGCGAGCATCGCCGCGCTCACGCTCGGATCGGGACGCTCCGTGCACCTCGTGCGCGCCGGAAATGACTACGTGCTGCTCGGCGCCACCGAGCACGGCGTCGCGCCCATCCACCGCTACACCGAGGAGCAGGCGCTCGACGCGGGGCTGCTCGCCGAGCCCGGATCGGTCATCGAGCAGCCGGTCGAACGCTCGCGCCTGATCTCCGCCGCGAGCCAGATACTGCGCCCACGCGACGCCGCGAGCCAGATACTGCGGCCGCGTGACGCCGCGAGCCAGATCGTGCGCCCGCGCGAGCTGCCCGCCCACAGTCCCGTCGTCGGTCACCGCCCCGACCCGATGAGCATGCCCTCGCCCTCATCGAGCATGCTCGAGCGCCTGCGCGAAATGACCGTGCGGCGATGAGCGCCGGCGTCGTGCTCGGCAGCGGCGCGCTCGGGGCGGCGCTGCCCGTCAACTCGAGCAACGCCGTCCAGATCCTGCTGCTCGTCGGCGGCCTCACGCTCGTGCCCGCCGTGCTCTTCACCGTCACCGGCTTCAGCCGCATCCTGATCGTGCTCGGCTTCATCCGCAGCGCCGTCGGCACCGCCACCGCGCCCCCCAACCAGGTGCTCGTCGGCATCGCGCTGTTCCTCACCATCTTCGTCATGGCGCCGACCGTCGGCGCGATCAAGAAGGACGCCGTCGAACCGCTCGAGGCGCACCGTGTCAGCACCACCGTCGCGCTCGAACGTGCCGAGCAGCCGCTGCGCGAATTCATGTTCCGTCAGACGCGCGTACAGGACATCTCGCTGTTCGTCAGCCTCGCCCACGCCAAGCAGCCGCACACCCGCGCCGAAGTGCCCACCGAGGTGCTCATCCCCGCGTTCATCGTCTCCGAGCTCAAGACCGCTTTCCAGATCGGCTTCCTCATCTTCCTGCCGTTCCTGCTGATCGACCTGATCGTCTCCTCCGTGCTGATGAGCATGGGCATGATCATGCTGCCGCCCACGTTCATCTCGCTGCCTTTCAAGATCCTGCTGTTCGTGCTCGTCGACGGCTGGGACCTCGTCATCAAGGCTCTGGTGCAGAGCTTTCACTAGCCCACGAGCGCGCTGGCTTAGTGGCCCGCTGGCCCGCGCCCACGAGCCCGATCACACCAGCCCGCGACCCCTCTTATAACTCAAAAAAAGTTCTCTGTATGACCATGGCAATACAATGAATCAGGACACAGTCGTCAACCTCGCCACCCAGGCCATGAGCCTGGCGCTGAAGATCGCCGGGCCGCTGCTGCTCGTGGCGCTCGCTGTCGGGCTGTTGATCAGCGTCTTCCAGGCGGTCACCCAGATCCAGGAGCAGAGCCTCTCGCTGATCCCCAAGATCGCCGCCGTTGGCGTCGTGATCGTGCTGCTCGGCCCGTGGATGCTCGGCGAACTGGTTACCTACACGACCTCGCTGTACACGTCGATCCCCTCGATGGTGGGCTCGTGACGAAGCTCCTGTCAGAGCTCGCTGGCAACGAGCTCGCCGGCTTTATCCTCGTGCTCGCGCGCGTGACGCCGCTGTTCTTCATCGCGCCGCTGTTCTCTTCGAAGATCATCCCGCCGCATGTGCGCGGGCTGATCGCCGTCGGGATCTCGATCGGGCTCGCGCCGATCGCGCTGCGCGGCCAACACGTCCCAAGCGACCCGCTCGCGCTCGCCGGCCTCGTCGTCGAGGGGATGCTCGTCGGCCTCGGGTTCGCGTTCTCGCTGAGCGTGCTCATGGGCGCCGTCGAATCGGCTGGCTCGGTGATCGACGTGCTCTCCGGCTTCTCCTACGGCTCCCTGATCAACCCCATGGACGGCCAGGAAAGCGCCATCATCACGCGCTTCTACTCGCTCGTCGGGACGCTCGTGTTCCTCATTATCGGCGGCGACGCATGGACGCTGAAGGGCCTGGACCGCACCTTCGCGCTCGTGCCGCTCACCAGCGCGCCACGGCTCTCCTCGCTGCTGGGCGGCGCCGAGCAGGTCTTCTCCACGGTGTTCGCCGCCGCCCTGGAGGTCGCCGCGCCGGTGGTCGTCGCGCTGCTCGTCACCGACGTCGCCTTCGGCGTCGTCTCGCGCGTGGTCCCCCAGCTGAACGTGTTCGCAGTCGGCTTTCCCACGAAGGTCGCCGTCGTGCTGCTCGTCGCCGGCGCCTCGCTGCCGTTCACCGCCAACTGGATCTCCAACCAGCTCTCCGTCAGCGTCGGCGACGCCCTCGGCGCGCTGCACGTCGCGTGACACATGGCCAACGATGACCGCACAGAGAAGGCCACGCCGAAACACCGCCAACGCGCGCGTGAGAAGGGACAGGTCGCGCGCAGCCCCGACCTCGGCGGCGCGGTCGTCGTCGTCGCCGGGCTGTTTGCGCTCAGCCTGATGGGCTCCCAGATCGTCAACGCCTCCGCCGCGAGCTTCCGCGAGGTCTTCGCCGCGATCGCCAACCCCGGACGCGCCACGTCTGCCGCCGGGCTGAGCGAACTGATGCACTCGGCGCTCTCCACCGTCGCCCTCGCAGTCGCGCCCGTCGCCGGCGCGTGCCTGCTCGCGGGCCTGGTCGGAGGCATCGCGCAGGTCGGCTTCAAGCCCACCGCGCACGCGCTCAAACCCGACTTCCGCCGGATCAACCCCGTCTCCGGCCTGAAGAACCTGCTCGGCGTGAACGCCGTGTTCGAAGCGTTCAAGACCGTCCTCAAGGTCGCCGTCGTCGGCGCCGTCGCCGCGCTCGCGCTGCTTCCAGGGCTGACCGGCCTGGCCTCCGTCGTCGGCATCTCCGCGCTCGGCCTCGGCACGCTGTCCGGAGGCAAAGCCTTCGAAGTCGCCGAGCACGCGGCCTTCGCCTACCTGCTGATCGGGCTGATCGACTACGCCTGGAAGCGCCGGCGCCACGAGAAGCAGCTGATGATGACCAAGCAGCAGGTCAAGGACGAGAACCGCCAGTACGGGGTCTCCGCCGAGGTCAAAGCCGCGCTGCGCCGCCGCCAGATGCAGGCCGCGCGGGCGCGCATGATGGCCGCCGTCCCCGACGCCGACGTCGTCATCACCAACCCCACCCACTTCGCCGTCGCGCTCACCTACGACGGCACGCGCACCGCCCCCGAGGTCGTCGCCAAGGGCAAGGACCTGATCGCCGCGCAGATCCGGCGCATCGCCGAAGAGCACCACGTGCCCGTCATCGCCGACCCGCCGCTCGCGCGCGCGCTGCACGCGTCGGTCGAGATCGGCCAGATCATCCCCGAGGAGCTGTACGCCGCGGTCGCGCGCGTGCTCGCGTTCGTCTACCGGCTCGCCGGGCGCACGGCGCTCGCGCGCAGGAGGATCGCATCGTGAACAGCCCCGGCGTGCGCCGCCTGATGCGCCACACCGACATGCTCGCCGCCGTCTCGGTCGTGATGGTCGTGACGATGCTCGTCGTGCCGCTCCCGTCGGCGCTGCTCAGCCTGCTGATCACCATCAACATCGCCGGTGCGCTCACGATCGTCTCCGCCACCATGTACCTCGGCAAGGCGCTCGACTTCGCGTCGTTCCCCAGCCTGCTGCTGCTGACGACCATGTTCCGCCTGGCGATCAACGTGTCGGTCACGCGCCTGATCCTCACCTCCGGCGACGCCGGCAGCGTCGTCAAGTCCTTCGGCGAATTCGTCGTCGGCGGCAACGTCGTCGTCGGCCTCGTCATCTTCCTCATCCTCGTCGTGATCCAGTTCATCGTCGTCACCAACGGCGCCGGACGCGTCGCCGAGGTCGGCGCGCGCTTCACGCTCGACGCCATGCCCGGCAAGCAGATGGCCATCGACGCCGATCTCAACGCCGGCCTGATCACCGACCAGCAGGCGCGCGACCGGCGCAAAGACATCGCCCGCGAGGCCGACTTCTACGGCGCCATGGACGGCGCGTCCAAGTTCGTCAAAGGCGACGCCATGGCCGCGCTGATCATCACCGGCATCAACCTCGTCGGCGGCATCATCGTCGGCATGCTCCAGCGTGGCCTCGGCTTCGCCGAAGCCACCCACCAGTACTCGCTGCTGACCGTCGGAGACGGCCTCGCCGCGCAGGTCCCCGCGCTGTTGATCTCCGTCGCCACCGGCATCATCGTCACCCGCGCCGCCTCCGACCGCGACCTCGGCTCTGACATCGCCAGCCAGATCCTCGGCCAGCGCAAGGCGCCGCTCGTCGCCGCCGGCGCGATCGGCCTGTTCGCGCTGATCCCCGGGCTGCCCAAGCTGCCGTTCCTGTTGATCGCAGCCATCTTCGGCGCGATCGCGTGGGTCGTGCGCGACGGGCTGCCCGGTCACACCGACTCCGACGCCGCCGCGCGCGCAGCCGCCCAGGCCGCGCTGCCCAAACCCGGTGACGAGCCCATGTCCGAGGTGGGCGTCGACGCGCTCGAGCTCTCCATCGGCTTCGGCCTCGTGCCGCTCGTAGATCTGAATCCCACCCACCCCTCGGGAGGGTCGGGATCTTCGCTGCTGCGCCGCGTCAGCGCCATCCGCCGCCAGCTCGCCTCCGACCTCGGCATCGTGATCCCACCCGTGCGCATCCACGACGAGCTCGGCATGGAGTCGCACGAGTACGTCGTCAAGGTGCGCGGCTCGGAGGTCACGCGCGGGCGGATCATGCCCGGCCACCTGCTCGCCATGGACCCCGGCGACGCCAGCGGCACGCTGCAGGGAATTCCCACGCGCGAGCCCGCCTTCGGCCTGGAGGCCGTGTGGATCGCCGAGTCAGCCCGCGGCGAGGCCGAGGCGCTCGGCTACACCGTCGTCGACGCAGAGTCGGTGATCGTCACCCACTTGACAGAGACCATCCGCGCCCACGCCGCCGAGGTGCTCACGCGCCAGGACGTGCGCGCGCTGCTGGACAAGCTCAAGGAGACCAACGCCGCCGTCGTCGACGAGGTCGTGCCCGAGACGCTGTCGCTCGGCGAGATCCAACGCGTGCTGCAGTCACTGCTGTCAGAGGGCGTGCCCGTTCGCGATCTCGGCACGATCGTGGAGGCGATCGGCGACAAGGCGCGAACAACACGTGACACAAGTTTGCTATCGGAGTACGCTCGCCAGGCGCTGGGTCGGGCGATCACTGCTCCGCACCTGGACGAGCGGTTGCGACTGCAAGCCATAACCCTGGATCCCGCGATCGAGCAGGAGGTCTCCACCTCGATCACCCAAACCACCGACGGCGAGTATCTCGCCATGGATCCGCCGCGCGCGCAAGCGATCGTCACCGCGCTGCGCGCCCAGGTCGACCACGCCACCGCGCGCGGATCGCGTCCAGTGCTGCTGTGCTCCGCGCGCATTCGTAGGCACCTGCGGCGGCTGATCGCTCAGGCGCAGCCGCACCTCGCCGTGTGCTCCTACAACGAGATCGCCCCCGGCATCGACGTAGAAACCATCGGAGTCATCCACGCATGAGCATGTTTACTCGCATATGTTCATGCTCGCGCGTCGCGCGTCCGATTGAGGGCTCATGAGCACCCCGGGGGAGCTGCTCGAAGCGCTTGGGCGCGAGGCCCGCGCCCGGTTCGGCGCCGGCGGCGCAGCGCCCACGCGCGTCTTCCGCGGGCGCTCAGTCGACGAGCTCGTCCCGCAGATCCAGCGCGAGCTCGGCGCCGACGCGATCATCGTGCGCCGGCGCGAGGGGCTGACCGGCGGCGTGCTCGGGTTCTTCCAGCGCGCGTTCGTCGAGATCGAGGCCATGCCCGGAGGCCCCGGCGTGGACATCTACGACGAAGCCGACAGCGCCGCGCCCGCCGCCCTGCCGCCCGCGCCGCAGGGTCCGCCCGCCTCGCAGTACCAGCCGGCCTCACCGACCGCCCCAACGTCGCCGTCGCAGTTCCCGCCGTCTGCCCCGCTGCCTCCGCCGGCGCACGGCGCGCGCTTCGAAGCGACCGCGCCCGTGGCCGAGCAGCGTCCCGCCGCCGGCTACCCGCCGCCGTGGGCCGCGCCCGCAACGCCATATCCGCCCGCGGGCCAGCCGCGTGCTGCGCCTGCGCCGTCAGTCGCGCCCGCGCCCCCAGCCGCGCCCGCGCCCCCTGTATCGCCTGCGCCCGCGCCGACACCGTTCTACGCGCGCGAGGCAGCCGCATCCTCCGCCGGCGGTGGCAGCGCGTACGTGACCGCGCACCTCGCCGCGCTGGCTCGCGCCGACCGCACGAAGCTGCCGCCGCGCGCTGCCGCTCCCGTGCGCCGCGGCGAGCCGGCGGCGTGGAGCCCTGACTTCCAGCGGGCACCGCTCCAGCGAGCACCAGCCGAGCGAGCACCCATCGAACAGGCACCCGCCGAACGCGCACCAGCCGAACGCGCGCCCGTCGCGCGCGCGCCGGCCCCGCCGTGGGCTACTGGCGAGCGACGTGAGGTGGCGCCGGGCTCCCACAGCCGCGCCCGCGCGGGCGTGGCCAGGAGCCTGCAGCGCTGTGGGATCGGCGAGGAGCTTACGCGCGAGCTGATCGACGGCGCGAGCGCCCACGCGCTCGCGCTCGCGCCCCGCGCAGGTCTCGCGCAGGCGGTGCGTGTGACGCTCGCCCAGCGCATACCGGTCGCGGCTGTGCTGCCCACCAAGGGAGCCGCGATCGTGGTCGTGGGGGCGGGCGGCGCGGGCAAGACGACGTGCTGCGCGACGCTGCTCGGCGCCTATCGCAAGCACAGCACCTTGCCGGCGAGCTTCGCGACAGTCACGCGCAACCCGGATGGCGCGGCCGACCGTGAGCGCGGCGAGCTGCGCATGATCCTCAGCCCGTACGTGATGAAGCCGACGCCTGCGCGCGCTCAGCGAGTGGTGCGCGCGCTGCGCAGGGCACGCGGCGACGGCGTGGCGGTGCTCGACACGCCCGGCGTGTCCCCGTCCGACCGCGCGGGCATTCGCGAGCTCGCGCGGCTGCTCGCCGAGCTCCAGCCCGACCGCGTCGTCGTCGCGCTCCCCGCCACGCTCGGCGCCACCGCGGCCGCGCAACTACTGCAGGCGCTGCACCCGCTCGGCGCCGACGCGATGGCGGTGACGCACGCCGATGAGACCGACCAGCTGGGGGTCGCCGTCGAGGCCGCGTGCAGGTTCGGTCTCGCGCCCGAATACATGCTCGAACGCGTCCGCGCGGGTGGCTGGCGGCTGCGCCAGATCTCCCCCACCGCGCTCGCGGAAAGGCTGCTGCCGTGAAGCTCGGACGCGGACATGCCGGCGAGAAGTCAAAGCCGGTGGCGCTGCCCGAGCGTTCGCAGAACGTGACGCTCGTTCCCGTCGGCGCCAAGGGCCTGCCCGCGCGGGTGCTCGAACGCGGGCCCGACACGCTGCTGGTGGCGATCATGGTTCCGGTCGAGCCGCTCAGCTACCGCCAGCTCGACGGCCTGGTGCTCGAGTTCGTCGCGCCCCAGGGGCGCGTGCGCCTGACCGGCACGGCGAGCATCGAGGATCCCGCCGAGCCGGACGTCGTGCGCATCGACGGACCGCGCTCGGTCGAGGTGCTCCAGGAACGCGAGTACGTGCGCATCAAGTCCGCGCGTCCCGCGCTCGTGTACGGCGGTCCGGACAAGCTCCCGATGCAGAGCTACACCGTGGATCTCAGCGGCGGCGGATTCCTGCTCGCGGGCCCCGACTCGCTGAGGATCGGTGACGAGGTGGACTTCCAGCTGACGCTCACCCCCGGGGTGCTGCTGATCAGCGGCAAGGGCAAGGTCGTGCGGATCGACGCCTCCGGGCGCCGTGCGGTCGAGTTCGAGTCGATCTCAGAGCTCGACCGCCGACGGCTGATCCGCTTCATCTTCGAGTGCCAGCGCGCCGAACGCCAGCGCGGCCTGGAAACGGACGGCAGCTATGGCAGCTGAGGCAGCGCTCGAGACGCCGACTGAGGTCCAGGACACGACCGCCATCCCGGTGGCGGCTTCGCCGGAGCCCAAGTCACCCGCCAACAAGGACTCCAAGGCCCAGCAGCAGGGCAAGGACGCGAAGAAGGGCGGCAAGGGCGAGAAGAAGACCAAGGGTGAGAAGGGCAAGGGCAAGCGCGCGAAGGGCGCCGACTCCGCGCAGCCCGACGCCGACGGGCCCAGCATCGCCGCGCACCCGCGCGCCGCGCGCGCGGTCGCACGCGCCAAGAGCTGGGGCGGTCTCGCCGGCTTCGTGCTCGCCGGATACCTGTCGCTGCCGACCAACACGCTCGCGGCCGCAGGTCTACGCGCGCTGATCGCAGGCGTCGTCTGCTACGTCGCGACATGGGCGGGCGCGGTGTTCCTGTGGCGGCGGCTGGTGATGCTCGAGCTGAAGGCGCGCGAGCACAAGTTGCTGGCTGCCCGCGCGCAGCGCGAGCTGCCGCCAAGCGCCGCCGAGCGACCGGGCCCGAGGGCGGCCTGAAAGGCTGAGGGCCGGCGGTGGACCCGATACACCCGATCGCGCCTGGGCCGCCGCTGATCTCGCCGGCGACGCGCCTGCCGGTGCAGCCGCTCGAGCGGATCACGCGCGAGCGCGACCGCCCGTCCAAGGATGCCCAGCAGCGCCGGCGGCGCGAGCCGCCACCGCCTCCGCCGCCCGAGCGCGACGACGACGACGAGCACCCACACGTCGACGTGCGGGTCTGATGCGCGCCTGAGGGGGAGCATTCGCACGTCGCGTGCGCGCCTGAGCGCGAGGATTCGCGCGAAGGAATCCGCGCGGCGACGGGGAATGTCGTTTGCAAGAGGGCGCTCGCCCTCAAGTTTCCCGACGCGCGGACGATAATCGGCGTGGGTTGACACGGAGTCGACTCGGGACCTAACCAAACAACGTCATCAAGGAGATGAACGAATGGGCCTAACGATCAACAGCAACCTGGAGGCGATGAACGCCAGCAGGAACCTGAACAACACCGAGAACATGCTCTCGCAGTCCATGCAGCGGCTGTCCTCGGGACTCAAGATCAACTCGGCGGCGGAAGACGTCGCGGGCTACGCCATCAGCGAAAGCCTCAAGAGCCAGGTCAACGGCCTCAACCAGGCCAGCGAAAACATCCAGGACGCGGTCGCGCTCGCGCAGACCGCACAGGGTGCCCTGAACGACACCAACCAGATGCTCCAGCGCATCCGGGAGCTCGCCGTTCAGTACTCCAACGGCACGACCTCCGAAGAAGATCAGAAAGCGATCATCTCCGAGGTTGGCCAGCTGGTCTCAGAGATCAAGCGCGTCGGTGAAACGACGCAGTTCAACGGCAAGAACCTGCTCAACGCGTCAGAAGAAATCAGGTTCCAGGTCGGCGCCAACGACGGCGAAGGCGTCAGCGTGACGACGATCAAGCTGTATGAATCGATTGAAACAAAGGTCGCCACGGCGACGCTCGGTGAACGCCTCTCCGGCAAACTCGGCAAAGCCGAAACCGAAGAAATCACCAAAAAGGAAAAAGAATCAGGCGAAAAGACGAAAGAAGTTGAAAAATTCAAGGAAGAAGAAGTAAAAGCGAAAATCACCAAAAAAGAATACGAAGAAAAAACGGAACCGATCACCAAAGCGATCACTAAACTCGGTGAAGAAGTAGCTAAAATCAAGGCCGAACACGCCCCCACCGGGCTCAAGGAACTCAGCGAAGCCATCGCCAAGGTGGCAGGCCTCGCCGGTGAATTCGGTGCCGTCCAGGACCGCATTCAGTACACCCAGTCCAACCTGGAAGTTTACAGCCAGAACCTGACCTCGGCTGTGAGCGCCCTCGTCGATGTGAACATGGCCACGGAAATGACCAACTTCACAAAGGACCAGGTCCTCCAGCAGGCCGGTGTGTCGATCCTCGCGCAGGCGAACCAGCTGCCTAACGCGACGCTCAAGCTCCTGGAATAGGAGTTCAATAACTTCCTCAGCGGTGGCGCCTAGAGGACGCCACCGCTGCAGTGAAGCTCTTCTGAACGCTGGCCGACGTTTACGATCGGTCGTTCGCGGGCAGAGGAGTCATAACGCTTCAGGCGGTCCGGGAAAGGCCGACAGAAGCCACATATCACCGCTTCATCGAGGGAACGGTGGTCGAGGCGGGCGACGACGGTCGCCCGCCTCTTTTTTGATTGCCCGCCCACCCGACGAGGACCGCCCGTCCTCTTACTACCGGTAGCCAGCCGTGCGGAGTGCGGCAAGTGTGACCATCAGTGTTCTGGGCGTGGTGCTGAGCGCTCGGAAGCCAAACCGCTGATAGAACGCCGAAGCGCGCTCGTCAACGGCGTGCACGACTACTGCGCGAACCGCCACCTGCTCAGCTGCGTGGACCACGCGCACGAGCGCGTCGTTGAGTAGGGCCGCGCCGGTCCCGTGACCCTGCTGGCTGGCATCGACAGCGAGGCGGGCGAGTATGGCGACCGGGATCGGGAAGTGCTGTGGGAGCCCTTTACCGGTCTCGGGCGTTGCCTCGTCATGATCGAGCTGCCCGGCGAGGAGTGTGTAATAGCCATACACACGCTGGTCGTTCGTTGCGGCGACGAATGTTCGTGCTGCGTCTCGACGCTGGTTCTGACCTGCGTAGCGCACGAGCCACCGGTCGAGTAGCTCGTTGCCACAGCTAAAGCCCGTGACGTCATGGCGGGTCGCGTCGTAGCGTTCGGTGCCGGGGAAGTCGGTGCTCACGCGTGCTGGCGCAGTTCGCGCAGGCGCGCGACCGTGTCCTGATCAACAGTGTCCAGGGCGTCCAGGAAGCGCGCGGCCTCGTTCTCATCGAGGACAATCCGCTGTTGATCGACGAGCACCTCTTGGGCGCGAGCCCTAGCCGCGCGGCGAAAGAAGTCGCTCAGCGTCTCGCCCACCGCTGTTGCCGCGGCACTGTCGAGCTGCCGCTCGTCGTCGGTCAAACGAAGCTCAAGCCGTTGGGTGCGCACGAGCACTATCGTACGGACATCGTACGGCTTCGTCAAGCGGCCGTGAGGGCGTCGCGGGCGCACGAGGCCGCCTGTCACCCGCGCGCAGCGTCTCAATCGCGGCGCGCGCCTGCCGATTACCCGGGGCGATGACCCTGCAAGTCACGCTCGAGCGAGTCTCGGCGATCAGGCAGGCGCTCGCCGACCCGGCGACCATGATCGGCTCGAGCGCCGCGCTGACGGGCGGCGCCGAAGCTCCCGGCGCGAACACCGGCACGAGCACCGGCGGTGAATCGTCATTTGCGGCCGAGCTCAAGCAGGCGAGCGCCGGCTACGGGGCGCCGAGCGAAGCGTCCTCCACGGGGTCCGCGACGACCGCGGCGCTGCTCGCCGGCGCGGGCACGTCCGCTGTCCCGGGTCTTACCAATGCGGCCGGCGTCGGCGGCCTCAGCGGCGTCGCCGGCCTGACGGGCGTAGCTGGCGTCGCCGGCTCCGCGGCGCTTTCGCCTGCTGACGCTGCGTATCAGAGCTCGCCCGGCGCGCGGATCGTGGCGATCGCCGAAAGCCAGCTCGGGCAGACCGAGCAGCCGCCCGGCTCGAACGAATCGCCGGCGATTGCGCAGTACCGCAGCGCGACCGCCGGCGCGATCCCCGGGGCGCCGTGGTGCGCGTACTTCGCCTCGTGGGTGGCGAGCCAGGCGGGCGAGCCGATCGGCGAACAGGGCCAGGGCGCCGGTGCGGTCTCGGAGGTGTGGTCGTGGGCGCAGAGCAGCGGGCGGGCGATCGCCAACGGCCCCGGCGTGGTGCCTAAGCCGGGCGATCTGATCGTGTTCGGCGACGAACACGTGGGGATCGTCAAGGACGTGCTGCCCAACGGTCAGATCCAGACGATCGAGGGCAACTACGAAAACAAGGTCGCAGCCAACGTGCGCAGTCCCACCGAAGCCACCGGCTACGTCGAAATGAGCTGACTACGGGCCAGTGAGCGGAATACGAGCGCCGCCGCGTCGATAGACTCGCACGTGGACGGAGTGCGATGAGCGAGCAGAGCGGCACCCTCGGCAGGACCCCTCAGCAGAAGATGTGGCTCAGAGTGCTGCCGGCGCTCGCGCTGCTACTCGGCGTGGTCGCGGCCGTCAGCTTCGTACTGTTCAAGGGCCCGGCAAAGCCGCTGTTGCCCGACGGGGCACACCAGTCCGCGGCAGGCAGCGGCTTCTACGGGACGCTTGCGCTGCCCGCCAAGCAGGCGCCGCCGATCGAGCTGCGCAACTACCTCGGGCAGCCGGTGTCGCTAAGCGAGTATCGCGGCAAGGCCGTGCTCGTCACGTTCCTGTACACCAACTGCCCGGACGTCTGCCCATTGATCACCTCCAACCTGCGCGTCGCCCTGAACATGCTTGGTAGCCGCGACTCGCAGGTGCAGGTGATCGCGGTGTCGGTCGACCCGCGCGGCGACACCGCCGCCAACGTCGCCAGGTTCGTGCGCGCGCACGGGATGGTCGGCAGGATGCAGTATCTGATCGGCTCGGGCTCCGAGCTCGCACGCACCTGGGGTGCTTGGGGCGTCGGCTCCACGCGCGAGGTCGGCCAGCCCAACCTCGTGTCTCACTCAGCGCTCGTTTACGGCGTCAGCGCGAGTGGACGGTTGACGACGGTGTACCCGGCGACATTCGAACCGAGCGAGATCGCCCACGACGTGCCGAGGCTCGCCAGGCTATGACCTCGGGCGCGTGCCAGGCTGAGAGCTCACCGCTCGTCAGGCTATGAGCACAGGCGCGCGCCAGGCGTGAGCTCAGGCGCGCGCTCAGCGTTCGCCTGAGCCGCGTCGGAACAGCACTGTGTACCAGATCGCTACGCAGATCAGCACTCCCAGCGGGAGCACGAGCGTGAGGATCGAGCCGGCGAGGAAGTGCGTGGCGATGGGGATCATTGGCATGGATTCTCCTAGTGCTCGCTCGCCAGCCGCGCCGAGCGGGGGTTCCCCGTGGTCGGCGGGACCAGCCAGCGGTGGACGTACACGAACAGGACGATCAGGAACGTGACCGAGCCGGGCACCCACATGACGCCCGCAGCGAGTTGCTGGTCGGCCATCGCGGACAGGCCGCCGGGTCGGCTCGTGAGATGCGCGTAGTAGCTGTACAGCGTGTGTGGGGCGAGCGCGAGCACCACGGCCAGCGCCCAGCCGACGATCATGCCTCCGATCAGATACACGACCCTGTGGGGCGCAACCAGGCGAATGTGCAGTGGTGAGGAGGGAATCACCTGCTTCCAGAAGAGGATCGCGGTGAAGAAGAACAGGGTGTGCTCGAACGCGTGCAGTGTGCTCGATTCGAGCGTCGCGTTGAACAGCGCCGGCACGTGCCAGCCCAGCAGCACGACCGAGAACGCCACGAAGCTCGCCACCGGGCTGCCCAGGAACCGCGAAAGCGCGCGCAGCGGCGCCGTGCGCTGCCCGTGGCTGAGGCCTCCAGCGAGCCAGCGGCGCATATCCAACGGCAGGCAGCGCCACAGGCGGATCCACGGGGCGGCGAGCACGAACAGCGGCGCCGCCACCGCGATCAGCAGCACGTGTTGGATCATGTGCACCCAGAAGAGGTCCGCGCTCAGCCGCTCGATCGGCGAGGCCAGCGCGATCGCGAGGACCGCGAGGCTCGCCCAGAAGCACGCGCAGCGCCAGCGCTGCGCGACGCGCTTTCGCTCCGGCGTGACCGTGCGCCTGGCGCCGAGCACGTAGAACACGGCCAGGTCGATCACGAGTACGAGGGGCGGGTCGAAGGCCCAATCCCAGAAGCCCGGCGTAGCTGCCGCCGTGGCGAGCACTACAGGAGATACAACGTCACGTAGGTGATCACGCCGATCGCCGCCAGGTAGCTCCAGTAGAACACCGCCGCGTCGAGCGCCGGGGCGATCAGCAGATCGGGATCCTTGATGTCTCCCTCGCTGCCCGCGGGCGAGCGACGCGCACGGATCTCGGTCGCGACCTGCGTCTCGAGCCAGTACATCGTTCCCAGCACGGCGATCAGATAGAACGCGGTCCACGAGCAGAACACGCTCGCATACGCGCCGTTGGTGGGTCCGAAGTGCTGCACGGTGTACTCGATGCACTGCAGCACGATCGCCGCCAGCCCGAGCACCACGCCTGTGATCGCCGGCGCCAGCCAGCCGGGCGATTTCGCTTTCATCCGGCGCGCCGCGAGGATCGTCACCGCGGCGCTGAGCACG
>DASZFY010000034.1:0-22184 GCA_035939335.1 Solirubrobacteraceae bacterium | reverse complement strand
TGGAGCGCTACCTCGAAGGCGGCGAGATCTCCCACGCCGAGATCGTCGACGCGCTGAAGGAGGGGACCAACCACGGCAAGGTCTTCCCGGTCGTGTGCGGCGTCGCCATCCGCAACCTCGGCACGACGAGGCTGCTCGACGCGATCGTCGAGGACCTGCCCTCGCCGGTGAAGCACGGCGCGCTCCTCCTCGGCGAGGCCGAGCTCACCGCGACGGAGGATGGCGAGCTCTTCGCGTATGTCTTCAAGACCCGGGCCGACCCGTTCGCCGGGCGCATCAACCTGCTGCGCGTCTATCAGGGGACGCTGTCAGCGGACAGCCAGGTGCTCAACACGCGCGCCCACGCCAAGGAGCGCATCGGTCAGCTGGTCGTGTTCGCCGGCAAGGACGTACAGCACGTGCAGGAGTTCGGCCCGGGGGACATCGGCGCCATCGCCAAGCTCAAGGAGACCCGCGCCGGCGACTGGCTCGCCGCGCGCGACGAGCCGATCGACATGCCGCGGCTGAAGCTGCCCTCGCCCGTGATGGCGTTCGCCGTCGCGCCCAAGAGTCGCGGCGACGAGGACAAGGTGCTCTCATCGCTGCGCAGGCTGCAGGAGGAGGACCCCACGATCGACCTGCACCGCGACCAGCAGACCGGCGAGCAGATCGTCGCCGGGCTCTCGCAGGTGCACGTCGAAGTGGTCGTCGACCGCCTGCGCGAGCGCTTCGGCGTCGAGGTCGAGCTGCGCCCGCCGCGCGTGCCCTACCAGGAGACGATCCGCGCCACCGCCGCCGCGCACGGGCGCCACAAGAAGCAGTCCGGCGGGCGCGGTCAGTTCGGCGACTGCCACATCGAGATCGCGCCGCTCGAAGACGCCGGTCATCCCGACGGCTTCGAGTTCGTCGACAACATCAAAGGCGGCGTCATCCCCGGCTCGTTCATCCCCGCCGTCGAGAAGGGCGTGCGCGAAGCGATGGAGGCCGGGGTGCTCGCCGGCTACCCCGTCAAGGGCGTGCGCGTGCGGCTGTTCGACGGCGCACACCACTCCGTCGACTCCTCCGAGATCGCGTTCAAGCTCGCCGGCCTGCAGGCGATGAAGCACGCGCTCGAGCTCGCCGACCCGGTGCTGCTCGAGCCGATCATGCAGGTCACGCTGTCCGTGCCCGAGGCGCACGTCGGCGACGTCATCGGCGACCTCAACAGCCGGCGCGGGCACCCGCTCGGCATGGAGCCGGTCGGCAGCATGACCGAGATCCGCGCCGAGGTGCCGATGGCCGAGATGCTCACCTACGCGCCCGATCTGCGCTCGATAACGCAGGGACAGGGCGACTACACGCTCGAGTTCCTGCGCTACGAGGAGCTGCCCGCGCACCTCGCGCAGAAGGTCGTCGAGCAGGCAGGCGCAGAACGCCCGTCGGTGCACGCTTAGACGGCCGATAGGCGGCGCGAGGCGGCGTCCTCGGTCGCTCGCGTGCACAGCACGCCACGCTCCCTGCGTCCTTGCCTCGCTTGCCTCTCGGCCGTCTACGTAATTGCTATGAGGCGCGGGGCCAGCTAGTCTGGGGGGTCGATGGCCACGCGCACGATCGTCACCTCACAGCCGGACGTCGAGTGCGACGTGTGCGAGCGGCGGCTGCTGCGCGGCGAGCAGCCGGACGTGTTCATCGGCGCCGGACGCAGACGGATCGTGTGCGAGCTGTGCGCGCCGCGCGCCGCGCACGAGGGCTGGCTGCGTGAGAGCGACAGCCAGTCGCTGAAACTGCCGCCGATGCGTGCACGACGAGGACGAAGCCTGTTCGAGCGCCTGCGCCAGGTCGCGAGGCCTCCCGGCGAGGTTCGCAGCTCACCCACCGCGGACGTCTCCGACGAACCGGGCGCGCAGCCCTACGATCTGTTCCCAAACCGTGGACTCGACGAGACGGACGCGCAGCCTCTGCCCGCGGTCGCGACCAGCGCACCCGTCGCGGCGGTGTCGTCGGAGACACCCGCCGGGTTCGACGAGCCCTCGTCTTATGTGCGTGAAGCGATCGCCGTGTTCAACGCCAGCGAGTTCCCGCGCCGCGTCGCCGGCGTCGCCCGCTCGCTCGGCGCGCCGACCGTGACCGTGCGCTCGGCCGAACACCTCTCGAGTGTCGTTTCGATCGTCGTCGCCTGGGAGCTGTGCTGGTATCGCTACCAGGTCGACCTCAGCGAGCCCTTGGCGGAGGCGCAGGTGATCGGCCAGGGGACCGAGCTCGGGGAGCTCGACCGTGAGGACCGGCAGGCGAACGCCGCCGCCGCGGAGTCCGGGACGCTGCTGCTTCAGTCCGTGTGACCAAACGTCCGCGTGACGATTCTGTGCCTGCGCTTGCGCATCTTGATACGGAGAGTAAGATCGCTTACCAGATGATCTACTGCGTTGTACCCAGACCGCTCGCCGACGAGCTCTATCCGAAGCTCGTCGAGCACTACAGCGGCGACGAGAACGTCACCGTGATCGTCGACCGCCGCGAGTTCGACCGGCGGGCTCGCTACGCCGCCGCGGGCGTCTCCGCCGCGGAGGACGGACAGCGGCGCGTCGTGCGCGACCGCCGTCGCGCACGTGTGGCCGGCGACCTGCTGCCGCTCGCCAACGCCTCCTAGCACCTGCCTCGGCGGACCAGAACGGGCTTCGCGGCGAGGGCTTCGTCCCCGTCGAGCTTCATAATGCCGCCGCTATGAAGCTGATCGTCCACGTCGACGGAGGCGCGCGGGGCAACCCAGGTCCAGCCGCCGCCGCAGCCGTCCTCAGCACGCCCGCCGGCGAGACCGTCGACGAGCGCGCGCAGCTGCTCGGCACCGCCACCAACAACGTCGCCGAGTACCGCGCGCTGCTGCTCGGCCTCGCGCGGGCGCGCGAGCTCGGCGCCAGCGAGGTCGAGGTGATCGGCGACTCCGAGCTGATCGCCAAGCAGGTGCAGGGCATCTACAAGGTCAAGCACCCCGCCATGAAGCCGCTGTACCTCGAGGCCATGCAGGCGCTCCGTGGCTTCGAGAGCTGGAGCATACGAACGGTGCCACGCGCGCAGAACGCCGACGCCGACGCCTTGGTCAACGCAGCCCTCGACCAAGCGGCCGCCGCCTCGCGCTGAGCGACGTTAGCGGTGCACGTGCGCCGCCATCACGGATACGCTCGGAGGGATGCTCAGCCCACGCAATCGCGAGCTGCTCGGCCTCGTGCCCTCAGCGCTGCTGGTGACCGCCGGCTTCACCGCGATCTTCATCCAGACCCAGGACAACTCGCCCGGCGGCTCGACCAACCTGACGCTCAACCACGCCTCGAGCGTGTCGCTCACCTACGGCGCGCTGTTCCTCGGGCTGTGCCTCGCCGCGCACTTGGTGATCCGCTATGCGCTGCCCGACGCCGACCCATACCTGTTCCCGCTCGTCGCCGTGCTCGCGAGCGTGGGCATCGTGATGGTGTACCGCATCGAACCGACGCTCGCGCGCCAGCAGGCACAGTGGATGGTGCTCGGGCTGGCGCTGTTCGCCGCCACGATCCTCGCGCTGCGCAAGCGCGGCGTGAGCGTGCTCGAACGCTACCGCTACACGATCGCGCTGATCGGCATCGGCATGACCGTGCTGCCGCGGCTGCCCGGGATCGGCGAGCAGGTCAACGGCGCCTACCTCGACATCCACATCGGCAGCGTGTCCTTCCAGCCGGCCGAGTTCGCGAAGGTCGCGATCGTGATCTTCCTCGCGAGCTACCTGCGCGACAACCGCCAGATCCTCGTGACCGCGGGGCGGCGCGTGCTCGGGCTGACGATCCCGCCGATGAAGCAGTTCGGGCCGATGCTGATCGTCTGGGGAGCCGCGATGGCGACGCTCCTGCTCACGGACGAGCTGGGCACCTCGCTGATGTTCTATGGCGCGTTCCTCGCGCTGCTGTACGTCGCCACCGGACGCTTCTCGTTCCCGCTGATCGGGATCCTGCTGTTCGCGCTCGGCGCGTGGTATCTCGCCGGCCATGTCAGCCACGTACAGGCACGTGTGCTCGCCTGGGAACACCCCTTCAACGAAGTCCTCTACCACCGCGAAGTGGGAGGCAGCTACCAGCTGGCGCAGTCGCTGTTCGCGCAGGCCGACGGGGGGCTGCTCGGCGCCGGCTTCGACCGCTCGCTGCTGCGCGTCGGCCCTCATGGCGCCTCGATCCTGCCCGTCCCCGAAAGCGACATGATCTACGCAGTCATCGTCAACGAGGTCGGCCTCGTCGGGGCCGCCGCGCTGCTCGGCGTGTACCTGCTGCTGATCGGGCGCGGGCTGAAGACAGCGGTGCTCGCGCGCGACTCCTTCTCCAAGCTGCTCGCCACCGGGCTGTCGTTCATCGTGGCGCTGCAGGTGTTCGTGATCGTCGGCGGCGTCACCCGCGTGATCCCGCTCACCGGCGTGACGCTCCCGTTCGTCGCCTACGGCGGCTCGTCAGTGGTGATGAACTTCGTGCTCGTCGCGCTGCTGCTCGTGATCTCCGACCGCGCACGGCGCCCGTACGTCGCTTCCAAGCGCAGGTGAGCCCGGCGCGCCGTCGAACACACTCACGGCGATGTTGAGCTCGACCACCACCGACGCCACGCCACGCCTGTTCCTGGGGCGCCCGCAAGCCGCCCCGGGCAGCGTCCGCGGGCTCGTCGACGCCCGGGCGCTGAGCGAAGGCTTCTGCTCGCCGGCCGGGCTGCATCGGCGCCCGTGGCTCGAGCGGCTGCGCCGCGCGCTCGACAGCGGGCTGTTCGTGCTGCACTTCCAGCCGATCGTCGCGCTGAGCGATCGTCGCATCTCCCACCACGAGGCGCTGCTGCGCCTCGCCGACGAGGCCGACGGGAGTCTCGTCGCTCCCGGACGCTTCCTGCCGGCGGCCGAGCGCTACGGGCTGATCCGCGACATCGATCGCATGGTCATCGACCAAGTCGCCGCGCTGCTCGGCTCCGAACCCGACGGGGAGGCGCGCGTCGCCGTCAACGTGTCAGCCCTGTCGGTCACCGACAGGACGATGCTCTCCTACCTCGAGCGGCGCCTCGGCTGGCACGGGGTCGATCCGTCGCGGCTGGTGATCGAGATCACCGAGACCGCCGCCATCTCCGACATGAACAGCGCCCGCGACTTCTGCTCCGGCGTCCTGTCGCTCGGCTGTGACCTCGCGCTGGACGACTTCGGCGCCGGCTTCGGCTCGTTTCAGTACCTCAGGCATCTGCCCTACAGCTATCTGAAGATCGACGGCGACTTCATCCGCCGCCTGCCCGTCTCGCGCACCGACCAGCTGCTCGTCAGGGCGCTCGCCGGCGTCGTGCGCGGGATGGGAGGCGAGACGATCGCCGAGTTCGTCGGCGACGAGACGACCATCGGCATGCTGCGCAGCTACGGCGTCGACTACGCCCAGGGGTTCGCCGTCGGGCATCCGCAGCCCACGCTGCCCGCCACCGTCTGATCGATCGCTCCGCTCAGAACAGGTGCTTGGCGAGGTACGCTGCCGTCATGACCACTATCTCCGCAGATTCCCTGCCCGACGCGCTCGGCGGTCCCGCGCGCGAGTTCATCGCCCAGCCGCAGCGCCTGCTGATCGGCTCCGAGCGCCTCGACGCGGCTGACGGGCGCACGTTCGCCACGCTCGATCCCGCCACCGGCACGGAGATCGCCGAGGTCGCGCTCGGCGGCCCCGAGGACGTAGCGCGGGCGGTCGCCGCGGCACGCGCTGCGTTCGCCGAGGGCCCTTGGTCCTCGATGCCCGCCTCCGCGCGCGAGCGTCTGATGCACGCGCTCGCGGATGCGATCGAGGCGCGCGCCGAGGAGATCGCGCAGATCGAGTCGCTCGACAATGGCAAGCCGGTGGGGCTCGCGCAGTACGTCGACGTCAACGGCGCGGTCGCGCACCTGCGCTACTTCGCCGGGTGGCCGACGAAGATCGAGGGAGGCGTGCTGCCGGTGAGCGCGCCGAACATGCACTGCTACACGCGCCGCGAGCCGGTGGGCGTGTGCGCGCAGATCATCCCGTGGAACTTCCCACTGCTGATGGCCGCGTGGAAGCTAGGACCCGCGCTCGCCGCGGGCTGCACGATCGTGCTGAAGCCCGCCGAGCAGACACCGCTGTCGGCGCTGCGCATCGGCGAGCTAGCGCTCGAGGTGGGCTTCCCGCCGGGCGTCATCAACGTGCTCACCGGCGACGGCGCCACCGGCGCGGCGCTCGTCGATCACCCCGACGTCAACAAGATCGCTTTCACCGGCTCGACCGTCGTCGGACGTGAGATCGGCGCCAAGGCCGGCCGCGACCTGAAGCGCGTGACGCTCGAGCTCGGGGGCAAGTCGCCGAACATCATCCTGCCCGACGCCGACATCGACGCCGCCGTCAAGGGCTCCTTCCAGGCGATCTACTTCAACTCCGGCCAGGCGTGCAACGCGGGCTCGCGCCTGTTCGTGCCAGCGGAGCGCTTCGACGAGGTCATGAGTGCGCTCGCCGACGCCGCCAAGGCCGCACAGCTCGGCCCTGGGCTGGACCCCGGCACGCAGCTCGGCCCGCTCGTCTCGGCCGAGCAGCAGGAGCGGGTGCTGGGCTACATCGACGCGGGCCGCTCCGAAGGCGCGGAGGTGCTCGCCGGCGGCGAGGCCGCGCTGAGCGACAGCGGCGGCTACTTCGTCGCGCCAACGCTGTTCAGCACCACCTCCGACGAGCTGCGGATCTCGCGCGAGGAGATCTTCGGGCCGGTGCTGGTCGCCTCCCCCTACGACAGCCTCGAGGAGGTCGCCGCGCGCGCAAACGACGGCGACTACGGGCTCGCGGCGGGGGTGTGGACGCGCGACGTCTCCAGCGCCCACCGCCTCGCCGCGATGCTGCGCGCGGGCATGGTCTACGTCAACACCTGGGGGGTCGTCGATCCCGCGGCGCCGTTCGGCGGCTTCAAGGCCTCAGGCATCGGCCGCGAGCACGGCCACGATGGTCTCGACGCCTACTTGGAGACCAAGACCGTGTGGACTGCGCTGTGAGCCTCGCAGCTTCGTGAGCGTCGTCGCCCAGAGCGAGCGTGGCGCTGCCCATGTCCGCTCTGAGCGGTGGGCGCCTGCGCTGGCAACGCTGCTAGCGCTGCTGCTCGTGGCCGCCGCGGCCGAGATCGTCTTCGACGGCGCCGCAGGGCTGTCGCCGCTCGTCCCGAAGTCGCCGCAGATCGCCGCATGGCTACAGGGCATCGGCGAGCGCCTCGGCTACCGCGTCTTCCTGATCGCGCTGCTCGTCTCCTCGTGCGCCTACGCGGGGCTCGTCGCGCTCGTCGGGCGTTCCTCGCCCGGCTGCGCCGGCGCCGAGCGGCGCTACGCGGGTGGCGTCATCTCCAAGCGCTGGGCGATCGGGCTCGTCGCCGCGCTGCAGCTGATCGTGTTCGTCGGGCCGATCCTGCTCTCGACCGACGTTTTCAGCTACATCGCCTACGCGCGCATGGGCGTCGAGCATGGCCTGAACCCCTATACGCACGGCCCGGTCGCGATCGTCCACGACCCGATCTACCGGTATGTCGGCCACGACTGGGACCTCGTCGCCACCGCCTACGGGCCGCTGTACACGCTGCTGTCCTATCCGCTCGCGCTGCTCGGCGTCGTGGGCGCGCTGTGGGGGATGAAGCTCGAGGCGCTGCTCGCGAGCGCCGCCACGCTCGCGCTGATCTGGCGCGTCGCGCGCGAGCGCGGCTTCGACCCGGTGGCCGCGATCGTGATCGTCGGCGCCAACCCGCTGTATGTGATCTACGGGCTGGGTGGCGCCCACAACGACCTGATCATGCTGCTCGCGATGATGGCCGCGGTGAGCCTCGTCGCCACCGGCACACCCTCAGGCCGCCGCGAAGCCGGCGCCGCCGTATGGATCGTCGCCGGCGCGCTGATCAAGGCCACAGTCGCCGTACTGCTCCCGTTCATGATCGTCTCCCGACGGCGCCTCGCCCCGATCCTAGGAACCGTCGCCGCGATCATGCTCGGTGCGCTGATCGGATATGCGGCGTTCGGCATCCACGGCATCGACGTCGTCGCGGCGCTCAACCGCGACTCGGCGTTCGTCTCGAGCGACAGCTTCGCCACCGAGATCGCCCACCTGCTCGGCAAGCCCGGCGTGTTCCCCGTCGACCACGACCTGCTCAAGGCGGCGCTCGTGCTGATCATCCTGCACCTGCTGTGGCGCACGTGGCGCGGCTATGACTGGATCGCCGCCTCCGGCTGGGCGCTGCTCGCGATCTCCGTCACGAGCACGTGGCTGCTGGCGTGGTACATCCTGTGGCCGCTGCCGCTCGCCGTCGTCACGCGCGACCGCCGTCTGCTGCTCGCCACGCTCGTCGTGCAGGGGCTGTTCGTCATCCACCAGATCTCGCCGCTGCTGGCGCTGGTGCAATGAGCGTCGCGCCTGCCAGCGCCCGCCGGCCCGAGCGGGGCGACGTGTGGCTGATCGAGACAACGCTGCTGGTGCTTGTCGCGATCGTGCTGGCCGTCGCCACCGTCAACGACCTCGCCCGACAGGTTGGCACCAACCATCGCCTGATCGCCGACCTGCGCACGTGGCGCCACTACACCGGTCACGACTACCACAACATCTCGATCGACCAGGAAACCCTCGGCGCCAACACACAGCGTGAGGCTCTATGCGGCAACACCAGCGCCGGTGCGCCCGGCGCCAAGACGCAGATCTGCCTGGCGATCTGGGGGCCGGTCCTCGACGGCATGCGCACCGTGCACGGGGGCTGGTACCTGCCGCCATACGTGGAAGACGTGCGCGCCAAGCGCTACGGCTGCTTCGGATCGGGCGTAGAGGGAATATGTCCGCGATGAGCACCGCCGCCCATCCGGCGACGCCGTCGGCGGCGCGCGAGGCGCGGGCTGCCGGCCGGCTGCCACCGTGGTGGGCGCTCGCGGCGTTGACTCTGCTCGCCGCCGTGCTGCGGCTCTCGACGATCGACCTGCAGAGCTTCTGGTACGACGAGGCGTTCACACCCCTTCACGTGCTGCACCCGAGCCTCACCGCGACGCTGCGCTCGGTCGCGCACACCGAGAACACGCCGCCGCTGTGGTATCTGCTCGCGTGGGCAGACTCGCGTGTGCTGGGGACCGGCGAGGTGGCGTTGCGACTGCCCTCTGCGCTCGCTGGGATCGCCACGGTGCCGGTGGCGTGGGCGATCGGCAGAGAGTTGAACGGCCGTCGCGCGGCGATCGTGTGCGCGGCGTTGGTGGCTGTGAACCCGCTGTTCGTGTGGTACTCGCAGGAGGCGCGCGCGTATGGATTGTTCGTGTTGATGGCCGCGCTTGCGATGTTGTGTTTCCTGCGCGCGCGGCGCGAGCCGACGTCGCGTCGCATGGCCGCGTTCGCGGTGAGCGGCGCGCTCGCGCTGTTGACCCACTACTTCGCCGTGTTCCTGTTGATTCCGATGGTGTTGTGGCTGTTGTGGGAGCGGCGCACGCGGCGCGCGGCGCTGCCGGCGATCGGCGTGCTCGCCATCGTGGGGGCGGCGCTGGCGCCGCTGATCTCATCCCAGGGCGGTCACGGGACGCAATGGATCGGAGAATGGCCGCTGTCCGAACGTCTGCAGGCGATCGCGCAGTACTACCTGACCGGCTACACCGGCGCTTCGCTAGGGCACGGCATCGAGCTGCTCGTCGCACTGCCCGTCCTCGCCGGCGTGGCGCTTGGGCTGTGGCGGATGACCGACCCCGGGCCCGCCTCGCGGCGTGCGGACGCTGCGCGGTCGATGGCCAGCGCCGCAGACGACGACGGTGCTGGCGAGCCGGCACGCCCGGCCTCGGCGCGAGGCGGGCTGCTGGTCGCGTTCTCGATCGCCGCCTGCGGCGTCCTAACCCCAATCGTGATGGTTGCCTTCGGGGCCGACTACCTCGCGCCGCGCAACCTCGTCGCGGCGATGATCCCGGTGACGGCGGTGATCGCGGTGCTGGTCGTATGGCCGTCCGCTGGCACCGGGCGATCGGCCGGAGTCGGCGCCACGGTCGCTATAGCGGTCACGATCGCGCTGGCGTTCCTCGCGATCACGATCGACATCGATCTCAGCTCGCGCCTGCAGCGCGGGAACTGGCGGGGTCTCGCCAAGTCGCTGCGCGTCGCGCCGCGCGAACGCGTGGTCACGACCGTCGAGCTGGGCTCCGCGCCGCTCGAGTACTACCTGCCCGGCCTGCACGGCCTGCGCCCGGGCACCACGGTACGTGTGCGCGAGATCGACGAGACCGGCTACGCGCCGCTGAGGCGCAGCGCCGGCGAGCCGCCGGCGCCGGGATTCCACCTGGTGGCCCGCCTCGACGTCGACGGGCTGATCGACTACCGCTTCGTCTCAGCGGTCGCGCGGAACGTCAGCGAGGCTACGCTGCGCCGCCACGTGATCACGCTTGCAAGCCCGGATGTGCTGGTGCCCGCGGGCGTTTAGGTGTCATCGTGAGGGGTGCGAATGCGAGCGAACATGCGCGACTGTCGTCTCAGATCAAAAAGATTTAGGTTTCCCATATGGCGCAGTTGACCTTGGACGCTTGCAGTGAGGCGAAGGTGGCGCTGGATCTGGCCCGTGAGTACCTGCTGTCGCTGCAGGACGAGGCCGGCTGGTGGCGGGGGGAGCTGCAGACGAACGTCACGATGGACGCGGAGGACATGCTCCTGCGCGAGTTCCTCGGCATCCGTACCGCGCCGGAGACGGAGCGCTCGGCGGCGTGGATCCGCTCCCAGCAGCGCGCCGACGGCACGTGGACGAACTTCCACGGAGGCCCGGGGGAGCTCTCGACGACGATCGAGGCCTACTGGGCGCTGCGGCTCGCCGGCGATGAGCCCGACGCCCCGCACATGCTGGCGGCGGCCGAGTTCATCCGCGGCGAGGGTGGTCTCGAGCGTGCGCGCGTCTTCACGCACGTGTGGCTGGCGCTGTTCGGGCTGTGGTCGTGGGAGCGGGTGCCGGCGCTCCCGCCCGAGGTCGTGCTGCTACCGCCGTCGGTCCCGCTGAACGTCTACGACTTCGCCTGCTGGGCGCGTCAGACGATCGTCGCGCTGTCGATCGTCAAAGCACACCGTCCCGTGCGCCCGCTGCCATTCGACCTGGAGGAGCTGCACGTGAGCGCCGCCGCGTCCGTGCAGCCGCCGGGCGTGGCACCCGGGCGGGCGCCGTCTCGCCGGAGCGCGTGGCTCGGACGCCTCGATCAGATCCTGCGCGCGTACGAGCGCCGGCCGCTCGCGCCGCTGCGCCGGCTGGCGCTCGCCAAGGCCGAGCGCTGGATCGTGCGCCGCCAGGAGGCAGACGGCTCGTGGGGCGGCATCCAGCCCCCGTGGGTGTACTCGCTGATGGCGCTGCATCTCGCCGGCTATCCGCTCGAGCATCCCGTGATCAAGCGCGGCCTGGAGGGCCTCGAGCGGTTCATGGTCGAGGATCGCGACGACTCCCGCGGCGTCGGCGCTCCAGCCGGCGAGAGCCGGCGCCTGGAAGCCTGCCAGTCGCCGGTGTGGGACACGGCACTGGCGATGGTCGCGCTCAGCGACGCGGGCCTCGCCGAGGACCACCCGGCGATGGTCGGCGCGGCGGAGTGGCTGCTCGCCGAGGAGGTCACCAGGCGCGGCGACTGGTCGGTGCGCAGCTCTGGGCTCGAGCCCGGCGGCTGGGCGTTCGAGTTCGCCAACGCCAACTACCCGGACGTCGACGACACCGTCGAGGTCGTGCTCGCGCTGGCACGCCTGGAGCGCAACGCGCCGCTGCGAGCGCCGATCGACGGCGCGGTCGGACGGGCGCTGCGCTGGGTCGAGGGCATGCAGAGCTCCGACGGCGGCTGGGGCGCGTTCGACGCCGACAACACGCGCTCGCTCGTGCGCGAGCTGCCGTTCCTGGACTTCGGCGAGGTGATCGACGAGCCGAGCGCCGACGTGACCGGTCACACGGTCGAGATGCTCGGCGCGCTGGGGCTCGCCGCCACGCCCGCGGCGCAGCGAGGCGTGCGCTGGCTGCTCGAGTGCCAGGAGGCCGACGGCTCGTGGTTCGGGCGCTGGGGCATCAACCACGTTTACGGCACCGGCGCGGTGGTGCCGGGGCTGATCGCCGCGGGGGTCGAGCCGTCGCACACGGCCGTCAGGCGGGCGGTCGCGTGGCTGGAGCGCCACCAGAACGAAGACGGCGGCTGGGGCGAGGACGCGCGCTCCTACGACGACCCCAAATGGGTCGGGCGCGGTCCGAGCACCGCCTCGCAGACGGCGTGGGCGCTGCTCGCGCTGCACGCGGCGGGCGAGCGCTCGGCGGCGCTCGCGCGCGGCATCGCGTGGCTCGTGTCGAGCCAGCGCTCCGACGGCGGCTGGGACGAGCCGCAGTACACCGGCACGGGCTTTCCGTCCGACTACTACATCAACTACCACCTCTATCGACTGACGTTCCCGATCATGGCGCTCGGACGCTGCCTCGCGGCGCAAGCCGGTCAGGACGCTGGCGGCGAGCGCGCCCGCGCCGCGCGACGGGAGTGATGCTGATCGCCGACGCGGCGATTGACGCCCCCACCGCGGAGGCGGTGATGGCGCGAGCGCAGACGGAGAACTTCCCCGTCGCAAGCCGCGTGCTGCCCCGGCGCGCGCGCAAGCACCTGCTGGCTGTGTACGGCTTCGCGCGGCTCGTGGACGAGCTCGGCGACGCGGGTGAGCGCCCGCCGGGGGAGCGGCTGGCGGCGCTGGACTGGCTCGAGCAGGAGCTCGACCGGGCGTTGCGCGGCGAGGCGCAGCACCCGCTGCTGGTGCGCCTGGGGGAGACGGCGCGCGCGTGCGCGCTGTCGCGCGAGCCGTTCGCGCGCCTGATCGAGGCCAACCGCGTCGACCAGCGCGTGAGCCGCTATGAGACGTGGGAGCAGCTGCGCGGCTACTGCGCGCTGTCCGCCGACCCCGTGGGGGAGTTGGTGCTCGGCGTGCTCGGTCTCGCGACTCCCGCGCGCATCGCGCTGTCGGACTCGATCTGCACGGCGCTACAGCTCACAGAGCACTGCCAGGATGTCGCCGAGGACCTCGCTCGCGGGCGCATCTACCTGCCGACGGAGGACCTGCGCCGCTTTGGCTGTGCCGAGGTGGATCTCGCGGGCGAGCACGCGAGCGGCCCTTTGCGGGAGGTGCTCGCCTTCGAGGTCGCCCGCGCGCGGGGGCTGTTCGCCGAGGGCGCGCCGCTGATCGCCGAGCTGCGTGGCCGCCCCAGGTTCGCCGTCGCGGCGTTCCTCGCCGGTGGGCGCGCCGCGCTCGACGCGATCGAGCGTGCCCACTACGACGTGCTCGCGGGAGCGCCGCGTGCGGGGCGCGCGCGGCGCGCCGCTGTGCTCGTGGGGACGCTGCGCGCGAGCTGCAGGGCGCCAGCGAGCCGGAGGGAGCGGTCGTGAGCAGCGCCACGGAGATCGCCGCTGCCTACCGCCACTGCGAATCGGTCACCCGTTCCCAGGCCGCCAACTTCTACTACGGCATCCGCCTGCTGCCGGGCGAGCGCCGGCGCGCGATGTGCGCGGTGTACGCGTTCGCGCGTCGCGTCGATGACATCGGCGACGGCACGCTCGCGCGCGAGGACAAGCTGCGGCTGCTCGACGGCGAGGACGGCGCGCTCGCGGCGATCGAGCACGCCGGGCCGGACACGGAGCGTGGCGAGGATCTCGTGATGGTCGCACTCTCCGACGCCACGCGACGCTTCCCGCTGTCCGCGAGCGTTCTCGGCGAGCTGATCGACGGGGTGCGCATGGACGTCGCGGGCACCAGCTACGAGGAGTTCGACGAGCTGGTGGTGTACTGCCGGCGCGTCGCCGGCGCGATCGGGCGTGTGTGCCTCGCGATCTTTGGCCTGCGCGCAGGCGCGGGCGCCGACCCCGCTCACGCGGAGCGTCTCGCCGACGAACTGGGCGTGGCGCTGCAGCTGACGAACATCCTGCGCGACGTGCGCGAGGACGCGCACAACGGCCGTGTGTACCTGCCGGGCGAGGACCTCAGGCGCTTCGGCGTGCTGGCGGCGGACGAGCGCCCGCCGCAGAGCGAGGCAGCCGAGGAGCTGCTGGGCCTGCTCGCGCGCGTCAGTGGCGGCAGTGGCGCGAACGGACGCCTGGCCGAGGCCGAGCGGCTGTCCGCGCTCGTGCGCTTCGAGTGCGAGCGCGCGCGCGAGTGGTTCGACCGTGGGATCGCGCTCACGGGCATGCTCGATCGGCGCAGCGCGGCGTGCGTGCTCGCGATGGCCGGCATCTACCGGCGGCTGCTCGAGCGCATCGACGCTCGCCCCCAGGAGGTGGCGTACGGGCGCATGTCGCTGCCGATGCACGAGAAGGCATGGGTCGCTGCGCGGGGCATGCTCGGAGTGGGCGCGTGAACACCGGCGAATCCGTGCGCGGCGGGCGCGTGCTGATCGTCGGCGGCGGGCTCGCCGGCATCGCCGCGGCGCTCGACTGCGCCGCTGCGGGCGCGAGCGTGACGCTGGTCGAGGTCAGACGCAGGCTCGGCGGCGCGGCGTACTCGTTCGAGCGCGACGGCCTGCAGCTCGACAACGGCCAGCACGTGTTCCTGCGCTGCTGCCTCGCCTACCGCGCGCTGCTCGCGCGCCTGGGCAGCGAGCAGCTCACGTTCGTGCAGCCGCGCCTTGAGATCCCCGTGCTGAGCCCCGGCCACGCGCCGGCGCTGCTGCGCCGCGGATCGCTGCCCGCGCCGGCGCACCTCGCGCTCGCGCTCGCGCGCTACCCGCGCCTGCGCCGCTCCGAACGGCTCGGCGCGGCGCGCGCGGCGCTCGGCCTGATGCGCCTGCGCCCGGATGACGAGGCGCTCGAAGCGCAGACGTTCGGCGAGTGGCTCGCGCGCCACGGTCAGGGCCCGCGCGCGGTCGCCGCGCTGTGGGACCTGGTCGCGCTGCCGACGCTCAACCTGCCAGCCGCGCAGGCGTCGCTGGCGCTCGTGGCGTTCGTGTTTAGCACGGGCCTGCTGTCGAGCGTCGACGCCGGCGACATCGGCTTTCACCGTGGCACGCTCGGCGCGACGATCGGCACCCCCGCCGAGCGGGCGCTGCGCGAGGCCGGCGTCGAGGTGCGGCTGGGCTGGCGCGCGGAGCGGCTCGTGCGCACAGCCTCCGGCGTCGAGGTGCACGGGCGCGGTGCACGGGGCGAGGGCGCTCTTGGTGAGGGGGCCTCCGGCGAGGACGCCTTCGGCAGGGAGCGTTCGAGCGAGGCTGTCGAGCCGCTCGAGGCGTTGAGCGCCGACGCGACGGTCCTCGCGGTGCCGCACATGCGCGCAGCCAACCTGCTCGAGCCGCTGCTGGGCGAGAGAGCGCGCGCTTGGCGCGGACTGGGCAGCTCGCCGATCGTCAACCTGCACGTCGTGTATGACCGTCGCGTGTGCGAGGAGCCGTTCGCGGCGGGGGTCGGCACGCCGGTGCAGTACGTGTTCGACCGCACTGACGCCGCCGGCGCGCCCGCGGACTGCCAGTATCTGGCGGTGTCGCTGTCGGGAGCGGAGCGCGAGATGGGCATCAGCGCGGACAAGCTGCGCGAGCGCTACCTGCCGGCCCTGCGCGAGTTGTTCCCGCGTGCGCGCGAGGCCAAGGTCGAGTTCTTCCTCGCCACGCGCGAGCACGCGGCCACCTTCCGCGCGGCGCCCGGCGTCGGCGCGCTGCGTCCCGGCCCGCAGACCGCGGTCCCCGGCCTCGTGCTCGCGGGCACGTGGACCGCGACGGGCTGGCCGGCGACGCTCGAGGGCGCGGTGCTGAGCGGTCACGCGGCGGCGGACGCGGCGCTGCGCGGCCTGGGCGTCGAGACGGCGCAGGCGGCTCGAGGCCCGTGGGCTGACGCCGCGCTGGAGGTCGCGCGATGACCGATCTGCTGGTGGCGGCGCCGATGCGCATCGAGGCCGCGCTGATCTCATCGGCGGGCAGGCGCGCGGCGCTGGTGCGAAAGACGGGGATGGGCCCGAAGCGCTCGCGGGCCGCGGCCGGCGTGCTCGCGGCGGACAGCGGCCGTGCGATGCTCGTGCTGGGCTTCTGCGGAGGGCTCGATGAGACGTCGGTGCCGGGCGAAGTGATCGTCGCGCAGGACGTGTACGCGGCGCAGGACGAAGGGCACGCCGAGCAGCGCGTGCGCTGCGACCTGCACGACCAGCTCGTGCATCGCCTCACTGGACGCGGGTTGAAGGTGCGTGCCGGCGATGTCGTGTGCGTCTCGCGCCTGGCGCTCGGGGACAGGCGCGCCGAGCTGCACGCGGGCGGTGCGATCGCGGTGGACATGGAGTCGGTGTGGCTCGCGGCTGGCGCCGGGGGGCGCCCGTTCGGCGTCGTGCGCGTCGTGCTGGACAGCCCCACGCACGAGCTGATGCGCCTGCGCGCCGCCGCAGGTGCGCTGCGCGCGGCGCTCGCGCTGCGGCGCGTCGCGGGCGCGCTTCACGAGTGGGCGCCGGGCGTCTAAGGTAGGCCGTATGGCGGTTCGGGTGAGGCAGAGCACGCGCATGGGTTGGTACCTGATGCGCCAGCGGCTGGCCAAACGCGAGAAGTTCCCGTTGATCGTCGAGCTCGAGCCGCTGTTCCAGTGCAACCTCGCCTGCTCGGGCTGCGGCAAGATCCAACACCCCGAGCACGAGCTGCGCCGGCGGATGCCCGTCGAGCAGGCGATCGGCGCGATCGAGGAGAGTGGCGCGCCGATGGTGTCGATCGCCGGCGGCGAGCCGCTGATCCACCCCGAGATCCACGTGATCGCGGCGGAGCTGATCAAGCGCAAGAAGTTCGTGTACCTGTGCACGAACGCGCTGCTGCTGGAGAAGAAGCTCGAGAACTTCAAGCCGAGCCCGTACTTCTCGTGGGCGGTCCACATGGACGGCCTGCGCGAGCGCCACGACGCCTCGGTCGAGCGCGAGGGCGTCTTCGACAAGGCCGTCTCTGCGATCAAGGCGGCCAAGGCGGCGGGCTTTCGCGTGACGACCAACACGACCTTCTTCACGCACGACTCACCCAAGACGGTGCGCGAGGTGCTCGACTTCCTCAACGACGACCTCGAGGTCGACGAGATGATGATCTCGCCCGCCTACGCATATGAGAAAGCGCCGGACCAGGAGCATTTCCTCGGCGTGACGCAGACGCGCAAGCTGTTCAGCGAGGCGTTCGCGGACGGGCGGCGCAAGAAGTGGCGCCTGAACCACAGCCCGCTGTTCCTGGACTTCCTCGAGGGCAAGGCCGAATTCGACTGCACCGCATGGGGGATCCCCAGCTACTCGCTGTTCGGCTGGCAGCGCCCGTGCTACCTGATGTCAGACGGCTACACGAAGACCTACAAAGAGCTGATCGAGACGACCGACTGGAGCAAGTACGGGCGTGGCAAGGACCCGCGCTGCGAGAACTGCATGGCGCACTGCGGCTATGAGCCCACCGCCGTGCTGCAGACGACGGGCTCGCTGCGCCAGTCGCTGCGCGCGCTCGCGGGCTAGAAAACTCTTTCTAAGGGTCGATCTCCGGCTCCGGCCTCGTCCTGCTGGTGCGGATGTCCTGCCAGGACACGCCCTCCTTCAGTAGCGCCGGCACGCCCAGGATCAGGGCGGTGATGACCTCCACCGCCTGCAGGATGATGCCGTAGGCGAGCCCCTGCCCGGCACCGACGCCGTAGGCGGCGAGCACCACCAGGCAGGCCGCCTGGAAGACGCCCACGTTCGAGGGGGTCGCCGGCAGCACCGCGCTGAGGTTGACCGCCAGCAGGATCGCCGCCGCCGCCGCGATGCCTGCCTTGGGCTGCAGCCCCAACGCGAGGATCACCGTGTAGCACGCGAGCCACTGCAGCGCCCACGCCAGCAGCTGGAAGGCGATTGCGGTGACCCCGTAGCGCGGACGGGCGAACACGACCAGGCCGCGCCGGGCGAGCGCGAGCAGCCTGCCGATCGCGTTGGCCGCGCGCGCGACGCGCGCAGAGCGCGAGCGCCGTCCCAGCGCCAGCAGCCGCGGCCCGGCGATGATCAGCGCGCACACGGCCAGCGGCACCGCCAGCGCGATCGCGATCGCCGCCCCGTGACCGCTCGGCAGCGGCACGCTGGTGATCGTCACGACGAGCAGGATCGCCAGCGCGAGCAGGTTGAAGAGGGTCTGCGAGAACACCGTCCCGGCGACCACCGGCAGCAGCCGGCTGGTGCGGCCGTCGAGCCTGCGCGAGAGCACCAGCACGCGCGTGGGCTCGCCGAGGCGTCCGGGCACGATCGCCGAGCCCATCACGCCGATCATCGTCGCGCGCACGACCGCGCCCCACGGCAGCGGCGTGTCCGGCAGCGCCGCGCGCAGCGTCTGGTGCCAGGAGATCGAGCGCATCAGCATCGCCAGCGACATCAGCACGAGCGCCAGCACGATCCATCCCGGCGTTGCGGTGACCAGGGCATGGCCGACGCGCTGCAGTTCCAGGCGCGAGAGCGCGAACACGACCAGGCCGGCGAGCGCCAGCACGACGACCACGACGCCCACGCGCCTGAGCGCGGGACCGCGCGATCGGAGGGGGACATGCTGCGGTGCACCCATCAGGCGGGGGTCTAGCAGGTCCGGCCGCTATGGTCCGCGCGCAGCGATGAGGCTTGACCGCCAGGAGCTGGGCGCGATCTTCGCGGGAGGGTTCATCGGCGCCGTCGCGCGCGCGGCGCTCGCGCAGAGCTTCGTCGAGCGTGCCGACGAATGGCCGTGGGCGACGTTCGCGGTGAACATGCTCGGCGCAGCGCTGCTCGGCTACTTCATCACGCGCCTGCAGGAGCGCCTGCCGCCGTCGCTGTACCGCCGCGCCTTCCTCGGCACGGGCGTGTGCGGCGCGCTGACGACGTTCTCGACGGTGATGGTCGAGCTGACGAAGATGATCGAAGGCGCGCACGTGGCGCTCGCGGTGGCGTACGCGAGCGCGAGCCTCGCCGGCGGCTTCGCGGCGGTCTTCCTGACCACCAAGCTGGTGCGGCGCGCGGGGATGGTGGCGTGAGCTTCCTGGCGCTGTGGGCGGCGGTCGGCGTGCTCGGCGGCGTGGGGGCGCTCGCGCGGTTCGCGATCGACGCGCTCGTCTCGAGTGCCACGGGCGCGCGCTTCCCACTGGGCACGCTGCTGATCAACCTGTCGGGCTCGCTCGTGCTCGGCGTGCTGGTCGGGCTCGCGCTCAGCGGCGACGCCTACCTGCTCGCGGGCACGGCGGTGATCGGCTCCTACACGACGTTCTCGACGTGGATGCTCGAGTCCCATCGACTCGCCGAGGACGGGCGGCGCTGGCTGCTCGCGGCGAACGTCGCGTTGAGCCTCGTGCTGGGCGTCGGCGCGGCGGCGGTCGGTCGGCTGCTGGGGGGCGGATGACGATCGAGGACGGGCTGCGCCTGAGCGTGTACTTCGGCGAGCGCGACCGCGACGATGGCGGCCTGCTCGCCGACGCGCTGATCGACCTGTTCGCCCGCCATCGTCTGCGTACGAGCGCGCTGCTGCGCGGGATCGAGGGCTTTGGCATCAAGCACCGGCTGCAGAGCGAGCGCCTGCTGACGCTGTCCGAGGACCTGCCGCTGGTGGCGCTGGCGCTCGACACGACGCCACGTATCGAGGCCGTCCTCGAGGAGGTTCGCACGCTCGCCCGCCACGGGCTGATCACACTCGAGCGCGCTCGGCTGCTGAGCGGCGCTGGCCCCGTCGCGCTCAGTCCCGACGCAGCGCTCAGCCCCGACGCGGTGCTCGCGCCCCTGCCCGCGTCGGCGGACATAAAGCTGACGATCCATCTCGCCCGTCAGGCGCGCGTCGCGGGCCGCCCCGCGTATCTGGCCGCGGTCGAGTGCCTGCACCGGCACGGCGTCGCCGGTGCGAGCGCGCTGCTCGGCCTGGACGGAACCGCGCAGGGCGTGCGCCAGCGCGCGCGGTTCTTCGCGCGCAACGCGCAGGTGCCGCTGCTGATCCAGAGCGTCGGCGAGCGCACGGCGATCGAACGCGCCGTGGGTGAGCTGTCAGAGATGCTGAGCGAGCCGGCGATGACGCTCGAGCGCGTGCGGGTGTGCAAGCGAGACGGCGCGCTCTTGGCCGAGCCGTTGGTGCCGCCCGCGATCGACGCAGAGGGACGCGCCTACTGGCAGAAGCTCGTCGTGTACGCGAGCGAGCAGAGTCGCCACGGCCACCAGCCGCTGCACAGCGCGCTCGTGCGCCGCCTGCGCGCGGAGGGCGCCGCCGGCGCCACTGCGCTGCGCGGCCTGTGGGGCTACCACGGCGATCACCGGCCGCACGGGGAACGCTTCTGGTCGATCCGCCGGCACGTGCCGGCGCTGACGGTGCTGGTGGACACGCCGGCCAACATGTCGCGGTGGTTTGAGATCGTCGACGAGCTGACTCGCGAGACGGGCCTCGTGACGAGCGAGATCGTCCCCGCGCTGCGCGCCGCGGGGCCGGGCATCGAGCACGGTGGCCTGGATCTCGCGCAGCCGCACGGCGTCGAGGAGTAGCGGCGTCAGGCCTCGAGCATCAGCGTCACTGGGCCGTCGTTGACCAGCTCCACCTGCATGTTCGCGCCGAAGATCCCGCGCCGCGCGCCGGCGCTGGCGCAGAAGCACTCGTACAGCGGCTCGGCCTGCTCGGACGGGGCGGCCGCGACAAAGCTCGGGCGGTTGCCGCGTCGGGTGTCGCCGTAGAGCGTGAACTGGCTCACGCACAGGATCTCGCGCGCGCCGAGCGCCTCGTTCATGTGTCCGTCGGCGTCCGCGAAGACGCGCAGCGCGCGCACCTTCGTGGCAAGGCGCTCGGCGGCGGCAGCGTCGTCGTCACGGGCGATGCCGAGCAGCACGAGCAGGCCGGGACCGATCTCGGCGACTACGCGATCCTCGACCCGCACCGAGGCCCGGGTGACCCTCTGCACGAGCGCGCGCATCGGCGCGAATTATGCCGCCATGCGTATGTGCTTAGAGAGCTGGGCGAGCGTGACGCTCGGCGGCGGCTGCACCACCCGGTGGGAGCCGTCGTCGAAGACGATCACGCCGCCGTGCGACAGCCAGCCTGGCGCTGCGGTGGGGCCGCTGAGCAGCGCGGCCTTGGCTTTGATCTCCGCGGCCAGTGCGCTTGGAGCGAGCGCGGTCACCTGGACCACGCCCGTGAACGCCGCTCGTCCCGTCGATGGGTCGAGCAGGTGGTGCGCGGGCACGCCGTCGCGGTCGAGCCAGCTGCGCCGGCCGATACCGCTGGTGGCGACCCCTGTGTGCGCGAGCTCGAACGTGTGCAGCGTGCGTCCGTCAAACGGGCTTTCGACCCTGATCGGGCGCGTCAGCGCGGCGTCCCCGCCGATGAGCAGGTCGCCGGCGCAGTTGACCGCGAAGCTCGCGTGGCTCGCGAGCGTCTCCCCGAGCACGTCGGCGAACAGCCCCTTGGCCAAGCCGCCGCTGTCCAGCTTGAGGCCCGGCGGGCGCGTGACGGTTGACGCGCCGAGGTCGACCTCGAGCTCGCGCCAGCGCCGCGACGCCGCTGCGGCGGCGGGCCGGCGTGCGGGAGCGAACGCGAGCGCGGTCGTGAGCGCGGGCGAGCGCGTCAGCTCGTGGGCGTAGCCCGCACGCTCGATCTCATCCACGAGCGTGCCATCCACGAGCCCGCCGCTCAGCGACGCGGCGCTGCGCACGGCCTGAGCGAAACGCGCCATCAGCGGGCTCACGGGCACCGTGCGGCGCGGATCGCCGTTCAGGAGCGAGAGCTCGCTGGCCGCCAGGAAGCGAGAGAAGCGCTGGTGCCAGGCGAGCAGTGCGCGCTTGGCCAGCGCGGCGCCGTCGCGCGCCGCGCCGTTCGGCCCGTCGCCGATCACGAGCGCGGCGCAGCGCGAGCCGAAGCAGTCGAACTCCTCGATGGCCTCGTGGGTGGCGCTCATGACTGCGACGTGGTCAGCGCTGAGGCGCCGCTCGATTCTTCGCTGCCTGCTCCGCTGCCCGACGCGCTCGATTCGCCGGAGGCTTCGCTGGTGGCGGACGAGCTCGTTTCACCGCCGACACCGCCGGCCGACGCGGCACGCTTCTCGGCGTTCGCGACGAGCGCGGGGTCGTGTCCGGACGCGAGCTGCACGTATACGACGAGGAAGGCGACGGCGAACAGCGTCACGGCCACGGCGGCGACCGACCGCCGGATGCGCCGCGTGCGCCGGCGGATGGCTTCACGGCGGCTTCGGGCCAGTGCCTTGGCGTCGCGGGCATCGCGCTGGCCCGCGGCGCGCGCACCGCCATGGTCGCGCTCGAATGGGCGTGCGGAGACGCTCATCGTGTGGCGCCTGCCTG
>DASZFY010000033.1:0-2393 GCA_035939335.1 Solirubrobacteraceae bacterium | reverse complement strand
CGACCGCGGCGAGCGGCTGATGGGCTTCGGCCACCGCATCTACCGCGCCGAAGACCCCCGCGCGCGGGTGCTGCGCCGCACGTGCGCCGAACTCGGCTCGCCGCGCTTCCAGGCGGCGGAGGCACTCGAGAAGGCCGCGCTCGCAGAGCTACACGCCCGCAGGCCCGACCGCGTGCTCGCCACGAACGTCGAGTTCTGGTCGGCGGTGGTGCTCGACCTCGCCGAAGTCCCGCCGGACCTGTTCACGCCGATGTTCACGTGCGCGCGCGTCGCCGGCTGGTCGGCGCACATCCTCGAGCAAAAGCGCGAGGGGAAGCTGATCCGGCCAACGGCGAAGTACGTCGGGCACGGGCCGCGGTCGGTCGCCGAGGTCGAATAGGCAGGGATTGGTTCTCCCACCAAAGCGTTCGTTCGTCTCCGATGCTCAGGGCAGCAGATCGTTGAGGGCTCTAGCGAGGATCGACGCGGCAGCCTCGTAGTCGGGTGCGTCGGGAGCGATCGCCTGCACGTCGGCCTGATATTCGGTTCGCATCTGCCCAACCCGACGGGTGATGCGCTCGTGGTGGTCGCCGTCCTTGACGAGCTTGAACTTCTCGGCCGCAAGCTCCCTGGCGTGTGCAGGGTCGTGCTCCGCCCGGCGAAGAACCATCGCGAGGTCGGCGAGGTCGGTGGCGCGGGTACGCTGACACAGCGCACGGAGCTTCTCAGCAACGATCTCATCCAGGGAGAGCACCATGATCGGGAACGGCTCGTAGTAGGGCGGCCCAATCCTCTCGATCTGGGGGTCGTAGACGTCCTCGCGGTAGCTGATCTCGACCGAAACGAAGCCCTCGGCGAACGGGCCCGAGAACGCAATCCGGTTGAAGTCCAGACTGATAGCGGAATCGGTTTCGGGGGGCGCGGTCTTGAAGGTCATTAGCGTGCCGCTGGCACGCAAGATCTCCTGGGCGACGGACTCTGCGTCGAGCTTGTGCTTTGGCGGTTGGGTACGAGTGGCGTCGATGTCACGTGAGAAGCGTTGGTGGCCGTGGACATGGCGGAGCACGAAGCCGCCCTTGAAGCACAGCTCGCCGGGGTATCTCTCAGTCAGGCGTGCCGCGATCGTCATCAGGGCGAAGTCGCGTGCGACCATGTCGGCGGGCTGGTCGAGAGCCTCGACGACGTCTTGAAGCTCGAACTCGGTGCGAACGCGTAGGACGGCCATCAGCCGATGATCCGGTGCGCGAGCAGATCCTCGAGCTCGATGTTGACGCGTATCCCCCAGACCGAGTCGATCGGGCCGTGCTGGGGACCGGACTTCTCCAGCAGCGTGGCGGCCTTGCTTGGCCCGGTCAGGGAGCGAAACGCCGCGGCGGTGCTCTCGCCGGCGATCGCTTCAACTAGGTAGCCGAGGCGTCGGGCCAGCGCGGCGTTGCGATAGCGGGACGCGGCGGCGGCCAGGGTCACCGCGAATCGCGGGTCACGGCCCAGGGCGATGTCTAGCGCTTGCGCTGATTGCGACAGCGTGACCCCCCACTCGCGGTGAGCCATGCTGTCGAGCAGGGCACGCTCAGGACGTGCAACGCTCGGTCCTTTGCGTCCCTGTCGGCCCCATATCCTTGAACGAGCCAGCAGTGCGTAGCGGACCTGATCTCCGCGCCAGATGAAGCTTCGCCTGCTGGTGGGGACGAGCACAATCGCTTGGCGGAAGTATTGGTCGCTGAGCTCGTGTGCTGCGAGAGCTCGCCCGGCGGTGATCAAGTACGGCGGGGCTGTGATCGCATCGATCAGCTGGAACAGGTCCGTCCTAAAGACGCCTGTCTCGTCTCGCAGGATGTAGGCGCCTCGGCGGATGCGTTGAAGCTGGTTTGCCTGGGTGAGATCGCGTAGAAGCGCGAGCGTTGCGTTGCGGCTGCCGGTGAGCGTGTCGACACCAGGGAGATCGTCTGGGAGCACGATCGGCCAGCGTCCAGCGAGGGTGGACTGGCGGGCCAGTTGGATCAGGGCCCGTCGGGCCGTTTCGGCTCCAGGCATTTGATTTATCGTAGCACTATTTAGGGCGCTAGCTCTGGGGCCGTAGCTCGGAATAGAATATGCCCAGAAGGCTAGCTTTTATAACGCCGAAACACTGGCATAAGGATTTGAACGAAAACATGCTTATTGGTCTTTTTTGTTGAAATCATCGAGGCCCAGCCTGTGATGTCACGGCGGCGCGCCCTCGCGCGTGCTGAAGATGCTCGACGAAGTCGAACAGAGCGGCAACGCCGAGAAGTGGGTGTCAGACGCGCTCGACCGCGGCGAGCGGCTGATGGGCTTCGGCCACCGCATCTACCGCGCCGAAGACCCCCGCGCGCGGGTGCTGCGCCGCACGTGCGCCGAACTCGGCTCGCCGCGCTTCCAGGCGGCGGAGGCAC
>DASZFY010000032.1:0-61442 GCA_035939335.1 Solirubrobacteraceae bacterium | reverse complement strand
CGCTCGACGATGTAAAAAGACGCGAGAATCATGTTCAACGGCGCGACCGGGAACCAACCCAGCCAGTAAGCCCACGCGGTGAAGCCGTTGACGTGCTCGGCGAAGCGTGGCCATTTGTCCTTGTACGCGGGATAGGCGTATGAGGGCGATCCGCCCGAGCGGTCGGGCATGATCGCCGAGAGCTCCGCCAGGAACAGGCACAACAGGTAGCCGCTGATGGTGATCACGAAGATCAGCGGAATCGCCGCTGCGCCGAGTGAGGTGACCATCGTGGGCGCGATCCCTGTGACGAGGATCGTGCCCGCGAGCCCGATCACGAACGCGCCCCACCAGTTGATGGTTTTCGGCAGCCCCCCGCCCTCGTAGCTCAGCTCGTCGTAGGTGCCGGAGCCAGTGTCATCCGCCATATGCTCTCCCGATCACATTGTGTGTTCGCGCCAGACTGCCAGGTGCCCGGGAGAACTCCCAGGCGAGATGTGAACACAATTGTTGGGAGTGACATGGAGCACTTGGACACATTCCTCTCTCAACAGCCTCCGTTCGACGGACTCCCCCCCTTTGAGCTGACCACCGTGGCCGCGGATGCGCGCGAGGTTTCCTTCGACGCGGGCGAGCTGGTGCTCGTCGAGGACGGCGCGCCCGCCGAGGGCCTGTATGTCCTCACCGCCGGCTCGATGGAGCTCGTGCACGAGGGCGAGACGATGGTGGTGCTCGAGCCGGGCGAGTGCTTCGGCCACCCGTCGCTGCTGACGGGCATGGCGCCGTTGTTCACCGTGCGTGCCCGTGAGCCTTCGCGCTGCGCGCTGCTGAACGCGCCCGCGGCGCGCCGCGTGCTCGCAACCGAGGCTGGCGTCAGCTACGTCGCTGCGACGATGCGTACGCGCCTGACGCGTGCCGGTCACACCGTGCACGGCCTGCTCGACGTCGGCACGACGCCCGTGTCGGCGATCATGCGCGCGGCCGTGTTCTGCGAGCCTGAGGAGCCGCTGCGCGCGGCGGCGGCGAGGTTGGGGGCGAGCGACGGCGCCTCGGCGCTGCTGGTGCGCCTGGCGGACGGGAAGCTCGCGCTGGTCACCGACGCCGCCGTGCGCGCGTGGGTCGCCTCCGGCCCGGGCGACGGCGAGGCCCCGGTCGCGGCGATCGCCCGACCCGCCCGGACGGTGCCGGTGGAACAACTGGCGGTCGAGGCGACGGTCGACATGCTCGCCGCCGGCGTCGAACACGTGGCGGTACTCGACGGCGAGCGGGTGTGCGGAATGCTCTCGGCGGCCGACCTGCTCGGGCTCGACGCGCGCAGCCCGATCGCGCTGCGCCACACGATCCTCGGCGCGGCCGACGAGAGCGTGCTCGCGCGCGCCGCCGAGCACCTGCCGCAGCTGTTTTGCCTGCTTGCGCGCGCCGGCGTCCCCTCGCGCGACCTCGGGCGCGTGCTGAGCCTCCAGCACGACGCGCTGACGGTGCGCCTGATCGACTTCTCGCTGTCCAAGCACGGCCCCGCGCCGGCGGCGTGGGCGTGGCTCGACCTCGGCAGCGCCGCGCGACGGGAGTTCACGCTGGCCTCCGACCAGGACAACGCACTCGCCTACGGGACGCCGCGCAGCGGCGATACCGGCGGCGCGGACGCCGTCGATGCGTACTTCGCGCGCCTCGGACGCGAGGTCAACGACGGCCTCGCGCGCTGCGGCTTCGGCGTCGACAACAACGACGTGCTGGCGGGCAACCGCCTGTGGCGCATGTCCAAGGCCGACTGGATCAGGACGTTCGACGAGTGCCTGCGCGTGCCCAGCGAGTCGCATTTGATCCGCGCGTCGGTCGCGTTCGACTTTCGCCTGTGCGCCGGCGGCCTCGCGCTGACGGCGGCGCTGACGGCGCGTATTCGCTCGGCGCGCGAACATCCCGACTTCATGCGACTGATGGCGCGCACCGCCACCGGCTACCCGGTGGCGCTGGGCTTCCGCGGGGATCTCGCCGTCGAGCGCCGCGGCTTGGCGGCCGGCCGCCTCGACCTAAAGCGCGGCGCGATCGTCCCGCTGGTGAACCTCATCCGCTTCCACGCGCTCGCCAACGGCGTGACGATCTCCCCGACGCTCGACCGGATCGAGGCCGCCGCGAGCGCGGGGGGCCTCGAGCGCGGCGTGGCCGATGCGCTGCACGAGGCGTTCGAAGTGATCACGCGCGTGCGCTTCGAGCACCACGCCGAGCTGATCGCGGCGGGCGCCCCGGTGGACAACCTGCTCGACCCGAGCGCACTGGCACCGATCGCGCGCGTGGAGCTGCGCGAGGCGCTGCACACGGTGCGCCGCGAGCAGAAGCGCGTCGGCGTGTGGACGCCGCCAACGCTGTAGCGCTCCCCGCCACATTCTCCGGCGAAAGTGTGCACGCCGACTCCATGTCCGCGGTCGAGTCCGGCCTCTACAGTGATTTTCATGTGTGGGATCGCGGGGCTATACACGAAGACCCCCGCGCTGCAGGCCGTGCTCGGCGAGCACCTCTCGAGAATGCTCGAGCAGCTCTCCTTCCGCGGGCCCGACAGCGCCGGGGTCGCCTTCTACCGTGACCCGGCGCCGGCCGGGTCGTGCAAGATCTCGCTGTGCGGCGCCGGCAGCGACGCCGATTGGACGACGCTCGGCATCGAGCTGGCGGAAGCCTTCGGCGACGCATCCGAGCCGCGCGTGCGCGCCACCCACGCCGTGTTCGTAGTCGAGGATGAAGCCGCGAACGTGCAGGCGTGGCTCGCCGAGAACCACCCCGAGCTGCGGCTGATGAGCGCGGGCAGCTCGATCGAGATCTACAAGCAGGCGGGCCAGCCGCGCGATTTCGTGCGGCGCTTCGAGATCGATCGAATCGACGGCACCCACGCGCTCGGGCATACGCGCATGGCGACCGAGAGCCGCGTCACGACCGAGCACTCGCACCCGTTCTCCACGGGTCTCGACCTGTGTCTCGTGCACAACGGCTCGCTGTCCAACCACAATCGCCTGCGAGCCAAGCTGCGACGCGAGGGCCTGGACTTCCAGACCGACAACGACAGCGAGGTCGCGGCCGGCTACCTGACGTGGCGGATGCGCGAGGGCGCGAGCCTCGAGCAGGCGCTCGAAGGCTGCCTGCACGACCTAGACGGCTTCTACACGTTCGCGGTCGCAAGCGCCGACGGCTTCGCGGTGCTGCGCGATCCGATCGCCTGCAAGCCCGCCGTGATGGCGGAAACCGACGAGTGGGTCGCGATCGCGTCGGAGTACCGTGCGATCGCCGTGCTGCCCGGCGCCGAGGACGCCGTCAGCTGGGAGCCTGACCCGGGCCGGGTCTATATATGGGGTCCCTCCCGCCCCGCCGTCCCGACGCTGGTGGCGTGATGCCCGCCCCCGATACCACCCGGGAGGCCGCGCTGTGCGATTTGGCGAGCGAAACCGTCAGGCAGCTCAACCAGCGCCTTCATGACACCCGCGAGCCACAGCGCGTGCGTGTGCTCAACCCTGCGGGCATGCACTCGATCGCTGTCGGAATCGACGCGGAGCACGAGCTCGAGATCGACGGGCACGTCGGCTACTACTGCGCCGGCATGAACAAGCTCGCGACGGTGCGCGTGCACGGCAACTGCGGCGTCGGCGTGGCGGAGAACATGATGTCGGGCACCGTCGTGGTCGAGGGCAGCGCGAGCCAGTCCGCGGCGGCGAGCGCGCGCGGCGGGCTGCTGGTCGTCCACGGTGACGCCTCCGCGCGCTGCGCGATCTCGCTCAAGGGCGCCGACGTGGTGGTGCGCGGCTCGGCCGGGCACATGAGCGCGTTCATGGCGCAGAAGGGCTCGCTCGTGGTGTGCGGCGACGCGGGCGAGGCGCTCGGCGACTCCTTGTACGAGGCGCGCCTGTACGTGCGCGGAACGGTCGCGGGGCTGGGCGCGGATTGCGTCGAGAAGGAGATGCGCGCCGAGCACGTCGAGCAGCTCGCGCGCTTGCTGGAGCGCGCCGAGGTCGACGACGTCGACGCAGCGGACTTCCGTCGTTATGGCTCGGCGCGCACGCTCTACAACTTCCACGTCGAGCACCTCGGGAGCTACTGAGATGAGCGCCAACGGCGGGGCTTCGCAGCCGGGCGCAGCGGTCGCGGACGGCTGGCACCCGGGCCTGCGCGAATCCGCCACGTTCGACCGCAACGCGATCGCCGAGATCCAGCGCGCGGCGCGCGAGGGGACCTACGACATCCGCGGCTTCGGCGCCAAGCGTCGCGTGCCGCACTTCGACGACCTGCTGTTCCTCGGCGCGAGCGTCTCGCGCTACCCGCTGGAGGGGTATCGCGAGCGCTGCGCGACCGACGTGGTGATCGGGGGGCGCTTCGCGCGCGAGCCGCTGCACCTGGAGATCCCGATCACGATCGCGGGAATGAGCTTCGGCGCTCTGTCGGGGCCCGCGAAGGAGGCGCTCGGGCGCGGCGCGAGCGCCGTCGGCACGAGCACGACGACGGGCGACGGCGGTATGACGCCGGAGGAGCGCGAGCACTCGCGCACGCTCGTCTACCAGCTGCTGCCGTCGCGTTACGGGATGAACCCCGACGACCTGCGCCGCGCGGACGCGATCGAGGTGGTCATCGGCCAGGGCGCGAAGCCCGGCGGCGGCGGCATGCTGCTCGGCCACAAGATCTCCGAGCGCGTCGCGCAGATGCGCGACCTGCCGCCGGGCATCGACCAGCGCAGCGCCTGCCGGCACCCCGATTGGACGGGACCGGACGATCTGGAGATCAAGATCGAGGAGCTGCGCGAGATCACCGACTGGCGCGTGCCGATCTTCATCAAGGTGGGCGCCACGCGCACCTACTACGACGTCGCGCTGGCAGTGAAGGCCGGCGCGGACGCGATCGTGCTCGACGGGATGCAGGGCGGCACCGCGGCGACGCAGGAGGTCTTCATCGAGCACGTCGGCATCCCGATCCTCGCCGCGATCCCGCAGGCGGTCGAATCGCTGATCGACCTCGGCATGCACCGCGAGGTCCAGCTGATCGTCTCCGGCGGCGTCCGCACGGGCGCGGACGTCGCCAAGGCGCTGGCGCTGGGTGCCGACGCGGTATCGATCGGCGTGGCGGCGATGATCGCGCTGGGCGACAACGCGCCCGAGCGCGACGCCGAGTACCGCGCGATCGGCTCGGCGGCGGGCTATTACGACGACTACCAGGCGGGCCTCGACCCGGCGGGGATCTCGACCCAGGATGAGCAGCTCGCCGCGCGCCTGGACCCGGTCGAGGGCGGGCGGCGCCTGGCGAACTACCTGCGCACGCTGACGCTCGAGACCCAGACGCTCGCACGGGCCTGCGGGAAGTCCCACGTGCACAACCTCGAACCCGAGGACCTCGTCGCGCTCACGATCGAGGCCGCCGCGATGGCGCGCGTGCCGCTCGCGGGGACGAACTGGATTCCGGGGCGCACGGCCGGCCTCTGACAGCACCCTCCCCAGTCGAGGGCGAGCGAGCGCGACTACGCACGCGAGAAGCGCCCGGCGGCGATCGCCGCAGCCACGAGCATTACCACGCCGTAGACCCCCGGCACCGCGCCGGCGGCGGTGCCGAACGCCTGCGTGGCGAGCGCGGCGGCGACGGCGAAGTCGCGCATCGCGATCGTGAACGCTCCCGGGATCGCGCTCGCTCGGCGCCCATCCGCGCGCCGCCAAAGCTCGGCGAGGCATGCGCACACGATCAGGAACGCGACGCTCGCGAGCAGCGCGGCGCCGAGGTGGTGGGCTCCGTGCGTGCCGCTGAGCGCCGCGTATACAAGCACCGCCACTGTCAACGCGGCGACGCCCTCGCGCGCCGCATCGACGTCGGCGGCCGCTAGGCGTGTGGCGAGCGCCGTGCGGCTGCGGACGGCGACGCCGACGAGCAGCGGCACGAGCACGACCAGCGCGAAGCGGCCGAGCAGGCGCCCGGAGCTGACGTGCACGGCGCTGCCCGACAGCCAGCCGATCGCCACCGGCCCCACGAGCGCCGCGAGGACCAACGAGCCGGTTACCACGCCCAGCGCGATCGTCGCGTCGGCGCCCGCCAGTGCAACCAGGCCCACGGCCGCGACCTCCGACGAGGACAGCCCCACCGCGAGCAGCCCGTCGCGCACGAGCGGCGCGAACGGACGCCCGAGCAGCCACGCCGCGCCGACGAGCACGGGCAGCGGCGCCAGCGAGAGGATCACCACCGCGCGCGCGTGCTCGCGCAGGCGTGCGAGGTCGGCGAAGGAGATCCCCAGTGCCGTGGCGAGCACGAGCAGCGCGAGCAGCAGGTCCGAGCGCGCCGCGAGCGCACCCGATGGAAGCACGAGGCCGAGCACGGCGGCGAGCAGCGCCAGCGGCGTGAGCACGCGGGGCACGCCGGCGAGCAGGCGCATTGCTGCCGGCCTCAGCGCTCTGCTCCTAGCGCGCGTGTGAGCGTGGCTGCGCCTTCGCGCAGCTCGGCGAGCAGGCGCGTGGGGTCCTCGAGACGGTTGGCCGGACCCTGCAGCCCGAGAATCGCCGCGAGCGCGCCCGCACGGTCTAACACCGGTGCAGCGATCGCGTTGACGTCCGGCTCGCGCTCGCCGAAGACCGTGCCGTAGCCCCGCTGGCGCACCGCGATCACCTCCCGGGCGAGTAGTGCGCGGTCGGTGATCGTGCGCTCGGTGAGCGCTTTCAAGTCGCGCTCGCGCGGCAGCGCGCCGCCGCCGAACGCGAGCATCACCTTGCCGACCGCCGTCGCGTGCGCGACGCTCGGGCGCCCCAGGCGCGCCATGCTAACGACGCTCGAGCGCGACGGGACCGAGTCGACCGTGATCGCCTCGCGCTCCCCCGGGACCGACAGCGTCGCCGTCTCCCCCGTTCGCTCCATCAGCTCGACCAGCACGGGACGCGCGAGCGCGCGCAGGTCAAGGCGCGCGAGCACACGGTCGGCGAGCGTCACCAGCCCCAGCCCCAGCCGGAACGGGCCCTGGCCGTCGCGCTGGACGATGCCCGCGCCCTCGAGCGTCGCGAGCAGCCGCGACGCCGTGCTCGGGCTGACGCCGATCCGCCGCGCAAGCTCGTTGACGCCGAGGTCCTGCTCGCTCTCACGCAGCGCCTCGAGCAGCGCCAGCGCGCGCGCTACCGACGCGACGGGGCGTGCGCGCACGCCCGACGCTTTTGGATGCCCCGGACGCATGCCTCCGGCCGGCTGCGTCGTGGGTCTTTGTTGCGCCATCGGCAACAGTATTGCGCTTTGCGTTACGGCTGTCTAGGATGCGAGCGATGTCGTTCGTGCTCACGTGCCCGCACTGCGGCGTCCGCGAGGTCGCCGACTTCGCCTTCGGCGGAGAGCTGAGCAGCCGCCCGCGCGAGACGCCCACGCTGCGCGAGCTGTGCGAGTACAACTACTTCCGCCGCAACGTCGCCGGCGTCCAGCGCGAGTGGTGGTATCACCGCTCGGGCTGCCGCACGTGGTTCCAGGCCGAACGCGACACGCGCACCAACCACGTGCTGAGCGTGTGGCTTCCCGGCGAGCGCGACGAGCCCGGCGACGGCGGCACGTCAGCGGAGCTCGGCGGCAGCGTGCAAGCGGAGGGCACGCCATGAGCCGGCTGCCGTTGCAGCCCGGCGAGCGCGTCGATCGCAGCCAGACGCTCACGTTCAGCTTCGACGGCAAGCCCGTCGCGGCGCTGCGCGGTGACACGATCGCCTCGGCGCTGTTCGCCGCCGGGCGGCGCACGTTCTCGCGCAGCTTCAAGTACCACCGCCGCCGCGGCCTGATGTGCTGCGCGGGGAACTGCCCTAACTGCATGGTCGCCGTCGACGGCGCGCCCGGCGTGCGCGCGTGCACCGAGCCAGTCCGCGAGGGGATGCAGGTCGAGCATCTGAACGCCAGCCCAGGGCTCGAGCTCGACGGCATGGCGATCACCGACAAGCTCGGCGGACCGTTCACCCCTCCTGGCTTCTACTACAAGACCTTCATCCGCCCGCGGCGCCTGTGGCCGCTGTACGAGTGGGTGCTGCGCCACGCCGCGGGCCTCGGGCGCCTGCCCCAGCGCCAGGCGGAGCGGACGTGGCGCACCGAGTACCGCCGCCGCCACACCGACGTGCTCGTCGTCGGCGCCGGACACGCCGGCCTCAGCGCGGCGATCGCCGCAGCCGAGCTGGGCGCGGACGTGGTGCTTGCCGACGAGGGGCCCGAGCCCGGCGGGCGCCTGCTGTGGGAGGGTGGACACGCGCAGGCTCGCGCGCTGGCCGACCGCGCGCGAGCGGCCGGCGTCGAGATCCTCAGCTCAGCCCCCGCGCTCGGGCATTTCGACGGCCTTGTCCCGGTGTGGCAGGGCGACACCCTGCACCAGGTGCGCGCGCGCCAGCACGTCTACGCCACCGGCGCGATCGAGCAGCCGCTCGTGTTCCCCGGAAACGACCTCCCCGGCGTGATGCTCTCGAGCGGCGCATGGCGACTGGCGGCGCTCTACAGCGTGCGGCCGGGCACGCGCGCCGTGGTCGCGAGCACGTCCGATCGCGGCCTGCTCGCCGCGAGCGCGCTGCGCGAGCTGGGCGTCGAAGTGCTCGCCGTGGCCGATCTCCGGCACACGCCGTCGGCGGCGGCGCAGGCGCTGCGCGCGCAGGGCGTCGAGGTTCTGAACGGCTGGACGATCGTCGGCGCCAGCGGACGGCGAGCGGTGACTGGCGCCACGCTCGCGCCCGTCGCGGATGCGAGCGCCAACGGCGCCTCCGGCACGGGTCCGCGCGAGCTGAGCTGCGACCTCGTGCTCGTCTGCGGCGGCGAGGCGCCCGCGACGGCGCTCCTCGCGCAGGCCGGCGCTCAGACCGAGTACGACCCCGCGCGCGGGCACTTCCGTCTCGCGCAGCTGCCGCCGGGAGTATGGGCGGCTGGCGATCTCGCGGGCGACGGCGACGAGCAGTTGGTGGCGCTCGCGGGCGAGCGCGCCGGGCTAGCGGCGGCGCAGGCGCTCGGTCTCGGCGACGAGCGTTCCGCCTCACGCGCCGCGGAGCTCGACGCGCAGCTGCATGATTCCACGCGCACTGAGGAGACGCCCGCGCCGGCGCTCGCGACGGGCGCGTCGCCTAAGGGCAAGGCGTTCACGTGCTTCTGCGAGGACGTGACCGCCAAGGACATCCGCCGCGGCGTGCAGGAGGGCTATGACTCGATCGAGCTGTGCAAGCGCTTCACGACCGTCACGATGGGCCCGTGCCAGGGTCGCATGTGCCAGCTGTCCTCGATCCGGCTGATGTCCGCCGAGACCGGCCAGGGGCTCGAGCAGATCGGCACCACCACTGCGCGCCCGCCGTGGTCGACGGTTCCGCTCGGCGCGCTCGCCGGCCGGCCGATCGAGCCTGCCAAGCGCTCGTCGATTCATGGAGTGCACCGCCAGCTCGGCGCGAGCATCAAATGGGCGGGCGACTGGCGGCGCGCATACGACTACGGCGACCCCGAGGGCGAGGCGCTGAACGTCCACCGGGCCGCCGGCCTGATCGACGTCTCAACGCTCGGCAAGCTGCTCGTGCGTGGCCCGCAGGCGGGACAGTTCCTCGATCGCCTGTACCCCAACCGGCTCTCGAACCTGAAGCCCGGCCGTGTGCGCTACGGCGTGCTGAACAGCGACGCCGGGCGGATCATGGACGACGGCACCATCACGCGGATCGACGAGAACACGTTCTACGTGACCACGACCTCGAGCGGCGCCGGCGCGGTCGAGCAGTGGTTCTCCTGGTGGCTGGCCGATTGGAAGCTCGACGTGCAGCTCGCGGACGTCACGCAGTCGCTGTGCGCGGTCAACCTCGCCGGGCCGCGCGCGAGGGAGATACTCGCCCGCCTGAGCGACGCGGACTGCTCGCCCGAGGCATTCGCCTACCTGGACGCGCGCCAGGCTCGCGTCGCGGGCGTGCAGTCGCTGTTGATGCGGATCGGCTTCGTCGGCGAGCTCGGCTATGAGATCCACTTCCCCGCCGCCTATGGAGAGGACGTTTGGAACGCGATCCTGAAGGCCGGCGAGCCCGATGGCATCCGCCCGTTCGGCCTCGAGCCGCAGCGGATACTGCGCCTGCAGAAGCAGCACATCATCGTCGGCCAGGACACCGACTCCGAGTCGACCCCGTTCGGCGCGGGCATGCCGTGGGCGGTCAAGCTCGACAAGGACGAGCAGTTCATCGGCAAGTGGGCGCTCCAGCGCTTCGCCGAGGCTCCCGCCGAGACGGCGCTGGTCGGCTTCACCGTGGAGGGCGGCCACGTTCCCACGGAGGGCGCCGTGGTGCTCGATCATCGCGGCGCCGCGGCGGGACAGGTGACGAGCGCGCGCCGCTCGCGCCAGCTCGAGCGCGTGATCGGGATGGCGTGGGTTCCCAGCGCGCTCGCCAGCGACGGTCAGCTCATCACGATCTCCGACAACGGCGAGCGCTTCGGCGCGTCGGTGGTGACGGAGCCGTTCTACGACCCCGCCGGCGAGCTGCTGCGCTTGTGAGCCTCGCATTCCTTACACCTGACGTGACGGCCTCGCGGGAGGTGCTCGCGCGCTCGCCGATGGAGCGCCTGGCAGTGGACGCCGGCGCGCGGCTGTCGCGCGTGGAGGGATGGAGCATGGCGAAGGCCTATAGCGAGCCGAGCATCGAGTGGGAGCGGCTCACGCGCACGGTGGCCTTCGCCGACCGCTCGAGTCTCACCAAGCTGGAGCTCCAGGCCGAGCCGCAGGAGCTCGCGTGGATCGTCGCGCCGGCGAGTGACGGCGGCGGCCTGAAGCTCGAGCCGGGCATGGCGGAGCACGTGACTGGTACGTGGTGGTGTCCGGTAACGCCGAGCCGCGTGCTCATGCTGGGCGAGTCGGGTCAGGCGCCGGCGCTCCGCGCGACGCTCGAGCAGGCCGCCGAGGAAGCTCGCGGCACGGTGACCGTGCTCGACGTCACCTGCGGACTCGCCGCGATGTCGCTGATCGGACCGGGCGCGCGCGAGCTGCTGGCGCGCTTCTGCGCGATCGACGTGCGCCCGGCGCTCGCACCCCCTGGCGCCTTCCGCCCGGGATCGGTCGCGCGCACGCCCGGCTACGTGCTCGTCGAGGCGGAGGACCGCCTGCTCGTGCTCGTCGGCTGGGCGCTCGGCGAGTACCTGTGGCAGGTGGTCGCCGACGCCGCCGCGCAGCTGGGCGGCGGTCCGGTCGGCGCGGAAGCGCTCGCCCACTACCGGGACAGAGACGATGCGTGAGATCTTCCGCCCCGGTCGGATGTGGCGGCGGCCGGCCGAGCTGCGCGACTCATACGACGTCGTCATCGTGGGCGGTGGCGCGCACGGCCTCGCCACGGCCTACCACCTCGGCCAGCTCGGCGTCAAGAACGTGGCGGTGCTCGAGCAGAGCTATATAGGCTCGGGCGCCGCGGGACGCAACACGACGATCCTGCGCTCGAACTACAAGACGCCGGAGGGCGCGCGCTTCTATGACGCGAGCATCAAGCTCTACGAAGGCCTGTCGGCCGATCTCGACTTCAACGTGCTGTTCTCGCAGTGCGGCCACCTCACGCTCGCGCACTCAGACCGCGCGATGTTCGTCATGGCCAACCGCGCGGAGGTCAACCGGCTGCACGGGATCGACTCGCAGCTCGTGGACGCCGCCGAGGTGAAGCGCCTGTGCCCGCAGCTAAACGTGTCAGAGGACGTCACGTATCCGATCCTCGGCGCGCTATATCACCCTCCCGGCGGGATCATCCGCCACGATGCCGTCGTTTGGGGCTACGCGCGCGGCGCCGATCGCGCGGGCGTCGAGATCCACCCGTACACAAAGGTCGAAGGCTTCGAGACCGCCGGCGACGGGCGGATCGACGCCGTGCGCACCAACCGCGGCACGATCAAGGCCGGCCAGGTGATCAGCGCGACGGCCGGCTGGAGCACGCTCGTGTGCGCGCTGGCGGGCGTGGAGCTGCCGATCACCACGCACATCCTGCAGGCGTGCGTGACCGAGCCCGTCAAGCCTCTGCTCGACGTCGTGATCGTCTCCTCGCAGATGCACGTCTACATCTCCCAGTCCGACCGGGGAGAGTTCGTGATGGGCTCTGAGATCGAACCGTGGACCACCTATCGCATGCAGGGAACGCTCAACTTCCTGCAGGATTTGACGCGCCATACGCTCGAGCTGTTCCCGCAGCTCGAGCACGCACGGCTGCTGCGCAGCTGGGCGGGGCTGTGCGACCTCTCCCCCGACTACAGCCCGATCCTCGGCCGCACCGCCGTGGAGAACTTCCACGTGAGCGCCGGCTGGGGCACCTACGGCTTCAAGGCCGCGCCGATCGTCGGCAAGACACTCGCCGAGCTGATCCACAGCGGCCGCACGCCCGAGCTGATCGCGCCATTCGCGCTCGAGCGCTTCTATGAGGACAAGCTGGTATCTGAGCTCGCGGCGGCGGCGGTCAGCCACTGATGGCCTACCTCGGCTCCCACACCGGGCACGGGGCCGACCACACCGCCCGCCTGCTGATCTCGTGCCCCGACGGGCCGGGGATCGTGGCTGCCGTCTCGCGCTTCCTGTTCGAGCAGGGAGCCAACATCGTCACCTCCGACCAATACTCCACCGACCCCGAGCACGGGAGCTTCTTCATGCGCTCGGCCTTCTACCTGCCGGCGATCGACGAGGATCGCGCTGCGTTCGAGGCCGCGTTCGGGGCGCTCGCCGAGCGCTTCGGGATGCAGTGGCGAATTGCCTACGCGCGCGACCGGCGCAAGGTCGCGCTGATGGCCTCGCGCGCCGATCACTGCCTGCTGGACCTGCTCTGGCGCCACCGCCGCGGTGAGCTGGAGATGGACGTCACGTGCGTGATCTCCAACCACGACCTGCTCCGCCCCGAGGTCGAGGCCCTGGGCGTCCCCTTCGTCCACATACCCGTCACCAGGGAAACCAAGCCGCAGGCCGAGCGGCAGGCGCTCGACGCGCTCGCCGGCGCCGAGCTGCTCGTGCTCGCGCGCTACATGCAGATCCTCTCCGGAGACTTCCTCGCCCGCGTCGGCTGCCCTGTGATCAACATCCATCACTCGTTCCTGCCGGCCTTCGCCGGCGCGGAGCCCTACAGGCACGCCTACGAACGCGGCGTGAAGCTGATCGGCGCGACGGCCCACTACGCGACCGAGGAGCTCGACGAGGGACCGATCATCGAGCAGGACGTGCAGCGCGTCGGGCACCGATACACCGTCGAGGACCTAGAGCGCGTTGGACGCGACCTCGAGCGCATGGTGCTCGCGCGCGCCGTTCGCAGCGAGCTCGACGACCGCGTGCTCGTGCACGACGGCCGCACGATCGTCTTTTGAGCTGACGGCTGACGGCGAGCCGTCGTCGAGATATGTTCGAAAGAAAAGTCTGTATCACCATGGCTATACAGACTTTTCTTGAAGAGACAGTAGGGCGGCCGCGGGGCAGGCGACCAGTCTGGGAGAATGACCGTCGTGGACTTCGACCTGTCGCCCGACCACGAGCTGATCAGGCGCACGGTCAGGGAATTCGCCGAGGGCGAGGTCGCGCCGGTTGCCGAGGAGCTCGACCGCACTAAGTCGTTCCCGTACGAGATCGTCGCGAAGCTCGGCGCGCTGAACCTGATGGGCATCCCCTTCCCGGAGGAGTACGGCGGGGGCGGCGGCGACACGCTCGCGTACGCGCTCGCCGTCGAGGAGCTCACGCGCGTGGACTCCTCGGTTGCGATCACGCTGTGCGCACACACTTCGCTGGGAACGCAGCCGATCTACGTATTCGGCTCAGAGGAGCAGAAGCGCGAATGGATGCCGCAGCTGTGCTCGGGCGAACGGCTCGGAGCGTTCGGGCTGACCGAGCCGGAGGCGGGCTCTGACGCGGGCAACACGCGCACGCGCGCACGTCTCGAGGACGGCGAATGGGTCATAAACGGCGCCAAGCAGTTCATTACGAACGCCGGCACTCATATATCCGGAATCGTGTGCATCACGGCCGTCACCGGTGAGGAAGCCGGCGGCTCGAAGGAGATCTCCAACGTGATCGTCGCCAACGGCACAGACGGCTACGAGCAGGGCGAGCCGTACCGCAAGATGGGCTGGAACGCGTCGGACACGCGGCCGCTCACGTTCACCGACTGCCGCGTCCCCGAGGCGAACCTGCTCGGGCCGCGCGGAGCCGGCTTCAAGCAGTTCCTGCACATCCTCGACATCGGGCGCATCGGCGTCGCCGCGATGGGCGTCGGACTCGCGCAGGGCGCGCTCGACGAGGCGCTGAAATACGCCAAGGAGCGCAAGGCGTTCGGCAAGTCGATCTCCAAGTTCCAGGCCATCCAGGGCAAGCTCGCGGACATGTCCACCGAGATCGCCGCCGCGCGGCTGCTCGTGTACAAGGCCGCGCGCGAGAAGGACGCCAAGCGCAACTTCACGCTCACCGCCGCGCAGGCCAAGCTCAAGACCGGCCGCCTGGCAGTGCGCTGCGCTGAGGAGGCCGTCCAGATACACGGCGGCTACGGCTTTATCGAGGAGTACCCCGTGTGCCGCTTCTACCGCGACGCCAAGATCCTCACCATCGGCGAGGGCACCGACGAGGTCCAGCAGATGGTCATCGCCCGCGCGCTGGGAGCCTAGCTCTAGCGCCTGGGCTTAGCGCCTGGGCTTTGTGCCGCCTGCCAAACACCTCCTCGAGCCCGAGGTGTACGCTTTTCTCGCATCCCTCACACGGCGGCCTATTTCCAGCGGTCGTCCACAGGCCTACACGGGAGGCGCTCATGAGCGCGACAGAGATTGACGGGGCCAAGCTCGAAGCCTTTATGGGGCGGGCGGTAACCGACATGGGGGCGATCATCAGCGCGCCGCTCATGTTGATCGGCGAGAAGCTCGGCCTGTACAAGGCGATGGCCCATGCCGGGCCACTGACCTCGCAGGAGGTGGCGGAGCGTTCCGGCGCGGCTGAGCGCTACGTTCGCGAGTGGCTTGGAAACCAGGCCGCCGGCGGCTATGTCACCTACGACTCCGCCAGCGACCGCTACACCCTGCCCGATGAGCAGGCGCTCGCGCTCGCCGATGAGGACAGCCCGTTCTACATCCTCGGTATCTATGACTCGATCGCGTCCCTGTACGCCGACGAAGATCAGATCCTCGAGGCGTTTCGCAGCGGCGAGGGAATGGGCTGGCACGAGCACGATCACCGCTTGTTCCGCGGGACCGAGCGATTCTTCCGGCCCGGCTACCGAGCCAGCCTCGTTGCCGAGTGGATTCCCGCTCTGCATGGAGTGCAGGAGAAGCTCGAACGAGGCGCCAAGGTCGCCGATGTCGGCTGCGGCCACGGGGCGTCAACGGTCATCATGGCGCAGGCGTTCCCCAACTCCGAGTTCTTCGGCTTCGACTACCACGAGCCGTCAATCCAACGCGCGCGCGAGGCGGCGAGCGAAGCAGGCGTCGATGCTCGGATCACGTTCGCCACGGCCGCGGCGAAGGAGTATCCCGGCACGGGCTACGACCTCGTGACCGTGTTCGACTGCCTGCACGACATGGGCGACCCCGTGGGCGCTTCGCGGCACGTCCTCGAGACGCTCGATTCGGACGGCACATGGATGATCGTCGAGCCGTTCGCCAACGATCACGTCGAGGAGAACCTCAATCCCGTCGGGCGCGTCTTCTACGGCGCTTCAACTGTGATCTGCACCCCCGCGTCGCTCTCCCAAGAGGTTGGCCTCGCGCTGGGAGCGCAGGCGGGCGAGGCACGACTGTCCGACGTCGTCCAACAGGGAGGATTCACGCGCGTTCGCCGCGCAACCGAGACACCGTTCAATCTGATCCTCGAGGCGCGGCCGTAACGGTCAGGGCAACGCGGCGGTTTCCTCTGCACTCATGCCACGCTGGGCGTGCGCCACGTCGATGCCTGCTCGCGATGGGACCGTCGCGGGCGAGGCTACAATCGACCCGAGAAATCAGGGGTGGGAGACTGCCAAGCGCCAATGGTAGCAATGTCTTGGGCCCTTTACGCAGGATCGATCACTCGCCGCGATTTGCGAAGCGACGCGCACACCCCACACACCTCACCGCGGCAGGCCGGCGCAGTATCCGGAGGGAAACGGGTTGTCGCACAAGGCATGAACCAGCGCGAACAAGGGTACATTCGCTGGAAGCTGGATCATCTTGGAGAGCATAAGGGCCTCCGCGATGTAACCCCAGCTATCTGGATGGAACGATTGTGAACACACGAGGGACATGATCCCATTTCCGGCCCCGTAGTCGAGGGGGCAGTTGTCAGGTGGAAGCAACGGGTCGCCGGTAGTGAGCTGCAGATCATTAATGTAGGGGTAACTGTCACCGCATATGGCGTGCCCGTGGAAGGTCGGGCGCGTGTCGGCAAATTGAACGCGTCCGGGCCCTACGTACGTGGAGGCAAGCGCTTCCATCGCTTCATCCAATTTATCAGTTGCAGTGTTCAAATAACGCTGCCGTTGCGCTGTGATGCCGTTGCAATGGTCGTTACCCCCGTCAGGGAAGAGGTGAGGATATCCGATCAAGACAACCGTCGCACCATGAGTCATACTCATTATCGGATTTAGCAGCTTATCTCGGAGTTCACCCATCACTGTTGGCAATGAGTTGATCTCCTGGTCGATCTTGTGTTTGCATCTCTCATCGCTCGCAGGGTGAAACCACATTTCAATACACTCGCCAAGTACGCCAGCAAAGTCGAGGCTGTCGCCACTAGAGCTGAGTAGCACCTCGGAGTCAGCGGGACTCAGGATCTTGAGCTGTGGACCCTTCTCGTGATTCTTACCACTTCCGCTGACCACTTCGTGGATCGTCGCGCCGCTACATGCGACGAAGTCTGGTTGCGCGGCGCCGAGAAGAGGCCCAGCCGCGATTGGCGACCGGTGACAGTGGTCGTCCGCGCTCGCGCTGTCGCCGTTGAAGCCTGCCACGACCGTTTGCGGGTAGCTACTACCCCCCTCCTCGCCTCCGAAATAGTCCACGGGGAGCTTGCTACTGTCGGTGCTGTAAGTGCCCTCGCCAGATGCGTAGGAGTCGCCCAGGACGGCGATTCGCACGGGCGCCGCGGGGAGGCCGCCGACACCACATGAACCGGCCGGGACTTCGAAGGCATGCGCCCGCTCAGGCGCGTAGGCCTCCTTGGACCACATCACGTCCTTACCCGGGAACGATGATGTGTCGCAGCTCAGGCCCTCGTCGCGGAAGTTGGGGTCACCCCCCACGGCCGTTGAGAACTGGTACTTGACGGTCTGGGAGGCAGACTTGTCGACGACGTAGACTGTGCTGCAGCCGTCAGCGCCCTCGAAGATCAGCTGGTCGCCCAACGCCAGGCCGCTGTTGTAGCAACCGCTGCCTGCCCAAGGAAACGAGCCGAGTTCGTTGCCCGATGTGTCGTAGTGATGAATCGTGGTCGAGCAGTCATCGCTGACGTACAACGTGTCGTTACTGCCGTCGTAAGCCAGCCCATCGTCGAGCCCGCACACGATCGCGCCCGGTGCCATGAACTTGACCGCAGAGCCCGTGATATTGCGGTTGGCATCGAGTTGGATGGAGTAGATGTTGCCCTCGTTTGACCCGTTACCCCAGCCAGCGTATATGACGTTATGGGTCGCATCGTAGGCAAGCGCCCCAATCCCTCCGCCGATCGTGTAGGACGCGGTTACCTGCCCGGTGTGCGGGTCGGCCCGGAGCAAGTCCGGTGTGCTCTCGGCGCAGGAGTACCACAGGTTCGTCCCATCGAACGTGACACCGACGCCGATTCCCTGGAACCCGCCGCACTGTTGGGAAAAGTGGGCCGTTCCGACCAGATCGCCAGTCGCCGCAGCGGAAGTCGCCGGGAGCATCGGGCCGATGGACGTTGCCAGCAGGCAAGCCACAGCTATCAGGATCGGCGAGCAACGACTCGTTCTGTAGTGCACCGCTGCTGCTGCTGGATCCGACGCTGGGTTTCTCATGCTTGCGACGTTCCTTCGTGATCCCGGGAAGCGAGCCCGGGACTATACACTGGTTGGATGGATCGGTGCCCATATGTACCCACAGCACGACACACGGCCTCACCCGACCGAGCGATAAAACGAGCGGACGAGACCGTCCTCAGCGACAGCGAAGTCCGAGCATCCCAACGGCCCATAGCTGCCCGTTTGGGACTGCTGCGATATCGAGGCCTTTGACACTCGTTCGTCTCCTACATGTGCACAAGAGCAAGCGCGTCGGAGACCGGCGCCGACACTCCTGCTCCGGACGATCTACAAAGCGAGGACGCGCCGTGGTTGGCCGCTCCTTTCCATCAAGAGCAGGCCGGCTCTGGCTTAATTGAATGTCATTGCACCTAGCGCGGTTCCAGGATCACGAGCGGGATCTGGCGTTCCGTACGCTGCTGGTAATCGTCGTAGCCGCTGTAGACCTTGACGACGATCGGCCATAGGCGCTCGTGCTCGGCGGAGTCAGCCACGCGCGCGTGAACCTTCTGGCGGCTCGATCCGATCTGGATGGTCGTGTCTGGGTTCGCCTGCAGGTTGTGGAACCACCCTGGGTTCTTGGGATAGCCGCCCTTGGAGGCAACGAGGATGACGTTCTCGCCATCGCGCACGTACACGAGCGGCGACGTGCGCCGCTTGGCGCTCCTGGCGCCGGTGTGGTCGAGCAGCAGCGTCGGCGGCGCTCCGGGAAAGCGGTGACCGACCAGACCGTTCGTGGCACGGTAGATCGCGGCGTGCCCGCCCATCAACCGCCTGAGCACCGGCCAGCTGCGATCCGCCGCGCGCATGTAGTCCATCCCGACCGGAGCCTACTCGATCCCCACAGGCTCCTACTCGGTTAACATCGGGTGCAGAATGTCCGAACTGGTGGCAGGAGTCGACACGCAGAACGCTGCCGGGAGCGCAAGTGCGCAGGAGGTCGAGGAGGACCAGCTGACGGCACCCGCGGGAGCGGTGCCGACGAAGAGCGGCGGCGGACCGTCGCTACTCGACTGCACGCGCGTGTTCGCGCGCCAGCCCTCGCCGCCGTACCTGCTCGGCGCGGTGGCGCTCGCTGTCGCCGCCCGCGCCGTCCAGGGCGCGTTCAGCTGGCGCGACCTCGTGATGATCGCCGGCCTGATCGCACTGACGCCGTTCGTGGAGTGGACGATCCACGTGTACCTGCTGCACGCGCGGCCGTTTACGCTGCTCGGGCGCAGGATGGAGCTCCTGAGCGCACGCGAGCACCGCGGCCATCACGAGGCGCCCGGCGTGCTCGAGGGGGTGCTGATCCCGGTCTACGCGGTGCTCGTGTTCCTGTCGATGATCGCCGTGGTGAACTGGGCGCTGTCGTTCCCGATCGCCCTGGTGCTCGGCGGCCCGCGACTGGCCTACGCCACGACGGGCGTGCTCACGAGCTTCGCGATCCTCTCCGCGTACGAGTGGACGCACTTCCTGATCCACACGCCCCATCGAGCGCGCAGGCGCTACTACAAGGCGATCTGGCGCAACCACCGCCTGCACCACTACAAGAACGAGCGCTACTGGTTCGGCGTCACGTCAACTGTCGGCGATCGGGTGATCGGCACGCTCCCCGACCAGCAGTCGGTTCCGCGCTCAGCGACCGCCCGTTCGCTGCACGCCGAGCAGTAACGCGCCGGCGGCGCTAGCCGACCCTGTCGGCGCCGACGCGCTCGAGCAGAGCAGCCGCAGCGCTCGCAGGGTCGAGGCGGCGCGCGACGACCTCGTCGAGCAGGCGCTGGAACTCCGAGTCCTCGCGCAGGTCCTCCTCCAAGCGCCTGCGCATGCGGGCGGTGGCGATCGCGAGCACCTCGCTGCGCAGGTTGCGCGCACGGCGCTCGTCAAGCTGGCCCGCGGCGAGGATGTGCGCGCGGTGCTCCTCGAGGCTTCCCACCAGCTCGTCGATGCCCTCACCGCGGGCGGCCTCCGTCTTGATGATCGGCACCCGCCAGCGCCCGCGCGCTTCCTCGGGGGTGCGGTCGAGGTTGGCGAGCGACAGCACGCCGCGAATCTCGCGCACCATCGTGTCCGTCAGCGGGTGGTCGGCCTTGTTGATCACGATCACGTCCGGGATCTCCATCACGCCTGCCTTCAACGCCTGGATCGAGTCGCCCGAGCCCGGCATCAGCACAAGCACGATCGTGTCCGCGTGGTCGATGATGTCGATCTCCGCCTGACCGACGCCGACCGTCTCGACGAACACGTCCTGGCGGCCGGCCGCGTCCAGCAGCAGCGCCGCCTGCAACGCCGCCTCGGAGAGACCGCCCAGCGCGCCGCGGTTGGCCATCGAGCGGATGAACACGCCCGGGTCGAGGAAGTGCTCGGCCAAGCGGATGCGATCCCCCAGGAGCGCCCCCTGCGTGAACGGCGAGGAGGGATCAATCGACAGCACGCCCACCGTTCTGCCGGCCGCGCGCCGCGCCTTCGTCAGCGCCCCGATCAGCGTCGACTTGCCCACGCCGGGAGGGCCGGTGAAGCCCACGACCTCCGCGTGCCCCGTGTGCGGGTACACCTCGCGCACCAGATCCCAGCCCTCGGGGCGATTGTCCTCCACCAGCGTGATCGCGCGCGCGAGCGCGCGGCGGTCGCCGTCGAGCAGGCGTTGGGCAAGCGTCGTCTCGGCCATCGAGCGCGCAATCATCGCAGGGGTCGTGGCGGTGACCTCTCCGTGCGGCCGTCCCTTACGATTCGAGCGCAATGGAGCTAGTCGCAGACGCCGCGCCCGAGACCTCCGCCGCGCAGGGCACCGGCGCGGCGCGCGGGGAGCCCGCGCCGCTGCACGGCGGGCCGCTCGCGCTGCTGCGCTTCATGCGCGCCAACCACATGCTCCACCGCAGCTACGCCATCCTGCTGGCGCGCTTCCTGCTGCTGAAGCTCCGCTACCGCGGGCGCCTGCAGACCGACGGCATCTGCTTCATCTGCCCGCGCGTGAAGCTCGAGATCGGCCGCAACGCCACGCTGCGGATCGGTCGCTGGGCGTGGATCGGACACGCCAGCAAGATTCGCGTGCACGAGGGCGAAGTGAGCGTCGGCGCCAAGACGGTCATCGGCCAGGAGTGCACCATCTCCGCCTTCCAGCACGTGTCCATCGGACGCGAGTGCATCATCGCCGACCGCGTCATGCTGATCGACTTCGACCACGGCGTCACCGAGGTCGAGCGGCCGATCCGCGTGCAGGGCATCTACAAGCGCGACGTGCGCGTCGGCCACAACGTGTGGATCGGCTACGGCGCCTGCATCCTGCGCGGCGTGAGCGTCGGCGACAACAGCATCATCGGCACCAGCTCCGTAGTCACCAAGCAGGTACCCGACAACGCCGTGATCGCTGGGTCGCCCGCACGTGTCATCCGCATGCGCACCACACCGCGCTCGATGCGCTGGGAGTGAGCCGTCATGCTGGGGACGCGCCCCTGCGGCACGTCGCCGCGTGGACCTCTTCTGTCAGCGTGCTCAGCTTCTGGCTCAGCGTGTGGATCTGCTCGGTCAGGTCGGTGTTCTTCTGCAGCAGGTCGGTCTGAAACTGCGCGAGCTCGTCCCTGTGCCTGGCCGCGGCTTCCTCGTTGGACCTGTCGGTCCGCGTCTGCGCCTTCTGCGCGATGATCACCAGCGCACCCGTGTAGAAGGCGACAGCGGAGAAGACGAGGTTGAGCAGGATGAACGGCGCCGGATCGAAGCCCGTGCCGTTGAGCAGTCCGGTCCACGAGTTGCTGAGAAAGTGGATGACGTGGTTGGTCAGCACCCAGGCGACGATCACGGCCGAGCTGATCAGCAGAAAGCCCACTGTGCCCATGCCGCTCGCCACGGCCTCGGAGACGCGCTCCATGAAGCTGCTGCCCCCTGCGTAGGGGGAGGAGGAAGCCTTGCTATCGCCTTCTGAGTAGTGGGCGTAATGGCGAAGCGGATCTAGTCCGATCGGACTCTGCGGCTGCTGCTGGATCTCGGTTGCTGCCATCTTGGCTCCTCTCGTTGAGACTGGCGTGCGGGGATCATCGCGGAGCCGTACGACGGACCGCGCCGCTGAACGCCTGAAAGTCCACTGATCCGGGTTGTGTCTATTTTGCGAACTCCGATTGACGATACGAGCGCCGCCCGCTATTCTCGCCCTACGCAGGATTTGATCTATCGCGACAGGGGCGACCATGGTGACAAGCGCGCAGACCGATCCCGACTTCGGGTTCAAAAGTGTAAAAGCTCCCGCTGCCGAACCTCCAGATGATCTCGGTCCGCTAGCGCAGCTGATCGGCGCAGACGGCAAAGGAGAGTGGCACGGCCGTGGCTTCAACACCATCTGGCGACCGCACCCGCTCGCCGAAGGTGGGCAGGATCGCTTTCTCGAGTTGAATCTGACCGACGAGAAACTCGTCTTCACCAAGATCAACGGAGCGATCCCCAACCGGGGGCTGGCGATGCCCGACATCGACCTGTTCGGCCTCACCTACCTGCAGCAGATCAAAGGGGTCGACCCGGTGGAAGGTCTCCACATCGAGCCCGGCATCTGGATAAACGTGCCCCCCACCACCAATCCGGCGGAGCCGGCCACGGTGGTGCGTATGGCGTCCATCCCGCACGGCACGACGATCCTGGCCCAGGGCACCTTCCTGACCGTCGGCCACGGGCCACAGATCGCCGACAACAACATCATCCCCTTCCAGATCGGCACGCCTACCCCGCCCAACTCCGACTTCGCCGCCGCCGCGGCCATATTCACGGAGCTGAACCTCGCGGTCAAAACCCAGTTTCGCCAAGAGTCGAAAGGCGTGACCCAGGGCATGGTGGAAAACCCGAACAGCGTTCTCCAGAAAGACATCGCCGGACAGAACATCACGAGCACGACCGTGCTCGTGATCTCGACCGGGCACACGCCGGTGGCAGGCGGAGGCACCGCCAACACGGCGTTTCTCGAAGCAGCGTCAGCGCCTCCCGGCGGTAACGCCAAGGCCGTCGAAGTCAGCGCGATCTTCTGGATCGAGACCGTCGAAGGCGAGGGTGGCGAGGACAAGCTCCAGCTGCAATACACGCAGCTGGTGCAGCTCGACTTCAACGGCCTGCGCTGGCCACACGTCACCGTCGCAACGCTGCACAAACACTGAGCAGCGAGCGTTCGGGACGCGCGTAGCTCTACGAAGGCACGAGCAGGCTGGCCGGGTCGGCGTCGGCAGCGAGGTTGCGCAGACCGGCGACATCGGCGTGCGCGCCCGCCGCCAACGCCCGCGTGAGCGCCTGGCGGTGACCGTCGAAGCGCTCGACGGCGTAGGGCGTGGCGATCTCGCGCGAGATCATGAACGGCCAGTCGCTGGCCTGCAGCGCCAGCAGCTCGCGCACGGCCGCCGCGCCCGCGCGCTCGCCCGCGGCGAGCACCTGCAGCTCGGCGGCGCGCACGGCGAAGGCCATCTCGGCGACGGCCGGGCCGGACCAGGTCGACAGGTCGCCGCCCTCTCCCCAGCTGCTCGCCGGCCAGTCCTCTTCCGCGCTCGGGGCAGGCGGCCACTCGTGGCGCTCGAGCGCGTCGTCCACGCGCACCAGCTCGAGCCCCTGCGTAGCGCACTCCTCGACGACCGCGCCCAGCCAGACGACGCCCTCATACCACCAGTGCCCGAGCAGCTCGGTGTCCAGCGCGCACACGACCAGCCCGCCGCCCGGCAGCGGAGCGTCGGCGCTCGCCGACTCGTTGGCCTGCCGTAGGCGCGCGAGCGTGCGCGCGACGAAATCTGCGGCGTGCTCGCGCGCGAGCGCACGCGCCTCGCCGTGATCGTAAGCGCCACCGGCGTTGTTCCACGGGTTGTGGTGGTGAACGGTGTGATGGTGATAGTCGCGATACGCGCCGGCGGCGGGATAGCCGTGCTTGCCCCAGACCAGCGAGATCGTGTCGCGGTCGATCGGCACCAGCAGCACCCCCGACTCGGTCATGACCGGGCTCAGGTGCTCCGCCGCGCCAAGGCCGAAGCGGTCGGTCAGCTCGACGCACGCGGCGCGCGCACCGGCGTCCTCGAGCGCGCGCGCCAGCCACGGCGCATAGGCGCACTCCGGCAGCCAGAAGCCGCCGCGCCAGCCGTCGCCGAAGCGGCGGCGATGAGCCGCGACACCGCTTCTGAGCTGCAGGCGCATGCCCGCGTCGGTTGCCAGCAGCGGCAGGATCGCGTGCGTGGCCGACGAGGCCCACTGCGCGTGCGCCGCCAGCGACGCCACCAGGTCTCCGCCGCGGGTGCGCAGGCTCTCGAGCGCCCGCTCGTAGTCGAGCATCGAGCGGTCGAGCTCGCGCGCGAGCGTCTCGTGCCCGCCGGCGCGCAGCCCAGCCGCGTCCTCCTCGTGCGTGTCGCGGCGGACGCCCTCGACGAACGTGGCGAAACGCTCGTCCACGTCGTGCGCTTCCAGCTGGTCGCACAGCACCGGCGTGAGCGACAGCGTCAGCGGGGCGCCCTGATCGAGCAGGTCCAGCAGCGGCAGGTAGCAGCCGGCCATCGCCTCCCACAGCCACTCCTCGCCGAACGGCCATGTGCCGAAGCCCTCCACGTAGGGCATGTGCGTGTGCAGGACGATCGCCAGCGCGCCGCGGTCGTGGCGGGGGGCACGCCGCCCGACGGGCTGGGTCACGCCCGGCACACCGCGACGAAGTCCAGGGCACGGTCCATGTCGGCCTCGCCGGCGGGGCGCAGCGCGAAGTCCGAGACGCCGATCGCCGGTGTGAACCGGTCGTAGAAGCGACGGGTTAGGCCGAGGCGCGGATGCACGCGGTCCCACCCCAGCCGCAGGGCGAGCTCGTGTGCGCGCAGCTTGCGCGCGTGGAACAGCCCGTACAGCTCGACGCTCGCGAAGCTCCCGCGGCATAGCTGCTCGAACTCCTCACGACGGTACTCGTGGACGTGCCACGGGTTGTCCGAGCGCGAGGCGCCCTTGGGGGCAAGCGTGAGCACGTTGGGGGTGGAGACGAACACCTCGCCTCCGTCGCCCACGAGAGAGCGAAAGTGCTCAAGCACCGCGGCGGGCTCTAGCATGTGCTCGATCGTCTGCAGGAACACCACCGCGTCGGCGGGCTCGGAGAAGCTGTCCACGAGGTCGCGCGCGAAGCGCAGGTTGGCGCGCGCGTAGCGCAGGCGGGCATGCTCGTGGGCCTCGGGATTGGCGTCGACTCCGACCACGCTCGCGGCCGTGCGAGCGAGCACGTCCGAGCCATAGCCCTCGCCACACGCCATGTCTATCGCACGCAGCCCTCGCACACGTTCGGCGATCCACTCGTACACCACCAGGTGACGGCGGTACCAGTAGTTCTCCTCCGGCACGTCCGGGAGCGTGCGCTCGCCGGTCAGCGCCAGCGGCGGCACACCCTCGGGCTGATCGCGCTGCTGGTAGAGCGTCGTTGGCGGCGGAGCGTCAGATGTAGAGCTCAAGAAATAGTCACCGTCTAGAACTGTCAGACCCAAGGGTGCAAGGCGCGGGCACGGCGCGCGAGTATATGGTCCGCCCAATGCCAAGCGCGCTGAGCGACGCGGAGATCCGCGATGCGAACACCCGCTACCACGACGTCGCGGCCGAACACTACGACTCCAAGTGGGGCATCGACTTCGGCGAGCTCGGCAGCAGCCAGGTGCGCGCGAAGGTCCGTAAGGCGCTCGGCCACGAGCCCGACCACTATCCGCGCTCGCTCGAGATCGGCTCCGGAACGGGCTACTTCACGCTGAACCTGCTGCGCGCGGGGATGATCGGACAGGCGACGTGCAGCGACATCTCGCCGGGCATGCTCGAGACGCTGCAGGCGAACGCCGCGCGGCTCGGGCTCGACGTCACCACCGAGCCGGCCGACGCCGAGCGCCTGCCGTTCGCGGATGAGAGCTTCGACCTCGTGCTCGGCCACGCGGTGCTGCACCACATCCCGGATCTTCCGCGCGCGTTCGCCGAGTTCGAGCGCGTGCTCGCGCCTGGCGGCACCGTGCTGTTCGCGGGCGAGCCCTCCCGCTACGGCGATCGCCTCGCGCGCGTGCCCAAGCGCTTCGCGACCACCGTCGCGCCGCTGTGGCGCCGCGCGATCGGCGCCGGCAGCGCACCCGTCTCTGAGGAGGCGGAGCCGGACGTCGCGCTCGAGGCGCTCGTCGACATCCACGCCTTCGGCCCCGGAGAGCTATCGCGGATCGCCCGCGCGGCGGGCCTCGAGGACGTGCGCGTCACCGGCGAGGAGCTGCTGGCGAACTGGTTCGGGTGGGCGAACCGTACGCTCGAGGCGAGCGCCAACCCCGACGATGTGCCGTGGGCATGGCGAATGTACGCCTACCGCGGCTACCTGCTCCTGCAGGAGCTCGACCGCAGGCTGCTGGAGTCGCGGCTGCCACCGGCGATCTTCTACAACCTGATGCTCGCCGCGCGCAAGCCCCAGCTCGGCTGACCGCCGCCAGCCGAGTCACTCCTCTCGGTGACAGATTTCCTGGCCGGTCTGCAGCACGAACAGCTGGAGCTTCTGCAGGACCGATGGCTGGCCGGCTGAGTTGTCGCTGAAGCGCACCGTGCCGCTTTCGTCGCGCACGTAGTAGTGCAGCACCGATCCCGTGCGCGGCGGCAGGGATAGGTGGCTCGAGGAGGGCTTCTGAAGGTCTTCCTGGATTTCTCTCGCCTTGATGATCTGTGGGTCGGCCAGCTTCTGGCGCATCGCGCGGCCGTTGCAACTCACCCCCCCTTCTTCGTTGACCAGCAGCGTCAGCTGCGCCTGCGGCGTCGAGCCACTGCGCTGCACGACGAACAGGTCGGGGGCGCTCACGCCGCTGCATCCCGCCAGGACAAGCGCGGCGGCGAACGCCCACACAGGCGCCGCTGCGCTGAGCACGCTCAGCTGTCGCGGGGCGCTCACGCGCTCACCGCCACTCCCCCGCGGCGGGGATCTCCGGCTCCACTGATCTGCTGGCCGCGGCGTAGCGCTGCCTGAACGCCGCCGAAGAACAGGTTGGGCGCGCCGAAGCGAACGACGCGCAAGGCGCCGTCCAGGCCGTCGAGGTCGATCCCCGGCTCGGCAAAGATGACGCCGTCCTCAAAGTGCACGCGCGGCGCGCACACCGCGTCCGCCACGGGCAGGCCGTGGTCGACGACGCCGACGATCATCTGCAGCAGCGCCGAGCGGATGCGATTCGAGCCGGCGCTGCCGAGCACCAACTCGACCTGTCCGTCGCGCATCACCACCGACGGCGCCATCATGCTCGGCATCCGCCGGCCCGCCGGATGCCGGTGGAAGCCCAGCGGGTTTAGGTCTTCCTCCCCCATCACGTTGTTGATGTGCATGCCCGTGCCCGGCACGACGACTCCCGAGCCCTCACCGTTGGTGCACGTCGCGCTGCACGCGCATCCCTGGGCGTCGATCACCGAGATGTGCGTGGTGGAACCGAGGCGGGAGCTCAGGAAGCGCTCGAGAAAGCCATCCTGGTCGAGACCTTCGACGAACTCGGGCGTGCGCTCGGACTGCGCAGCGGCCATCGCGTCGATCACCGCCGCTAGCGTCGGCGGCGCGGGAGCGCGGTCGAGCAGCGCGAGCGCGTACGCGAGCAAGGTGCCACCGGCTGACGGTGGCGGGTTGGTCAGGATCTGCCGGTCGCGGTAGTCGAGCTTGATCGGCTCGCGCTCGATCGCCTCGTAGTAGGCGAGGTCGTCTCGGCGCAGCGAGCCACCTCGCTCGGCGAGCCAGTCGCAGACGGCCGCCGCTATGTCACCGCGGTAGAACGGCTCTGCGCCGTCGCGCGCCAGGCGCAGCAACGCATCCCCCAGCTCGGGGTTACGAAACAGCTCGCCCTCGCGCAGTGGGCGCCCGCCCGGCGCCCACAGGGCGGCGCACTCGGGTGTGGACGTCAGCAGGTCGACGAGGATCTCCGCCACATACGCCTGGCCGGCATTGAGCACGACGCCCTCGCGCGCCAGCTGCGCCGCCGGCGCCGCGAGGTGCTCGAGCGGGACTGTGCCCCACCTGCGCACCGCCTCGCACACGCCCGCCGGCACCCCGTAGACGCCACACGATGCTGGTCCGATGTGGAACACCTGCTCGGCGTCGCCGAAGGACACACCGACGCCGAGCAGCTCTACCTCAGAGCCGTCGCCGATGCGCGTCGGCGCCGCCACGAAGAAGTCCAACAGCGTCGGCTCGATCCCACCGCCCGCCACCAGCATGTAGCCGCCAGCGCCCAGCCCCGTCAGCAGCGACTCGGTCACAAACGACGTCAGCATCGCGCCCACCGTCGCATCCACCGCGTTCCCGCCCTCGCGCAGTACCCTCGCGCCGGCCTGCGCCGTCAGCGGATGCCCAGCAGCGACAACCCCTCTCTCAACTACGCTCATTGCAGAGCGATACCACAGCGTCCCCGATCGGTGACGTGCGCGTACTAGAAATTAGGCAGGAACTCGGGCACTTCTAGTTCGTCCACAGCCAGGCCGCCACGTCGCGGCTCTCGACTCGGGCGTGCCGGCGTGGTGCGCTGTGCGCGAACCTCACCAGTGGTGGCTGGCTCTTTGAAGCGATTGGCGCTCTTGCGCCTGCCCTCGTCGCCGTAGCCGGTGGCGACCACGGTCACCCACACCTGGTCGTCGAGCTTCTCGTCGACCATCGCGCCGAAGATGATGTTCGCGTCCGGGTGCGCCGCCTCCGAGACCGCCTTCGCCGCCTCGTTGACCTCCCACAACGACAGGTTGGCGCCGCCGGTGATCGACAGCAGGATCGAGCGCGCGCCCTCCATCGAGGTTTCCAGCAGCGGCGAGGAGACGGCCTGTATGGCGGCCTCCGTCGCACGGTTCTCGCCGACGCCCATGCCGATTCCGAGCAGCGCGTTGCCTGCCTCGCTCATGATCGTGCGCACGTCCGCGAAGTCGAGGTTGATCAGGCCGGGCAGCGTGACGAGATCGGAGATGCCCTGGACTCCCTGGCGCAGCACGTCGTCGGCGACGCGGAAGGCCTCGACCATCGCGGTCTGCTTGTCGAGCACCCCCAGTAGCCGGTCGTTGGGCACCACGATCAGCGTGTCCACCTCCTCGGCGAGCGCGGCCACGCCGCGCTCGGCCTGCTCGCCACGGCGTGTGCCCTCGAAGCCGAACGGCCTGGTGACGATCGCCACGGTGAGCGCGCCGATTTCGCGCGAGATACGTGCGACGATCGGGGCGGCGCCGGTGCCCGTGCCGCCACCCGCGCCGGCGGCGATGAAGATCATGTCCGACCCCTTCAGCAGCGCCTTCACGCGGTCGTAGTCCTCCATCGCGGCCTGGCGACCGACGTTCGCGTCCGAGCCCGAGCCGAGACCGCGTGTCAGCTCCGCGCCGATGTGCAGCGTGATGTCGGCCGTCGACTGCTGCAGCGACTGCACGTCGGTGTTGACGGCGACGAACTCGATGCCCTCGACCTCCGCCTCGACCATGCGGTTGACCGCGTTCACGCCCGCGCCGCCGACGCCAACGACGCGGATCACCGGCTGCCCGACCGTCCCTGGGGAACTGGCCGGTAGCGAGTGCCCATGAGCGTAGTCGTCCATCACCGGACGCCCGGCCGACGGGCGGTCCATCACGTTCTCGGGTATCTCCGATGAGAAGGCGTGGCGCAGCCGCTCCTGCGGGGAGGGCACGTGCGCGTCCTCCGCGGGCGGCGCCAGCGTAGAGGCGCCGAGGGCAGGATGGGGCAGACCGCTCTCGCGGGGGTGCACTGGCGCAGGCGAGCCGGCGCCGAGCTGCTGCGCGGACTCCGGGCGCTCTGAGGAGGTGTCTGTACTTGTACCTGTGCCTGTGCCCGTTTCGGTGTCGCCCTCTTCGGTCTTGCGGAAGAGTGCCGCCAGCGGCCCTTCGCGCATGCTCGCGCGTTTAGCGTTGGCCATTGGTTAGAACCTCCTGCGCGAGTTGTCGGTAGGACTGGGCGGCGACGCCATCGGGCTCGTACTTCAGGACCGACATCCCCTTCACTGGGGCCTCGGCGAAGCGGACGGTCTTGCGGATGCGCGAGGCAAAGACGCGGTCGCCGAAGTTTTCCTCGAGGATCTCGATCGCCTCCTTGGCGTGGATCGTGCGCGAATCCACCAAGGTCGGGAGGATACCCTCGATGTCGACGCCGGGATTGAGGTTCTCGCGGATCATCGCGAGTGTGTTCTGCAGCTGGATGAGCCCACGCATCGATAGATACTCGCACTGCACGGGGACGATCACCTTGTCGGACGCCGTCAGCGCGTTGATCGTCAGCAGGCCGAGGCTCGGCGGCGTGTCGATGCAGATGAAGTCGTAGTCGTCGAGAATCGGTTCGAACGCCTTCTGCAAGGAGCGCTCGCGGCCGATCATCGTCGACATCGCGATCTCGGCGCCCGCCAAGTCGATCGAGGCACAAGCAATGTCGATCTCGCGCTTGCGCACGACCTCGCGGATCGAGACTTTGTGGACGAGCACGTCGTACATCGATTTCTCGAGCGTGTCCGGGTCGATGCCCTGAGACATCGTCAGGTTGCCCTGCGGGTCCATGTCCACGCACAGCACCCGATGCCCCTCCTCCGCGAATGCGGCTGCCAGATTGAGCGTCGTCGTCGTCTTGGCCACGCCGCCCTTCTGATTGGCGAATGCGATGACCTTGGCCTTGCCTTGCACGGTGGCTCCGATACTCGGTTGCTGGTAAGCCGTCCGCTTGGTATTCGCATAGGCCTGGACGATTCCTGCACGGGAACTACGATCCCGGCATGGCCGAGACGAGCAGCCGTGCGCCGCGGGCGAGGCCTTCGACCCTGCGGACGCGGCTGAGCGGCAAGCGCGTGCTCGTGTGCGTGGGCGCTGGCGGCGTCGGCAAGACGACGACCTCGGCGGCGCTGGCGCTCGGGCTCGCGCAGCAAGGGCAGAAGGTCGCGGTCGTGACGATCGACCCGGCCAGGCGGCTGGCGTCGGCGCTCGGCCTCGCGGAGCTGCCGTCTGAGCCGCAGCGCATCGAGCCCGCGCTGTTCGCCGCGCAGGGCCTGCTGGTGGAGGGCGAGCTATGGGCGCTGATGCTCGACGCGAAGCGCACGTTCGACGAGCTGATCGAACGCCTCGCGCCCGACGATCGCGCCCGCGATGAGATCCTCGCGAACTCCGTTTACCGGGAGCTATCAACGGCGGTCGCGGGCTCGCATGAGCTCAGCGCGATCGCCAAGCTGTACGAGCTGCACGAGGAGCACGATTTCGACACGATCGTGCTCGACACGCCGCCGTCGCGCAACGCGCTCGACTTCCTCGACGCGCCCAACCGGCTGCTGGGCTTTCTGGAAGGTCGTGCGCTGCAGGTGTTCCTCGGCCCCGGCGGGCTGACGGCGCGGATGTTCGGGCGGGGCACCGCGCTGGTGTTCGCGATCTTCGCGCGCGTCACGGGCGTGGACATGCTCGGCGAGCTATCCGGGTTCTTCCGCTCGCTGTCGGGCGTGCTCGACGGCTTCGGCGAGCGCACGCGCAACGTGTCCGCGCTGCTGCGAGCGCCGCACACGACGTTCCTGATCGTGACCTCGCCCGAGGCTGAGCCGGCGCGGGAGGCGACGTTCCTGCTCGAGCGCCTGGCGGCGACGGGCATGCCGGTCGGCGAGCTGATCGTGAACCGCGTGAACACGCACGGGCTGCACAACCTGTCCTCGTCAGATGTCGCCGAGCTGCTCGTGCCGGCGCTCGGTGAGCAGCTCGCCAGTCGCGTGGCGGGCAACCTCGCCGACTTCGATCTGCTCGCGGGCCGCGACCGCGAGACGATTGCGCGCCTGTCGCGCGCGTGGGGCGCAAACGACCCGATCGTCGTCCCGCAGCTAGATGAAGACGTCCAGGATCTCCTGGGACTGGCCCGCATCGCCGAGCATCTCTTCGACTGACGTCTGCTCGAACGCTGTCGCATCTGCCTGGTGCACGTGTAGCGCCTCGGCCGGCTCGGGCGCGTGTTGCGCCTCGGCCACCGCCGGCGCATCAGCCAGCAGCAGCCGGTCGGCGAGATCGACGAGGTCCGGGTCGAGGTGGCCGCAGACGACGTCCCGCAGCAGCGCACGAAGATGATCGGCCATGTCCCGTGCGAGCTCCTGCTTGCCACCGCGCGAGCTGGCGCTGCGCGACGCGCTTGCGCCGATCACGATCTCGCGCTCGAGTGCCAGCGCGGCGACGGTACGCTCGGTCAGCTCGAGGCGGCGCTCGGGGGTCGCGCACAGCGCCGCCAGGCGCCCCGGCAGCAGCCCGCTCGCCGGCCCCTCCGGCTCGAGCAGCGCGCGCAGCGCGAGCAGATGATCGCTCAGCGCCTCGAACGGGCTCTGACGCTCGCAGCCGAGCTCGAAGCGCTTGAGCGCCCACGCGAGCACATTGCCGTGCGGCGCGCGGCGCGAGACCAGGTTGCAGAAAGCGCGCAGCTCGTCCTCCTGCTCGACCGTCACCACAAGCATCCCGTGCGGGCGGCCGCCCGCACCGAGCGCGACCGCGCGCCAGCTGCCGCCGGCGACCCGCGCCCACCCGAGCGCGCCCAGTGTCACGCGACCGTCGCCGAACAGCCTCAGCGCGCGCAGCAGATCCTTGAGGATCTCGCCGCCGTTTGCGATCGCCTCGTCGGGATCGTCCTCGCCGGCAGCGAGCGCGACGATCAGATGATCCTCGCCGCCGTCCTCCGCGGGGGCGAGCGCCGCCTCGGGCAACCCTTCGAGCACCTGCGGCCGAGCGATCGTGAGCCCGCTCGTCAACGCGATCTCGCTGGAGCTGATCGTGAGGCCATGCAGCGTCGCGAGCAGCGTCGTATGCGACGCGCCAGCCAGCGCCGCGCACTCCAGACGCTCGAGCGCCGCACGCAACCGCTCGGGACGCAGCTCGAAGTCGGTCTGCTCGTCGAACACCTCACGCAGTAGCGCCAGAATCGCCGCGCGCGCACGCGAGCGGGCGTCGCTGCGCGCCGGCTCCGCGCCGACGTTCGCCAGATAGCGATCGAGGCCGTCGAAGCCTTCGAGCAGGCTCGCGGCCTGTGCGTAGCTCTGCAGGCGTTCGAGCTCCGAACGACGCTCGGCGATGAACTCGCCGGTCAACGCCCGGTAGCAATACAGCGCCGGCGCCGCCGATCGCCTGCCGGTCCGCTGCGGCTCGAGCTCGAACGGGACCTCAGCGCCGGACGCGAGCGCCGCGGCGAAGTGGCCGGCGGCGGCCTCGACGAGCTCTGTCAACGCGGCCTGGAGCTGGGTTGAGCGCATCGTGAGCTGACTTCGCCCTGCGCTCGCACCCTCCTGCCGGGCGCATCCCGTCTTGCAGCGGTCGCCTTCGCGGTGACGGCGGTTCGGCTATGCGACCGCGAGCGCCTCCGGGGCGAGCTGCGAGCGGTCGGCGCACTCCGCTCCGAGCCAGTCTTCGCCGTACGCGCGCATGTCGTCGATGATCGGCAGCAGCGCGCGCCCCTTTTCAGTCAGCGCATACTCGACGCGCGGCGGCACCTCGGCGAACGTGTGGCGCTCGACGATGCCCTCCTCCTCCAGCGCGCGCAGCCGCAGCGACAGCGTGCGCGGGCTGATCCCCGCGAGCGAGCGTTCCAACTCGCAGAAGCGCGAGCGGCCCTCAGCGAGATCGCGCACGAGCAGCAGCGTCCACTTTCCGCACACGATTTCAGCCGTCATGCACACCGGACACGTCTCGTCGATCGCCATCTCAGCCTTTACTTTACCAATTGAAGTGTTGGAGGGCCGTGAGTCAAGACACGCTCAGCGTCGGCTGTATAGCTTTAGTCCTACAGCCGACGACTTTGGTGGTACGCGATCGGCGCGGCTCAGGCGGTGGTCAGCGACGGGGAGGGCTTGGATTCCGCGTCGCGGTTCGCCTCCGCGGAGGCGACGTCATCCATCGTCGTCCCCTTGCGCCCTTCGGCCTGCATCAGAAGCTTGAAGTCGTGCGGGCTCGATGCGACCCGCATGGCGTCCTCGAAGGTCACGCGACCGGCCTTGACGTGCCCGAAGAGGGCCTGGTCGAAGGTCTGCATTCCGTAGTAGCCGCCGGAGGTGATCACCTCGACGAGCTTGCCCGTCTGCGACGGGTCGATGATCATGTCGCGCACGCGCCCAGTCATGCGCAGGATCTCGCACACGGCGACGCGGCCGCCATCGGCGCCGGGAACCAGGCGCTGGGAGATGACACCCTTGACCGTGCCGGCGATCATGCTGCGCGCCTGCGCGTGCTGGTGTGGGGGAAAGAAGTCGAGCATGCGGTTGATCGACTCGGTGGCGTCGACAGTGTGGATCGTCGAGAGCACCAGGTGGCCGGTCTCCGCGGCGGACAGCGCCGTCTGCACGGTCTCCTCGTCGCGCATCTCCCCGACGAGGATCACGTCCGGGTCCTGGCGCAGCACCCTGCGCAGCGCGCGCTTGAATGAAGCGGTGTCCATGCCGACCTCGCGCTGGTTGATCACCGAGCGCACGTCGTTGTGGACGAACTCGATCGGGTCCTCGATCGTGACGATGTGCTTGCTCATCGTTTGGTTCATATGGTCGATCATCGCCGCAAGCGTGGTCGACTTTCCCGAGCCGGTGGTTCCCGTCAGCAGCACGATCCCGCGCTCCTCCTCGGCCAGTTCGCGCACGACCGCAGGCAGCGCAAGCTCCTCGATCGTGCTGATGTGGTGGGGGATCGCGCGACACGCCATCGAGATCACGCCGCGCTGCTGGAATGCGTTGATGCGATAGCGCGCGACGCCAGGGATTTCAAACGAGAAGTCGACCTCGTGCTCCTGCGCGAATTCGGAGAGCTTCACCTCGTCGCTCAGCAGCGTCCTGAGCGCGCCATCGGTGTCCTCCGCGCTCAGCGGCGCGACGCTCTCGTCCTGCGTCAACTCACCGTGCACGCGGTAAAGCGGCGCCGAGCCGACCTTCAGGTGCAGATCGGAGCCCTCTTTCTCAACGAGCTCGCACAGCGCAGCCTTGACGTCGAACATGCCTTCTGATCGGCACTCCGAACACCGGCCTTGAATCCCAGTGGACGGGTGTTGGCAACTGCGCTCCTGACGAGCGAATCGCGTCGCCTGACAAGGACGCAGGGAGCGTGGCGTGCTGTGCACGCGAGCGACCGAGGACGCAGTCAGGCGGCGTGAGGCGCCGTCAGGCCACGTCGCGGAGCTTTTGGGCCTCCGCCAGCGACTGCAGCTTCTTGAGCGACTGGTTCTCGATCTGGCGGATGCGCTCTCGCGTGACGTTGAACGTGCGGCCGACCTCGTCGAGCGTGCGCGGGTGCTCGCCGCCGAGCCCATAGCGCAACTCGAGTACGCGGCGTTCGCGGTAGGACAGGTTCTCGAGCGCCTCGCGCAGCGCCTCCTTCGTGAGGATCTCCGCGGCGCGCTCGTACGGGGACTCGGCGCGCTCGTCGGCGATGAACTGGCCGAACTCCGACTCCTCCTCGTCACCGACGGGCTTCTCCAGCGAGACCGGGGCCTGCGCGGAGCGCTTGATCGAGTCGACCTCCTCTGGATCGATCCCGGTGACGTCGGCGATCTCCTGCGCCGTTGGCTCGCGTCCGAGCTCCGTTACGAGCTTGCGCTCGGCGCGGCCGATCTTGTTGAGCTTCTCGACAACGTGCACAGGTATGCGGATCGTGCGCGCCTTGTCGGCCAGCGCGCGGGCGATCGCCTGGCGGATCCACCACGTCGCGTAGGTGGAGAACTTGAAGCCCTTGCGGTAGTCGAACTTCTCTGCCGCGCGCACCAGCCCGAGCGTGCCCTCCTGGATCAGGTCGAGGAACGGCAGACCCTGGTTGCGGTAGTTCTTGGCGATCGAAACCACCAGGCGCAGGTTCGACTCGACCATCTTCTGCTTGGCGTCCAGGTCCCCGCGCTCGATGCGCTTGGCGAGGTCGACCTCCTCCTGGGCGGTCAGCAGGCGAACCTTGCCGATGTCCTTCAGGAACAGCTGCAGCGAGTCGGTCGTCATGTCGGGCTTCAGGTCGAGCGCGGTTTTGGCTTTGCGCCGGCCGCGCTTGTCCGGAGCACGCTCGAGCTGCGCAGAGGCGGCGATCGCGGGGTCGATGTCCTCGACCAGCTCGATCTCCGCGCGCTCCAGGAAGCCGTGCAGCTCCTCGACGTCCGACTCGTCCAGGTCGAGCTCCGACATCGCCCTGGTGATCTCCGCGTAGGAGAGCACTCCTACCTGCTGTCCCTTGGCCAACAGGCCCTTGACCTCATCCAGCTCCTGCAGCTCGACTACTGACATTCGTGTTTCCATTTCTTCCGTCGATCGACACCCGAGGGCGAGAGGGTCCCGCGCAAGGCTATGGCTGAGAACAGCTACTGAACCGGACATACGGTCGCAACCGTGCCGACGTTACAGATCAACTCCGTTCTCCAGACGCCCATGCTAACGCGTCGCGGCGATATTTGGGCCATTTGTCGGTCGCTTGCAAGCCGCATTAAGCAATGATGTGCGCGTGAGCCCCCCCAAAGACAGCGAGCGGCGGGCAGCCGCGACGCCCAATGGACGCGGCGCCGCGCCGGGCGACGCGCCAGGGGTCCTGTCCAAGCTGCCGCGCACGCGCCCGCAGCGCTCGAGCGCGCGCCGTACCGCGGCACGCGACGCGACCGCGGCCGCCGAGGCCGCGCGCACGTCGTCCGCTCGCTCCAACGGCCACACGCCGCGCCGCGCCTCGACGACCTCGGTGCGAGCCTCCAAACCTGCAGGCGCGAAGCGGAGGCCCGCCAAGCGAACCGCCGCACCTATGGAGCCAGCTCCGAGACAGGGGTTCGAGTGCGAGGGCGAGCGCAGCAGCGGCTCTGTGCACCCGCCGGGCGGCGCCGAGCTCGTCGCATCGGCGGCGGAGATCGTCAGCGAGCTGGCCAAGGCCGGCCTGTCGACGGGCGAGCGTCTACTCAAGGACTTCCTTTCGCGGCTGCCGCTCTCCTGAGCGCATCTGCGGAGCTTTCAGCGCTCATTCCGGCTTCCAAGCGCGCCATCGATCGCTCTCGGCGTTCACACGCGTGGGTGAGCTGTATACTGCCGCGCAACGCCGAACCGCCGCGACTCAGATCGGGGCGGACGGGGGACCCAATGCGGATCGAGTCGATCCGCTGGGGCGAATCGGCCCACCAGGGCCGTAGCGCCGCACGTAAGTGTCGCGCGAGCCCGTCAGCTCACCTCGTAGGCGACGAAGAAGATGCGCAGCGCGTTCAAGACATACACAATTCTGCTCGGGCTGCTCGCAGCCTGCGTCGCGAGCCCAGCCGCAACGGCACTCGCCAGCGCGGGCGGCACCTCGGGAGGCTCGGCTGCACCCGCGAGCTCGACCCCCGCGACGGCCATACGCCCGACGGGGATCGCGACGTGGTTCGGACCTGGCTTCTACGGCAAGCAGACCGCGTGCGGCCAGACGCTCACCCCCGGTGTGGTCGGAGTCGCCAATCGGACGCTCCCGTGTGGGACGCTCGTGAAGGTCACCTATGAGGGCCATAGCCTGACCGTGCCGGTGCTCGACCGCGGCCCGTACAGCCACGGCGCGAACTGGGATCTGACCTCGGGCGCCGCCACTGCGCTCGGCATCACCGAGACGGTCCGCATCGCCACCCACGTCGTCGGCAAGACCGCCAACACTCCCACGCTCGGTCAGCCGGCAGGCTCGTCGAGCACCAGCGTCGCCGGCGGCGCCGTTGCCGCCGAACCGTAGGCCGGCTCGCCAGCCCTGGGCCGACTCGCCAGCCTCAGACTGACTCGTCTACGACGCTGGCCGTGCGCGGCACGGGAGCGTTGACAGCGGACCGCGCGGCAAAGAGCCCGACGTCCGCGTGCGCGGCGAGCGCCGCCGCTTGACGTCCATCCTCCGGACACACCGCAACGCCGATCGCCACCACCAGAGGCGCCCCCCGGCGGCCCGCGCGAGCACCGACCGCACGCGTCAGGCGCTCGGCCAGGCGCGCGGCTCCGCTCCGATCGGTCGCCGGCGCCAGCAGCCAGAACCTGCCCGGCCGCTCACGCGTGAGTGCGCCCGCCCACTCGCCCAGCGCGCTCGCAAGCGCCTCCTCCACCCCAGCCATCAGCTGCGCGAGCTCCTCGGCGGACTCCTCCCGGCGCAGTCGCTCGACGTCGACGAGCTCGACCAGCAGCACCGCAAATGGCAGCCCGTCACTTTCGAAGCGCTCCAGCTGAGCGCCGATCGAGCCGATCCACGCCGCCGCCCCTTCCACTCGCCGTTCGTCGCGGATCTCGATCTCGCCCAGACGCGGCTGCCGGCGCTCGCTCGGACTCGACCCAGCGCCCGCGGGCGGGTGCACGTGAGCGTGCGTGTGTTCGTCGATGATTGCCGCGCCGTAGGCCGTGGGGGACCGCGAAAACTCACGCGCGAACGGTGCCTGACGCTCGAGCTCGACCCGCTCTTCAGTTGTGTCGAACGCAGATGCCGCCGGCACATCGATGGCGACCGCCAGCATCACCGAGCAGACGTGCGCGAGTCGATCGCACAGGTCTCCCACGAGACGTGTCGACGGCTCGCTCAGCTCGTCCAGCAGCGCCTCCCACAGCACGCCCCGAAGCGCCTCCACCGCCTCGACGAGCGCCGCTGGCTCACGCGCGCCGCATATCGCCGGCAGCCTGCGTGCAACCGCGGAGGCCTCGCGTCCGGTCGGTGCGCCGCGTCCGGTCAGGCGCTCCAACTCCACATCCGACTGCAGCGCGCTCAACGCCTGCGCACACAGTGCCGGCGCGTCGCGCGCGAGCTCCTCGAGCGGCACGTCGCCGATCGCATCTGTCGGCCGCGCGAGGATCAGCGCTATCGCCCAATGGCGCGCCAGCTCGTCGGCGCGCGCAGTAAGCGTCTCGGGTAGCTCCGCGACTGGACGCGCGCGAGAGGAGTGGGTGCGGGCTGCGTCGAGCATTACGTGTTGGATAGCAGTAGCCGGGGACGTGTTCGCTGGCGCGAGCGTTTCCGCGCCCGCGGGTAGCCTGCAGGAGCCCGTGCGCAGCCTGAAACGCTCCCGAGCCCGCCGCGTGCGGGCGACGATCGCCGACCTCGAGGACTCGACCTCGCTCGACAGAGACACCGGGGCGGTGCGCTCGGTGCAGAAGGCCGATCTCGTGATCGAGCGAGCGGCCGTCGAGGAGATCTGGACGCCCGCTCACCTCGAGCGCCTCGCCCGCACATACTGGCGCTTTCTCACCCGCGTGACGCTCGGCCTGATCCGCGTCCGCTACAGCGAGCAGGAGCGTTCGGTGGTGCTGATCGCGCGACCACTTAGGCTGCTGACGTTCCTCGCGCCCGAATACGAGATGGACCCCGAACGCGGGCTCGTACGCTGGCGCATCGCGCGCGGCCTGCTCGTGTCACGCCGCGGGCGCAACGGCCGCGGCTATCTGCAGATCGAGGTCCGCAGGGGGGCGCCCGATGACGCTGATCACGTCCGCCTGCACGTGGAGATCGAGGTGGCGAACTTCTATCCGTCGATCGCCTCGCGACTCAGCCGCCGCGTGTATGAGTTGACTCAGTCGCGCATCCACGTGATCGTGACCCATGCGTTCCTGCGCTCGCTTGCTCGCCTGGATCTGGCGGAGTCGAAGGTCGGCCGCTTGCGGGCGTGAGATCGCCGCACGGGCGCGCAGCCGCTCGTTACTTCGCTTCCTTCTGTTCAAGTTTCTTGAACGCCTTCACTTCAGCTTGTTCTTCCTTTTCAAATTCCTTACGAGCGGCTTCTTCCGCTGCGCCGCTCGTCGTCGTGGAGCCTTTCTTTGATTTCTTCGTGCCTTTGCTCCTCGTTTCACCTGAGCTCTTTTTCGTCTTCCCAGAGCTCTTTTTCCCGGAGCCTTTCTTTCCCTTTTTCGCCGGCTGGGTGGCTTCTTCCGCCGCTTCGCTCGCGCGAATCGCTTCAACGCGCCGCTTTGCTTCGGCTTCGGCCTTCGCCTTGTCTTCGGCCACTTTTCGTTTGACCGCAGCCACCGACGCTTCTTCTTCGCTGCCGGTGGATTCTTCCGCGCCGGCTTCAGCGCCCTGCCTGGGTTCACCGCCACCGCTACGACCGCCTCCGCCCCCGCAGCCAGCGATCACACCAGCGAACGCGAGTACCAGCAGCAGGGAGAGAAGCATCCGTAGGAAGCGAAGTCGACGCTCGCGCGGCGGTCCGCCATGTGCGTGCCCGCTCATCCCTGAACGCGCGCCGCCGGTGGCGCGCTCCCCTTCATCTCGCTGGAGGGATTCGTTTCCACGTGTTCACCTGTTTTGGGCGCTTCTCGGCTGGTCCCAGTTTGTGCGCTCAGGGCTTCTTCTCGCTGCTTGATCTTCGCTTCTGCCGCTTGTTCCTTCTGCTTGATGCTTTTGGCAGCCGCTTCTTCTTTCTGCTTGATGCCCTTGACAGCCGCTTCTTCTTTCTGCTTCGCCTTCTTCGTGGCGGCCTGTTCTCTCTTCTTAGCCTTTGCTGTCGCAGCTGCTTCTATCTTCTTGGCGTCTTCCTTCGCCGTTTCTTCTCGCTTTTTGTTTTCTATCCCCGCGAGCAGTTCGCTGTCCTTGGTGAGTTCCGCGGCTTCCTGTTTCTTTTCAGCCGCTTCTTCGCTGCGTTCGGCTTGCGCCGCGCTCGCTTCCGCCGCCTTCGAGCCGTGCGTCGCACCGCCCCCGCAGCCGACAAGCGAGCCCAACGCGACGATGGCGATCAGACATGGGAGCGCTTTTCGCAGAAGTGTAGACCTTTCAACAGACCACCTACGCACAATGACAGCGGCGCCGCCACGCGGTCAAGCTAGCAGTCGCGGCCCCCGCGCTCAAGCTGCGCATCCGATCGGTCCACGGGCGAGCCGCTTCGAGCTCGCATAGGACGTCTGCTATTGTCCGCCGGCCCGCGGGCTCCTGGTCCTCAAAGCGTACTGCTGTGAGCATAAACGCAACCACTGAGAAACCACGCGTGGCGATCCTGCTCGTTAACGGGTTTGCCAGGCGCGGGCCTCGCGGCGCGGAACGAGAACGCGAAGCTCTGGGATATCCGTGGATCGAGCTGTGCCTGCGCCAGATCGAGCGACATTCTCGAGGCTGGGACTACCAGGTGTTCGTCTTCGACAACACGCACTTCAAGTCACACCGCGCGCTGATGCGCAAGTTCGAGCGCGTGCGAGTGCTTCCAGCGCCATGGGTCGCGGTCCTCGGACGCATCGCCAACCGCCTGCCGGGTCCATATGTCGGCCGCCTGCTGGAACTACGCCACCCCAGCGCACTCGACCACCTTGCGAAGAAGGTCCCCGCTGACTTCGAATACATAGTCACGCTCGACAACGACTCGTTCCCCGTACGCGAGGACTGGCTCGACGTGCTCGTGTCCGAGTGTCAGGGCGGCGCCGCGCTCGCGGGCGTCTACCGCGACGAGATGGCGCCGGATGTCGAGCCGTTTCTACACGTCAGCGGCCTGTGTGTCGCGAGGGACGACCTGCGTGCTCTTGATGTGTCCTTCGGCCGGGACATCAAGTACATCGGCGAGCAGTACAAGCAGGACGTAGATCACAACCAGGACGTCGGCCAGAAGATCACCTACGAATTCATCCGGCTTGGTCGCCGCATCGCTCCACTGCGCCGCAGCAACGCGCTGAACTACCACTTCGTCATGGGTGGAATCTACGGTGACGTGATCTACCACCACGGCGCCGGCGGCCGACGCGCGAAATTCCGCATCGCGGGCGACGTCGAGCGCAACGAGCAGATCAGCGTCGCGCTACGCGACGCGGCGTTCGCGGACGTCGATCACCTCGTGGCGGTGCTGCGCGGGCAGGTGAGCAACGACCTCGACCTGACGCCGCTGTGAGCGCACCAGCGCTCGACGCTCAGTAGCGCTCGCCGGCGACCGCGCGTAGCTTCGCGCGGTCGTGCGTTGCCGTGATGCGCCTGATCGTCCCCGTTCGCGCCCGCGTGACAAGCGATTCGGTCGTCGCTCCGCCCGCGCTCGGGTAGCGCACGCCCTGCAGCACGTCGCCGTCGGTGATGCCGGTGGCGGAGAAGAACACGTCATCGCCGGCGACCAGATCGTCGCGGTCAAGTACCCGCTCGAGCTCGTAACCGGCCGCGATCGCGGCCGCGCGCTCGGCGTCGTCGCGCGGCCACAGCCGCCCGAGCAGCTGACCACCGAGGCACTTGACCGCCGCGGCCGAGATCACACCCTCGGGCGTACCGCCGATCCCCCACAGCAAATCGACCGGCGAGCGCTCGGTGACCGCGAGCAGCGCCGCTGAAACGTCGCCGTGGGCGATCAGGCGCACGCGCGCGCCCGCCGCGCGGATCGCCGCGATCCCCTGCTCGTGACGCGGGCGGTCAAGCACCACGACCATCACGTCGCCGATCGGGCAGCCCCTGCGCTGCGCCACGAGCTCCACGGTCTCGCCGAGCGGGCGGTCGAGATCGAGCAGGTCGGCGATATCGGGGGCGCCGGCCATCTTCTCCATGTACACGCACGGCCCCGGGTCGAACATAGTGCCGCGCGCCGACAGCGCTATCACCGCGAGCGCGCTCGGCATCCCGTGGGCCGCCAGCGTCGTGCCCTCCAGCGGGTCCACCGCGATGTCCACGCGCGGCGGCGAGCCGTCGCCGATCTGCTCGCCGTTGTAGAGCATCGGCGCCTCGTCCTTCTCGCCCTCGCCGATCACCACCACCCCGTCCATCTGGATCGAGTGGAGCATGTAGCGCATGCCGTCGACGGCAGCCTGGTCGGCGGCCTCCTTGTCGCCCGCACCGACCAACGGCGCCGCCGCCAGCGCAGCGGCCTCGGTGACGCGCACGAGCTCCAGCGCGAGGTTGCGATCAGGCAGCTGATGTGAGGGATCCGGACTCAACGTGCGTCGGAAACCTATACCAGCGCCGCGGTCACTACGATCGTGGCGTGAGCGACTCCACCGTGACCGTCGAGGCGCGCATACCCGACGCGCTGAGAGCCGTGGTGGAGGACAGGCTGGCAGCGGCAGCGCAGGCGCGTGTGAGCGAGCGACTGCGCGAAGGTGACGCAACGCTGTGGGGTGCGCCGCAAGTGACGGAGGTCGCCGACCGCCTCGGCTGGCTGACGATCGCCGAGCGCGAGCTCGGGGAGCTGGGCGCGCTCGAGCTGTTCGCGGCCGAGGTGCACGACGACGAACTGCAGGACATCGTGCTGCTGGGGATGGGCGGCTCGTCGCTCGCCCCGGAGGTCCTGCGGCGCGCGTTCGATGGGCGCGAAGGCAACGCGCGGCTACACGTGCTCGACTCGACCGACGCCGCGCGCATCCGCACGGTCGAACGCGCGCTGGATCTGCGGCGCTCGCTGTTCGTAGTCTCCTCGAAGTCCGGAGGCACGATCGAGCCCTTGTCGCTGTTCGCGCACTTCTTCTCGCTGGCCGAACACGGCAACAGCTTCGTCGCGATCACCGACCCCGGCTCGGGCCTCGAAGAGCTCGCCAACAAGCACGCCTTCCGCAGGGTGTTCCAGGGCGACGCGAACATCGGCGGGCGCTACAGCGCGCTTTCCCCCTTCGGCATCGTCCCCGGCGCGCTGATGGGAATCCGCGTGCGCCTGCTGCTCGAGGGTGCGGCCGGCGCCTGGAAGAGCACCCTCAGCGACGGCTCCGAGCCCGCCACCGACGATGCGGCGGTATGGCTAGGTGCGGCCCTCAGCGGACTAGCGCGCGCGGGGCGCGACAAGCTCACGTTCGTGATCTCCGAGACGCTACCCGGGCTCGGGCTGTGGCTCGAGCAGCTGGTGGCCGAGTCCACGGGCAAGCACGGCACCGGCATCCTGCCGGTCGCCGACGAGCCGCTGGGCGAGCCACAGTCCTACGGCGAGGACCGCGTGTTCGCATACCTGCCCGACCTGCGCGCGCCCGACACCGGCCTCGACGCCCGCGTGCGCGCGCTCGCCGACGCTGGGCACCCGGTGATCACGATGCCCACCCAAGGCCCGACCGACCTCGGACGCCTGTTCCTGCTGTGGGAGCTGATCGTCGCGGTCGTCGGCTGGGGCCTCGAGATCAACCCGTTCGACCAGCCCAACGTGCAGCAGGCCAAGGACGCGACCAAGCAGGTGCTCGCAGACTACGAAGCCAAGCACGAGCTTCCGCGGATACCCGACGCGGACGACGCGGCGCTGCGCTCGCTGCTGCTCGACGCCCAGCCGCCGCAGTACGTGGCGATCATGTCCTACAGTGAGCCCACGCCCGAGTTCGACGCAGCCGCCGGCGAGCTGCGCGTGGCGGTCCGCGACGCGACGAAGGCGACCACCACGTTCGGCTACGGCCCCCGCTTCCTGCACTCGACCGGCCAGTTCCACAAGGGCGGCCCGAAGACCGGTCGCTTCCTGCAGCTGATCCACGACGGGCCCGACGACGTCGAGATCCCGGGCGCGCCGTACACGTTCACGACGCTCAAGAACGCCCAGGCAATCGGCGACCTCGACACGCTGCGCGAGCTCGGGCTGCCCGCCGAGCGCGTGCGACTGCAGGGCGAAGACCCCGTGGGCGCGCTGCGCGCGCTGACCGCCACGATTAAGGAGCAGGCCAAAACATGAGTCAGATCGGTTTCGTCGGGCTGGGCAAGATGGGCGGGAACATGGTGCACCGCATCCGCCGCGACTCCGAGCACGAGGTGGTGGCGTTCGACTTCGACGAGAAGGCGGTCAAGCAGGCGGTCAAGAACGGCGCCGCCGGAGCCAACTCGCTGAAGGATCTCGTCAAGCAGCTGCAGGCGCCGCGGATGGTGTGGATCATGGTCCCCGCCGGCACGCCCACCCAGGAGACGGTCGACAAGCTAGCCAAGCTGCTGGAGCGCGGCGACACGATCATCGACGGCGGCAACTCGAAGTGGACCGACGACAAGCGCCGCGCCGCGCAACTGAAATCGAGCGGCATCGAATACGTGGACGTCGGCACGAGCGGCGGAGTGTGGGGGCTGGAAGTCGGCTACTGCATGATGGTCGGAGGCCCGCCGAAAGCCGTCAAGCGCTTGGAGCCGATCCTCGATGTGCTCGCGCCCGAGACGAATGAGCAGAGCCGCGACGCGATCGGGCCGCGCGGCTGGCTGCGCTTCGGCCCCTCCGGCGCGGGCCATTACGTGAAGATGGTCCACAACGGCGTCGAGTACGGCCTGATGCAGGCCTACGCGGAGGGCTTCGATCTGTTCGACAAGTGCGAGTTCGAGCTCGACAACGCGAAGATCGCGCACCTCTGGGGGCAGGGCTCGGTCGTGCGCTCGTGGCTGTGCGAACTGGCAGCGCGCGCGTTCGAGGCCGACGGCAACCACCTGGAAGCGATCGAGGGCTACACCGAGGATTCCGGCGAGGGCCGCTGGACGATCGAGGACGCGACCGCCCATGACGTGCCCACCCCCGTGATCACCGCCTCGCTGTACGCGCGCCTTCGCTCGCGCGGCAACGGCGACTTCGCCGACCGCGTGCTCGCGGCGCTGCGCAACCAGTTCGGCGGCCACGCGGTCAAGAGCGCGCCGAAGGCCAAAGGACGCTGACGGTGGCCGTCGCGGCTGGTCGTCCGACGGAGGAGCCGATACAGGCGAACCCGCTGACGGCCGGCCTCGAGCGTCTGCCGGTCGCACCCACGACGCTCGTCATCTTCGGCGCCACCGGAGATCTCGCCCGGCGCAAACTGCTGCCCGCGCTGTACAACCTCGCGCACGAGGGCGCGCTGCCCGAGCGCTTCCACCTGGTGGGCGTCTCGCGCAAAGAGAAAGAGGACGACGACTACCGCAGCGAGTGCGAGCAGGCGATCAGGCGCTTCTCGCGGCGCAAGCCCGACGAGGACGTCCTCAAGAACCTGCTCGACAACGTCCGCTATGTGCCGGGCACCTTCGACGAGGAGTCCGTCTACAGCGAGCTGTGCACGGTGCTCGAGGAATTCGAGAAGGAGGCCGGCGAGCCGCTGAACCGCGCGTTCTATCTGTCCACCGCTCCCAACTTCTTCCCAGTGATCATCGAACGGCTGGGCAGCTCCGGGCTGGCGCACGCCGATCCTGACGCGCACCGCGAGGTGCGCGTGATCATCGAGAAGCCGTTCGGCACGACGCTCGAGGAGGCGCGCGAGCTCAACCGCCGCGTGCTGGCGATCTTCGAAGAGACCCAGGTCTACCGCATCGACCACTATCTGGGCAAGGAGACCGTCCAGAACATGCTGGCGTTCCGCTTCGCCAACGGCATGTTCGAGCCGCTGTGGAACCGCAACTACATCGACAGCGTCCAGATCACAGCCGCCGAGGACCTCGGCATCGGCTCGCGCGCGGACTACTACGACAAGGCCGGCGCGCTACGCGACCTGATCCAGAACCACATGCTGCAGCTGCTCTGCCACGTGGCGATGGAGCCGCCTGTGAACTTCACCGCCGAAGAGGTGCGCAACGAGAAGGTCAAGGTGCTGCTGGCGATCCCCCAGCCGACGCCCGAGGAGATCCCCGAGATGGCCGTGCGCGCGCAGTACGGGTCAGGCCATTCAGGCGGTGAAGACGTCCCCGGCTACCTCGAAGAGGAGGGCGTGCCACCGGACTCGACGACCGAGACCTACGCGGCGCTTCGCCTGGAAGTCGACAATTGGCGCTGGGCCGGCGTGCCGTTCTACCTGCGCACCGGCAAGCGCCTGGCGCGCAAGATCACCGAGATCGCCGTCACGCTGAAGCCCGTCCCCCACCTCGCGTTCAGCCAGGACGGATCGCTGGGCGTCCAGCCCAACCAACTCGTGCTGACGCTGCAGCCGAACGAGGGCGTCTCACTGCGCCTCGGCGCGAAGATCCCCGGCACGCGCATGAGCATCCGCCCGGTCAACATGGAGTTCCTCTACGGCACCGCCTTCCTGTCACAGTCCCCGGAGGCTTACGAGCGCCTGATCACAGACGCAATGCGCGGCGACGCGACGCTGTTTACGCGTAACGACGAGGTCGAGGCCCAGTGGCGGATCTGCGACCCGATCGTCAAAGCGTGGGCGCATGACGCGCGCGCAACCACCCCGCCGGTCGCCACTTATGAAGCGGGCTCGCAGGGCCCGAAGGAGGCCGAGCGCCTGCTGCACGAGGGCCATCACTGGCGCGCGATCTGATGGCGGACGGCGAGGCTCCGCCCACTCGCAGCGACGCCGTCTGGAGCGAGCAGGGCACGACACCCGACAGGATCGAAGCGGCCCTGCGCGAACTGCTCGTCCAGACTCACTCAGAACACCGCGACTTCGTGCCCGCGCGCGTGCTCAACATGATCGCGTTCGTCGATCGCGAATGGAGCGGTGAGATCGCCAACCGTCTGCGCGGGGTCGGCCGCTTCCATGCCTCGCGCCTGCTCGTGCTCGCCTACGAGCCGAAGCGCGAGCGCCTGGACGCGCGCGTGACGATCGTCTCCGAAGGCGCATCCGCGCCGGGCGAGCTGGCGCTGTTGCGCGAGACCGTCGTCGTGGAGCTCGGCGACCGCCATCTCGACGACCTGCTCACGATCGCCGACCCGCTGGTCGTCACCGACCTGCCGACGCTGCTGTGGTCGCCGCACGGCCACCACCAGATCGTGAGCGAGCTGCTGACGCTCTCGCAGGCGGTGCTGCTCGACTCGGTCGAGGAGCCCCTCGCCCAGGAGGCGCTAGACCGCGCGTGCGAGCTGAGCGACCGCGCGTACGTCGTGGACCTCGCCTGGCTGCGATCGACGCCTTGGCGCGAGCGGCTCGCCGCGAGCTTCGACCCGGTTTGGCTTCGCCGCGAGCTGGGCAGGATCTCGGGCGTGACCGTACGCCACCATCCGGCCTCGACGGCAGCGGCCACGCTGCTCGTCGGCTGGCTCGCCTCGCGCCTGGGCTGGCGGACCGCGTCGCTCGTGAGCGACGGCGGCGCGCTGGTCGGAGCCACGCACGCGGGGGACCACGACGTCGCGGTGCGCCTGGAAGCAGCCCCCGAGCTGCAGGTTCCCGGACTCGCCGGTGTCGCGCTCGAGACGGCCTCGGGCATGCACCTGCGTCTCAGCCGCGGCACCGGCGGCCTGCGCGCCCACCGGCGTGACAGCCACGGCGAGGAGCGTGAGTGGACGATGCCCGGCGCCTCGCGCGGCGAGACCGGCGTGCTCGGCGAGGGCATCCGCCAGGCGCTGTTGCGCGACCCGACGTACGTGCCGGCGCTCAAGGCCGCACGTGAGCTGCTCGCGCCGGCGAGCGAGCAGAGAAAGCCCGACCGCGCCAACCACGCTGGCGCCCAGTCATGACCCGCCTGACCGCCTGCCCAGACACCGAGACGGTCGCACAGCGCGCCGCCGCGCACGTGGCGCGCCAGCTGCGCCACGCATGCGAGCAGCGCGGCGTCGCGCACCTCGCGCTCAGCGGCGGCACCACGCCGGGCCGCACGTATGAGCTGCTGGGCGCGAAACCCGAGGACCTGAGCGGCGTGGAGGTGTGGTTCGCCGACGAGCGCTGCGTGCCGGCGGATGACGAGGAAAGCAACTACCGGCTGGTAGCGCAGACGCTGCTCGCCCCGGCCGCGGTCGTGCCCGAGCGCGTGCACCGGATGCAGGGCGAGGCGGGCCCACACGAGGGCGCGCGCCGCTACGCCGAGGAGCTGGTGCGACACGCGTCGCACGCGGACGCGAGCGCCACCGCCGTGCCGGTGCTCGACCTGATCGTGCTCGGCATCGGACCGGATGGCCACGTCGCCTCCCTGTTCCCCGGAGCGCCGACCCTGGACGCGGGCGAGGAGGCGATCTGCCTCGGCGTCGAGGACTCGCCCAAGCCTCCCCCCCAGCGGATCACGCTGAGCTTGGCGGTGCTGTGCGCGGCACGCGAGTGCCTGCTGCTGGCTACCGGCGCGAGCAAGGCCGACGCGGTCGGCGCGATGCTCGGCGAGCCCAGCCGCCACGTCCCCGCGAGCCTGCTCAGGCGCGAGCGGCTGACGATGATCGTCGATGACGCTGCCGCGCCCGAGGGATCTCGCCCGTGAGCGGCGCCAGCACCGGCGAGGCGGTGCTCGTACGCCACGCCGAGACCGAGTGGAGCCTCAGCGGGCGCCACACCGGGCGCACTGACATCCCGCTCACCGAGCACGGCCGCGACGCCGCCAGGACGCTGCGTGGGCGGCTGAGCGCGTGGCACTTCGATCTCGTGCTCGTCAGCCCGTCGGTGCGCGCGCGGGAAACGTGCGAGCTGTGCGGGCTGGGCGCCGAGGCGCAGGCGCGCCCCGACCTGCTCGAGTGGGATTACGGCGAGTACGAGGGGCTGACCACGGTGGAGATCCACGAGCAACGCCCGGATTGGGTGCTGTGGCGCGACGGCTGCCCTGGAGGCGAGAGCCCGGCGGACGTCGGCACGCGCGCCGACCGCGTGATCGCCGAGATCGGCGCCGCCGGCAGCCGCATAGCGGTGTTCTCACACGGGCACATGCTGCGGGTGCTCGGCGCCCGCTGGATCGCGCTCGCGCCGGAGAACGGAGGCAGACTTGCGCTGTCGACGGGGGCGATCAGCGTGCTCGGCCACGAGCGCGACACGGCGGTGATCGCCCGTTGGAATCAGACCGGCGCGTGACATTCGCGCCGCTCGGCGAACTTTCGTTCTACAGTGAGCCAGCACGGTCGCTCTGGAGTGACGCAATATCGCCAGCCATGGCAGCTCGCGCGCTAGAGAACACCCCCCTGCCCCCTCGCGCCGCACCGGCGCTGATCGCACTCGGCGACGCGCGCGAGCGCACGCTGGCGCTCGTGGCGGGCCTCGATGACGAGCAGCTCGAGCGCGTTCACTCGCCGATCATGAGCCCGCTCGTGTGGGACCTCGGTCACATCGCCGCCTACGAGGACCTGTGGCTGGCCCACCGCCACGGCGGCCTCGAGCTGCTGCGTCCCGAGCTCGCGCACCTGTACGACGCGTTCGAGACGCCGCGCGCGGTGCGCGGGGAGATCGAGGCCCTGCACCCGGCGCAAGCAAGGACATACATGGCAGAGGTGAGCGAGCGCACCGCCGAGGTGATCGCCGCGTGCGGGGTCGGCGACGGCGTGCTGTGCGAGATGGTGCTGCGCCACGAGCTCCAGCACGGCGAGACCATGCGTCAGACAATGGCGATCGCCGGCCTGCTGCCCCCTGTCGAGCAGGCTCGGGCGGACGCGCCGCTCACAGGCGAGGACCTCCCCGCGGGCTGGCTCGAGATCCCCGCGGGCACGTTCGCGATGGGCGCCGCGCCGGATGGCTTCGCCTACGACAACGAGCGCCCGCGCCACGTCGTCGAGCTGCCCGCGTACGCGATCGCACGCCGCCCGGTCAGCAACGCGAGCTGGATGACCTTCAGCGAGGGCGGCGGCTATGAGCGCCGTGAGTGGTGGTCGCGCGAGGGCTGGGCGTGGAAGGAGGAGCACGACATCACCCATCATCGCGCCGTGGCGCAAGGCCACCCGGAGGCGCCCGTGTGCCACGTCTCCTGGTTCGAGGCCGATGCCTTCGCGCGTGCTCACGGCGCGCGTCTGCCCACCGAGGCCGAGTGGGAGAGGGCGGCGACCTGGACCCAGCAGGCTCCGGAGCAGCGTCTGGCGGGCATCGGCCGCGTGTGGGAGTGGACGCGCTCGCACTTCGTCGGCTACCCAGGGTTCGTGCCCTATCCGTACCGCGAGTACTCGCAGGTGTTCTTCGGGGAGGACTACCGCGTGCTCCGCGGCGGCTCGTGGGCGAGCCATCCGCGCGTCGCCACCCCCACGTTTCGCAACTGGGATCTACCACAGCGACGCCAGATCTTCGCCGGCGTGCGCCTGTCGAGGGAGGTGTGATGGAGTCGTCCACGCAGTCGTCCACGCCGCATCAGCAGCTTGTCAAGGACGCGATCCGCATCGACTCGCATCTCGACGGCACGCACGAACGCTCGCTCGCCGAGGACGTGCTCGACGGGCTCACCCGCCCATTCAAGGAGCTGCCCCCCAAGCACTTCTACGACGCCCGCGGCGCGGAGCTCTTCGACCGGATCTGCGAGCAGCCCGAGTACTACCCCACGCGCACCGAGCGCGCGATCCTCGAGGACCAGGCGGAGCTGCTCGCGGAGCTGACCGGCGCGGTCGAGCTCGTGGAGCTCGGCTCCGGCACGGCCGCCAAGACGCGCGTGCTGCTGGACGCGCTGTACGCCGCCGGCACGCTCGAGCGCTACGTGCCCGTGGACGTCACCGAGAGCATGGTGCGCGACTGCGCACAGGAGCTCACCCGCGAGTACCCCGGGCTGCGCGTGCACGGCGTGATCGGCGACTTCGAGCGCCATCTCGACCACGTGCCGCCGGCCGCCGGACCGCGGGTCGTGGCGTTCCTCGGGGGCACCATCGGCAACTTCCCGCCGGGCAGCCGTCGGCGCTTCCTGCGCCAGATCGCGCGCCTGCTCGGACCGTCCGACCACCTGCTGATGGGCACCGACCTCGTCAAGGACGCGCGCGTGCTCGAAGCTGCCTATGACGACGCACAGGGGGTCACCGCGGCGTTCAACCGCAACGTGCTGCACGTGCTCAACCGCGAGCTGCAGGCCGACTTCGACCCGGACGACTTCGACCACGTGGCGCTGTTCGACCCGCACAACGAGTGGATCGAGATGCGTCTGCGCGCGCGCCACGAGCACACCACGCTCGTGCGCGATCTCGACCTGCCCGTGCACTTCGACGCCGGCGAGGAGCTGCGCACGGAGATCAGCGCCAAGTTCACGCCCGAACGCCTCGACGGCGACCTGTCGGCCGCGGGCCTCGAGCTCGTGCATTGGCTGACCGACCCCGACGAGCTGTTCGCACTGTCGCTGTCACGCCTGCGTGCCGGCGCGTAGAGGCTGCGCCGGGCGCCCGCGTGTGTCAGACGTGGTGCGCGTGGCTGGCGTCGTGCAGGATCTCGGGCGACGCCGGTGAGAGCTCGTGCGACGGACGACCGAGCCCGAAGCCCTGTCCGCCCTGGATGATCGGGTGTGAGGAGAGTTCGCGCCCCTCGTTGACGGCGCGCAGGAAGTCGAGCGTCTCTTCGTCCTCGATGCCCTCCGCGATCACGAACGCTCCGGTCTGTCGCGCGAACGTAGCCATCGCCATCAGGACCGCTCGGGCGCTCGACTCGGTGGCGGCGGCGGCGACGATACTGCGGTCGAGCTTGACGAACTCCGGGGCGATCTTGCTCAGCATCTCCAGACCCGAGTTGCCGGTGCCGACGTCGTCGATGGCGATCTTGAACCCCTGCTCGCGCAGGCGCCGCAGGCGCTTGACCACGCTCTCCACCCGTCCGCCAAAGCGCTCGGTGACCTCGATCACGACCGCCTGCGGTGAGAGCCCCGCGCGCTCCACCGCGGGAGCCAGCCACGCCTGAGCCTCGGCGTCGAGGTCGAGCGTCGTGGGCGAGAGGTTCAAGAACAGCAGCGCGCCCGGCTCGAGCGCGGGAGCGGATCGCAGCGCAGTCTCCACACACAGTACGTCGAGTTGGTGCACCCGGCCGATCTGCTCGGCGATGTCGAACGCCTCCGCTGGTCCGGACAGGCCGTAGGACGGGTCCGGACGGGTCAGCGCCTCGACCCCGAGCAGGGCGCCCGCGTCGAGATTCCAGATCGGTTGGAAGAGCGTCTCGAGTCGCTGCTCGTCGATCAGCCTCAGGACCGCCTCCTTCTTCTCCGCGGTCGTCACGACCACCCGTTCGCGTATGTCCTCGAAGTGGATCGCGCCGTTGCCTCCCTGCCGCTTGGCCTCGTACAACGCGGCGTCGGCCTCGGCGCGCAGCGTGTCGGCCTGCTGTCCGGGGCGCAGCGCGCTCACGCCCACGCTGACGTTGATGCCGGCGTCGCTCAGGCTGCGGCTGAGCCGCCGCGCGACCGCTCTGGCGCCGTCGGTGTCGGTGTGCGTCAGCGACAAAGCGAACTCGTCGCCGCCGACCCTGTACGGCCGGTCTCCTGGCCTCGCCTCGCGCAGGACCTCCGCCAGGCGTCTGAGGATCTCGTCGCCGCGCTGGTGCCCGTGATGGTCATTGACGAGCTTGAAGTCGTCCACGTCCAGCAGCGCCAGCGCAAACGAGTCTTCATAGCGCGCCGCGGTCGCGACCGCCTGCGGAAGCTCATCCTGGAAGGCGCGCTGGTTGGGCAGATCGGTCAGACCGTCACGGGTCGCCCGCCGCAGAACCATGCGATGGTCGCGCATCAGCCGACGTCCGCCGACGAGGTAGAAGATGGCGCTGCCGCCGAGCATGGTCAGGAGCCCGATCAGCGCGAGTATCCCGCGCACTTCGTTCAACTGCGCATCGCTGGTGTGATGGTCGTAGGTCACCTCGTAGGCGTAGCGACCACTCGGGAGGTTGACCGGGACGACGAACTCAAAGTCGCTGCTGTCCTTCGTGGGGTCGCTCTCGCGGCCCGAGAAGGATGCACGGTGTTCGAGCGCCGCGTCGATGCGCGGGTCAGAGTCGGTCGTGCCGAGGAGCGCGTCGGTCCCCGCTCTGATCACGTGCCCACTATCGATCAGGATCGCCTCGCGCGTGCCCGGACGTTGCGCGACGCCTTCGAGCAGTCGGTCGATGTCGGCCAGGCCATCCGCCGCGCTGGTCGCCGTGGCGCTCTCGCGTTCAAAGGCCCTGGCGTCCGCCCGCTGGCCAGCGGCGTATTCGTCGATCTGTCGCTGCGCGAGGCTTCGCTCGAGCAGGACGTACCCACCAACGCCTATCAGCGCGAAGGTGACCGTGACGGTCGCGAGCATGCGGACGCCGAAGGCAAACGTCGAGCCATCGCCCGCGTCACGACGTGCGTGCAGCCAGCGATACGGGCCGTGTGCGCGCCAGTGTTTCGATCCAGGCAATGGCAGCGGCCGCCCTCCGGCAGGCATCTGTTCCATATTGATTAGTCGGCGCATCGGCCCGCATACCTGAGTACACAGACAGCACTGGTCCAATACGCTGAACCCGCGCGGCGGCCACGATTCTCGGTGGGACGCCGCCCGCCGCGCCGGGCGCCGATTCAATAGGGTTCCCGCCATGAACATCGAGGGCAGCGCAGCGCTCGTCTCCGGCGGCGCCTCAGGTCTCGGCGAGGCCACCGTTCGTGAGCTTCATGCGCGCGGGGCGCTTGTCACGATCGCGGACGTCAACGCCGAGAAGGGCCAGGCGCTCGCCGCCGAGCTCGGCCTCGAGTTCGTCGCCTGCGACGTGCGCAAGGAGGAGCAGGTGCAGGCCGCCGTCGAGCAGGCCGCCAAGGCGCCCGGCGGCTTGCGCATCGCCGTCAGCTGCGCCGGCACCGGCTGGGCGCAGAAGGTGGCCGGCTCCAAGGGCCCGCATCCGCTGATGCCGTTCGAGGTGATCATCTCGATCAACCTGATTGGCACGTTCAACCTGCTGCGCCTCGCCGCCAGCGCAATGATCGCGAACGACCCACTCGAGGACGGAGAACGCGGCGTGTGCGTCCACACCGCCTCGATCGCCGCGTTCGACGGCCAGATCGGCCAGATCGCCTACTCCGCCTCCAAGGGCGGCGTCGTCGGGATGACGCTGCCGGCCGCACGCGATCTCGCGCAGTACGGAATCCGCGTCAACACGATCGCGCCCGGACTGTTCGACACGCCGCTGCTGGCCGCGCTGCCCGAGGAGGCCCGCCAGAAGCTCGGCGCCGGCGTCCCCTTCCCGCAGCGTCTCGGCCTGCCCACCGAGTACGCACAGCTCGCCTGCAGCATCGTCGAGAACCGCATGCTCAACGGCGAGACCATCCGTCTCGACGGCGCGCTGCGGATGCCTCCGCGCTAGAGGCGTTCCACGAGCATCGCCATACCCATGCCGCCGGCGACGCACATCGACTCGACGCCGAATGTCTTGTCGAGTGTCTCCAGGTCGTTGAGCAGCGTGGTCATGATGCGCGCGCCGGTCATGCCGAACGGGTGGCCCAGCGCGATCGCGCCGCCGAACGGGTTTAGCTTCTCGTCCGGGATTCCCAGCTCGTCTTTGCAGGGAACGATCTGCGCGGCGAACGCCTCGTTGATCTCGACCACGTCGATGTCGCCGATCGTCATGCCCGTGTTCTTCAGCAGCGCCTGAATCGCCGGGATCGGGCCGAGGCCCATCACCTCCGGGCGGATTGCCGCGACCGTCGAAGCGATGATCCGTGCGCGCGGCGTGAAGCCCGCCGCCTTCGCCTTCTCCTCGCTCATGATCAGCAGCGCCGCCGCCCCGTCGTTGAGCGGGCAAGCGTTGCCCGCCGTCACCGTGCCGTCCTCTTTGAACACCGGCCTCAAACCGGCGAGCGCCTCCAGCGTGGTGCCCGGCCGCGGACCGTCGTCCTTCGTCACGATCGTCTCCGGCACGTCGATCTCGTTGCCCTCCCTGTCTACGTCCTTGTGCGCCGGCACCGTCACCGGGACGATCTCCTTGTCGAAGTGCCCAGATTGCTGCGCTTCCACCGCGCGCGTCTGGGAGATCAGCGCCCAAGCGTCCTGCGCCTCGCGGCTGACTTTGCGTTCCTCCGCGACGTTCTCCGCGGTCATGCCCATCGTGATGTACGCGTTGTACAGCGAGCCCTCCGAGCCGTCGAGCTTCTTGTGGAACTCGAACGGAGCGCCCGGCGCCGTGCGCGAGACCGCCTCCACGCCCGCTGCGATGTACGTGTCGCCCTCGCCCGCCTTGATCGCGTGGAACGCCATGCGCGTCGTCTGCAGCGAGGACGCACAGAAGCGGTTGACCGTGCAGCCCGGAACGTGGTAGTCGATGCCCGCGAGCAGCGACGCCATGCGGCCGATGTTGTAGCCCGACTCGCGCTCGCCGTAGCCGCAGCCCATCATCACGTCGCCGATCGAGAGCTGGTCGAGCTGCGGGTTGCGCTCGATCAGCGCCTTCAGCGGAATCGCCGCGAGGTCATCTGCGCGGACGCTCTTCAAAGACCCCTTCGCGGCGCGCCCGATGGGCGTGCGGATGGCGTCGACGATCACAGCTTCGGGCATGTGTGACTCTCTCCTTGGCTCGTTTGAACGCACCGGCGCGAAGCCTCGAGTGGCGCGAGACGGGGAATGCTATAGATCGAGTCTGCTGACGCCCAGCTCGTCGAATCCCACGTGGTGGGCCAGCTCGTGGCGCACCGTGCGCGTCACCTGGTCGCGCAGCAGGTCGGGGTCGTGGCCGAAGTCGCGCCGCAGCGTGTCGCGGAAGATCACGATGCGGTCGTGCGTGTTGTCGCGGGTCGCCCCGTCCCCCTGATAGAGCCCATACGCGCCACGCCGGCGCCCGCCGTCGGAGATCACCACCGCGACGTGGGCAAGCGCGTTGCGCAGCAGGTCCGGCAGATCGTCGAGCGCGTCACGGACGAGCTCCTCGAAGTCGGTGTCGTCGAGCGGGTCGAGCTCCATGAACTCGGATTCTTCCGGCGCCACCGCCAGACCTTCGCTGGCAAGCCGCTCCGAGCGCCGCACGATCTCTTCAAACTCGCTCTCGGACTCCGGATTGCGCCAGTTCGCCAGGCGCACGGCCACGAACGCAATGCCGCCCATCAGCGCAGCCGCGACGATCACGCCCAGCGCCACGTCCTCCAGCGCCCTGACCACGCCGATCGAGCTGAAGCCCTGCCCGACCACCAGCACCACCAGGCCCACCGACATCGCCACCAGCGCCGCCACGCCCACGCGCCGAAGCGGGCTGGAATCTCCGGGAGGGATGGGCGCGCGCATCGCCCTTTCCAGTGTAAACCGCTTGAATCACGTGCGCCACCAGCAACCGTGTGCCGCGGCTACACTCGGGCGCGATGACGCCGCTGTCCGACGCGAGGCCGTCGAGTGACGCGCCAGGCGGCCCGCTCGGCGGCGAGTGGCGCGCGCAGGCCGAGCGCATGCAGGACCACGCGCTGCCATACGGACGTGCGCTCGTCACCGCCCCCGCACCGCTCGACGTCGGGGGGCTGGGTCGCCACCTGCGGGAGCTGCTCGACGCGCTCGATCGCATCGGCCAGCCCAACGCATGCGTGTGCCGCAGGTCCGACCCTCGCTCCTCGGCAGCGCCACACCCCGGCCTGCGGGTGCGCGCCCTGACGACAGCGCTGACGCCGCTGGCACGTTTCTCACGCGCGTGGCGAATGTGGGCGGAAAGCGTCAGTTTCGACGCCGGCGCCGCCCGTGGACTGCCCACAGCCGATCACCTGCTCGCGTTCAACGGCGCCGCCCTCGCCCAGCTTCGCGCCGCACGACGCGCCTCGTGGCAATCGGTCTCGCTGGTCGCAGCCAACTCGCATTTCCATCACGTGGTGCGCCAGCACGCACTCGCCTACCGGCAGTACCCGATCGAACGCCCGTGGATCCGCCACCTGGTCAAGCGCAACCTCGCCGAGTACCAACTCGCGGACCGCATCTTCGTCGCCTCGCGCTACGTACGCGAGTCGTTCATAGAAGCGGGGTTCTCCGACTCCACGATCGCGCACTTCCCGCTCACGCCAGACCCGCGCTACCGACCCTTCGACTCGCCTCCCACGGCTTCCACGTTCAACGTCGTGTACGTAGGCAGCCTGACCGTCCACAAGGGCGTTCCGCTGCTCGTCGACGCGATCCGCCGCCTTCCGCATGCCGACATGCGGCTCGTGCTCGTCGGTGGCTGGGGAACGCGCGGAATGCGGCGCTTCCTAGAGCGCGCGTGCGCCGAGGACACACGCATCAGCGTCTCCCCCGGCGACCCGCTCGCCCGGCTAAAGGACGCCCGGCTGTGCGTTCACCCGGCCTACGAGGACGGCTTCGCCTACGCGCCCGCAGAGGCGCTCGCGTGCGGAATCCCCGTGATCGTCAGCGAGGACACGGGCATGAAGGATCTGATCGAGCCGGGCGTCAACGGCTTGGTGCTGCCGACGGGAGACCTGCCCCTGCTGACGCAGGCGATCGACGCCGCATACCAGGGAGCGCTGACTCCCAGTGCGCGCGGGCGCTGCGATAGGCCTCGGTGATCGTCGCGACGTGGCGCTCGGCGGTGAACCGCTCGGCCACCGTCGCCTTGCCTGCCGCGCCCATCTCGCGCTGGCGATCCGGATCGTCGAGCAGCTCGTCCAGCGCCCCGGCAAGCGCACGGCTGTCTCCCGCGGGCACGCACAGTCCCGAGACGCCGTCGTCCAGCCAGTCGCCGATGCCTCCCGTCGCGCTGGCGATCACCGGACGCCCGGCGGCGAAGGCCTCGATGCCGACGAGCCCGAAGGGCTCCGGCCACAGCGACGGCACGACCACGACCGACGCCTCCGCAAGCTCGCTGGAAAGCGCATCCGGGTCGAGCCAGCCGGTGAAGCGAACCCGCTGCTCGACCCCCAGACGCCGCGCGAGCTTGCGCATCGCAGGCAGCTGCCAGCCGTCTCCGCAGATGACGTACTCGGCGTCCACCTGCCGAGCGGCGCGCAGCAGCACCGCCACGCCCTTCGGCGCGACGATGCGACCGGCGAACACGACGCGCCGCCGGGTCTCGTGCCCGGAGCCCGTCTTCGCGGCGACCGTCGGGAAGTACGGCACGATCCGGCGGCGCGCGATCCCGTTGATCGCCAGGTGCCGGTCGACCGAGCTCGAATACGACACCGCCAGATCGGCCTGCTCGAGCACCGCCAGCGCACGACTGGCCTGGGCGTACGACGCGGGCAGCTTGCGCGGATCGCGAGTGTGCGCGCATCTCAGGAGGCTGGGGACGCACCCCCGTCCGTGGGCACGTGTGCATTCCTGGCCGGGAGCGAAGTAGTGCACACCGGACGTGCACGCCAGATATCCATGGGCGCTGATCACCACTGCCGCGAATGGCTGCAGGAAGCTCACCACGTCCGGGTCGTCGAGTTGATTAAGGTGAATCACCTCTGGCTGAGACGACAGCGCCTCGCCAAACCGGTCCTGCATCGGAGAATGCACGTCGAAGAGCCGAGGGCTGTGACAGATTGTCACTCCCGGCGGTGTCTCGTCCGATTCGATGCGCGCCGCCAGCACGACCACACGCACGCCGCTGCGCGCAAGCGCCGCCGCGCTCGCCTCGATGTGCGCACCGACACCACCGTCTCTCACCCATCGCGGCGTGACCAGCAGCACTGAGCTCGGCACGGTCATGGGCCGAGTCATCGTACCCGATCGCCTGCAGGTGCCCCGAGCGTCCGTCCTACGTCGCTAACCGGTGAATCTCGGTGTCACGACGGCGGAGCGGCAGCGCAGCACCATGATCGAGCGTGAGCCCTGCTTGGCTTTTGTGGACGCCGTGTGCGTCGTCGTGATCTTGGCCACCAGCTTGTGCGAGCCCAGCGTCAGCTTGGCCACGCTGATCTGGATCGTCAACAGTCCCTTGTGCGCGTTCTTCGCGGTCAGCGTCTTGAGCTTGTGCCCGTCCATGTAGAACGTGACGCTCGCCACCCCGGCGGACTTGATGCTTACGTGGAAGCTGGCGCGCACGCAGCCCTCGGGGCCCTTCAGCGCTGGGATCGTCGCCGAGGAGAACGCGAGCACGCCGGACTGGCTGATCGTCGAGGGAAGCACGCCCGAGCTGCCCGGGCTGCTCGGGCTCGTTTTTGGGCCGCCGGCCGTCGGTTCGTGCGCTTGGCCGGTGGGCGGACTCGGCGGCGGAACGTCTGTGAGCACCGTGTTGGAGGTGCTCGTCACGGGCGATTCCTCGCCTTCGGTCGGCGTGGCGATCACGGTCACGACGTTCGCGTGCGATCCGGTGGACTGGTCGGTGGCGCTCAGCACGTGCGTGCACGTGTAGCTGGTCGACGCACCCGCCGCCAGCAGCCCGCCAATCGGGCCGCCGGTGATCGTGCCGGCATCGCAGCCCGCGTCGGTGGGGCTCGCGAGCGTCAGCGCGACGTTGCCGGTGTTCTTCACCAGGATCTCGTAGTCGACGGTCTGTCCCACGCCACCGGTCAGCGTCGAGGTGGTGTAAGGGCTTGACCCGCCCGCGATCTTCTGCAGCTTTTCGATCGAGAGCGCTGGCGTCGGCGGTGGCACTTCGACGGTCACGACGTTCGAGGGGTGCGTGATCGGCGAGCCGTCGCCGTCGGGCGGCGTGCCGGTGACGGATGCTTCATTCGAGTAGGAGCCCGCGACACGGTCGGCGAGGGTCAGCACGTGCTTGCACGTGTATTTCGCCGAGGCGTGCGCTTCGACCGTCGCGCCCGGTTCGGGGCCCGAGATCGTCCCGGCTTCGCAGTGCGGGTCGGTGAAGCTGCTCAGGGTCAACGGCACGTTGCCCGTGTTCGTGACGACGATCTCGTAGTCGACGGTCTGTCCGACGCCACCGGTCAGCGTCGATTTCGTGAACGAGCCGCTGCCTTCGAGCTGCTGGAGCTTTTCGATCGTGAACATCGGCGTGGGCGGGCATTTCACGGGCGCATGCATGTCGAAGCCGCCGGACAGCCCGTTCGCGGTCGAATGCCGCCAGTGACCCTGCACGTCGATCACGTAGCCGCCGGGCGCCAGTAGCGGGAACGTCACCGTGTTCGAGGCCGCCGTGCCGGCGAACGTGAATTCCGTGTGCGTCCCGTCGCCGTGGTCGATCGTCACGAGCTCGCTGACGGTGTTGTACGGGTCCGGCCCGGCGCGGAATCCCCGCCAATCCAATTTGACATCGCCGCAGTCGAAAGTCACCACAGCCTGCTGGCGTTCGCGCTGGTTCGGCACCGGGTGCAGGGTGGCACGCTTGCTCGGCTGGCGCGCGGCTTTCCTGGAGGCCACGCGTTCTTCGCGTTCGTGCTGCTCCGCGCTCTTGCGTTCTGCGCGCTCAGCCTGCTTGCGTTCTTCGCGTTCGACTCGCTTGGCTGCCACGAGAGATTCTTCTTCGGGAGTTTGTTCGCTCACCGTCTGCGCCTGCCCGATCGGAGCGAGTGACGCGACGAGCACGAGCGCCAGCGGCACGAGCACAGCGATCGACCGCGCCCACAGACGACGCCTGCCGTGCGCTCGGCGTCTGTTCCGCGGGCCCCCCATCATCGATCTCTCAGACTGCGCCCTACCTTTGTGGCTCTCCGGCATCCTTCTCCCGTTCCGTGGGTTGCGTTCCCGTAGGACCGTGTCGCAGTCCTTCTTGGCGTCCACCCGAGCGTCGCTCGACCGCTCCCTCGCCTCCTAGCTAAAGCGTTGTAGACATGGTCCCGCGCAGGCCGCGGGTATTGATCACCCCCCAGGGGTGATCTTTGGGTGAATCAAGGGGTGACTAACGGGCTAGTATCAATCACCCGTCAGCTCACTCGCCGGATCGATCTGCTCGTAGCCCCACAACCCCACGAGGTCGCGGTCGAGGTACTCGCTCAACGCGACCACCTCCGGCTTGAAGCGCCGGCGCAGCTCCAGCATGAAGCTCTCATCCGGCGGCGGCGCCTCGCCGTAGACCAGGCGGCGCTGCGCCGCTTTGAGCGCGCTGCGGCGAAGGTCCGTCGGGGTCAGCGCGGTGACGACGGTCTTGAGCATGTGCCACACCGGACCTCGCCCGGTGGAGGCCGAGTACACAAGATCGTCCATCCGCTGCGAGCGCATGCCCACCGTGGGATTGGCGTCCGTCGCCTGTACCGCAACAGTGTCGTCGACGTCGAGGAAGCGCAGCACCTGTCGCACCGTCGCCTCGTTGTCGCGCCGGAAGTCGTCGTAGATCAGCACGAGCACCTGCTCGCTCCCGAACGCCTCGTGCAGGCGACGCAGCTGCTCGGCGTAGTGGACGTGCTCCGAGTACAGCAGCGACGGCGGCGAGATCGAGCGCCGCGGGATCCGCTTGCCCGCGCGCCTGCTCGGCTCGAGCGCGATCGCGCGGCCGAAGTCTGTCT
>DASZFY010000031.1:0-13987 GCA_035939335.1 Solirubrobacteraceae bacterium | reverse complement strand
CTTACGATCGCCTCGCACGCCCGAGGGGAGGAGAGGTACTACTGCTACCGGCGGGATATGAGGCCGGTAGTTTTCTCCGCCGAGCGTACCTCTCAGCTGCTCGGCGGGCGAAGGCGGTATCTGTATACAAGTATACGGTCTCCGGCGATTGTATGCTCCGCCACCGGAAACACAGCGCCATACTAGTATACTAAGTCCATGTCCGATGATGCAGACGTCGACGTCGAGACTTCGGAGTGGCTATCAGCGCTCGACGACGTCCTCCGTCACGAGGGCCGTGGGCGCGGAGTGGAGCTGTTGGACGCGCTGCTCGAGCGCGCGAAGCTCGAGGGTCTGCACCCGCGCGGCGATCTGAACACCCCGTATGTCAACTCGATCGCCGCGGCGGACGAGCCAGCTGCAGGGGACGACGCCGACGTTGAAGCGCGCCTGCGCGCGCTCGTCTGCTGGAACGCGATGGCGATCGTGCTGCAGGCCAACCGCGAGTCCTCTGAGCTGGGCGGCCACATCGCCAGCTATCAGTCGGCGGCGACGCTGTATGAGGTCGGCTTCAACCACTTCTGGCGCGCCCCCGACGAGCACTGCGCAGGCGACCTCGTGTACATCCAGGGTCACTCGGCTCCCGGGATCTACGCGCGCGCGTTGCTCGAAGGCCGTCTGGAGGAACGGCGCGTGCGCGGCTTTCGCCAGGAGATCGGCGGCGAGGGGCTGTCGTCCTACCCGCACCCGTGGCTGATGCCCGACTTCTGGCAGTTCCCCACCGTCTCGATGGGGCTCGGTCCGCTGATGGCGATCCACCAGGCCCGGTTCATGAAGTACCTCGAGGGACGCAGCCTGCAGGAGGCCAACGACCGCAAGGTGTGGGCATTCATGGGCGACGGTGAGATGGACGAGCCCGAGTCGATGGGCGCGATCTCGCTCGCCGCTCGCGAACACCTCGACAACCTGATCTTCGTCGTCAACTGCAACCTGCAGCGCCTCGACGGCCCGGTTCGCGGCAACGGCAAGATCATCCAGGAGCTCGAGACCAACTTCCGCGGGGCCGGCTGGAACGTGATCAAGGTGATCTGGGGCTCGCACTGGGATCCCCTGCTCGCGGCCGACTCCGAAGGAGCGCTCCTGCGGCGCATGGAGGAGGCCCTCGACGGCGACTACCAGACCTACAAGTCGCGCGACGGCGCCTACGTGCGCGAGCACTTCTTCGGATCATCCCCGCAGTTGCGCGCGCTCGTGGCAGACCTCAGCGACGAGCAGGTGTGGGCGCTGGACCGGGGCGGTCACGATCCGCGCAAGGTGTTCGCCGCCTTCAGCGCGGCCGTCGCTCACACAGGTCAACCCACCGTGATCCTGGCCAAGACGATCAAGGGCTACGGCATGGGCGCCGCGGGCGAGGGCCAGAACATCACCCATCAGCAGAAGAAGATGCCCGAGGAGGCGCTGCTCGCGTTCCGCGACCGCTTCGAGCTGCCACTCACCGACGAACAGGCCAGAGCGGGCGACCTCTACATCCCCGCGTCCGACAGTCCCGAGCTGACCTACCTGCGCGAGCACCGCGAGCAGCTCGGCGGAGCGCTCCCGAGCCGTCGCCGCCAGGCCGAGCGCCTGACCGCGCCGGCGCTGTCGAGCTTCCAGTCGCAGCTGGACGGGACGGGAGAGCGCGAGGTCTCGACGACGATGGTTCTAGTGCGGATCCTCGCATCGCTGATTCGCGACAAGCAGATCGGCCGGCGCGTCGTTCCGATCGTGCCCGACGAGTCCCGCACGTTCGGGATGGAGGGGATGTTCCGCCAGCTCGGGATCTTCTCCCAGGTCGGTCAGCTCTATCAGCCGGAGGACTCAGAGCAGCTCATGTCCTACAGGGAAGACCGCGGTGGCCAGATCCTGCAGGAGGGGATCAACGAGCCCGGTGCGTTCTCCTCGTGGATCGCCGCCGCGACCTCTTACTCCAACCACGCGTTCCCGATGGTCCCCTTCTACATCTTCTACTCGATGTTCGGCTTCCAGCGCATCGGGGATCTGGCGTGGGCCGCCGGCGACAGCCGTGCCCGCGGCTTCTTGATCGGCGGGACCTCCGGGCGCACGACGCTCAACGGCGAGGGCCTCCAGCACGAGGACGGCCACAGCCACCTGATGGCCTCGGCGATCCCCAACTGTCGCGCCTATGACCCGGCGTTTGGGTACGAGCTCGCGGTGATCGTCCAGGATGGCCTGCGCCGCCTGCTGGAGGAGCAGGAGGACGCCTTCTACTACCTGACCGTGATGAACGAGAACTACCCGCAGCCGCCGATCCCGGACGGCGCCGAGGACGGGATCCTGAGAGGCATGCACAGGATCCGCGCGGGCTCAGGAGCCGACAGCGTGCGCCTGCTGGGGTCCGGCGCGATCCTGCGGGAGGCGCTCGCCGCCGCCGAGCTGCTGCTCGCGGACTTCGCGATCGACGCGGAGGTCTGGAGCGTGACGTCGTTCTCGGAGCTGGCGCGCAACGGAAACGGGGTCGATCGCGCCAATCGCCTGCACCCCTCGCGCGAACCGCAGCTCAGCTACGTCGAGGAATGCCTGGGGTCTGGCGGGCCCCCGGTGATCGCCGCCACGGACTACGTGCGCTCGGTCGCTGAGCAGATTCGCCCGTGGGTCGGTGCGCCGTACACCACCCTCGGCACCGACGGCTTCGGGCGCAGCGACTACCGCCGCGCGCTGCGCCGCTTCTTCGAGGTCGACCGTCACCACGTAGCCGTCGCCGCGTTGCACGCCCTCGGTCGCCTCGAGGACGCCGAGCGAGCGATCGACCTTTACAAGATCGACCAGGAGGCCGCAGCCCCATGGACGCTTTGACGGAGATCGCCGTCCCGGACATCGGAGACTTCGCCGACGTGCCGGTCATCGAAATCCTCGTCGCGGTCGGGGATGTGATCGCCGTGGAGGACCCGCTCGTGGCGATCGAGTCCGACAAGGCGACGATGGAGATTCCCGCGACGGTTGCGGGAACCGTCCGCGAGATCCTCGTTGGCGTCGGCGAGAAGGTCTCCGAGGGCACCCCGATCGTCAGGCTCGCGCCCGCCGATGGGCAGACGGCTCCCGCGGCCGAGCCCTTCGATAGCGCGGCGGAGTCGCCTCCCGCCTCCGCGCCCGCCGCGAGCGCATCGGAGCCGTCTCCTGCATCCCAGCCCGAGCCGCAGCGCGCCCCCGCGCCCGCCCATGTCCCCGAGCGCGCTGTTGCGGAGCCCGCCCGTGACCGGAGCTCCGTGTACGCGGGTCCGGTGGTGCGGCGTCTGGCCCGTGAACGGGGGATCGACCTGCGCACGGTGACGGGCAGCGGACGGCGGGGGCGGATCCTCGCCGAGGACCTCGATCGCCCGCTGGCCACAACTGTCGGCGAGTCGGGCGCGGGCTTGGGCTCGCTCGGGCTGGCTCCGTGGCCCAGCGTCGACTTCGCCAAGTACGGCGAGATCGAGCGCGTGCCGCTGACGCGGATCCAGAAGATCTCCGGTGCGAACCTCGCGCGCAACTGGGTGATGATCCCGCACGTCACCCACAACGAGGACGCGGACATCACCGAGCTGGAGGCGTTCCGCAAGCAGCTGAACGCCGAGCAGTCAGAGGTCAAGATGACGATGGTCGCGATCCTGCTGAAGGCGGCCGCGGCAGCGCTCGTGGCGTATCCCCAGCTGAACTCCTCGCTGGACGGGGATGAGCTCGTGCTGAAGCGCTACTACCACCTCGGCTTCGCGGCGGACACGCCGCAGGGACTGGTCGTCCCGGTGGTCCGCGACGTCGAGCGCAAGGGGCTGCTCGAGATCGCGGGCGAGCTTTCCGAGCTCTCGCAGAAGGCCCGCGCCGGCCGCCTGATGCCGGCGGAGATGAGTGGGAGCACGTTCACGATCTCGAGCCTCGGCGGCATCGGCGGCACGTCCTTCACGCCGATCGTCAACGCGCCCGAGGTCGCGATCCTCGGGGTGGTGCGGGCGGTCACGAGGCCGGTGTGGGACGGGCACCAGTTCCAGCCCCGTCTGATGCTCCCGCTGTCGCTCTCCTACGACCATCGCGTCATCGACGGCGCCCTCGCGGCCCGCTTCTGCGCCCATCTCGCCGGGCTGCTCGGCGACATGCGCCGGGTGCTGCTGTGAGCACCGCCGGCGCTGAGCCCGGCGAGCCGGGCGCGGAGACTGACACGGAGATTCATGCCCAACTGCTCGTCCTGGGCTCGGGGCCGGGCGGCTACACCGCCGCCTTCCGCGCCGCCGACCTCGGCCTCGACGTGGTCCTCGTCGAGCGCGAGGAGACACTCGGCGGCGTCTGCCTGAACGTCGGCTGCATCCCTTCGAAGGCGCTGCTGCACATTGCCAAGGTGATCGCCGACGCTGAGCGCGCGTCCGCGCACGGCGTCTCCTTCGGAGCGCCGCAGATCGAGCTCGAGCAGCTCCGCAGCTGGAAGGATGGGGTCGTCGGAAGGCTGACTACCGGACTCGCCGGCCTCGCCAGGCAGCGCAAGGTTCGGGTGGTGCGCGGCGAGGGTCATCTGACCGGGCCGCACACGCTCACGGTCGCCGGCACGACGGTGACGTTCGACCACGCGGTGCTCGCGACGGGCTCGCGCGCGGTCCGACTCGACGGGATCCCGCACGATGACCCCCGCGTGATGAGCTCGACCGACGCGCTCGCGCTCGCGGACATCCCCGAGCGGCTGCTCGTCGTCGGCGGCGGAATCGTCGGGCTCGAGCTCGCGGGCGTCTACGACGCGCTCGGATCGAGCGTGACCGTGGTCGAGCTCTCCGACCAGCTGATGCCCGGATGCGACCCCGACCTCGTCGCGCCGCTGCATAGACGCCTCCGCGAGCGCTACGCGGGCGTCCACCTGCGCACGCGCGTGGAGTCGATCGAGGCGAGCGACGCCGGGCTGCTCGCGAGCTTCACCGCGGTCGAGCCGGCGCTGGAGCCGGCCGTCTTCGACAGGGTGCTCGTCGCCGTCGGACGGGTGCCCAACAGCGAGTCGCTCGGCCTCGAGAACGCAGGCGTGGCGGTCGACGAGCGCGGCTTCGTCACGGTCGACGCGCAGCAGCGTACGAGCACACCGCACATCCACGCGATCGGCGACCTGGTTGGACCTCCGCTGCTCGCCCACAAGGCCGCCCGCGAGGCCAAGGTCGCGGCGGAGGTGATCGCGGGCCACGACGTCGAGCTCGACGTCCGCGGGATCCCGTCGGTCGCCTACACCGATCCCGAAGTCGCGTGGGTCGGCCTGACCGAGACGGCCGCGAAGCTCACCGGGGTGGCGTACCGGAGCGCGAGCTTCCCCTGGTCCGCGTCCGGACGGGCGCTGGCCAGCGACGGCCAGGACGGCATCACCAAGCTGATTCTCGACCCGGAGACCAACCGTGTGCTCGGAGCTGGGATAGTCGGGAATAATGCAGGGGAGCTGATCGCGGAGCCGGGCCTCGCGCTCGAGCTTGAAACCGATAGCCAGGACATCGCCTTGACCGTGCACGCGCACCCGACTCTGTCCGAGACAATTGCGATGGCCGCCGAGATCGCTGACGGGACGATTACCGATCTGCCCCCCGCGCGTCGATGAGCGCCGTGCGCATCGAGACGGTCGACCGTACGAGCGGCAGCACGACGAGCGAGCAGGTCTACCTCGCGCTTCGCGAGGCGATCGTCAGCGCGGAGCTGCGACCGGGCCTGAAGCTCTCCGAGAACGAGCTCGGAGGAGAGCTCGGCGTGAGCCGCACACCCGTCAGGGAGGCGCTGGCGCGCCTGCGCGACGAGCGGCTCGTGGCAATCGTTCCCCAGCTCGGAACATTCGTGACGCTGATCAGCCCGCGCGCGGTCGGGGACGCTGCGTTCGTGCGCGAGGCGCTCGAGTGCGCGGCGATATCCCGCGCGGTATCCCGCGTTGACATGGAGGCGGTCGAGGAGCTGCGGTGGAACCTCACCGCGCAGGACCAGGCCCGCGAGTCTGGAAACGAGCGCACTTTCGACCGCTTGGACGAAGATCTCCACCGCCGCCTGTGCGAGTACAGCGGCCACGCGATCGCCTGGGCTCTGAGTCGACGCGCCAACGGCCATCTCGACCGCATCCGGCGGCTGAGCCTCCCGGACCCGAGCTACCTCAGCGAGATGCTCTCCGAGCACCGCCAGATCGTCGACGCCGTCGCCGAGGGCGACGTACCGGCGGCCGAGGACGCCCTGCGTCACCATCTGCGTATGGTCCCGTCCCAGCTCCCGCGCCTACAACAGCAGCACCCCGACTACTTCGAGTGACGGGGCGGACGGATGCCCGGTCTCGAGGAAGGACAGAGCCAGGCGCAGCGCAGAACGCCACGAGTGAGCTTCTACTTCGACCTCGGCTCGCCCTACGCGTATCTGACGGCTGAGCGGCTGGACGCGCTGCTGGCAGAGACAGTCGAGTGGCAGCCGATCTTGCTCGGAGGCCTGTTCAAGGCGACCGGCCGCAGCTCGTGGGCGCTCGGCGAGGACCGGCGCCGGCACACGGGCATGGCCGAGGTCGAGCGTCGCGCCCGCGACTATGGGCTCGGGCAGATGCGCTGGCCGGACCCGTGGCCGACGAACTACCTGACCGCGATGCTCGCGACGACGTTCGCGTTCACTGTCGGGCGTGGCCGCGAGTTCACGCGCCAGGCGTTTCGCAACGCCTTCCAGAAGGGATGGGATCTCAGCCTCTCCGCCCGCGTGCTCGAGACCGGGGGCCAGGCCGGGCTCGACCGCGACGAGCTCGAGGCGGCGACACGGGACCCGGAGATCAAACAGGCGCTTCGCCGCGCCACCGACGCGGCGTACGAGCGGGGTGTCATCGGCGTTCCTACGCTGGCGATCGGCGACGAGCTGTTCTGGGGCGACGATCGGCTCGAGCACGCCGCGGCGCACCTTGCGAGCCTGGCGCCCTAGACTCGACCTGTGGACTTCGGAGTCGGCTACTTCGCCACACACGACGGTGTCGGTCCGGGAGCGCTCGCGCGCCTGGTCGAGGAGCGCGGGCAGGAGTCGCTGTTCTTTCCCGAGCACACGCACATCCCGGCCAGCCGGGAGACGCCCTATCCCGCCGGCGGCGAGCTGCCGCGCAAATACATGCACACGTATGACCTGTTCGTGGCGCTGACGGCGGCGGCTGCCGCGACGAGCAGGCTGCGCGTGTGCAGCGGCATCTGCCTGGTGATCGAGCGCGACCCGATCACGACCGCCAAGGAGGTAGCGAGCGTCGACCATTTGTCAGGCGGGCGCATGGAGCTCGGCGTCGGCGCGGGCTGGAACCGCGAGGAGATGCGCAACCACGGCACCGATCCGCGCGTGCGGATGGCGATCATGAGTGAGCGGGTCAAGGCGATGAAGGCGATCTGGACGCAGGAGGAGGCGAGCTACCATGGCCAGCACGTCGACTTCGAGCGCATCTGGTCGTGGCCCAAGCCGGCCCAGCGACCCCATCCGCCGGTGCTCGTGGGTGGCAACGGCCCGACGGTGCTCGACCGCGTGCTCAGCTTCGGCGATGCGTGGCTGCCGAACTACACGGGTGAAGACCTGCTCGAGCGCGCGCGCGAGCTGTGGGCGCGGGCCGACCGCCCGATCGAGGTGGTGGTGATGGGCGTGCCGGCGAAGCCGGCGGTGCTCGAGGAGCTCGAGAAGGCCGGCGTGCGCCGGGTCGTGCGCTGGCTCCCATCGGCGGGACGCGCGCCGGTCGAACGCGCGCTGGAGCGCTGGGAGGACGCGATCGCCGAGCTGTACGGGGAGTGACCCCGCAGGAGTCTCGACGCCGCTTCGCGGCGGCGCGAGTGGCGCGCCTGGCAACGGTCGACGCCGGCGGCCAGCCGCATCTCGTGCCGATCGTGTTCGTCGTTGCCGGCGAGACGATCTACAGCGTCGTGGACGCCAAGCCGAAGCACACAACCGAGCTGCGTCGCCTGCAGAACGTCAGGTCGAACCCGCTGGTGTCGGTCCTGGTCGATCACTACGACGACACCGATTGGGACGCGCTGTGGTGGGTCCGCGCAGACGGGACCGCGCGCATGCTGAGCTTGGACGAGCCCGAGGCCGCTCGCGCCGTCGCGGCGCTCCTCCAGCGCTATCCGCGCCAGCGCGCGAGGGGCCCGGTGCTGGCGATCGACGTGAAGCGCTGGTCGGGATGGACCGCACGAGCCGCTCGCTCTAAGGTTCCACGATGACCGCTGGCACCGGTGGCGCGATCGGCGTGCTGCTCGACATCGACGGCGTCCTCTACGTGGGCGACGAGCCGATCGCCGGAGCGCACGAGGCCCTGGCGGAGTTGCGCGAGCTGAGCGCGGGCGTGCGACTGCTGACGAACACGACCTCCCGCTCCCGGCGGATGGTGCTCGAACACCTGCTCGAGATGGGCTTCGACGTGTCACTCGAGGAGCTGCTCACGCCGGCGGCGATGGCCGAGCGCCACTGCCAGGAACAGGGATACGAGGCTGTGACGGTGCTTGTCAGCGACGGGCTGCGCGAGGATCTAGACGCGCTCGACAGCGCCGTGCCGGGCGCGCGAACGGAGGCGGTGATCCTCGGCGACCTCGGCGACGGGTTCTCGCCCGAGGTGCTCAACAGCGTGTTCCGCGCGATGATGGACGGAGCCGAGCTCGTTGCGCTGCAGCACAACCGCTACTGGCGCCGAGCCGACGGCCTCGCACTCGACGTCGGCGCGTACGCCGCCGCGCTCGAGTACGCCAGTGGCCAGGAGGCTGTCACCGTCGGCAAGCCCGCGCAGGCGTTCTTCCTCGCCGCAATGGAGGACATGGGGCTGGAGCGCGGCATCATGGTCGGCGACGATCTCGAGGCGGACGTCGGCGGCGCGATGGCGGCGGGCCTGCCTGGTGTGCTCGTGCGGACCGGCAAGTACCGCCAGGACGCGCTGAAGGCGGGCATCACGCCGACCGCGATCGTGGACTCGATCAAGGACGTCCCCGGGCTGCTTCCGCGGATCCTGCCGTCGGGCGTCGCGTGAGGCGATTCCGTACGGCGGATTGGACTTCAAGCTCGTCACCATGCCTTGAACCGGCGGTTTTCGGCCTTCTATAGTCGGCGCAGACCAGGCGAAGCTGGCGATGCCCGCCGCACGTCGCCGCGCGCTGCTTGGGCTGGTTGGCGCCATCGCAAGCGAGCAGCTGGCGCTGGATGCCGGCGCGGATCGTGTCGAGGCGCGTCGCCGTCTGCTGGCGCTGCCCGGAATCGGGCCGTGGACCGTCGAATACATATCGATGCGTGCGCTGCGCGACCCGGACGCCTTTCTTGCGGGCGACCTCGGCGGCCGCCACGCCCTCGAGCAGCTCGGGCAGAGCGGCGAGCCGGCGGCCGCGATGATGCTCGCCGAGCACTGGCGGCCGTATCGGGCGTATGCCGTGCAGCATCTGTGGGCTTCGCTCGGCGCATCGCCGCGGGCCCGGCACGACACCGCCGCGCGCCTAACCCCGGATCGGCTTGCCGCGTGAGCCGCTGATCGACGTTTACCGATACGGGTGTTGCGCCGATACCTGCCGCATGAGGTGGACGTTGCTAGCCATTTTTGGGGCTGTCCTCGCGGCAGTCGGAATCGTGGGACTCGGGCTCGAAGTCGCCCACGGCAGCGATATCTGGCGGAAAGGCAACGGTGGGATTGCTCCGCTCGTCTTTGGTGCGCTTTGTGTCTGGCATGGACTGGCAGAACGTGCACGTGGAGTGAGGAACGAGCCGCTCTGGCCAACGCTGGTCTGGCTGACGATTCTCTTCGCTATCGGTGTCGTCCTGTACCTGCTGGCACCGTCGCTCGCCTTCCTGTACGCAATCGTTGTCGGGGTCATCGTCCGGTTCTCTCTGCTAGCGAGCTGGCTCAATCGCGAATGACGCGGGCGCTTCCAGCCGCGGTTCGGCCCAGAGCCAGCGGCCGCTAGGGCGCAGGCTGCACGGACGGCCTTTGCGCGAGCACGCGTACACGCGTGCCGCCGCGTGGCTTGAGCGTCGGGCCGCCCGGCACGGGGCGCGCCAGCGTGGTGGACGTTCGCTCGAGCTCGACGCGCGCGAGCATCTCGCGTAGCACGACCTTCATCTCCAGCAGCGCCAGCGATGCGCCTAGGCAGCGATGCGCGCCGCCGCCGAACGGTAGGAACGAGTATCCGTCCGGCGGGTTCTCGAGGAAGCGCTCGGGTCGGAAGGCGTGCGGCTCGGGGTACGTCCGCGGGTCGTGGTGCACGCCGTAGGCGTCGACCAGCACCGCGACGCTCGGCGGGATCGTCCACTCCCCGATCGGGAACGGCTCGAGCATGTAGCGGGCGCTGGTGATCGGGAGCGGCGAGCGGATCCGCAGGATCTCCTTGACGAGCGCCTCGAGGTAGGCGTCGTCGCCCTCGCGTGCGCGCGCGATCACGGCCGGGTTGTGGACCAGCAGCTCGATGCCCCACGCGGTGGCGGTCGCGGTGGTCTCGTGTCCTGCGGCGATCAGCGTGATCAGTTCGTCGCGCAGCTGCTGGTCGCTCAGCCCTTCGTCGTTCTCATCGCGAGCGCTCACCAGCATCGCGAGGATGTCCTCGCGCTCGCTCAGCAGCGCGTCGGCGCGCGTCGTCGCGATGTGCTCGAACAGCAGCGCGTCGAGCTCGTCTTTCAGGCGCCACGGGCGTCGCGAGAGCAGGTTCCAGCGCGAGCGGCGCGCGAGCTGCGGCACGAACATCGCCAGGCTGTTCAGCGGCGTGTTCAGCTGATCGAAGAGCTTTCGCAGACGCCCGCGCATCTCCACGTCGGAGATCCCCAGCACCGCCTGCAGGATCACGTCGAGCGTCAGCGCCTGCGCGATCGGCTGCACCTTTACCACCTCGCCCGGGCGCAGGCGATCCAGCGCGTGGGCGGTCAGTCGCTCCATCAGGCGCGCATAGGACTGGACGCGCTCGCCGTGGAACGGCGGCAACAGCATCTTGCGCCGGAGGAGATGCTCGGGCGGCTCCAGCATGAGCACGGACTGCGCGCCCAGGAACGTGCGCAGCAGATCATTGCCGTGGCGCTTGCCCAGTGGGTCGCCCGTGTACAGCCGCCGGATCACCTCGCGGTCGCGCGTCAGCACGGCCGTCGGCGTGCCGCCGACGCGAACGGTGAACGTGTCTCCGTAGCGCGCGTGGCCGCGGTCGCTGAGCTCCGCGTAACGCCAGATCCGCTGCACCGCCTGCACGGCGGGCGGCAGGCGCGGTCCGGGCGGCAGTGAGGCCGCGTGCCCGGCCGACACGGGGCTGGCGGGCGGGACGTCGATGGCGGCGGACATCTAAAAGAGCACGGTAGTCCGGTTGCTGGAACATGTCAAACCGACGTGGATCGTCTCGAGGCCGCACTTCCTCATGCGGCGGGAAGGTGCAAAATGGGCTGATGGTCGTCACGCGCAGCGCGTGGAGCCACGCAGAGACGATGAGCTCGCTCACCGCGGCGATCGAGCGCCGCGGGCTGAAGGTGTTCGCGCGGATCGACCACGCCGCCGGCGCGCGCGAGGTCGGCCTGGAGCTCGCGGACGAGGAGGTCGTGCTGTTCGGCAGTCCCCGCAGCGGAACGCCGTTGATGCAGGACGATCCGCGCGTCGGGATCGAGCTCCCGCTGCGGATGCTCGTGTGGCGGGAGGGGGAGCAGGTGCTGCTCGGCCACCACGACCCCCGCGAGCTGAGTGCTCGCTACGGCGTCTCCTCGCACGCGCGGACGCTCGAGCAGATGGCCGCGCTGCTCGACGCGCTCGCGGCAGAGGCGGCAGCCGGCGGCTCGCAGGCGCGATGAGCCCGGACGCTCGGGGCCGCTGGTAGGATCGCCCGTGCGCCGGGTGTTCCGGCGTGACGTCGAGCGCAGCGAAGTCCGGTTGGATTCCGGCGCTGTCCCGCAACGGTGATGCCCCTAGGGGACGAGCCCGGTCGCCTACCTCGCCGTCGCGAATCCAGTCCTCGGATGAAGGGCGGTTCGTGCGCCATCGGCGCAGGGGCTCCTTCTTCCTGAAGGCTCGAACGGAGGAGGAGCATGACGGGAGCGGCAGCACGCGTCGGATCGGCGTGGCGCTCGCTCAGCCGCCACGAGCGCGCCCGCGTGGCCGCGATGCTCGCGACGATCGTCGCCGTCAATGCGCTCGGCTGGGGGATCTTCGCGCTGGAGATCCTGCCGCGTCACTTCCGCTATGACGGGCTGGGCGTCGGGATCGGCGTGGCGATCACCGCGTGGACGCTCGGCCTGCGCCATGCGTTCGACGCGGACCACATCGCTGCGATCGATAACTCGACGCGCAAGCTGATGGCCGACGGCGGGCGGCCGTTGGGCACGGGGTTCTTCTTCGCGCTGGGGCACTCGAGCGTGATCATGGTCGTGGGCGTGGGCATCACGATCGCGGCGAAGGCGGTGTTCAAGGCGGTGGTGACGCCGAGCTCGGGCTTCGAGACCGCCGGTGGGGTTGCGGGGACGGCGCTGTCGGCGATGTTCCTGTGGATGATCGCGGCGCTGAACCTGGTCGTGCTCGTGGGGATCCTGCGCGTCTTCCGCGACATGCGCCGCGGCATCTATGACGAACAGGAGCTCGAGGCGCAGCTGCTCGCGCGCGGGCTCATGTACCGCTTCTTCGGGCGCATGATCAGCTCGATCGAGCACACGTGGCAGCTGTTCTTCGTGGGCTTCGTGTTCGGTCTCGGCTTCGACACCGCCACCGAGGTGCTGTTGCTGGCTGGTACCGCGGCCGCCGTCACAGAGGGGCTGCCGTGGTATGCGGTGTTGACGCTGCCGCTGCTGTTCTCGGGCGGCATGATGCTGTGCGACAGCATGGACGGGCTATTCATGAACTTCGCCTACGGCTGGGCGTTCGCGCGCCCGGTGCGCAAGGTCTATTACAACATCACCATCACCGCGCTCTCGATCGGCGTGGCATTCCTGGTGGGCGGAATCGAGATCGTCGGCCTGCTCGCCAGCAAGCTGCACCTGCACGGCTGGCTCGGCGACTACATGGCCAACTTCGATCTCAACACCGCCGGCTACATGGTCGTGGGCCTGTTCGTCGTGGTGTGGGCGGTGGCGCTGTCCATCTGGCGGTTTGGCAAGGTGGAGGCGCGTTGGACGGCCGCCGCGGCGCGCAGCGCCGAGCAGCGCCGGGGGACGTGATGGGGTCCGGGCAACGATGAGCGACGGATTGCGCGTGCTCGACAGAAGTTCCCATCCGCACGACAGCGGGCTCGCTGACGCCTGCCCAGGCGTGCTGCGGCTGCACGCCGCCGCCGACGGACAGCTCGCGCGCGTGCGACTGCCGGGCGGGCGGCTGGACGCGCGCGCGCTGGCGGCGCTCGCCGAGGCCGCACGGCTGGGCAACGACATCGTCGAGCTGACCTCGCGCGCGGGGCTGCAGGTGCGGGGGCTGCCCGACGATGGCGCCGACGCGCTCGCGAGCATCCTCGCGCGCGGCGGCCTGCTGCCGTCGCTCGCCCACGACCGCGTGCGCAACATCCTCGCCGCGCCGCTCGCCGGGCGCGGGCCCGCCGCGCAGGCGCCGGTCGATGGGATCGTCGCGGAGCTCGATCACGCGCTGTGCGCTGATGCGTCACTCGCCGAGCTGCCCGGCCGCTTCCTGCTCGCCGTCGACGACGGCACGCGCGCGCTCGATCGGCTGCGCGCCGACGTCGAGCTCGTCGCCGAGCGCGGCGTGTTTCGGCTTCGTGTCGACGGGCTGGCGACGAACCTCGCTGTGGCGCCTGCCCGCGCGCCCGAGGCAGCGCTGCGCGCCGCGCGCGGGTTCCTCGCGCTGCGCGACGAGGACGGCGATGGCGCATGGCGGGTCCGCGACCTGCACGGCGGCGCCCGGCGTCTCATTCGGCATCTTGGTCTCGCGAACGAGGCTCCAAGCGATGCGCGTGAGCCCGGCGGCGCGCGCCGGCTCGGCGTCCACGTCCAGCGCGACGGGCTGCTCGCCGTCGCTGTGCTGCCGCCGCTCGCGCGGCTCGACAGCGCCCAGCTCCTCGGCCTAGCAGAGCTCGTGCGCGCGCTCGGCAGCGACGTT
>DASZFY010000030.1:0-52527 GCA_035939335.1 Solirubrobacteraceae bacterium | reverse complement strand
GGATCAGCGTGAGCACGACGGCCCAGTGCACGTCGAGATGCGCTTTGACGCCGCTCGCGTGCACGACAGCGGCGATCGGGAACACGATCACCGCGGCGATCAGGCCCTGCGCGGCTCCTGAGAGGACCTTGGAAACGGCCACCAGCCAGATCGGGCAGGGCGCCTGCACGCGGTCCTCGATCTCGCGCGTGTAGCCGAACTCGGTGGAGAGCTGCATGGCGACCGCCTGGATGCCTTGGAACATGATCGAGATCCCCACCACGCCGGGAACGAGCACGGTGGCGAACTTCGACTCGGCGAGCGTTCCTGCACCGCCGCCGATGCCCTGGCCGATCTTGGGGAACACGAACAGGAAGACGAACACCAGCAGGAACGGCTGCACCAGCGTGCGGATCACGAACTCCCACTTGTTCTTCCACAGCACCACCAGGTCGCGCAGGATCAGCGCGCGCAGCGCGGTGCGGCTGGCGGCCATCGTCGAGCGCGTGGGCGCCACGGTGATGTGCGAGCGCGGGGCGGTGAGCGGCGGGGCGGCCATCAGTCGCGCAGCTCCTTGCCGGTGAGGTTGATGAACACCGTCTCCAGGCTGGGCTCGGACACCGACAGGTCGACCACGTCGAAGCCTGCGCCCTCGGCGGCGTTGACGATCCGCGGCACCAGCCGCTCGACGCCCTTGACGTGCAGCTCCACGCCCCCGTCGATCACGCGCGTGCGGGTCGCGCCGATCTCCTGCGCCAGGCGCGCGGCGAGCGCGTCGGGGTCGCCGTTGGCCTTGACCGTGACGATCGTGTCGGCTCCCACCGAGCGCTTGAGATCCTCTGGCGTGTCCAGCGCGAGGATCTTGCCGTGGTCCATGATCGCCACGCGATCGCACAGCTCGTCGGCCTCCTCCATGTAGTGCGTGGTAAGCAGGATCGTCTGCCCCTCGCGGTTGAGCTCGCCGAGGATCTCCCACAGCGCCAGGCGTCCCTGCGGATCCAGCCCTGCGGTCGGCTCGTCGAGGAACAGCACCGCCGGCCGGTGGAAGATCGCGCGCGCCACCATCAGCCGCTGCGCCATGCCTCCGGAGAGCGCGAACACCGACGCCTTGCCCCACTTGGCGAGCTGGAACTGCTCCAGCAGCCGGTCGGCCGTGTGGCGCGACTCGGCGGCGGAGGCGCCGAACAGGCGGCCATGGAAGTACAGGTTCTCCCACACGCTCAGCTGCCGGTCGAGCGTGTTCTGCTGGGAGACGATCCCGATCAGCTGCTTGGCCAGCGCCGGCTGCGCGACCACGTCGATCGCGCCGACGAAGGCCGAGCCGGAGGTCGGCACGACGCGCGTCGTGAGCATGCCCGCGGTGGTCGTCTTGCCCGCGCCGTTCGGCCCCAGCAGGCCGAAGATCTCGCCCGCGTAAACGCTCAGGTCGAGCTTGTCGACCGCGGCGAAGTCCGTGCCCGCGTAGACCTTCGTCAGCTCGACCGTGCGGATGACCTCTGCCATCGCCCCAATCTATAGCGCCCGCGCTACCCTCCGAGGCAGCCATGGCGGACACGTCCAAGATCGCCAAGAACCTCGAGCGCTTTGCGCAGGCGGTGGCCGCGCACGACCGCGAGAACCCCACGCACACCGCCTACGGCATCGGCCTGGCGCACTTCGACATGGAGCGTCTGGGGCTCGACGAGGGCGAGCAGATCCTGCCCGGCATCACCATCCAGGCCGACAACGGCGTCACGGGCAACTTCCGCGTGCTGTGTGACGGCGAGCACGACGAGGAGCTGACCGAGGCGGAGGAGCAGGCGGTCGAGGCGATCGCCACGCAGGCGATCCCCGTGTTCTCGCCGGGCCGCTCACCTTTCGAAGAGCACGACCGCGCCGGCGCTCGGACACAGCGCACGCCATCCCTTTTTAATTATTAAAAGTGGAGACGCGCTGTCGCGCGTTCACCCGCGCGGCGATCAGGGCGACCAGTCGCTCGATCGTCGGACAGGGGATGCCGTGGCGCGCGCCCGCGCGCAGCACCGACCCGGGGATCGCGTCGAGCTCGGGCTCGCGCCCGGCGGCGATGTCGCGCTGCATCGAGCTGCCGAGCGTGTCGTGCGCGGCCTCCAGCTCGGCGATCGCCCGCGCCGCGTCGATCGCGTGGGCGCCCTCCGCCCTGCCCACCGCTGAGGCCTCCTCGATCGCGCCCTCCAGCTCGGCGCGCAGCCGCGGCGTCGAGCGGATCTCCCCGAGCAGCACGTCGTATGCGCTCGTCACGCACGCGAGCGCGTTCAGGCGCACGAGCTTCGACCACATCACGTCCGCTTCTGAGTCAGACACGCGCGCCGTCACTCCCGCGTGCGAGAGCGTGTCCGCGAGCGCGCGCATCGCCGGCTCGACGGACGGATCGCTGCCGGCCATGCTCACGAGCACGAACGGGCTCGTGTGCGCCACCACGCCCGGCCGCGGCCTGTCGGCCTCGACGCGGATCGAGCCCGCGAGCACCGACCCGGCGGGAAAGCGTTCGCGCAGCAACGCGAGATGGTCGAGGCCGTTGAGCAGCGGCAACACCACGGTCGGCTCGACCGCGACGCGCTCCAGCGCCGACTCCAGCCCGGAGGCCTTGGTCGCGACGAGCAGCGCGTCGACCGGCTCTTCCAGCCGCGTGACCGGGCGCGGGTGCGCGACGAAGTCGCCGAACACCACGCTGTTGACGCGCACGCCATCGCGCTCGATCGCCTCCGCGGTGCTCTCGCGCGCGACCACCACCACCTCCGTGCCCGCGCGGTCGAGCGCCCCCGCGAGCAGGCCGCCCACCCCGCCGGGGCCGAGCACGGCGACTGTCATGCGCTCGGATCGATCAGCACGCCAGGGTTCATTATGCCCGCGGGGTCGACCGCGGCCTTCGCGCCGCGCAGCGCCGCGGCGAACGGCTCCGGGCGCTGGCGGTCATACCACGGGCGGTGATCGCGCCCGACGGCGTGGTGGTGTGTGATCGTGCCGCCCTCCGCGATGATCGCGTCGCACGCGGCGCGCTTGATCGCCGCCCACTGCTCGACCTCCTCTCCCCTCCTGGCGGGAGCGAGCACGGTGAAGTACGGCGCCGGCCCGTCGGGGTAGACGTGGGTGAAGCGGCAGAACACGCGCCCCTCCACGCCGCACACCTCGCGCACCGCCTCCTCGGTCGCGGCTTTCACGCGCTCGTGGAAGGTCGGGAAGCGCTCCCATGTGATGGCCGTCTCGAACGTCTCCGCAAGCACGCCCATCGCGACGAGCGTGTCGCGCGCGTACGGCGCTCCCAGGAACGCCTCGCGCCAGGAGCTGACCGCACCGCCTCCGGCTGGGTCGCGCCGCTCTGGGGTGACCCCGCCGTGCTCGGCGCACAGCTCCAGCGCGCGCGCCATCGCCTCGTGCACGGGATGGTCGGCGGACTCGAAGCCGAGCACCAGCAGCGCGGCCGTTCCGTCGCCGGCCATCGTCAGCGCGGCCTCGCCCGCGTCGAGCAGGCGGCAGTTGGACGGGTGCAGCCCCGCCTGGGAGATCGCGCGCACGCAGTCCGAGCCCGCGAGGAAGCTCGCGAAGCGCACCCCTGCGGAGCTGCGCTGCGATGGGCGCGGCTGCACGCGCACCCACGCCTGCGTGATCACGCCGAGCGTCCCCTCCGAGCCGGCGAGCATCCGGTCGGGGCTGATGCCGGCGCCCGATCCGGGCAGCCGCCGCGACTCCCACGCGCCCACGGGCGTGATCGCGCGCACGGACTCGACGAAGTCCTCGATGTGCGTCCACAGCGTCGCGAAGTGACCGGCCGCGCGCGTGGCGATCCAGCCGCCGAGCGTCGAGTACTCGAACGACTGCGGAAAGTGGCGCAGCGTCAGCCCGTGCTCGCCGAGCTGCGCCTCGAGCGCGGGCCCGAGCGCGCCCGCCTGGATGAGCGCCGCGCGCGACACCTCGTCGACCTCGAGCACGCGGTCCAGCGCGCGCAGGTCGATCGACACGGCGCCGTTGTAGCTGTCTGAGACCAGCGGCGTGACGCCGCCGACGACTGAGGTCCCGCCGCCGAACGGGATCGCCGCGACGCGCTCGCTCGCGCACCACTCGAGCACGCGCTCGAGGTCGGACTCATCGCGCGGGCGCGCGACCAGGTCGGGGGGATGATCGAAGCGCCCGCGGAAGCCACGCACGACGTCCTGGTAGGACTTGCCCAGCGCGTGTGACGCGCGCGCGTGCGCGTCGGTTGCGCAGATGCCCGCCAGCGCCGCCGGCGCCTGCACGCGCGGGGGCGCCAGGCGCACCGCGTCGAGCGCCACCGGCTCCTCGACCTCGCCGAGCGCGAAGCCGAGGTGGGCGCCCAGCGCGAGCGCCGAGTCGGCCAGCTGCGCGGCCGAGGGCTGCTGGTCCTCGAAGCCCCACCCCCAGTGCTTGCGCCGACGGCCGTCCACTGAGCGCGAGTCTATGGGCACGCACGCTCCGCGTCGTTCGACAGCGCGCGTTCTCGCCAGCTTCACCGCGTTTGTGCGGATTTCACTAGCCTTCGCGTGAGTGCCCGACGCGCCGCCCGCCAACCACGTACCGGAGATCCTCGCCCGTGGTCCGTGGGCGCTGGAGCAGATCACCGCGCACTGGCGCGAGCAGCCGTTCGAGCCTTCCCACGAGCACACGCAGGCGGCCGACGCGGCGATCAGGGAGCTGCAGGAGCGCGGCTCGCCAAGCCACGACGGGGTGGCGGCGCGCCTGGTCGACTATCGACAGGACGAGCAGGGGCTCTCGATCGAGCTGCAGCCGCTACGTTGGGCGCTGCGCCTGGTCGATGGCGACGCCTCGCAGAGCATGGCGGCGCTGTGCGTGACGCGCTCGGCCGACGGCCGCTGGCTGGCCGGGCGACGCGCGCCGTGGGTCTCCTCGTGGGCCGGCCGCTGGGCGCTCGGGGCGGGTGGCGCGGTCGACCTCGGCGAGAGTCCCGCCGACACGCTCGTGCGGGAGCTGAAAGAGGAGTGGGCAGTCTCGCCCGAGCGCGTACGCGGCGAGGCGCTCCTGCGGCTGCCGCACCGGCTGGTGATGTTCGTCGGGCAGGCGTGGCTCGCCGAGGGCGCGGAGGATGCGGTCACTCCAGACCACGAGCACGACCAGTTCGCGTGGTGGCCGCGCGAGATCGCTGAGTGGCCGCCGGAGGCTGGAGACGCTTTGCCACGGATGGCACAATGGCTGTCGCAGTGAACCAGCGCCTGCGTCCGGCAGCCGGACCGCTGACGTTCACTCGGCTCAAGTGGACTTCGTTCTTCCACTCGTGCGTGTACACCGCACTGCTCGTCAGCGCGTTCGCGATCGGCAAGCCGGAACCGCTGACGCTCGTGCTCGGATGGACGCACGGACTTCTGTGGATCTTCATGTCTCTTACTTGCATCGCGGCGGCGCGTCTGCGCGTCGTCTCGCTTAAGCTGGCCGTCGCCGTGGCGGTGCTCGGAGGGATCGGACCGTTCTTCGGCAGCTACCAGTTCATCCGCGAAGAGCGCCAGCGTGGGACACCACACGCCGCGCTAAAGTGAGGCACCGATGGCAACAAGTACCTCGGCAGTGCAGACGATAGACGTCGTAACCCCTGCCGCGGGAGAGTCGGTCACCGAGGGAACGATCCTCGAATGGCGAGTCAAGGTCGGCGAGCCGATCAAGGTCGACGACACGATCGTCGAGATCTCCACCGACAAGGTCGACGTCGAGCTGCCGTCGCCGGCCAGTGGAACGGTCAGCGAGATCCTCGCCGAGGAGGGTGAGACCGTCACCGTCGGACAGGTGATCGCGCGCATCTCGGTGAACGGCGCGGCCCCCGCCACTGCCCCCGTCGAGCCCGCCGAGCCCATCGCGTCGCCGCAACCGACGGCGTCGCAGCCTGCCGCGCCGGCTGCCGCAGCGCGGCCTGCCGCAGCGCCAGCGCAGCCCGCGGACGGGGCGACGGTCGTGCCCGACGGCACGAAGGTCTCCCCCGTGGCGGCGCGCGCGGCGGCGGTCGAGGGCGTGGATCTCGGCGCGGTCTCCGGCAGCGGGCCCGCGGGCCGGATCACGAAGTCGGACGTGCTGTCCGCGGCAGCGGGCAACGGCGCGACCGCCAACGGCGCGGCGACGGCGACGCGGACGACCGAGCCGAGCGCACAGCCGCTGCGCGGCGGCGCGGCGGCGCTTGCGCGGTACATGGAGGACTCGCGCTCGATACCCACGGCCACGAGCTTCCGCACGCTGACTGTGAGCGTGCTCGACGCGCGCAGGCGCGAGTTGAAGGCAGCCGGGCGCAAGGTGTCATTCACCCACGTGATCGCATACGCGCTCGCGCGCGCGAGCGAAGACATGCCGGTGATGGCCAACCACTTCGCAGAGATCGACGGCAAGCCGCACCGGATGGTGGACGGCCAGGTGAATCTCGGGCTGGCGGTGGACGTGGAGAAGAAGGACGGCTCACATACGCTGATGGTGCCGGTGATCCGCGACGCGGGACAGCTTCCGTTCGACCGGTTCCTCGAGGCCTACGACGCGCTGGTGGAGAAGGCGCGCACGAACACGCTGACGGCGGACGACCTGGTGGGCGCCAACATCACGCTCACCAACCCCGGCGGGATCGGCACGGTGGCGTCGGTGCCGCGGCTGATGAGCGGACAGGGGACGATCGTGGCGACGGGCTCGATCGCCTACCCGGTGGGCCTCGGCGCGGTCGGCGCGGGCATCGGCGCAGAGAAGGTCATGACGATGACCTCCACATACGACCACCGTGTCATCCAGGGCGCGGAGTCGGGGCGCTTCCTGGCGCTGGTGGAGAGCTACCTTCAGGGCGAGAATGGCTTCTACGAGGACCTGTTCGCGGCACTGGGCGTGCAGCCGGCTGCGCTGCCTGCGCCTGTCGCGACTGCGACCGCCGCCCCGGCCGCGCCGGCCACTGAGCGCGCCGACGGAGCAGCTCCATACGCCGGCGGCGAAGAGCTGCTGCAGGCGGTGCAGGCGGCGAGCACGTTCGTCAGCCGCGTCCGCAGCCACGGCCACCTGGCCGCTCGCCTGGATCCGCTCGGCTCAGAGCCCGAGGGCGATCCGGGCCTGGACCCGGAGGCGCTTGGACTGAAGCCGGAGCTGCAGGCGCGGCTCCCGGCGAAGATCTTCCAGATGTACGTGCCGGGCGCGACGCTCGCCGACGCGCTGCCGCACCTGCGCGAGACCTACTGCGGCACGATCGCGTATGAGATCGAGCACATCGCCTCGCACCGCCAGCGCGTGTGGCTGCGCGAGCACATCGAGTCGAGCGCGTTCCGCAACGAGCTGACCAACGACGAGCGCAGGACCTTGCTGAAGCGCCTGGTCGAGGTTGACGCGCTCGAGCGCTTCATGCACAAGGCCTACCTCGGCCAGCACCAGTTCTCGATCGAGGGGCTGGACATGACGGTGCCGATGCTCGACGAGCTGATCCAGCTGTCGGCGGCGCACGGCGGCCAGGAGGTCGTCGTCGGCATGGCGCATCGCGGTCGCCTGAACGTGCTCGCGCACAACCTCGGGCGCTCCTACGACACGATCTTCGCGGAGTTCGAGGGCGCCTCGACGCTCGAGGCGGTGACGACGATCCCACAGGGCGGCACGGGCGACGTCAAGTACCACCACGGCACGCAGGGCACCTACCAGCTGCCCGACGGTGGCACGATCCGCGTCAACCTCGAGTCCAACCCGAGCCACCTCGAGTACGTCTCACCGGTGGTCGAGGGCGCGACGCGCGCTGCGCAGACCTCGCGCAAGGGCCCGCACGCCCACCAGGACACCAACGCGGCGGTACCGATCACGATCCACGGCGACGCGTCGTTCCCCGCCCAGGGGGTCGTGTCGGAGACGCTCAACCTACAGGCGCTCGACGGCTACAAGGTCGGCGGGACGGTGCACCTGATCATGAACAACCAGGTCGGCTTCACCACCGACCCCGACGACGCGCGCTCGACGCGCTGGGCGTCGGATCTGGCGAAGGGCTTCGACGTGCCGATCATCCACGTCAACGCCGACGACGTGCCGGCGTGCGTCAGCGCGGTGCGCCTGGCGTTCGCGTTCCGCCAGGAGTTCGGCCACGACGTGCTGATCGACCTGATCGGCTATCGGCGCTTCGGTCATAACGAGTCTGATGAGCCCGCGTACACGCAGCCGGAGATGTACGCGAAGATCAAGACGAAGAAGCGCGTGTACGAACTGTGGGCCGACCGCCTGATCGCCGAGGGCGTGGTCTCCAAGGAGGAGGTCGACCGCCAGGCACAGGAGGTATGGGACAACCTGACGCTCCTGCACCAGCGTCTGAAGGCGAAGATCGCAGCGGCGGCCGAGCACGAGGGCGAGCACATCACGGGCGAGTACCAGCTCGATCGCTCGCCGAGCCCGGAGGTCGACACGGCGGTGCCAGCGGCGCGCCTGCGCGAACTGGGCGAGCAGCTGTTGCGCGTGCCCGAGGGCTTCACCGTGCATCCGAAGCTCGTCAAACAGCTCGATCGCCGGCGCGAGGCGCTGGCGGAGAGCGCGACGTCGGAGCCGAAGATCGACTGGGCGCACGGCGAGGCGCTGGCGTTCGCGTCGCTGCTGACCGAGGGCACGCCGCTGCGCCTGACCGGGCAGGACACCGAGCGCGGCACGTTCAGCCAGCGCCACATGGTGCTACATGACGCCAAGACCGGCCAGACGGTGTGCCCGATCCAGAGCCTGCCCGACGCGCTGGCGCCGCTGGAGCTGCACAACAGCCCGCTGTCGGAGCTCGCGTGCATGGGCTTCGAGTACGGCTACAGCCAGGAGGCACCGGAGACGCTCGTGCTGTGGGAGGCGCAGTTCGGCGATTTCGTCAACTCGGCGCAGGTGATCGTCGATCAGTTCATCACCTCAGGGCTCGCCAAGTGGGGACAGACCTCACGGCTGACGCTGCTGCTGCCGCACGGCTACGAGGGCTCGGGGCCGGAGCACTCCTCCGCGCGCCTGGAGCGCTTCCTGGTGGCGGCGGGCGAGGGCAACATCCGCGTGGCGAGCCCGACGACGCCGGCCCAGTACTTCCACCTGCTGCGCCGTCAGGCGCGGATCGCCAAGCAGCGCCCGCTCGTGGTGATGACGCCGAAGTCGCTGCTGCGCCTGCCGCAGGCGGCGAGCGCGATCGCGGACATGGCCGAGGACACGAGCTTCCATCCGGTGCTCGCCGAGCCGGGCGTGCACGACGAGCAGGTGACGCGCCTGGTGCTGTGCACGGGCAAGATCTACTACGACCTCGTCGGACACCCCGAGCGCCCGTCGCACACTGGCCTGGCGGTGGCGCGCGTGGAGCTCCTGTACCCGTTCCCCGAACGCCAGATCCTCGAGCTGATGGCCCGCTACCCGGACCTGCGCGAGGTGCTGTGGGTGCAGGAGGAGCCGCGCAACATGGGCGCGCGCGCACACATGTTCCCGCGCCTGATGCAGATCATGCCCGAGCAGATGCACTTCGGCTACGTCGGGCGTCCCGAGCGCGCGAGCCCGGGCGAGGGCTACCCGGCGGCGCACATCGACGAACAGAACCGGATCGTGACGACCGCCATCGACCTTCGCCAGCCGATCTCCCAGTACCCGCGCAAGACCCCGGGAGAGCGCTGAGATGTGGGCGCTGTGGAAGCGCTTCCTGGCGATACGCCGCCAGCGCAAGCGCCGTAAGCGCGGTTAGCGGCCTTTCCACACAGGCTCGCGCTTCTCCTTGAAGGCGCTGGCGCCCTCCTTGGCGTCCTCGGACGTGAACACCGGCCCGGTGATGGCGCCCTGCTTCTCCCACATCTCGGCGCTCGACCAGTCGAACTGCTCCTGCAGGATGCGCTTGGACGCGATCAGCGCGAGCGGACCGTTCTTGGCGAGCCGCGCGGCGAGCTCGAGCGCGACCTCGACGGCGGAACCGGGCTCGGCAAGGGCGTTCACGACACCGAGCTCGTGGAAGCGCTCGGCCGGCACGGCGTCTCCGGTCAGCGCCAGCTCCATCACCACGTGGTAGGGCATCCGTCGCGGCAGCCGCAGCAGCGCACCGCCGGCCGCCACCAGCGAGCGCTTGGCCTCGGGAATCCCCATCTTGGCGCCCTTGGCGGCGACGATCAGATCGCACGCGAGCGCGATCTCCATCCCCCCTGCCACCGCGAATCCCTCGATCGCGGCGATCAGCGGCTTGCGCGCCGAGCGCTGGGCGATACCGGCGAAGCCACGGTCGCCGAACCACGGCGACTCGCCCTTGACGAACGCGCCGAGGTCCATGCCCGCGCAGAAGAAGCCCCCGGCGCCGGTGAGCACGCCCACGGACAGGCCGTCGTCGGCGTCGAGCTCCTCCAGCGCGTTGCCGACGCCTTCGGCGAGCGCGGCGTTGACGGCATTTCTCACCTCGGGCCGGTTGAGCGTGATCAAAAGGACGTTGCCGCGTCGCTCGGTGAGTACCTCTGGGGAGTCTTGATCGTTCATGCCGGGCACTATGCCGCAAACAGCTTCAGCTCGGGCTCGCGCTCACCGCGCAGCACCGCGAGATCGACCTCAACGCAGTCGATTCCGCGCGACTCGGCGAGCACGCGCGCCTGCGGCTTGATGCTCTGGGCGGCGAGCACGCCGCGGCAGGACCCGAGCGCGGGATCCATGCGGATGCGCTCGAGGTAGCGCGTCAGCTGCTCGACCGCGTCGATCGTGGCGATGCGCTTGATCTCGACGGCGATCCACTCGTCCTCGCAGTCCCGGCACATGAGGTCGACGGGTCCGATGTCGGTTGGCCACTCGCGCCGTACGAGCCTAAAGCCCTCGCCGCACCACTGCGGGGTGTCGGCGAGCAACTCCTGCAGTTCGCGCTCGATGCCCTCCTTCTCCAGCGACGCGAGCGTGTCGAGCTCGTGCTCGACGTCAGAGAACACCTCCGCGACGGAGACCTCCAGCTGCTCGTCCTGGCCGCGCTTACGTACCAGCAGCCGCTCCAGACGACCGTCATCGCCGAGCTGCTCCTCGATCACGGTCGGCGCGACCATCCAGTTCAGCGGCTTGACGTTCGAGCCGCCACCGTCGGCCCACACCATGAACGTACCGTCGCTCTTGAGCATCAGCAGCCGTACGGCCTCGGGCAGGACGGTGCTCAAGCGGCCGGCATAGGAGACCTCGCAGCGAGCGACGATCAGACGCACCGCGCGAACCTAGCGTCTGCGGCGGACCGCAGCATTTCCGCCAGCGCCTACGCCTATGCATTCGGCGGTCACCTCCGACCGGCCCCCTACGCTCTCGGCTCGTGGAGCAAGCGACGACGACGCAGCCAGGGCGTCCCTACCCGCCCCCTGCCGGCCCCGAGTCGTTCTGGCCTGTCCAGCTCACGGTGCTGGTCGCGATCGGCCTGCAGATCGGTCTGTCGAAGCGCCTCACCGTGGGGCCGACGTGGCTGATCCCCGCGCTCGAGGGCATCCTGCTGATCGGCCTGTCATTGGCCACGCCACGCCAGCTCGAGCACGAGCACACCGGCCGGCGGCGGACGGCGATCGCGCTCACCGCGTTCGTCAGCGCCGCGAACATCTTCTCGCTGGTCGAGCTCAGCCACCTGCTGCTCCACCACAAGGTCGAAAACGGCCCCGAGCTGATCGTCTCGGGCATGCTGATCTGGCTGACCAACTTCCTGATCTTCGCGCTGTGGTACTGGGAGATCGACCGCGGTGGGCCCGGCCGTCGCGCGGCCGGCCACGACGGTCCGCCGGACTTCCTGTTCCCGCAGATGACCGACGACCGCATCCACCCGCGCTATTGGCGCCCCCAGTTCTTCGACTACCTGTACGTGTCGCTGACGAACGGCGCCGCCTTCTCCCCCACCGACACCATGCCACTGACGCTGAGGGCCAAGGGCGTCATGGGCGTGCAGTCGGTCGTCTCGCTGGTGACGATCGGGCTGATCGTCTCCCGGGCTGTGAACGTCCTCTAACCGGCGAGGCTCGGCTCGATCGCGAGCGCCTGCGCGACCAGGTCGTGCACGTCCTCGGCACCCAGTGCCAGCGCCCGCCGGAGCGCCTCCAGGGCGCCCTCGCGGTCCATCAACGTCAGCCGCAGCCGGCCGAGGCGCTCCCACGCGCTGGCGTCCGAGGGCCCGCGCAGCGCGGCGCGCTCGGCGGCCTCCTCGGCGAGGTCGGTCGCGCCCATGTCTTCGTAGATCCGTGCCGCGAATCGGTGAGCCGCCGGCCGGCTGCCGTCGACTCGGGCCCAGTCGCGGACCGCGCGCGCGGCCTCGTCGAGCTTGCCGGCGTTCCAGAACGCGAGCGTCATCAGTCGCAGCACGGCGACGTTGCGCGGCTCGGCGTCACGGGCGTAGATCAGGCGCTGTGCAGCGAGCTCGTACTCGCCTTCGGCCATCGCGCGTTGCGCGGCGATCAGAAAGCGTTCGACGCGCTCCTCAGCGGGATCGGGCTTTGAGAAGTCGACGAATTTCATGCTGCCCGCGGGCACGGTGCGGATCCCATGGCTGAACTTGACGCGCGCCCACTGCTGCACTTCCTCGCCGGCGCCCACCGGGTCGGATGAGAAATAGATGCCCGCGACGGTACCGACGCCCCACTCGGGATAGGTGAGGCAGCGCGCGTAGCGGTGCACGACCGAGTGGTCGGGCACCCTGCTGCCGAAAGGATCGTTTTCGGCTCGGTCTTTGGCCATCGCCCGCGCGCGCTGTTCGGTTTCGTAGTTGCGCCGCCCGGCCTCCTCGCGCTCGCGGCGCGCGGCGGCGGCGCTGACCTTGACGGCGTTGGCGGTGACTTTCCCGCCCCGCGAGCCCTCCGCCAGGCGCTCGAGCTGGTCGGCGGCCTCGTTGATCGCCTTGAGGTGGCGCTCGTGCTCGAACTGGCGCCCCTGGGGAGCCACGTCGGGGTGCCAGCGCTTGGCCATGCGCCGGCGCGCGAGCTGCACGTCGCGCTTCGTGAAGGGCGCCTCCAGCTCCAGCAGGAGCAGGTGCTGCTCGACATCGAGGACGGTGGTGGGCATGACCCGACAACGTTAGCGAGGGCGGACGAGATTTCCTTCCTGTCTATCCTGCGTGCGAATGTCCTCCCAGTACATCTTCACGATGCACCGGCTGTCGAAGCTGCACCCGCCGGACAAGACGGTGCTCGACGACGTCTCGCTGGCGTTCTATCCGGGCGCGAAGATCGGCGTGCTCGGCTACAACGGCGCGGGCAAGTCGACGCTCTTGCGGATCATGGCGGGGATCGATCAGGAGTACCGCGGCGAGGCGGCGCTCGCGCCGGGCGCGACCGTGGGAATGCTCGAGCAGGAGCCGCATCTGGACGAGAGCAAGGACGTCAGGGGCAACGTCGAGGACGCCGTCGCCGAGACCAAGGCGCTGCTCGACCGCTTCAACGAGCTGGCGGCCAACTACTCGGACGAGACGGCCGAGGAGTTCGGGCGGATCCAGGCGAAGATCGAAGCGGCCGACGCGTGGAACCTCGACACGCAGCTCGAATACGCGATGGACGCGCTGCGCCTGCCGCCGCCGGACGCCGATGTGAGCACCCTCTCCGGCGGCGAGCGCCGCCGCGTGGCGTTGTGCCGTCTGCTGCTGCGCGCTCCCGACCTGCTGCTGCTGGACGAGCCCACCAACCACCTCGACGCGGAGTCGGTCGCGTGGCTGGAGCAGCACCTGTCCGAGTACAAGGGCGCGATCGTCGCGGTCACGCACGACCGCTACTTCCTCGACAACGTCGCCGGCTGGATCCTCGAGCTGGACCGCGGCAAGGGCATCCCCTACCAGGGCAACTACTCGAGCTGGCTCGAGCAGAAGCAGGCGCGGATGGCCCAGGAAGAGCGCTCGGAAAAGGGCCGCGAGCGCACGATCGCCGCCGAGCTCGAATGGGTGCGCACCAATCCCAAGGGCAAACGCACGAAGTCGAAGGCGCGCCTGGCGCGCTACGAGGAGCTGGTCTCCGAAGAGCGCAACGTCAAGCTCGACGAGGTCCAGATCCACATCCCGCCGGGGCCGCGCCTGGGTGCGAAGGTGCTGACGGCGACCGATCTGGTCAAGGGCTTCGGCGACCGGCTGCTGATCGAGTCGCTGTCGTTCGACCTGCCCCGTGCGGGGATCGTGGGCGTGATCGGCGCCAACGGCGCCGGCAAGACGACGCTGTTCAGGATGATCACCGGCGAGGAGGCGCCCGACGCGGGCAAGCTCGAGCTGGGCGACACGGTGCAGCTCGCCTACGTCGACCAGTCGCGCGACTCGCTCAATCCGGAGAAGACCGTGTGGGAGGAGATCTCCGAAGGCTACGAGCACATCAAGGTCGGCGATCGCGAGGTCAACTCGCGCCAGTACACGGCGGGCTTCAACTTCAAGGGCAGCTCCCAGCAGGCGCGCATCGGCAAGCTCTCCGGCGGCGAGCGCAACCGCGTGCACCTGGCCAAGCTGCTGCGCAGCGGCGGCAACCTGCTGCTGCTGGATGAGCCCACGAACGACCTCGACGTGGACACGCTGCGCGCGCTCGAGAACGCGCTGCTGGCGTTCCCCGGCTGCGCGATCGTGATCTCCCACGACCGCTGGTTCCTCGACCGTGTCGCCACGCACGTGCTGGCGTTCGAGGGCGACTCGCAGGTCACGTGGTTCGAGGGCAACTTCGAGGCCTACGAGGAGCACCGCCACGCATTGCTCGGCGCGGCCGCCGACCGCCCCCACCGCATCACCTACAAGCGCCTCGTACGTGGCTGAGGAGGCGAGCAGCGAGCCGTCGCTCGCCGAGCAGCCGGCGGTGGCGCCCGGCAAGTTCGACCGCGACACGGCGGTGTGGCTGCAGGGGGACCCGGACGGCGCGTCCGCGCGCGAGGACGGAGCCGGCACGCGCCTGCTGTTCGGCGCCGAGGTCGCGCCCGACTGGCGCGCCGGTCGCGGGCCGCACGGCGGCTACCTCGCGGCGATGCTGCTGCGCGCGCTGGTCGAGACGGTCGCCGACGCAGAGCGCGCACCGCGCTCGCTGACGATCCACTACGCCAGGGCGCCCGAGCCCGGTCCAACGCAGATCACGACGACGATCGAGCGTGAAGGACGCTCGCTGAGCACGCTCTCAGCGCGGATGCAGCAGGACGGGAAGCTGATCGCATTGGCGCTCGCGGCGTTCTCGGTCCCGTGGGGCGGCCCGGAGATCTCGGACGTGCGGATGCCCACCGTGGAGCCACCAGACCCCTCACGCGAGGGGATCAAGCTGATCGAGCACGGCGGCCCGGAATTCGCACGTCACATCGTGCTGCAGCCACGGATGGGCGGCACGCCGCTGTCCGGCGCCGAGCACCCGATGGAGATCCTCACCTGGATCGGGCTCGCCGAGCCGCGGCCGCTCGACGCCCTGTCGCTCGCCTTCTACAGCGACGCGCTGATACCCGCGCCATACATGCGCCTGACCGAGCCGGTCGCGGTGCCGACGGTCGATCTCACGGTCCACTTCCACACGCACGATGCCCAGCGCCACGAGCCGGACCCGCGCGCGCTGTGCCTGGCGAGGACGAGCACGGAGCTCGTGCACGAGGGCTTCTTCATCGAGGACGGCACGATCTGGGCGGCTGACGGCACGCTCCTCGCCAAGTCGCGTCAGCTCGCGATCGTGATTCCGTTCTCCGACCGCTCGTGATCGCCGCGCAAGCTGTATTCTCAACGGCGCATGGTCGACTACACCGCGAAGAAGCTCAGTGAGATGGAGGCCGGCTTTGGTGGCGGCTTCATCAAGGCGAGGGCCGAGCTGGGAGTTACGGCGTTTGGCTTCCAAGTGATCCAGCTTCCGCCTGACTACGGCGACTACCCCGAGCACGATCACGCCGAGAGCGGTCAGGAGGAGGTCTTCCTGGCGCTCGGCGGCTCGGGATGGATCGACATCGAAGGCGAGCGAGTCGAGCTCGACGGCGAGACTTTTGTGCGGGTCGGGCCCGAGCCAAAGCGCAAGGTCCACGCGGGCTCCGACGGTCTGCGCATGCTGGTGATCGGCGGCTGCCCCGGCGAGCCGTACGCGATCTCCGAGATGAGTCAGCTCGCCGCCGCGAGCTGACGGCGCGCGCGAGCGCGACTAACGCGCGAAGGAGGTCTCGCGCGTAAGACGCAGCGCAGCCGCGGCGATCAGGCGGGCGCACGCGTGCACATCATCGAGCTGGACGAGCTCGACGGGCGAGTGCATGTAGCGAATCGGGATCGACACGAGCCCGGTGGGGATGCCTCCGCGGCTGAGGTGCACGGCGTCGGCGTCGGTGCCGGTGGCGCGGGCGGAGGCCTCGACGGTAAAGGGGATCTTCTCGGCCTCGCCGGACTTGAACAGCAGCTCGAAGACGGCGTCGTTGAGCGTGGAGCCGCGCGTGATCACGGGGCCCGAGCCGAGCTCGTGCTTGCCGGCCTCCTTGACGTCGATCCCCGGAGCGTCGGTGGCGTGCGTGACGTCGACGACGATCGCCGCGTCGGGCTCGAGCGCGAACGCGCTCGTGCGCGAGCCGCCGAACGTGGTCTCCTCCTGCGCGGCGGCCACCGCCGCGACCTCCCACTGCGCACCGCCCGCCTCGGCGATCAGACGCGCGGCCTCGAACGCGACGAACGAGCCGAGGCGGTTGTCGAGCGCGCGCGCCGTCAGCCGCCCGTTGGGCAGCTCGATCGGCTGCGCGTCGATCACGGCGACGTCGCCGACACGCACCAGCCCGCGGGCCTGCTCGCCGTCGCGCGCGCCGATGTCGATGTGCAGGTCGCGGATCTGGGCGACCTTCTTGCGCTCCTCATCGCGCAGCAGGTGGATCGGCTTCTTGCCGACGACGCCCGCCATCGAACCGCCGCTCGTGTCGAGCACCACGCGCTGGCCGACGAGGATCTGCGCGTCCCAGCCGCCGACCTCGCGGAACCACAGGTAGCCGTCGTCGTCGATGTGGGTGACGATCAGCCCGATCTCGTCGATGTGGCCCATCACGAGCAGTCGCGGGCCGTTCTCATAGCCGTGCTTGGGCGCGACGAGCGCGCGCGGCGTGCCGAGCACGTCGGTGCTGACCTCGGCGAACTTGCTCGCCGCATCGCTCCACACGCGGGCGGGGGCCGTCTCATAGCCGGACGGCCCGCGCGCGAGCAGCAACTCGCGCAAAACCTGCGGCACGCCCGCAGCAGCACGAGCGCGGCGTTTCGGGGCTTTCGGCGCGGCTTTGCGCGCGGCGGGGCTCATCCGGCGAGCAGCGCTCGCAGGACGTACTGGAGGATGCCGCCGTGGCGGAAGTACTCCGCCTCGCGCGGCGTGTCGATCCGCACGCGGGCGTCGAACTCGATCGGGTTGGCGCCGTCGCGCTCGGCGCGCACGCCCACCTGGGTCGGAGCGGCCCCACCGCCGGCCATCGCCGCGGCAAGCCCTGTGATCGAGAACGCCTCCTCGCCGGTGAGCCCGAGCGTTCTGGCGCTCTGCCCGTCGGGGAACTGCAACGGCAGCACGCCCATGCCGACGAGGTTGGAGCGGTGGATGCGCTCGAAGCTCTCGGCGATCACGGCTCTCACGCCGAGTAGCTTGGTGCCCTTGGCAGCCCAGTCGCGCGAAGATCCCGAGCCGTACTCCCGCCCGGCGAGCACGACCAGGTCGATGCCCTCGCGCATGTAGCGCATGGCAGCGTCGTAGATCGAGATCTGCTCGTTGGAGCCGTCGGCGAGGTAGCGCGTGAAGCCGCCTTCGGGCAGCGCGCCGCCGCCGAGCAGATTGCGCAGGCGGATGTTGGCGAACGTCCCGCGCATCATCACCTCGTGATTGCCGCGGCGCGAGCCGTAGGAGTTGAAGTCCCGCGGAGCGACGCCCTGCTCCTGCAGGTACAGACCGGCGGGGCTGTCGCGCTTGATCGAGCCGGCGGGCGAGATGTGGTCGGTGGTGACGCTGTCGCCCAGCAGCGCGAGCACGCGCGCGTCGTGGATGTCGCTGACGGCGTCGGGCTCGGGCGGCATGCCCTGGAAGTACGGCGGCAGGCGCACGTACGTCGAGTGCTCGTCCCAGGCGAAGCGCTCGCCCTCGGGCACCGGGAGGCCGTTCCAGCGCTCGTCGCCGGCGAACACCTCGCCGTAGCTGCGACGGAACATGTCGGCCTGCACGGCCTCGCCGATCGTGTGCGCGATCTCCTGCTCGGAGGGCCAGATGTCGCGCAGGTACACGTCGTTGCCCTGCTCGTCCTGCCCGAGCGGATCGCCGACGATGTCGGTGTCCATCGTGCCGGCTAGCGCGTAGGCGACGCACAGCGGCGGCGAGGCGAGGTAGTTCATCTTGACGTCGGGGTTGATGCGCCCCTCGAAGTTGCGGTTGCCCGAGAGCACCGAGACGACGGCCAGATCCGCGTCGCTGACGGCTGCTGAGATCTCCTCGGGCAGCGGCCCGGAGTTGCCGATGCAGGTCGTGCAGCCGTAGCCGACGAGGTTGAAGCCGAGCCCTTCCAGCGACTCTGTCAGGCCGGCGCGATCGAGATATTCGGTGACGACCTTCGAGCCCGGCGCGAGCGAGGTCTTCACCCACGGCTTGGAGCGCAGCCCGCGCGCGAGCGCATTGCGCGCGAGGATGCCGGCGCCGATCATCACCGACGGGTTGGACGTGTTGGTGCAACTGGTGATCGCGGCGATCACGACGTGGCCGTGATCGAGCTCGAAGGTCTCGCCGTCGAGCGTCACGGGCGTCGATGTGCCGTTGTGGGGAAGCGTGGCGGTGGCGCCGGCGGGCTTGGAAGCGGGAAGCGTCTCCCCTGGGCTCGGGTGGCCTGGGACGCCGTTCGCGGGCGGGTCGGACGCGGGATAGGACTCGGCTACGCCCTCATCGATCGCGTCGGGCTGTTCGCCGCCGCTTGGCACGTAGTCGACGAGCGCGGTCCTGAACGCCGCCTGTGCGCCGCTGAGCGAGACCCGGTCCTGCGGGCGCTTGGGGCCGGCGAGGCTCGGCTCGACGGTGCTCAGGTCGAGCTCGATCGTGTCGGAGAACGTCGGCTCGTCGGAGTGCTCGTCGTGCCACAGCCCCTGCTCCTTGGCGTAGGCCTCGACGAGCGCGATGCGCTCGGGCGGGCGTCCTGAGAACTCGAGGTAGGCGAGCGTCTCTGCGTCGATCGGGAAGATCGCGCAGGTCGAGCCGAACTCGGGCGACATGTTGCCGATCGTCGCGCGGTCGGCGATCGGCAGGCCGGCTAGGCCGGCGCCGTAGAACTCGACGAACTTGCCCACCACGCCGCGCTCGCGCAGCATCTGCGTGACCGTCAGCACGAGATCGGTGGCAGTGGCTCCCTCGGGCAGCTCGCCGTGCAGGCGAAAGCCGAGCACCTGTGGAATCAGCATCGACATCGGCTGTCCGAGCATCGCCGCCTCGGCCTCGATGCCGCCCACGCCCCAGCCGAGCACGCCCAACCCATTGACCATGGTCGTGTGCGAGTCGGTCCCCACGAGCGTGTCGGGGTATGCCTGTCCGGTCTTATCGTTGTCGAAGACGACGCGCGCGAGGTACTCGAGGTTGACCTGGTGCACGATGCCCGTGTCGGGCGGGACGACGGCGAAGTCGTCGAACGCTCCCTGGCCCCAGCGCAGGAAGGCGTAGCGCTCCTGGTTACGCTCGAACTCGCGCTCGGCGTTGAAGCGGAAGGCGTCGCGCGTGCCGAACGCGTCGACCTGCACCGAGTGGTCGATCACGAGCTCGGCGGGCGCGAGCGGGTTGATCTTGGCCGGGTCGCCGCCCATGTCGGCCATCGCGTCGCGCATCGCCGCCAGGTCCACCACCGCGGGCACCCCTGTGAAGTCCTGCATCAGCACGCGCGCGGGCGTGAAGGCGATCTCCTCGCTGGGCTGCGCCTTCGCGTCCCAGCTGGCCAGCGCCTCGACGTCGGCGGCGACGACCGGGCCAATGCCCTCGTTGCGCAGCAGGTTCTCGAGCAGCACCTTCAAGGAGAACGGGAGGCGCGCGACGTCGAAGCGCTGCTGCAGAGCATCCAACCGGAAGATCTCATAGCTGCGCTCGCCGACGACGAGGGTGTCCTTGGCGCCGAAGCTGTCGCGTGGCATACCGCGCAGTCTACGAGGCGCGCGTCACGCGCCGCTTGCCCTGGCGCTTGGAGCGCAGCAGCGCGACATCGCAGGCTTCGAGCAGTTCGTCGGTACTCATCGGCGCCCGCCATTGCGCGACGCCGATCGAGGCGGACACGCCGTCGCCGTCGCCGTCGTACCCGGGGATTGCCTGCATGCGCTCGAGCGCGCGAGTCGCGGCGGCGGCGGCGCTGTCGAGCTCGGCGTTGGGCAGGATCACGACGAACTCATCGCCGCCGTAGCGCGCCACGCGGTCGAACGCGCGGAACTCGCCGACCAGCGCGTGGACGACGCTGCGCAGCAGCGCGTCGCCCGCCTGATGGCCGTGACGATCGTTGACGAGCTTGAAGTCGTCGAGGTCGATCAGCAGAGCCGAGAGCGGCCCACCAGTGCGCGCCGCGCGACCGATCTCCTCGTCGAGGCGCCGGCGCATCGCCCGGTGGTTCATGCAGCCCGTGACGGCGTCGGTGCCCGCCTCTGCGCGCGCGCGCGCGAGCGCGAGCGCGGTCGCTCCCTGCTCGACGAGCGCGGCGGCGAGATCGACCTCCGGCGCGGAGAAGGCCTCGGCTTCTCGGCGCACGAGCACCACCACGGCCTCCACCTCGCCGCGCTCGGCGAGCGCCAGCAGGAGCGCGGAGGTGACGGTCCCAGCCTCGGCCAGGAACGCGGAGGTGGCGGTCCCAGCCTCGACCAGTCGCGGCAAGCTCGCCGCGAGCGCGTCGGCGTCGGCGGCGAGGAAGCTGGTGCGGGTGCTCGCGACCCAGCCCACGCCGGGCGGGCGCTCGGCGCGTGGCTGCAGGTAGCTGAGCCGTCCGCTGCCGCCGAACATGTACACGGCCACCAGATCGTCGTGATCGTCCGGGCCGACGGCGAGGTGGTGGATGTGGACCTCGTCGGCCCCCGGAACCGACAAGAGCTCGCCCGCGAGCATGCGAAACAGAGCGTCGACGCTGCCGGCGTCGTTGGCGAGCGTGGTCAGATGGCGGATGCCGACGAGCAGGCGATCGATGCCCCCCGAGGATGTCGAGGTATCCGTACCTGTAACGACATTCATACCGACAATGTACGGCATGCACAGGCGCTGGTGGGCCGGGCACGCGGGCGCTGGTGGGCCGGGACAACGACGGGGGCGGCCTATGGCCGCCCCCGTGGACTACGTCGTCTGGGGAGTGCTAGCGGAACGTCACCGTCACGGACGCCGAGGAGTGCGCGCCCTTCTTCTTGGGCACGAAGCCGACACGCACCTTCACCTTGAACGGGCGGCGCCTACCGCGTCCTGCGCTCGACAGCGGCACCTTCAGCGTCGTTCTGCTGGCGCCACCGACCGTGCGGAACGCGGTGGACAGGCCTGACCCACCACCGCTGATGCGCCCGGCCGCATACGCCTGGACGGTCAGGTAGAGGGTGCTGCCGACCACCTTGTGCCCGACGATCTGCACGCCGCACCCGGTCGGGCTGATCTTGGTCGAGTATTTGACGACCTTGCCGTTCTGGCCGGTGATGACCGTGGGCATCGTGAGCTTTGCGGTGCACAGGTTCGTGTTGACGTTTTCTGTCGTCAGCGCCGAATGCGGCCCGAGCGGCAGGTTGACGGTGATGCTCGAGACCGGCACATCGGGGGTCGCCGCGAAGTTGGTCGTGGTGATCCCTTTTTTGATGTCCGTTTTGCCTTCGACGATCACACGCACGCCCTGGCCTTCGAGCACGAGCTCGAGGCTCGGGAATGCTTCACCAGAGTGCGATACGAGGAAGGCGGGTCCTTTCATCGGCACCGACAGCGTCGGCGTGATCGCCGTAGCCGTGCCGACTTCGGAGCCGGGTGATTCTTTTTTGCAGTTGAGCGGGTTGGCTTCGAACACCTTTAGAAGACATGCTTTCTGCAGCGTCGTCAGACGTGACGGCAGCTGCTTCGGCAGCGTGACGAACACCGACTTGATGTTCGACTGACCACCGGGCATCGCGAGCGTCGTCACGAGGCTCGCACCCTGGGTTTTCGAGTGCTTGGCGCCGGTCGACGCGGTGAACGTCGGCTTGAACGCCAGAGCGCTACAGCCTTCCGCCTGGAAGGGACTCGACAGCCCGGACTGGATTGTTTTGGACGTCGATTCTAGGGTCGATTCGGTGGCCTCGACCGCACAGTTGGTCGGGTTCAGCAGGAATCCCTGCCTGTTGACGTCGACGCTGAGCGAGCGCATGCGTATCGGGATGCCCTTGACGATCGTCGGCATCACCGTTTCAGCCGTGACGCGCGTCGTCGTCGGGTTGATGTTGATCGTCGAGCGCGTCACGATCGTTCCGAGGTTGAACGGACCGGCGACCGCCGGCACGACTACCGACAGGCCGAACGGCGCGCCGTTGTACGGCCCGGTCATGTAGACAGACCCGTTGAACGTGTACGGCGAGCTGCCCGAGCCGGAGGCAACCGAGATGGTGCCGATCTTGCTGGCCGAGCCACAGGTGCCCTGCGCAGCCTGCGGTTCGCCGCAGAGCGTCACGTCCGGTATCTCACCCACGACACCGGAAGGCAGCGTGGTGGTGACCTTCTGCAGGTACTGCTGGCCATTTTCACGCGACAGGTTGAACGTGTACGAGGAGTGTCCGCCACCGGTGCGTGGTTCGTACTGCGTACTCTGGGCGAGCACGAATGGCAATGTGGCGGGACAGCCCGTGACTTCGAAGCTTGCCGTCGGTGACTTCGCCACCGTGTTGGTGAACGGCGCGAACGTCGTGGTGGCAGTGCTTGCTTCGCACTTGAGCCCGTTAGCAAGCGGAGCGAGTGGACCACCGTTGAAGTGGAGGATCAGTTCGCTGAACGGCTGTTCAGGATTTTCCGTAAAGGTCGTAGTCAGCTGGCCTGTCAGCGCGTTCGGCTTGACGGTGCCTTTCAGCCGCACGTCCACACCGTATCTTTCCGATTCTGCGCTGATGTAGACCGTGTATTCGGGTTCCGCCGGGTTCGAGCCGCCGGTGATCGGACCGCTCGGCGGTCCTCCCAGGTACACGTTGCCTTGCAGCGATCCCGCAGGAAGACCGGGTACGTTCAGGGTGACGCTACCGAGCTTGGAGCCTTCAGGACAGCTCACCGGATTCTTCGTTCCGATTCCGATCTCTTCCGGCGTGCACGCTTCCAGGCCGGCCGCGGCCGACGGGTTCATTGTGATGCCTTCTGGCAGCGTTACGGTCGCTGTCTTTACCTGTGATGAGTCGTAGTGGCCCGCGCCTGGGTTGGGATCATGCGGAAGGCTGAGTTCCGTGGTTATCCCGTCAGGCGTGTCAGACGCCTTCGTAGCCTGTTTGAGCTTGAAGCCAGGTTCGAACGGGACCAACCCGCAGCCTTCGGTGCCGATCGGCGTCTTGTACGTTTCTTTGGCGGCTTCGCCACCCTCGAATTGGAGGTGTAGCGTCGTCGTCGTCTGCGGACCGACACCTGTGCATGAAGTCGGGTTTGTTAGGAAGCCGCCTTCTCCGATGTTGCCTTTGAAGATCAACCGGGAGCTGATCAGGGGCAGAGCCGGCGAGACGTTGATTTCAAAGTAGTCGTGGTAGTCGGCCTTGCCGGTCCCGGCGGCTTCGGCTCCCCATTCGACATTGCCTTCGATGAGGGTGTGGGCGTAGTACTGTTCTTTTTCGGCGGAGGTGCCTTTATAGGGCGTGCCACTGAGGATGTGTTCCGTAAGTGCTTTTTCGAGTTTGAGCGCGACGCCAAAGTCCGATGCAAGACCCGTGGGCTGCACAAGGTTGTAGACGTTGCCTTCGAGGGGAAGATCGCCGCCTTCGGGAGACGGTTTCGGACCGAGGTAGACGACCGCCTGGTTGACGCCGATTTCCGATTCTCCTTTGCATGTGGGCGCGAGGAAGAAGCCGGTCCCGGGCAGTTCGCTGCCGAATTCCCCCAAAGAGCACTTTGACACTGCCTGAGGGTTGGTGCTGACACCGGGGGCGACGTCCGTGCGGATGTGCGTCACGACGCCCGAGGGTGCCTCGTTCGGAAACGCACCCGTGGTGTCGATCTTGAAGTCAGTGATCCCGAAGTTGGGGTGCCCCCCCGCCTGCGTGAAGCCTTCCAGTTCGGCCTTTTCTTTTTCTTCGGCTGGAGCAACTTTTTTGCAGGTGTTGACCTTGCAGTTAGAGGCGAAGAAGCTTTCGATGCCAGCGGCGGCCTGCGCAGCCGGTGCCGATAGGACTACGAGCGCGAGCGCGCTCACTACGAGCGCTACGAACGAAACACGGACCCTGGACCTCACGACTACCTCCCCTATCGAAACTCAGCTGGATCGAGACATGCCTGCACCCTTCGTGACTCCGAGCAGGCGAAAAAGTTGCGGTTGACCATGGGACTAATTTGACGGCCCCTCTACAAGTCCTTCAAGCTAGAGGCGGGATTCGACACCTCCGGGTGCGCTCAACACATGTTGTTCTACTCCAAATAGTGCCCGCGACAACTATTGGATCAACGCTCGACGACTGGCTGCGTGGCCAGGAGCGGCGGGACTACGCCGCCGGCGAACTCGACTCGAGCTGCACGACCGGGCCAAACCCGACGCGCAGGAGCGCGCCGCCGTCCGGGGCGTTCTGGGCTTCGGCGAAGCCCCCGCACGCCTCCGCGGCCTGGCGCACGATCGCGAGACCAAGGCCCGAGCCGGGGAGCCTGCGCGCGTCGCGCGCGCGATAGAAGCGGTCGAACACGAACGGCAGGTCCGCGTCCTGGAAGCCGGGACCGTGGTCGCGGACGCTCAGCACACCGTCCTCGAGCGCGATCTCGACCGCGGCGCCCGCCGGGCTCCACTTGCGCGCGTTGTCCACCAGGTTCGACACCGCGCGTCCGATCCTGTCGGCCTGGCCGCGGACGATCGTCGGCTCGAGCGCCAGCTCGCAGTCGACCTCGTGGCGATCGGCGCGCCGACCCGCTCTCGCGACCGTGTCGCGCACGACCGCGTCCAGCCGCACGTCGTCCACCGATCCGTCCGACGCGCCGCCGCGAGCCAGCTCCACGACGTCGCCCACCAGCGCAGTCAGCTCATCAAGCTCAGCCACGATGTCCTCGCGCAGACTCGCCTGCTCCTCCGGCGCCAGCCGCTCGGCCTCCCCGAGGACCTGGATGTTCGCCCGCAGCGAGGAGATCGGCGTGCGCAGCTCGTGGCTCGCATCCGCAATCAGATGGCGCTGTGCCTGCAGCGAGCGCTCAAGTGCGTCCAGCGTGCCGTTGAAGCTCTCCGCCAGCCGCGCCAGCTCGTCGCGGCCCTCCACCTCCAGCCTGTGAGAGAGATCGAGATTGCCGCTGAGCTGCTCCGTGCGCTCGGTGAAGCGCCCGATCGGCGCCAGCGCCGTGCGTGCCACCAGCGCTCCCAGCAGCGCCGCCAGCACCACGCCACCCGCGCCGATCAGCGCGAGGATCAGCAGTACGTGGCTCAGCTCGTCGTTGACCTGCGTCAGCGGTTGGGCCACCATCACCGCGCCGCCCGAAGCCGTGCCGAGCGTGAGCACGCGCAGTTGCGTCCCGGCGACACTGCGGTCGGTGAAGCTCGAGCCGCTGCCGCGCTCGGCAATCGCGCGGTCGCCCGCCGTCAACGCGATCTTGCTCGGCGCGGACCCCTGCCCCCCCGGAACGAACACCTGCCCTTGTGGGGAGATGAACTGCACGTAGCCCGACGCCGCCCCGAACGGCACCGGTTCGACCCTGTTGGGAAAGCCGTCCGCCCCACCTTGCGCCTCGTCCGCACCCGGCCCCGCACCGGGCGGCCCGCCACCGAACGTGCCGCCCGGCGCGCCGCCGCTGGGCACCCCGCCACCTGCGGATCTCGGTGCGCCGGCGCCGGCATGCGCGCTCAGCGTTCGCGCGCGAGCATGCAGCGAGCTGTCGACCTGTCCGTGGAGCTCCGAGCTCACCGCCACGTACAGCCCGATCGCCGCCGCGAGCACCGCCAGCGCCACCGACACGCTCGCCACCGCCGCGATGCGCGTGCGCAGCGTCATCGCCGGCGTTTCGATCTCGCTCGACCGCTCACGGCTCGCGCAGCGCGTAGCCGACGCCGCGAACCGTGTGGATCAGCTCGCGCGCGCCCGCGTCCTCCAGCTTGCGACGCAGGTATCCGATGTAGACGCGCAGCGCGTTCGACGTAGGGCCGAAGTCATAGCCCCACACGCGGTCGTAGATCACGCTGTGCGAGAGCACCCGCCGCGGGTTGAGCATCAGCAGCTCAAGCAGTTGGTACTCGGTCCGCGTCAGCTCCACCAAGCTCTCGCCCACCCACGCGCCGTGTCGATCCGGATCCAGACGCAACTCCGCGAACGACAGCGCGTTCGGGTCGGACTCTGGATTGGCGCGCCGCAGCAGCGCGCGCAGCCGCGCCTGTAGCTCGCCCACGTCGAACGGCTTGACCATGTAGTCGTCCGCGCCGACATCCAACCCGTCGATGCGATCTCTCACCGCGTCGCGCGCTGTCAGGATCAGGATCGGCACGCGGTTGCCCAGACGACGAACACGCCGGCACACCTCCAGACCGTCGATCCCCGGCAGCCCCACGTCGAGCACCATCGCGTCCGGGACCGCCTGAACCGCCTGTTCGATCGCCGTCTCGCCGTCCTCCGCCAGCTGCACCTCGTAGCCGGCCAGCGTCAACGCTCGCCGCAGCGCTTCGCGCACCGCGCGATCGTCGTCTACCACCAGGATCCTCACGAGCTTGATTGTTACGTGCCGGCGCTCGCGAGCTCAGCCGCGCGCCCCTGGCAGTCGTAGAGGGTGTCCGTGGAGTTCGCCGTTACCGGCGCGCCCGATGAGCCAGACCCGGAGCCGCTCGACGGGAGCGTGATCGCCTCGCACGCCTTTGCCACGGCCGTCATCGCCGGTTTCGCGCCTACGCGCGTGTCACCCGGCAGACCGCGCCCCACCCCGCTCGAGCCCTGTTCGTCAAGCACCCAGCGGATCTTGCCCGTGCGAACCTCCTGCGCGAGCCACGACATGCTCACGTCGCTCTCACGTCCGGAGAAGCCGCCGATGCCAACCACGTTCGAGCCCTGATCGAGAATCGACGATGCGGCGTTCGACTGGCTCGCCACCGCGATCGTGCCGCCGCCGTGTTGCTTCACGTAGGAGCCGATGCTCGCCGAGACGCTGCCGCCGATCGGAGCGCCGATCGCGCCGCCCGCTCTGGGCGCGCCGGCGGCGAAGCCCCCGCCTCGAGCCGAGCCGGAGCCGAACAGCTGCGGGCCGGCGCCGCCTGCGCCTGCAGCCCCGCCCGCCGCGCCCGCGCCGACGCTGGGTGGGGCGCCTGCACTGAAGCCGCCGCGCGGCCCACCGCCGGGACCGCCCGGACCGCCGAAGCCGCCACCCGGAGCACCGATGCCGCGCCCTGGGCCACCGATGCCGCGTCCCGTACCACCGAAGCCGCCGCCGGGACCACCAGCCGTCTCCGCCGACACCGGCCCACCGGCGGGAAAGGTGCCGCTGGTCGCGTGGCCGAGCGTGTCGAATGCCCACACCGCCGGTGCCGCGAGCAGCGCCACGAGCACCGCGCCGAGCGCGGCCATCCGCACCGTCCGCGAGCTGAATGCCAGCAGCGCCACCACGGCCAGCACGCCCACCACGATCAGCACCGGCGCCAGCCACGTGAGCTGTCCGGGGTAGTCGGCGCGGACGACCAGCTCGACGACAACGCCGACCACCACCGCGAGCGGCGCGATCAGGCGCATGCTGCGCCCGCCGTGGAGCAACTGTGCGGCGCCGGCGCCGGTGAGCGCCGCCACGAACGGCGCGAGCAGCGACACGTAGTAGGGGTGGAAGATGCCGCTTGCGAAGCTGAACAGCACGGCAGTCGTCGCGAACGCGCCGCCGACCGCGAGCAGCCAGCCGCTGCGCGCGTCCGTACGGCGCAGGCGACTCGCGACGAGGATGCCCACGCCGCCGACCAGCGCGAAGCCGAGCAGCCACCCCGCCTGTCCGCCGAGCGCCGAGTTCAGCAGCCGCAACGGGCCCGTGGCGCTGCCGAACATCGAGCTGGCCGTCCCGCCCGGACCGCCCGTCTGGCCGTCCACACGCCCGAGGCCGTTGTATTCGAAGATCAGCGACAGGATGCTGTTGTCGCTCGTGCCAGAGATCCACGGGCGATCGGCGGCGGGGGTCAGTTCGACGAGCAGCGGCCACGCGCCGCCCACCAGCAGCATCGCGCCGCCGCCCGCGAGCAGTTGGCGCAGCGCGTGCACACGCCCGCGCGCAGCCGGCGCGAGCCACAGCCACGTGGCGGCGATGCCGGGGACGACCACCAGCGCCACGAGCATCTTCGTCTCGAAGCCCAAGCCCACGCACACGCCTGCCAGCACCAGCCAGCGCGCACGGCCGCCTTCCAGCCCTCGCACCGTGCACCACAATGCGGCCACGCAACAGAGGACCAGCAGCGCGTCGGGGTTGTTGTGCCGCGAGACCGCCACCGCGATCGGCGTCAGCGCCAGCGCCAGTGCCGCGACGAAGCCGCCAACGCGACCGAAGCGCCGGCGCACTAGGTCGTACACCAGCGCCACGCTCGCCACTCCCATCAACGCCTGCGGCACGAGGATGCTCAGCGAGCTGAAGCCGAACACGCGCGCCGACAGCGCCTGCACCCACAGCGCCAGCGGCGGCTTGTCGACCGTCATCACGCCGCCCTGATCCAGCGATGCGTACAGGAAGTCGTGCCAGCTCAAGCTCATCGACTTCACCGCCGCCGCGTAGTACTGATTCGCGAAGCCGTTGCGCGACAGCGCCCACAGGTTCAGCACCGCCGCCAGCGACATCACCGCCGCGAGCTCGGGATGCGGCAGCCGCGCAGCGATCGCCCGGGCCCGCCCGCGTGCCCCCGCTCCCCACGCGAGCTCAGCCGGTGTCGCTGCCGGCGCTGCGGACGCCTGCGCCGAGGAGGCTGAACGTGAAGGCCACGAGAAGCTCATGCGGGGAGCTTCCCGGCGGCGTGTATGAGCGGCGTGTGGCCAGCGTCAGAGTTTCCTAAGAGCCCAACCGCCCTCCCGGCTCAATCGATCAGGCGCCTGCCGAGCTGCGAGATGGCAAGGCGCCACATGATCAGCGCGAACGCGATCAGGACCGCCGCGTGTCCGAGGTCCGCCGTGCCGAGGTTGCCCAGCGACGCGTCACGCACGAGCTGCACGCAGTGATACAGCGGGTTCACCTGCGCGACCTGCCGCACGCCGTCGGGCAGCGTCGAGATCGGGAAGAAGGTGCCCGCGACGAGGAACATCGGCGTCAGCACCGCGCTGGTTATGTAGTTGAAGTTGTCGATCGTCTTCGCGACCGCCGCCACCGTCACGCCGAAGGCGGCGAAGCCGAAGCCCGTCACGAAGCCGATCAGCGGCACCAGCAGCATCCCCCATTCCGGCGGCAAGCCGAACGCGAACGCCACGAGCAGCGGCGCCACCCCGTAGACGCCCGCGCGCACCGAGATCCACAGCACCTCCGCGGTGATCAGCTCCTCCACGTCCACCGGCGCCGCCAGCACCGCGTCGTACGTGCGCTGGAACTGCCAGCGGATGAACGTGTTGAACATCCCCGGGAACGCCGAGGAGAACAGCACCGCCGTCGCGACCGTGCCGGTTCCCACGTACTGCACCGTCTTCACGTGCCCTATATGCGAGACCAGCGATCCGATGCCCAGGCCGAACGCCAGCAGGTAGATCGTCGGCTGCACGATCGAGGAGAACGTCGTCGCCTTCCAGTAGCGGCCGAAGATCGCCACGTCGCGGCTCATCACGCCCGCGAGCGCCGCCGGTTCCAGGCGCCCGATGCGCCGGGCGCCAGCGGGCGCCCGAGCCACCGGCGCGGCCGGCAACTGCGAACGCAAGCTCATTCGATTTCCTCGCCGGTCAACGTCACGAACGCGTCCTCCAGGTTCGCCGGGCGGAGCATCCCCTCCGGCGCCTTGCCGTCGAGGGTCTCCGCGCGTAGGATCGCGAGCGCCGCGCCGCTGCGCCTGCTCGACCAGCCGTGCTCCGCCGCCAGCTCGCTCACCTGTGCGAGCCGCTCCGGCGGGCCGTACACCTCGAGCACCCGCTCCCCCGCGTGCGCGCTCACCAGCTCCGCCGGCGTGCCCTGCGCGATGATCCGCCCGCTCGACATCACCGCCACCGTGTCCGCCAGGCGCTCCGCCTCCTCGATGTAGTGCGTGCTCATCAGCACCGTCACGCCGCCCGCGCGCAGCGCGTCGATCAGCGACCACAGCTCCTGGCGGATCTGCGGGTCCAGGCCCACCGTCGGCTCGTCCAGCAGCACCAGCCGCGGGTTGTGGATCAGCCCGCGCGCCACCAGCAGGCGGCGGCGCATGCCGCCCGAAAGCTCGCGCACGATCGTGTCCGCGCGCGGCGCCAGGTTGGCGATCTCAAGCGCGCGCGCCACCGCCGCCTGGCGCTCGCCGCGGGGGACTCGATACAGACGCGCGAACACCGTCAGGATCTGCCGGCACGTCAGCTCCACGTCGAGGTTGTCCAGCTGCGGCACCACCCCCATCTCCAGGCGCGACTGCTTCGATTCGCGCGGCAGCTCGAAGCCCAGCACCGAGATCTCGCCCTCGTCCGCCAGCGTCTGCGCCGTCAACATCCGCATCGTCGTCGACTTGCCCGCGCCGTTCGGTCCCAGCAGGCCGAAGCACACGCCCGCCGGCACCTCCAGGTCCAGGCCGTTCACCGCCGTGATCGAGCCGAAGCGCTTGACCACGCCACGGATGCTGATTGCCGGTTGCGACATCCACGACACTGTAAGGCCGCCGATCTCCGACGCCAGTCCATACACCCGCGCGACGCTCTACGCCACCCTGCCACTGGCTGTTCGTATCGCGTCCCGGCCGAAGAAGAGGGTCATGGTAAGCAGAGCTCCACAGATCGTCGCGCTCGGAGGCGGAGGCTTCTCAATGGAGAAGGACAGCTCGCTGCTCGACGACTACGTACTGTCGCTCACTGGCACGGCGAGGCCGCGGGTGTGCTTCCTGCCGACAGCCTCCGGCGACGCGGACCACTACGTCGTGCGCTTCTATCGGCGCTTCTCGCCCGACTGCGACGCCAGCCATGTGTCGCTGTTCCGGCGCGACCAGGGCACTGGCGGAGTCGAGGACGACCTCGCCAGCCACCTGCTCAGCCAGGATTTGATCTACGTCGGCGGCGGCAACGTCGTCAGCATGCTCGGCGCGTGGCGCGCGCACGGCCTCGACGCGATCCTGCGCAGGGCGTGGCGCAGGGGCATCGTCCTGTGCGGGCCGTCGGCCGGCTCGCTGTGCTGGTTCGAGCAGGCGTTGAGCGCCTTTCACGGGGCGCCCCGGATCGTGCGCGGCCTCGGCCTGTTGCCGTACTCCAACTGCGTCCACTACGACGCCGAGCCCGCCCGCCGTGCGGAGTACCACCGCTTCGTCGGAGACGGGATGCGCGCCGGCTACGCGGTCGAGGACGGCGTAGCGTTGCATTTCCGCGGCACCGGCCTCGAGCGGGTCGTCAGCTCGCGCGCTCGCGGTGGCGCGTTCCTGGTCGAGCCGTGCGGCAAGCGCGTGCGCGAGACGCGCCTGGAGGTCGAGCAGCTAGGCGGCGCGCAACCGCACGGCGACACCGACGCGTGGAGCGTCGCGAGCGCCAAGCGACAGCCGGTCGCGGTATGAACTCTCGACCCGTCGTCGATGTCCACGAGCGCCAGATCTTTGCCATGGGCGGAGGTGGCTTCACGATGGAGCCCAACCCGCTGCTCGACGATTTCGTGCTGTCGCTCGCCGATGTCGGAGAGCCGCGCATCCTGTTCCTGCCGACCGCCTCCGGCGAGCCGACCTCGCAGATCAACGCCTTCAGGGCCCGCTTCGCCGAGCGCGCGTGCGTGCCCGAACACCTGTCGCTGTTTCACCTGCGCGACTCCACGCGCCCGCTCTCCGAGATCGTGCTCGCTCAGGACATCGTCTATGTCGGCGGCGGATCGATGCGCAACCTGCTCGCGCTGTGGCACGCGCACGGGCTCGACCGCCTGCTCGTGCGGGCGTGGCAGCACGGCACGGTTCTCGCCGGGCTGAGCGCCGGCGCGATGTGCTGGTTTCAGGGAGGGGTCACGCGCTCTAGCGGGCCGCCCGAGCCGATCGCCGGCCTCGGCCTCCTCCATGGCTCGCTCACCGTCCACGCCGACGGCGAGCCCGAGCGCCTGCCCGTTTGGCTGGCGAGCGTGCGCGACGGCACGCTGCCAGGAGGATGGGCGCTCGACGACGGTGTCGGGCTGCTGTTCCGCGGCGAGCGACCGGAGCGCGCCGTGAGCTCGCGACCCGGCGCGGGCGCGCAGCGCGTCGACGCGATCGCCGGCGAGCTCCTGCGCAAGCGCGTCGAGGTGGAGCTGCTCGGCGAGGGGCCGCGCGCCGCGCTCGGCGGCTTCGACGAGGCTGTGCACGAACTGCGCCGGGAAAATCGCATGCGGCGCAGCACCTCGCGCCGGCGCGGCTGACGCCACGCGCCGCCCCGCCACGGCCACGCGCCGCCGCGCCACGGCCACGCGCGGCCGCCCCCCGCCACGCGCCGCGATCGCGTCGTTCGCGCGGCTGCGTGTTTCTGACAGTCGTACAAACGGCCAAATATGTGGAAATCTGGGGAGATAACACACACACTCGGCGAGTAGCCCTAAAAGGACGACATGAATTGCCCGAAACGGGCAGGCGCTCATCGCCCACGGACGACCCCGACGAAACGACACCCAATGCAAACTCAAGCACCGACACACAATGCCCTCGAGACGAACCTCGACCGCCTGCTGCGGTGCGTGTCCTCCGGCTATCTCTCCGACGGCTGCTCCTGCCAGAAGACCGTTCCCGACAGCGTCGCCAGCGCGGCATGGGCTCGCCAGCTGGAGCACACACCCGCGGTGGAAGACCAGTTCTTCCGCTTCACGTGGCGGGGCGGCGAGTGGCTCGCGTACGGTCTGCGCGACGGCCGCGTGCGCGGTGTGTACTGCCCCGAGCACAACGCCAGGCGGACCGAGCGCTGCTCGTTCGGCGACCGCGTCGGCGTCGCGTCCTGAGGACGGCTATGCGTCGACGCGCTCGAAGACGGCGGCGAGACCCTGACCGCCACCGATGCACATCGTCTCCAGGCCGACCCTCGCGTCGTCGCGTCTGCTCAGCTCGCGCAGCAACGTGGCCAGAATACGCGCGCCGGTCGCGCCGACGGGGTGACCGAGAGAGATGCCCGATCCGTTCACGTTGACGCGCTCCAGGCCGTCGTGAAGGTTCCACTCGCTCAGCACCGCCAGCACCTGTGACGCGAATGCCTCGTTGAGCTCGATCAGGTCGATCTCATCCAGCGTCAAGCCGGCGCGCTCCAGCGCCAGCTTCGTAGCGGGGACCGGCCCAATGCCCATCGTCTCGGGCGCCACGCCCGCCACCGCCCACGAGCGAAGACGTGCGAGCGGCTGCAGGCCGAGCTCGACAGCCCTGTCGGGGTGGGTGACCACGCAGATCGCCGCGCCGTCGTTCTGGCCGCTGCTGTTGCCCGCGGTGACCGTCGCGTCGTGGTCGCTCGCGCCCATGATCGCGCGCAGCCGGCCGAGCGCCTCGATCGTGGTGTCCGCGCGCGGGTGCTCGTCCACGTCGACGACACAGTCGCCGCCACCGCCGGCGGAGCCGGTGATGGGCACCGGCACGATCTCCTGCGCGAACACGCCGCTCTGCTGGGCGGCGACGGCGCGCTGGTGCGAGCGCAGCGCCAGCGCGTCCTGCTCGTCCCTCGGAATGCCGTATTGGCGGCGCACGTTCTCGGCCGTCTCGAGCATCCCGCCCGGCACCGGGTGGTTGACGCCGCCAGCGTTCACGCGGGCGCGTTCGAGGCGGTCCTCGAGCTTGATCGCCCCGCTCTTGACACCCCAGCGCGGCCTCGTGGAGTAGAACTCGGCCTGGCTCATGCTGTCCGCTCCGCCCGCCAGCACTAGCTCCGCAGCGCCCGTCTGCACCTGCATGCAGGCGTAGATCACCGCCTGCAGCCCAGAGCCGCAGCGCCGGTCGATCTGCAGGCCGGGCACGTCGACCGGTAGCCCCGCGTCGAGCGCCGCCACGCGCCCGATCGCCGGCGCCTCACCGCTGGCGTAACACTGACCCATGATCACGTCGTCCACGTCCTCGCCGCGCAGCCCCGTGCGCGCGACCAGCTCGCGGATCACAGTCGCCGCGAGAGTCGCCGCGCCGACGTCGCGAAGCACGCCACCGAAGCGCCCCACCGGCGTGCGCAGGGGTTCGCAGATGACCGCGTCTCTGATAGTCATGGTGTCGAGAAGAACCTCCGGTAGATGTTTCGCCCAGCGCATCCTAACCACGCGATCTCACACCGACTGACAGTGCGCATCGAACGCGCGGGACGCGTAGGCTGACTGTGGCGATGTTCGTGCTCGTCCTGATCGCAGTGCCCGCTCTCGAGCTGTTCGTCTTTATCGAGGTCGGACACGCGATCGGTTGGCTTCTGGCGGTGGTGCTGCTACTCGGCACCTCGGTCGTGGGCGTTCAGATCGTGCGCATCCAGGGACGCGCGGCGCTCGGCCGCGTGTCGCTGGCCGTGTCCGAACGGCGCGCGCCCGGACGCGCCGCGGTCGACGGCGCGCTCGGGTTTCTGGGAGGCCTGCTGCTCATCGTGCCGGGGTTCGTCACCGATGCGCTCGGCGTGCTGCTGCTGTTCACCCCGACACGAGCGCTGGCACGCCGCTGGATCTCACACCGCTACGCCGCTCGCATGATGGGCTTCGTCGCAACGGCAGGGCGCTTCGCGCCAGGCGGCCGTCGTCCCGCACCGGCTGACGTCGAGTCAACGGCTGTCGAGGACGACCTCGACCAGCTCGACCGCTGAGCCACGGCCGGCCGCTCGGGCCGTTAAGTAGTATGTTGCAGGCACAGCGATTCCACATGCACCGCCAATGGTCGTGACTGGGATTGTGTCTTAGAAGCTGTCTCAATACCTTTCGGTGGAGGGCTTGGGTGTTGGAGATCGAACCTTTCTGGGTGACATAACCCCGGTGAGGGAGGTGCTCTGTGGCGGGCTCGGTTTGGCGGGTGCGGGATGAGCTGTGGGAGGCGGTCGAGCCGTTGCTCCCGGAGTGTCCGCCCGACCCGCGTGGCGGGCGTCCGCGTGTGGATGATCGTGTGTGCTTCAACGCGATCGTGTTCGTGCTGTTCACGGGGATCGCGTGGCGGCATCTTCCAGCGGAGATGGGCTGCTCGCCAGCGACCGCGCACCGCAGGCTGGCCGCCTGGCAGGCCGCCGGTGTGTGGGAGCGGCTGCACCAGGAGCTGCTGCGACGTCTGAATGCTGCAGGAAGGATCGACTGGTCCACCGCGGTTGTTGATGGCAGCCATATTCGTGCGCTTTTGGGGGGCTCCACACCGGCCCCTCGCCGGTTGACCGTGCCCGTGCGGGCTCCAAGCATCATCTGATCACCGACTCTGGCGGGATCCCGCTCGCGATCACCCTGACCGGCGGGAACCGCAACGATGTGACCCAGCTACTGCCGCTCATCGACGGCGTCGGTCCCGTGAGGGGCAAGCCCGGGCGTCCACGCAGGCGCGCCGAGCGGGTGCTCGCTGACCGGGGCTATGACCACGACAAGTATCGCCGCGAGCTCTGGAAGCGTGGTGTGAAGCCCGTGATCGCTAGGCGCAACACCGAGCACGGCTCGGGGCTCGGCAAGGAACGCTGGGTCGTGGAGCGCACCTTCGCCTGGCTGCACAACCTGCGCCGGCTCAGGATCCGCTATGAGCGCGATCCCGGCCTGCACATGGCGTTCATGCTGCTCGGCTGCGCGGTGGTCTGCCAGCGCAAGCTCACAGACGCCTGAATCAATCCTCGTCTTCTCCGTCGTCATCGAAGCTGCGCCGCCCATACTGGTCGGGGATAAACCCCCAGCCCCAGATCGCCACCGGCGCCTCGGGCACGATGCCGTACTCCTCGAGAGGGTCGGCCTTCTCCGGCTCCACAACACATCGGTGCTGCCAGTTATCGCCGAGATCGAAGACGTACTCGAACTCCTCGCCCGGCTTGACCTCTTTCGCGACCTTCAGCTTGGCATGGTCCAGCCACACCAATTCGGGCGCGAACGAGTCGTCTGGATAGCCGATCAGCCGGCCATCACCCAGCTCGAAGTTGTGCAGATGCGAGAGATCCCAGCGCGCGAACGCCGCGTCGATCGCATCAGCGAACTGCTCAAACGAATGCGACGGGCCCACCAAGAACACACGCCCAGGCGACGGATCGCACGCGACCCCACGCCCTCCAAGCAAGTCCACCCTGATCTGCAACCACGTTCGCGCCACCGCCCGCACAGCCTACGAAGGTTATGAGACAGCTTCTTAGAAACACGGAACGAGTTTCCGGTCATAGATTGGCCGCCGCGCTTTGGTCCGTCGCACACTTGGCGTTTTGGACAGAGGAGTCCACCGGTGCGACGACGAGTGACAAGACTTTCCCCCTTTGGGTACGTGGTTTCGCACTGCCAATCGGCGCCCGCGTCGTGACGCCGCGGAGCGCACGGGGGGCTGCTGGCGAAGGGCCGGATGGTGTGTTTTTGACGGGCGCGACGGGGTTCGTCGGCATGGAGCTGCTGGCGCGCTATCTGGAGCACACCGAGCGTCGCGTTTACGCGCTCGTGCGGGGCGCGACCGAACGCGAGGTGGCGGACCGGATGGAGCGTGTGCTGCTGTGCCTGTTCGGAGCCGATCACCCCTATGCGGAGCGGGTGGTGGCCGTACGTGGCGATGTCACGCATCCAGGTCTGGGCGTCGGCGATGGGCTCGACGAGCTCGCAGAGCATGTCGGTGAGATCGTGCACTGCGCTGCGTCCGTGTCGTTTGAGCTCGGGCTGGAGGCTGCGCGGGCGATCAACGTCGAGGGCACTCTGCGCGTGCTCGAGTTCGCCGAGCGCTGCCATGCGCGCGGCGGCCTGCGGCGCTTCTCCTACATTTCCACCGCATACGTCGCCGGTGAGCACGCGGGGTGTTTCAGCGAGGACGACGTCAATATCGGCCGGCGCTTTCGCAACAGCTACGAGCAGTCGAAGTTCGAGGCGGAGCGTCTCGTGGTCCGCTCGTGGGAGCGGCTGCCGATCACGGTGCTGCGTCCGAGCATCATCGTCGGCGAGCGCGACAGCGGCTGGACAACGTCGTTCAACGTGCTCTACTGGCCGTTGCGTGCATTCTCACGCGGGGCCTACGCGGCGTTGCCCGCCCGTGGTGATGCACCCGTCGATGTTGTGCCGGTCGACTACGTGGCCGACGCGACGTTCGCGCTCAGCCAGGCTCCGGAGGCCGAGGGGGCCATCTTCCACCTGACCGCTGGGGCGCAGGCGAGCAGCGTCGGCGAGCTCGTCGAGCTCGCCAGCGCATACTTTGGACGGCGAGCGCCGCGCCTGATCGAGCCCTCGCTGTATCGGCACGTGGTGCACCCGCTACTCGTGCGTGGCGCCCGCGATGAGCGTTACCGCCGCGCTCTGACGCGTAGCGAGTTGTTCTTCCCCTACTTCGCCATGCGGGTGTCCTACGACGATCGTCGTGCCCGCGTGGCGCTTCGCGAGTCGGGAATCGCCGCGCCGGCGCTGCACACCTACTTCGACCGGCTGGTCGAGTTCGCGCTCGCCGCCGAATGGGGCCGACGGCAGATACCACGCGCGAGCACCGTCGCAGCAGCGGCGCCACCATCCGGTCGCGAGTCGCACGTCCCTCGAGCGCGAGCACGTTTGGTGCTTGCACAATGACTAGCCCGCGACTGTCGGCGCTCGACGCGTCGTTCCTTGCTGTGGAGACCTCCACCGCGCATATGCACGTGGGTTGGGTTGCTGTCTTTTCCGCTCCCGCCGATGGGCGACTGCCGAGCTTTAGGGAGCTGCGCGATCACATCGCGCAGCGACTCGGACGCGCGCCGCGCTACCGCCAGAAGCTCGCGCCGGTCCCGCTCGGCCTGCACGCACCGGAGTGGACAGACGATCAGGCGTTTACTGTCGAGCGACACGTCTACCGCGCGCCGGGTCCACTTGAAGGCCTCGTCGAGGAGGTGATGTCGATACCGCTGCGCCGTGACCGCCCGCTGTGGGAGATGTGGCTCTGCGAGAACACGCGCAAGCGCCAGTTCGCGATCGTCGGCAAGAGTCATCACTGCATGGTCGATGGCATCGCGGCGGTCGAGCTCGCCTCGGTGCTGCTCGACCCCACACCCGAGCCGGTCGCCTGCGAGCCCCACAGCGTCCACGAGCTCGACACGTGGCGCGCCGCCCATGAGTCGGGCGGCGAGTGGCTGCTGGCTCGTGGGCTGCGCGATCTGCTCGCTCAGCAGCTCGGCCTGCTGAATGTGCCGCTGCGCGTGGCGAGCGCGCCCGCCTCCGCGGCGCAGCAGACCGCCACAGGTGCGCTCCGCGTGACCCGCGCACTGAACCACCTGCTGCGGGCCGCGCCCACGAGCGTGCTCAATGGGCAACTGTCGCCGCTGCGCCGCCTGGCTTGGATCCGACGCCCCCTCGCCGATCTGCAACTCGTCAAGCGCGCCTACGACACGACACTCAATGACGTCGTTCTTGCCGCGGTCGCCGGAGGCATGCGTGCGTATCTGATCCGCCGGGGCGAGGAGCCAGTCGCGCTCAAGGTGATGGTCCCGGTCAGCGTGCGTAGCCCCGACGACGTCCTCGGCAACCACATCTCCTTCGTGTTCGTCGACCTGCCTTGCGACGAGCCCGACCCGGTAGCTCGCCTCTACCGGGTGCACTCGGCCATGAGCCAGCGCAAGCGCGACAGAGAGCCCGAGGGAGCCGACCTGGTGCTGAAGGCGGCCGCGCGGACCCCGGTGGCGGTGCAGCAGACCCTGTCGCGGCTGATCGCCAGCCCCCGCGCGTTCAACTTGGTGGTGTCCAACATCCCCGGGCCCACCGTGCCGTTGTACATGCTTGGCTGCCCCCTACACGCCACCTACCCGGTCGTCCCGCTCGCCGATAATCACGCGGTTTCCGTCGGCATGACGACGATCCACGACCAGGCCTGCTTCGGCGTGTATGCCGATCGCCAGGCGCTGCCCGACGTGGACATACTTGCCCGTGACATCGACCGGGCGATCACCGAACTGCTCGCGTGTGCCGCCGAAGGCACACATGGAGTGCGTCAGCCGCCGCTCTGACAACGGTCCGAACGCGCTCGCCTGAGCGATGCATTGGCCGAGCGCAGCTAGCATGACCAGCCCGGCACGTCGATTTTCGGGCTTCCCGTTTGTCTTAAGCGCGACAGGACACATCGGGTCGATGTGACCCACGACCTCAGGAGCGACCATGAAGACGATCACCTGTGAACAGCTCGGCGGACCGTGTGATTTCGCTCACCACGGAAACAGCGCCAACGAGGTCATAAAGGCCCAGGACGCTCATCTGAAGGAGACGGTCGCTCAGGGCGATGAAACACACGCAAGCGCCTTGAAGGAGATGCAGGGCAGATGGAAGAATCCGATAGCGGGAATGGGTTGGTACAGGAAGGCAAAGCGCGACTTCGCGGCGCTGCCTGACGACCGATGACGCGGCACGTCGCCGACAGCCACGAGCTGATCCGCGTGCACGGCGCGCGCGTGAACAACCTCAAGGACATCAGCGTCGAGATCCCCAAGCGCCGGCTGACGGTGTTCACCGGCATCTCCGGCTCGGGCAAGAGCTCGCTGGTGTTCGGCACGATCGCCGCGGAGTCGCAGCGGCTGATCAACGAGACCTACAGCGCGTTCGTGCAGGGCTTCATGCCGACGCTGGCGCGGCCCGAGGTGGACGTACTGGAAGGGCTGACGACGGCGATCATCGTCGACCAGGAGCGGATGGGCGCCGACGCGCGCTCCACGGTAGGCACCGCGACCGACGCGGGCGCGATGCTGCGCATCCTCTTCAGCCGAATCGGGCAGCCATACATCGGCTCGCCCCAGGCGTTCTCCTTCAACGTCGCATCCATCTCGGGAGCCGGCGCGGTCACCTTCGAACGCGGCGGCCGCACGACGAAAGAGAGGCGCAGCTTCAGCATCCTCGGCGGCATGTGCCCGCGCTGCGAGGGCCGTGGCTCGGTCAACGACATCGACCTCGCGCAGCTGTACGACGACACCAAGTCGCTAAACGAGGGTGCGCTCACGATCCCCGGCTACAGCATGGACGGCTGGTATGGCCGGATCTTCACAGGCTGCGGCTTCTTCGACCCGGACAAGCCCATCAAGAAGTTCACCAAGAAAGAGCTGGGCGATCTGCTCTACAGGGACGCAACCAGGATAAAGGTCGATGGCGTCAACCTGACGTACGAGGGCCTGATCCCGCGGATGCAGAAGTCGATGCTGTCCAAGGACCTCGACGCGCTGCAGCCGCACGTCCGCGCTTTCGTCGAGCGGGCGGTCACTTTCACCACCTGTCCCGAGTGCGACGGGACCCGGCTCAGCGCGGAGGCCCGCTCGTCGAAGATCGACGCAATCAACATCGCCGACGCCTGCACGATGCAGATCAGCGAGCTCGCCGCATGGGTGGGCGAGCTCGACGACCCATCGGTCGCGCCGCTCATCGAAGCGCTTGGCGCGACTCTCGACTCGTTCGTGGACATCGGGCTTGGCTACCTCTCGCTCGACCGGCCGTCGGGCACGCTCTCCGGTGGCGAGGCGCAGCGCGTCAAGATGATCCGCCACCTCGGCTCGTCGCTCACCGACGTCACGTACGTCTTCGACGAGCCGACGATCGGGCTGCACCCCCACGACATCCAGCGGATGAACGACCTGCTGCTGGCGCTGCGCGACAAGGGCAACACGGTGCTGGTCGTGGAGCACAAGCCGGAGGCGATCGCGATCGCCGAGCACGTCGTCGACCTCGGTCCGGGCGCCGGCACCGCGGGCGGTGAGGTGGTGTTCGAGGGCACCGTCGAGGGGCTGCGCGCCAGCGGCACGCTCACCGGGCGCCACCTCGACGATCGCGCCGCCCTGAAGCCGTCGGTGCGGACGTCGGAGGGGGTTCTGAACGTGCGCAGCGCCAGCACCCACAACCTCAAGGACGTCGACGTCGACGTCCCGCTTGGCGTGCTGGTCGTCGTCACCGGCGTGGCGGGCTCGGGCAAGAGCTCGCTGATCGACGGCTCGATCTCGCCCCGCCCCGGGGTCGTGTCGGTCGACCAGGCAGCGATCAAGGGCTCGCGGCGCAGCAACCCGGCGACGTACACGGGACTGCTCGACCCGATCCGCAAGGCGTTCGCGAAGGAGAACGGCGTCAAGCCAGCGCTGTTCAGCGCCAACTCCGAGGGCGCCTGCCCCAACTGCAACGGCGCCGGCGTGATCTACACCGACCTGGCGATCATGGCCGGTGTAGCCGCCCCGTGCGAGGTGTGCGAGGGGAAGCGGTTTCAGGCCGAGGTGCTCGAGTACAGGTTCGCGGGCAAGGACATCAGCGAGGTGCTCGCGATGCCGGTGGTGGCGGCGAGCGAGTTCTTCGGGTCCGGCGAGGGCAAGAACGCTCCCGCGCACAAGATCCTGACTCGGCTCGCCGACGTCGGGCTCGGCTACCTCAGCCTCGGCCAGCCCCTCCCCACGCTGTCCGGCGGCGAGCGACAGCGGCTCAAGCTGGCCACGCAGATGGCCGAGAACGGCGACGTCTACGTCCTCGACGAGCCGACCGCCGGCCTGCACCTGGCCGACGTCGAGCAGCTGCTCGGCCTACTCGACCGGCTCGTCGACTCGGGCAAGTCAGTCATCGTCATCGAGCACCACCAGGCGGTCATGGCGCACGCCGACTGGATCATCGACCTCGGCCCCGGCGCCGGCCACGACGGCGGCCGGATCGTCTTCGAGGGCACACCCGCCGAGCTCGTCGCGGCGCGCTCCACGCTCACCGGCGAGCACCTCGCGGCCTACGTTGGGACAACCGTGTGAGCCGAGCCGGTGCTCCGCCGCGAAGCGGGTATGTGAGCGACAGGCTAGAGAGGTCGGAGATCCTCCACTCGGCAAGGGCGCTCTGCGAGATCGATGATCTCTGGGTCTCCGGTGAGGAGCGGCAGATCGTGGGCCGCGGCGGTCGTAACCGCGAAGCAGTCCCCGAGCGCGATTGGTGCTCGCGCCTTCAGGCGAGCGACCTCCATCATCCGGGCTGTCCCAGGGAGGTCCAAGGTGAATGCGTTCCGTAGGTCGTCGAGTGTCTCATCAGCGGCAGAGCGCCCCTGATCGCGAGCTACTCGGTAGTAGACCTCCACAATGTTTACCCAGCTCACGACTGGGCGATCCGCTAGCAACTCCTCGACCCTCGAGAGTGCAGGCTGCTCACCATCGAGCCATGCCAGGACTGCCCAAGAGTCCAGGCAGGCGCTCACCGAGGCTCGCGCGCGCGGTCTTCGAGCAGGCGAGCCGCCATCCCCGTCTTCGAGAACCGACCGCCCAGCCGCACGGGAGATCGCCGGGCAAAGAGCACGATCTCCTCGTCGCGTAGCTCGAAGTCGACCTCATCGCCCGGTTGAAGGTGAGCGCGATCACGCAATTCCTTCGGAATCACCACCTGCCCCTTGGCACCAATCCGTCCAGTCATACTCCACAAGTATAACGAGCATCACCCGTCGACCTCTGGACAAAGCGTCAGGCCAATCGGGGCAGCCACCTGGCCGAAGTGGGCGCGTGAGCCAATGGTCTCCCGCTGGAGCGGCGAAATGCGAACGCTCCTGCATGATCCCGGTTACGATGCCGCCGATGAACTCGACGGACCGCTACCTGGACCTGCTGAAGGGCTGCCTGACACGCAGCCTCTTTCTTGACGAGCAGCGCCAGGAAGTCCACCTGGCCGGGTGGCGTTGGTACCTGTGGAAGGCGTTCAAGCGACTCGAGAAAGGCTACAACTGGCGGATCGTAGGGCCGCGGCCAGTGGTCGTGGCGAACCGTGAGGAAGGTCGAGACTGGCCGCAGAACGGCGAGACGATGATCGGCAAAGCTCGCCTCGACAACCTCCAGGCTTGCGTGACGCAGGTGCTGGAGGACGACGTTCCTGGCGACCTGCTCGAGGCAGGCGTGTGGCGCGGCGGGGCGTCGATCCTGATGCGAGCTGTTCTCGCTGTGTATGGCAGCGACCGAGCGGTTTGGTTGGCCGACTCGTTCGAGGGGCTTCCACCGCCGGACACCGAGCGGTTTCCGCAGGACGCCGGTCTGGACTTCAGTCAGTTCCCAGCTCTCAAGGTCGGGGTCGAGCAGGTCAAGGCCAACTTTGCGAAATACGGGCTGCTCGACGACCAGGTGCGATTTCTACCCGGCTGGTTCAAGGACACGCTTCCGTCGGCGCCGATCGAGCAGCTCGCGCTCATCAGGCTCGATGGAGACCTCTACGAGTCCACGATCGATTCGATCGCCGCGCTCTACCCCAAGCTGTCGGTGGGAGGCTTCCTCATCGTCGACGACTACAACAATCCAGGCTGGGCAAAGGCCGCCGGACAGGCGATCAGGGACTACCGCGAGGAGCACGGCATAACCGAGCCGATCCAAGAAATCGACTGGACAGGGGTTTACTGGCGGCGGGAGCGGTAGCACCTGCCGGGCGCCCCCGCGCCGACCCTGGAGGGCCGTCGCGCACCGCACGGCTCGGCGACGAACATGCGCGCGCACCCGCTGGCAGTTGATCTAATAGCCTTGTAGGCCCCCTGGAGGGGTGGCAGAGCGGTTGAATGCGGTGGTCTCGAAAACCATTGTGCGTCTTAACGGCGTACCGGGAGTTCGAATCTCCCCCCCTCCGTTTTTGCGCTGTTGGAGGTCGTTGTTCGAAATCGGGCCGTATGCTTGTCTTATGACGGTCAGCAATGAGTCGTGTCGGCTTGCTGAGGAGAGCAGCCGGAGGCTTGCGGCGATGGCTCCCGAGGCTCATCTCAAGGCTGCCGAGCTGCTGCGCGAAGTTATGCCGCGACTGGCGAACGGACGGCAGCGCGCGCTCGCCGAGACGATGGCGCGTCGCTTCGAGGGACGCGCGGCTCAGCGCTCATTGTCTTCGTCCGCCTGATTGGGCCCTCTCCGCAAGCGCTTCATCCTTCAACTCGGCAAGTCTGCTCGTGACCCGGTGTAGTGCCGCAAGCGCATCTCGGTCGCCACCGCCGGCGAGTATCCCGACCGCCTCGGCCTCACCGAGAAGCTCGATCACGGGCATCGTGTAACGCCTCTGCACATGCTGGATGTCAGCGTCATACAGAAGCAGCTCGCCGGCAATGCCCACGACCTCTTCGGCCAGGCTACGGGCGAGCTGTATGGTCTGCTCTGGGTTGCTCATCGACCAAGCATCCTCAGGACTGCGGTTACTTTCGACATCCGACCGATGGACGCAGCGAACCGACGATGTCGTCGATCGAATGAGCTATTCGTCTATTGCGCTACTGATCGCGTCTGTGTCAGCCGTGGCCTCCCCGAGCGTTCTGGGGCCTCTTGCGCTTGGGGTCACCGGGACCGTATCGCTCCTCGTGGAGCTTCCGGATCAGGTCTTCGCGTGCGAGTCGGGGTTCTCAACGCCGTAGCGCCGCAGTATGCGTCGCACGCGATCGGGGATCGGGGCCTTCTCGCCGAGGCGGTCGGCGCACACGAAGATGTGGACGATGCGGCCCTCCGCGAGCGTTTTCCCATCCCGTGCGATCTCGATCGCGGACACCATGGACGTGTTGCCAAGACGCTCGACCTCAAGCGTGATATCGAGTTCGTCGTCGAAGCGGGCCGGGGCGCGGAAGCGCACCTCCACCTCGGCGACCACAAGGTCGACGCCGTCGGCTGTCAGCGCATCGTAGGAACCCAGCGCCTCGCGCCACAGCTCGGTCAAGATGACGTCAAAGTAGACGAGATAGTTGGCGTTAAAGACGTGGCCCTGGGCGTCGCACTCGTTGTAACGAACCCGCAGGTGGTGCACGAACGCGGGCCGCACCCAACGCATGGGCTGAGCGCACCTCATCCGCCCTTGGCCCAAATCGCTCCTTGTGGAGCTTCCGAATCAGTGGCCACGGAGATTTCGAGGACTTTCCCGCCATCCCGTTGTAGATCGAAGCTCGAACTGTGACGCGGTAGTCACGGCGAGGCGGGTACGACCGCATAGCCGCATGCGACTGCCGCGTCCGCCAGATCGCGATCCCAGGTGACCGTGACGAGCTCGGCGTCCTCGACGCTGATCACGGAGGCGAGATGAACGGCGTCGTATCCGCGCAGCCCATGAAGCTCGGCAAGCTCGCCCGCGGACTGCGCTAGCGCGGCGTCGATGCCAATCACGTGAAGCAAAGCTCTTCGGCGAGGCCCGACCCCTGCTCGGCGAAGATGAGCTTGATCAGGGCGGACGTATCGAAGTAGGCGATCAGCGACGCTGCTCAGCAACGAGGCCTGATACCGGCCCAACCGATCGAAGCTGTCGGCGCCTTGCGCTGGGCTGCTTAGGCCGGGTCGGCTCTCGCACGAGCCCACGTGCGCGCAGATCGACGAGCGGATCTCCTTCCCCCATAGGCGACCATAGACGCTACCGCCGCGAGGCGAAGAACTCGCTGAGCAGCTCGCCGCCCTCGCTCGCGAGCAGCCCGCCGGCGACGTCCGGGCGATGGTTCAGCCGAGGCTCGCCCAGCACGTCGAGCACGCTCCCGCACGCCCCCGCCTTGGGGTCGCTCGCGCCGTAGACGACCCGCGGCAACCTTGCTAGCACGATCGCCCCGGCGCACATCGCGCACGGCTCGAGCGTCACGTAGAGGACGGTGTCGAGCAGGCGCCAGCTGCCCACCGCCCGCGCGGCCTCGCGCAGGGCGAGGATCTCGGCGTGCGCGGTGGGGTCCTGGCGCAGCTCACGCTCGTTGTGCCCCGTCGCGACGAGCTCGCCGTCGCGCACGAGCACCGCGCCAATCGGCACGTCATCGTGTTCCAACGCACGCTCCGCCTCACGCAGAGCCATGCGCATGAAGTAGTCGTCACGTGGGAAGAAGCGCTCGCTCATTGGTCTTACCCGCGGCGTCTGCGACAGTGCCTCCTCCCGCAGCGCCAGCGCTTCATCATTACAAGACACCATGCGCCTCCCAACCGCCCGCCCAACCACGCGCCGCGCGTTGGCTCGCACTTTGATCCTCGCGGCGTTGTATGCGACCACGGCGCTCTGCGCGAGCGCACCGGTGGCATTGGCGTCCACTCCCGCCACCTACGCCCCCGACGAGGTGGTCGTCGGCTACGCCCCCGCCGGCGCCGTCGCAGCCCGCTACAGCGACGCCTCCGGGGAAAGCGCTGCCAGCGTCCGCACGCGTGTGCTGCGCCTCGCCTCCGGCGTGAGCATCGCGCAAGAGCTTCGCCGTCTGCGCGCGCAACCGGACGTCGCGTGGGCGGTGCCCGATTACCGCGCGCATGTCGCCGGCGGGCCGGTCCCGGACGACGAAGGCACCGGTCACGCGCCGGGCGACTGGCAGGAACTGCAGTGGAACTTCGTCGGCCCGTTCGGCGTCAACGCACCCGAAGCGTGGTCCAACGTCGCCGCCGACGGCGCGCCCGGCGGTCAGGGGGTGGTCGTCGCGGTGCTCGACACGGGCGTCGCCTACGCCAACCGCGGCCCGTTCCGCCGCTCGCCCGACTTCAGCCGCTACACGTTCGTAAAAGGTTATGACTTCGTCGCCAAAAACCCCTACCCGAACGATCGCAACGGGCACGGGACGTTCGTGGCGGGAACCATCGCCGAGGCGACAAACAACCGCTACGGCCTCACCGGCCTCGCCTTCGGCGCGCGCATCATGCCCGTGCGCGTGCTCGACAGCCAGGGCGAAGGCGAAGCTTCGACGATCGCCGAAGGCGTGAGGTTCGCCGTCGAGCACCACGCGCAGGTGATCAACCTCAGCCTCGAGTTCTCCCCCGGCGTGACCGCCGCAGACATCCCCGAGCTGATCAGAGCGATCAACTACGCGCACCGCCACAACGTGCTCGTGGTCGCCGCCGCGGGCAACGAGGGCCACGCCGCGATCGCCTATCCGGCGCGCGCTCCCAACGTCGTGTCCGTCGGCGCCACCACCCAACACGGCTGCCTGGCCGACTACTCCAATGACGGCGCCGGCCTCACGCTCGTCGCTCCCGGCGGCGGCGCCGACGCGAATCTCCCCGGCGATCCCAACTGCTTCCCCGAAAAGCCCCCAGGCGGTGACATCTACCAGGTGACGTTCACCGGCAGCTCCTACACCCGGTTCGGAATGCCGTCCGGATACGAAGGCACCTCGATGGCGACTCCGCACGTGGCGGCGACCGCCGCACTGATCATCGCCAGCGGCGTGCTCGGCCGCCACCCAACGCCGGCTCAGATCACCGCGCGCCTCAAGGCCACCGCGCGCAAACTCGGTGGCGGCGACGACGAACGCCTGTACGGGGCGGGCCTGGTGAACGCCGCGGCGGCCACCGCTGCGGGCGGTCCCGGCGCCGTGGCACGGTAGCCTGCCGTCGGTGTCGAGCACCGTCCAACAGCCTCAGCACGCGCCGGAGCGCTGCGACCTGGCGATCGTCGGCGGCGGCATCGTCGGCTTGGCGGTGGCGCGTGAGCTGATCGCGCGCAACCCGCGAGCCTCGGTATGCGTGCTCGAGCGCGAGAACGAGATCGGCACGCATCAGACCGGCCACAACTCCGGCGTGATCCACGCCGGCGTGTACTACGTGCCGGGCTCGCTCAAGGCACGCCTGTGCGTGGAGGGCGCACGCGAGATGTACGAGTACTGCGAACAGCGGGGCATCGCCAGCGAGCGCTGCGGCAAGCTGATTGTCGCGACCGACGCCTCCGAGCTGGACCGACTAGACGAGCTCGAACGACGGGGAACGGCAAACGGCGTGCCCGGCCTGCGCAGGATCGACGCCGCCGGCATCGAGGAGCTCGAGCCGCACGCACGCGGCATCGCCGGCCTGCACTCTCCCAACACTGGCATCGCCGACTTCGCGGCGGTCGCGCGTGCCTACGCGCAGGATGTGCTCGACGCGGGCGCCACCCTCGCCACGAGCTGCGGCGTACAGGACGTGAGCGTCGTGGGCCGTGCCGTGCGACTCAGACACACGCAGGGCGCCACCGAGGCCACGCACGCGGTCTTCTGCGCCGGCGCGTGGGCCGATCGCCTGGCGGTCGCAGCCGGCGCCGACCCGGACCCCCGGATCGTGCCATTTCGCGGCGCCTACCTGCAACTCGTGCCCGAGCGCCGGCACCTGGTGCGCTCGCTGATCTACCCCGTGCCCGACCCGGCGCTGCCGTTCCTCGGCGTACACCTGACAAAGCACATCGGCGGTGAGGTCCTGATCGGGCCGACCGCGCTGATGGCCGGCGCCCGCGACGCCTACCGCCTGGGCACGGTGCGCCGCCGCGACCTGCTCGACACGCTCGGCTGGCCGGGTACGTGGCGGATGCTCGCCCACTGGTGGGCGACCGGCGTGACCGAGCTGCGCCACGCGCTGCTGCGCTCCGCGTTCGTCCGCGCCGCCGCGCGCTACGTCCCCGAGCTGCAGGTCGCGGACGTGCAGCCGGCCTTCGCCGGGGTGCGCGCACAGGCGCTCGCCCGCGACGGCAGGCTCGTCGACGACTTCGTCTTCTCCGCCACCGAGCGCGCGCTGCATGTTCGCAACGCGCCCTCCCCCGCCGCCACCTCCTCGCTCGCGATCGCCCGTCACGTCGCAGACGAAGCAGAGCGCGCGTTCGCGCTCGCGTAGCCCGCGTTCGCGCTTAAGCCCGTTTGCTCAAAGTCCAAATGGTGGCTATCCTTCGCGATCGAGCGTCGGGATGGCGTGGAGACCAGATTGGCCTAGGGGGTTGATTGATGCGCAGGATGCGCGCTGGAGCAGTGCTGTTCACGTTGTTCTTGCTGATCGCGTGTGCGGGGCAAGCGCTTGCCTCGGAAACCCTCGGGTCGGGGCTGACCGACGCGGGCGACAATCTGCGCACGGGCTGGTACCCGAACGAGCCGTCGATCACGCCGGAACTGCTCAGCGGCGGCACTTTCGGTCGGCTGTGGTCGACACCGGTGGAAGGGCAGGTGTATGCGCAGCCGCTGCTCGATAACGGCACGCTGTTCGTCGCCACTGAGAAAAACAATCTCTATGGCCTGAACCCGGCCACCGGCGCGCAGCAGTGGAGCAAGAACCTCGGCGAACCGTGGAACCCAGGCGAACTCGAATGTGCCGATCTCGCCCCGAAGGTCGGCGTCACGGCGACCCCCGTGATCGACCCCGCAACGAACATCGCGTACGTGACGTACAAGACGTATCGCACGAAAGAAGTCGAACCGGAGTGGTTCATGGACGCCGTGAACGTGTCCACCGGCGCGCAGCAGCCTGGCTTCCCGGTGCAGCTGAATGGCACCGCGCAAAACGCCTCCGGGCAGGTGTTCCACGCCGGGACCGAGTTGCAGCGCCCGGGATTGCTGCTGATGGGCGGCGTCGTGTACGCCGCCTTCGGCTCCGATTGCGACCGCTCGGTATGGGAGGGCTGGGTGTTCGGCGTGTCGACCAACGCGGAAGTAAAGGCGCGTTGGGTGTCGGTTGAGACCGGCGAAGGCGCCGGCATCTGGCAGTCCGGCGCGGGGCTGACCTCGGACGGTCCGGGCACGATCCTGCTGAGCACCGGCAACGGTGGCGCGCCGACGACGCCCGCGCCCGGAGACACTCCGCCGACGAACCTCGGCGAGTCGATTGTGCGACTGGACGTGCAACCCGGCGGCTCGCTCAAGCCCGTCGACTTCTTCGCGCCCTATAACGCCAGCTTCCTGGACACCTGGGACGCCGACTTCGCCTCCGGCGGGGTCACAGGACTGCCCGAAGAAGCCTTCGGCACACACGTTTTCGGCACGCCGGCGATACCGCATCTGGCTGTGGCGGTGGGCAAGGACGGCTACGTGTATCTGCTCAACCGTGACAATCTCGGCGGGATCGCCCAGGGACCGGCCGGCTCGGACAACGTAGTCCAGCGGATCGGGCCCTACGGTGGCGTGTGGTCGCGCCCGGGCGTGTGGCCAGGAGAAGGCGGCTGGGTGTACATACCCACGGCGTCGGGGGGCACGAGCGCAGGAGGAAGCTCGGGCAACCTGCGCGTCTACCAGTACGGCCTCTCGGGCAGTGGCATGCCGACGCTGGCCCTCCAGGGCACCTCCAAAGAAGCGTTCGGATTCTCCTCAAGCGCGCCCGTCATCACCTCCAACGAAACAAACGAAGGCTCCGCGCTCGTGTGGATCGTATGGGCGCCGAATGGAGGCGGAGAAGGCGCCCAACTGCGGGCGTACGCTCCGGTGCCCGTCAAAGGCGAACCTGTTCTGCTGTGGAGCGGGCCGATCGGCACCTCAGCGAAGTTCGCGATACCCGGTGTCGGCGCCGGGCGACTGTATGTCGGTACCCGCGACGGTCACGTGATCGCGTTCGGCTCGCCGGTCACACCGATACTCAGCGGCTCAGCTACCACGTTTCCCAAGACCGTCGACGGCACCTCCTCGGACAAGACGGTGATCCTGACGGCCACGGAACCGCTCACGCTCTCGACGCTCGAATCGAGCTCGTCTCAGTTCAAATTGGGGACGCCGTCGCCTTCGCTGCCCGCCACGCTCACGACCGGCCAGACAGTCGAAGTGCCGATCACCTTCGCACCGACGGGGACCGGTCCAATCGGCGCAACCCTGACGGCCACGACGAGCACCAAAAAAACGGTGACCTTCGGCCTCTCCGGCACCGGTCAGGCGACGGGGCCTAAGCTGGAAGCAACACCGCCGCTCGTGACCTTCCCTGGAACGATCGTCGGCGAACGTGAGTCCGCCGGGGCGACGTTCCGCAACGTCGGTGGCTCGACTCTGACGATCAACGGCGTGCACTTGCCGGCGGCGCCGTTCGCCACCAGCGGCGTGCCCGCGGTCGGCTCGACGATCGCATCCGGTGAATCGATCACGATCACGGTCACCTTCGAACCCTCAGCGACTGGCTCGTTCAACGACGAAATCGGCCTGGAAACCACCGGCGGCAACCAGGCCGTCGGCCTCTCTGGCAGTGCAAGCCTACCCGGCACGCTCGAAATCACCAACGAAACCGTCGAATACGGGCAGGTACAGGTCGGCTCGTCCGAGCTGGAGAGCTTCACCATCAAGAACACCGGCGGCAGCGCCGTCGCCCTGAACAAGTCCAAGCCTCCGATCGGCGGAGCCTTCACAGCGACCACGGCGTTGCCCGAGGGAACGACGATCGAGCCGGGAGAAAGCGTCACCGAGACCGTCAAGTTCGCACCGACCAGCCCGGGACCCGCGACCGGCGTCTGGGAACTCAACGGCGAAAAAGACACGAACGGGGTGCAGAAAGTACAGTTCAAGGGCGAAGGCATCCTGCCCCCGGCGCTCACCCCGTCCACAAAATCGCTCAATCTGGGCTCCACTTCGGTCGGCGGTCAGCTCGCCGGTGAAGTCTCGTTCAAGAACACTGGAGGGACCACGCTCGAAGTCAAAGGCGTGAGCTCCCCCTCCGCGCCGTTCGCCGCCACGGGCCTGCCCGCGACCGGCACCAAGATCAAACCCGGCGAAACGATCACGGTCGGCGTGACGTTCAAATCCGCCACGCGCGGCGAATTTACGGGCTCTCTGGGCCTCACCACACAAGCGGGCGAAACCACCGTGTCGCTCAAGGGCTTCGCCGAAGAACCCGCGCTCACACCATCGACCATAACACTCGAAGTCGGCTCAGTGCTCATCGGCAAACAGATCAGCAAGGAACTCACGCTCAAGAACACCGGCAACACCACACTCGAAATCAAAAGCCAACACACCCCCACGGCCCCCTTCGCCGCGATAGGCCTGCCCGCTACCGGCACCAAGATCAAACCAGGCGAAACGCTCACCGTCACAATCGCCTTCAAACCATCCACCGGCGGAAACTTCACCGACTCCCTCAGCCTCACCACCCAAGCCGGCGAAACCACCGTAACACTCACGGGCTACGGCGAAGAACCAGGACTCACGTCGTCAACGAAATCACTCAACCTCGGCTCCACGCCCATTGGCACCCAGCTCAACGGCGAAGTGACCTTCCGCAACACTGGAAACACCACACTCGAAATCAAAAGCGAGCACACCCCCATAGCACCATTCAGCGCGACGGGCCTGCCCACGACCGGCACCAAACTCAAACCCGGCGAAACGATCACGGTCCACGTGAGCTTCGAATCCTCGATACGCGGTGAACACAAAGACTCGCTCAGCCTCACCACCGAAGCCGGTGAAACGATCGTGGCACTGGCTGCCTTCGTCGAAGAACCCGCCCTGACGCCATCCACAAGTACTCTCGAATTGGGCTCCGTGCTCGTCGGTAAATCGATCACGAGCGAACTCACGCTCAAGAACACCGGCAACACCACCCTCGAAATCAAAAGCGAGCACACCCCCGCCGCCCCGTTCTCCGCGACAGGCCTCCCCTCGACCGGCACCAAGATCAAACCCGGCGAAACGCTCACCGTCAAAATCGCCTTCAAACCAACCGCCGCCGGAGAATTCAACGGCTCGCTCAGCGTGTCCACCGAAGCCGGTGAAACGACGATCACGCTCACAGGCTTCGCCGAAGAACCCGCGCTCACCCCATCGACCACAACACTCGAAGTCGGCTCAGTG
>DASZFY010000029.1:0-118707 GCA_035939335.1 Solirubrobacteraceae bacterium | reverse complement strand
CAGGAGGTACCGGCGGCGCAGGAGCCCGATGCGCAGGAGGCCCCGCAAGCCCAGGAGACCCCGGTAGCGCAGGAGCCCGACGCGCAGGACGACGAAGACGAGGAGCCCGCCCCGCGCGAGAAACCTGCTGTGCCGGGCGCGCATCTCGAAGTGGACATCGTCCCCGAGGGCGTCGACCCCCTCGGCCGCAGCGAGAGCTACGAGGACGCCTACGCGGTCGACCCGTACGCCGTCGATGACGAGGGCGAGGAGGGGCAGGAGGACGAGGACGATCAGGAGGCGGCGCTCGCCGAGCCGATCGCCACCGCCGCGATCGACCTTGCCTCGGGCGCCCGTTACCGCGCTACCGGCAAGCGCAAGTCGGCGATCGCCCGCGTGACGCTGCGCCCCGGCACAGGGAGCTACCTCGTCAACGGGCGCACGCTCGAGGAGCACTTCCCACGGGTGACGCTGCAGCGCAACATCCGCCAGCCGCTGGAGACCGTTGGCTTCCAGGACCGTATGGACGTGGTCGCACGGCTTCACGGTGGCGGCATCTCCGCGCAGGCGGGCGCGCTGCGCCACGGTGTCTCACGCGCACTACTGGAGGCTGACCCGAACCTGCGCGGCGAGCTCAAGCGCAGGGGCTTTCTTACGCGCGACTCGCGCGCCAAGGAGCGCAAGAAGGCCGGGCTCAAGAAGGCGCGTAAGCGTCCGCAGTTCTCCAAGCGCTAGCGCTGGAGCCCAGGTGAGCCACCCACCCGCATGACCCGCAAGCTGTTCGGGACCGACGGCGTTCGCGGCGTCGCCGGTGAGTTCCTCACCGCTGAGCTGGCGCTCGCGCTCGGGCGCGCGGCGACGCGCAACACGGGCGTCGAGCGTCCGCAGGTGCTGGTCGTGCGAGACACGCGCGAGTCGGGCGAGATGCTGCAGGCGGCGCTCGCCGCCGGGATCAGCTCCGCCGGCGGCGATGCGCTGCTCGGCGGCGTGCTGCCGACGCCGGCCGCGCCGCTGCTGCTCGGCCGCTATGGCTTCGACCTCGCGGTCGTGCTGTCCGCCTCGCACAACCCCTACCGCGACAACGGGATCAAGTTCTTCGCCGGCGATGGCTACAAGCTCTCCGACGAGTCCGAGCTGGCGATCGAGCGCGAGCTCGGCGCCGTCGACGACGCCGGCGACGCGCCTCCGGCGATCGGGCGCATCCGCGAGCTGCGTGGCGCCCCCGAGGACTACCTGCGCGAGCTTCACGTGCGCTTCCGTGAGCTCGACCTCGATGGCGTCGACGTGCTCCTCGACTGTGCCAACGGCGCCACATATCAGGTTGCCCCTGAGATCTTCCGACGCCTCGGCGCGAGTGTGAGCGTGGTCGCGGACACGCCCGACGGGCGCAACATCAACGCCGGCTGCGGCTCCACCCACATCGACGAGATGGCCCAAGCGGTGGTCGCGGGCGGGCACGCGCTGGGCTTCGCATTCGACGGCGACGGGGATCGCGTGCTCGCGGTGGACCGTCACGGGGTGGTGGTCGACGGCGACGAGCTGCTCGCGCTGGCGACGCTGCACCTGCGCGCGAGCGGGCGCCTGAGTGGCGACGGTGTGGCCGTGACTGTGATGACCAACTACGGCTTCCACGCGGCGATGGAGCGCGAGGGCGTGGCCGTCGGCACGACCCAGGTCGGCGACCGCTACGTGCTCGAGGAGCTGCGCGCGCGCGGCTGGACGCTCGGCGGCGAGCAGTCCGGCCACATCATCGACATGGGCTTCAACCGCACCGGCGACGGCATCGCTAGCGCGCTGCTCACGCTCGAGGCGCTCGCCGGGAGAGACCTCGGCGAACGCGACGCCATGTCCAAGCTGCCCCAGCGCCTGGTCAACGTCCGCGTGCGCGACCGTGGCGCGTTGGAGCTGGCGCACGATGTGAACGCCGCCGTGCGCGAGGCAGAGCGCGATCTGAGCGGTCGCGGACGCGTGCTCGTGCGGCCGAGCGGCACCGAGCCGCTGGTGCGCGTGATGGTCGAGGCGCCCAGCGACGCGGAGGCCGAAGCGGTATGCGGGCGCCTCGTGGCGCTAGTCGAGCGCGAGCTCGGCTGAACCAGCACCAGTCCCACTGGTATCTTCGATCGCGTGTGCGGCATCGTTGGCTACGTCGGCAGGCGTCCCGCCCAGGGCCTGCTGCTCGCCGGCCTGAGCAAGCTCGAGTACCGAGGCTATGACTCTGCGGGGATCTCGGTCATCGCCGATGAGCGAATCGACGCGGTGCGCGCAGTCGGCAATCTCGATGCCCTGCGCGCGAAGCTCCAGGAGCGGGTGCCCGCGCCCGACGCGGGCGCGGTGGCGACCGCCGTGCTGGCCGACCCACGAGCGCTGGCCACGACCGGGATCGGGCACACGCGCTGGGCGACGCACGGTCGCGTAAGCGAGGAGAACGCCCATCCGCACTATGACAGCGGCGATCGCGTCCACGTGGTGGTCAACGGCATCGTCGAGAACTACGTCGCGCTCAAGCAGCGCCTGCTCGCGCACGGCAGCGTGTTCACCTCCGAGACCGACGCCGAGGTGATCGCGCACCTGATCGCCGAGTGCTACGCGGGTGACCTGGTCGAGGCGGTGCGCGCCGCATACACGCAACTGGAGGGCCACTACGCGTTCGTGGCGATGAGCCTCGACGAGCCCGAGCTCCTGGTCGGAGCGCGCAAGGAGTGCCCGCTGGTGATCGGCCGCGGCGAGGGCGAGCAGTTCGTCGCCTCGGCGGTGCCGGCGTTCCTCGCCGAGACCCGGCGCGCCCAATACATCGAGAACGGCGAGATCGTCGCGCTGCGTCCCGACGGGGTGCTGATCACGACTGCCGCCGGCGAGCCCGTCGAGCGCGCCGTCGAAACCGTCGACTGGGATCAAGAGACCGCCGAGAAGGGCGGCTACGAGACGTTCATGCTGAAGGAGATCCACGAACAGGCAGACGCGGTCGCCGAGACCGTCGCCGACCGCACCGCCCGCGGCGACGGGGTCGACCTCGACGAGCAGGGAGCGCTCGATGAGGCGATCCTCGCCGACGTCAAGCGGATAGTGGTCGTGGCCTGCGGCACCGCTTACCACGCGGGGCTGATCGGCCGCTATGCGATCGAGGAGTGGGCGCGCCTGCCGGTCGAGCTCGACATCGCCTCCGAGTACCGCTACCGCAATGCGGTCGTCGGACCGGGCGACCTCGTGATCGGGATCTCGCAGTCGGGTGAGACCGCTGACACGCTCGCCGCGATGCGCCTGGCGCGCGAGCGCGGCGCGACGGTGCTGGCGATCACCAACACCGTCGGCTCGCAGGCCACGCGCGACGCTGACGGCGTCCTCTACACGCGCGCCGGGCTCGAGATCGGGGTCGCGGCGACGAAGACGTTCGTGTGCCAGGTCGCGGTCATGTATCTGCTCGGCCTGCGCCTGGCGGAGCTGCGCGGCACGCTCGCGCCAGCGCGGATCGCCGAGCTGGTCGCCGAGCTGAAGCGCCTGCCGCACTGCATCGACGAGCTGATCGGCGACTGCGAGGAGCGTGCCGCAGAGATCGCGAAGACCTTCTGGGACGCCGAGTTCTTCCTGTACATCGGCCGCCACATCGGGCTGCCGGTGGCGCTCGAGGGCGCCTTGAAGCTGAAGGAGATCTCCTACATCTCGACCGATGCGTACGCCGCCGGCGAGATGAAGCACGGCCCGATCGCGCTGCTCGACGAGGCCACACCGGTCGTGTGTGTCGCCACGCGCTCGCCTGTGCTCGAGAAGCTCATCTCCAACATCCAGGAGGCGCGCGCCCGCGGCGCGCGAGTGATCGCCGTCACAACCACCGGCGAAGACTCCGTCGAGGCTCACGCCGACGCGACGATCGCCGTGCCGGCGACCGACTGGATGCTCCAGCCGATCCTCGCGGTGATTCCGCTGCAGCTGCTCGCGTACGAGATCGCCCGCCGCCGCGGCCTGAACGTCGACCAGCCGCGCAACCTCGCCAAGACGGTCACCGTCGAGTAGTGAGCCCACTGGCGCCCTGGCTGGTCCCGCTCCCCGACGCCGAGACGATGCGCGCAATCGATCGCTGGGCGATCGAGGAGCAGGGTGTGGCGAGCCTCGATCTGATGGAGCGCGCGGGGGCCGGCGTCGCACGCGCGCTAGAGCGTCTGGCGCCCGATGGACCCGTGAGCGTCGTGTGCGGCAAGGGCAACAACGGCGGCGACGGGCTCGTAGCGGCGCGCCTGCTGCGCGACGCCGGCCGGCCGGTGACGGTCGTGTGCGTAGTGCCGCCGTCAGAGCTGACAGGCGACGCGCGCGCGAACCTCGAGCGCCTGCCCGGCGAGCCGCCTGTACGCCTCAGCGGGGAGCCCTGGACAGGGCAGGCCGTCGAGGAGACAGACGCGCCGGGCTCGGCCGCGGCGGAGCTGTTCGACGCGCGCACGACGATCGTGGACGCGCTGCTCGGCACGGGCTTCCAGGGCGACCGATCGGAGATCAGCCAACGCGGTGCTGTGAGCGCGGCGATCGAGGCGATCAACGCGGGCGGTGCGCACGTCGTGAGCGTGGACGTACCGAGCGGCGTGGACGCCTCCACAGGGGTCGTCCGCGGCGCCGCGGTGCGCGCGTCGCTGACTGTCACCTTTCACGCCGCCAAGCCGGGACTGTGGATCAGCCCGGGCAAGGCCCACACGGGCGAAGTGCAGGTGATCGACATCGGCATCCCACGCGGCGCTCCCGGCGGCGCGTCGGTCGGCTTGATCGCGCCGAGCGTGCTCGAGCAGTTGCCGCGCAGGGACGCGCGCGCAACGAAGTTCACCTCCGGTCACGTGATCGTGGCCGGCGGCTCACGCGGGCTCAGCGGTGCGCCGAGGATGGCCGCCGAGGCGAGCATGCGCGCGGGAGCGGGGTATGTGACCGCATGCGTTCCCGCGTCGCTGCAGGAGCTTCTCGCCGGTGCTGGAACTCCGGAGATGATGACGCGCGGTCTGCCCGACGACGACGGAGCGCTGACCGCGGATGCGGTCGGCGGCGTGCTGGAGGCGAGCGCCCGCGGCGGCTCGCTCGCGCTGGGACCCGGTCTCGGGCGCAGCGACGGAGCGTTTGCGTTCGCGCGCACGCTCGCAGGCGTTGCCGACGTGGCGATGGTGCTCGACGCCGACGGCCTGAACGCGCACGCCGGCAGGCTCAACGAGTTGAGAACGAGAAGCGCCCCGACGGTGCTCACGCCGCACGCGGGTGAGCTCGGGCGGCTGCTCGAGCTGGACAGCTCCGAGATCGAACGCGAACGGCTGCGCCACGTCAGGATCGCCGCCGAGCAGGCGCAGGCGGTGGTGGTGCTGAAGGGCGACGACACGCTGATCGCAGATCCTGACGGCACAGTCGCGGTGAGCCCCGGCGGTGCGCCGGCGCTCGCGACCGCGGGGACGGGGGACGTGCTGAGCGGCGTGATCGCCGCGCTGCTCGCCGCCGGTCTCGGCGCGTTCGCGGCAGCCGCCGCAGGGGTGTGGCTGCACGCCGAGGCCGGGAGGGAGGCCGCTCGCCGGCTGGGGGGCCCCGAGGGTGTGATCGCCTCCGATGTGATCGCCGCGCTGCCCGTGGCGCGCTCGCGGGCAGGCCGGGTGCGCAGGAGCGACGCGCGCGCGACGCGCGTGCGAGGCGCCGACGGTGAACGACGAGGCAAGGCGCGCGGCGATGGCTGACGGAGCCGGGGTCGGCGCGCGCGATAGCCAAGCGACACTCGTGCGCAGAGCACAGGCGAGTGTGAACGTCGCTGCGATCGCGCGCAACTGCGAGCGCCTGAGCACGCAGCTGCAGCGCGGGTCGGCGCTGTGCGCGGTGGTGAAGGCAGATGGCTATGGCCATGGCGCTGTGCAGAGCGCCCGCGCGGCGATCGCCGGCGGTGCCAGCTGGCTGGGCGTGGCCGACGCGGGCGAGGCGCGCGAGCTGCGCGAGGCGGGACTGCGCGACGTGCGCGTGCTCGTGATGGGCCCGCTCAGCGTGCTCGAATTGAACGAGGCGCTCGCGGTGGACGCCGACGTGGTGGTGTGGAGCGAGGCCTATCTCGCCGCCGTCGTCGCCGCGGGCGGCGGGCGCGTGCATGTCAAGCTCGACTCCGGCATGGGGCGGCTCGGCACGCGCGATCCGGTTGAGGCCTCGCGCGTGGCGGCCGCCGCGCGGCAGAGCCCCGGCGTGCGCTTGGCGGGCGTGATGACGCACTTCGCGACCGCCGACGAGCTCAAGGACGACGGCTTCTTCGCCGGCCAGCTGAGCACGTTTACGCGCTGGGCGCGCGCTGTCAAGGAAGAACAGCCGGACATTCTCATCCACGCGGCCAACAGCGCGGCGACTATGCGCGAGCCCGAGGCACAGTTCGACATGGTGCGCTGCGGAATCGCGATCTACGGAATGGACCCGTTCGGCCGTGACCCGGGCGCGCGCGCGCTCGAGCCGGCGCTCGAGCTGAGCTCCTACGCCGCGGAGGTCAAGCTGTGCCGGACGGGCGAGAGCGCGGGCTACGGGCGACAGTTCGTGGCGGACGGCGACACCTACATCGGCGTCTTGCCGATCGGCTACGGAGACGGCTGGCGGCGCGGTCTGTCCAATAACGCCGACGTGTTGATCGGCGGGCACCGCTACCCGCTGGTCGGCACCGTGAGCATGGACAGCGTCACCGTCGACCTCGGTCCGGACGTGGTTCCCGAGCGCCTACGCGGGGAGCGCGCGGTCCTAATCGGCATTCAGGGCAGCGAGCGGATCACAGCGGAGGAGGTGGCGCGCCGCCTGGAGACGATCAACTACGAGATCACTTGTGCGCTGACACAGCGCGTCCCGCGGCTCTACCACCGCGACGGCGCACTGCTCGACGCGGGTGCGGCGCAGGCGCAGGCGCGGACGGTGGATGCCGGGCTGAGATGAGCGCGGGCCTGGACGTTGCCCGCACGGCGCTGGCGGGCAGCCGGGCGTGGCTGGTCGGTGGCTACGTGCGCGATCGCCTGCTGGAAAGGCCGACGCTGGACGTGGACGTGGTTGTAGACGGCGATCCCGCGCAGGCGGCCAGGGCGATCGCGCGGGCGGCGCCTCGCGCCGCGTGCTTCGCACTCTCGGAGGACTTCGGCTCGTGGCGAGTGGTTGCGCGCGAGCACGCTTGGCAGGTCGATGTCGAGCCGCTGCGCGGACACACGATCGAGGCCGACCTCGCCCTGCGGGACTTCACCGTCAACGCGATCGCGGAGCCGATCGAGGGGGGAGCGCCGATCGACCCGCTCGGCGGGGCGGCCGACCTGCGGGCGGGGCGCCTGCGGATGGCCGGTCCGCAAGCCTTCGCCGCGGACCCGCTACGGGTGCTGCGCCTGGTGCGCCTCGCGGTTGAGCTCGAGCTCGAGCCGGACGCTGAGACGCTGCGCTCGGCCGTCGCGCACGCGACGGGGCTGGGCGGCGTGTCGGCCGAGCGCGTGTTCGTTGAGCTGCGGCGGATCGTCGCCGCGCGCCACGTGCGCCGCGGTCTCGAGCTGATGGATGAGCTCGACGTCACGGCGGTGGTGCTGCCGGAGCTCGAGGTGCTGCGCGGGGTACAGCAGAGCCGCTTTCACCATCTGGATGTCTATGGTCACACGCTCGAGGTACTCGATCGCGTGGTCGAGCTCACGAGCGACGACTTGGATTGGGGAGTGGAGCTCGACGCCTGCATCGGCGGGCACCGCGCCGAGATCAAGCCGCTACTCATGCAGCCGCTCGCCGATGAGCTGACGCGCGGCGAGGCGCTGCGCTGGGGGGCGCTGCTGCACGACGCAGCCAAGCCCCTGACCCGCGAGGTCCGTCCGGCGGATGGGCGCGTCACGTTCCTCGGCCACGACGTGCGCGGGGCGGAGCTCGCGCGCGAGGTGCTCGGACGGCTGCGCACGAGCGAGCGGCTGCGCGCGCACGTGGCTGCGCTCGTGCGCCATCACCTGCGCCTCGGATTCTTGGTCCACGAGCCCCAGCCGCTCGCGCGCCGGACGGTGTTTGCCTACCTGCACGCATGCGCGCCGGTTGAGGTCGACGTGACGCTGCTGTCGATCGCCGACCGCTTGGCCACACGCGGGGACCGCGCGCAGCAGGCGGTGCAGGCGCACCTGACGCTCGCCGGCGAGCTGCTCGCGGACGCTCTGCGCTGGCACGAGCAGGGGCCGCCGAGCCCGCTGCTGCGGGGAGACGAGCTCGCACGCGCGCTCGAGATTCCGACCGGTCCACGCATCGGGGAGCTGCTCGAGCAGCTCGCCGCGGCGCAGTACGCGGGGGAGCTCGCCAGCCGTGAGCAGGCGCTCGACTACGCCCGTCGGCTGGCGCGAGGCTAGGATCTTCGCCATATGGCCGACCCGGATTGCATCTTCTGCAAGATCGTCGCCGGCGATCTGCCAGCGACGATCATCGACGAAGACGAGCGGACGCTCGCGTTCATGGACATCGCTCCCGCCACGCGCGGGCACGTGCTCGTGATCCCGCGCGCGCACAGCGCCGACCTGCTGAGCGTCTCGCCGGAGGACCTCAGCGCGGTGGCACTAGCTGCCCAGCGAGTCGCTCAGAACGTCAGGGAGCGTCTGGGCGCCGAGGGGGTCAACTTGCTGAACTCCTGCGGCGCCGTGGCGTGGCAGACGGTCTTCCACTTCCACGTGCACGTGATCCCCCGCTACGAGGACGATCCGCTGCGGCTTCCATGGGTGCCCACCGCGGGCGACCCGGCGCAGATCGAGGCCGCGGCGCAGGAACTCTCGCATCGGTAGCGAAATAGTCAGACCGCGACATCCAGCGTGCGCGCGTGTTCAAATGGCCCATATGAAACGCATATCCATAGCCGTGATCATCAGCGCCGCGCTCGCTTTGGCGCTGCCCGCGATCGCGCCCGCGACGTTGACGGAAGTCGGCGTGATCGGCGCAACCACCCCCACCACCGTTCCCAGCTGCCCGGGTAGTCCATGCCTGGCGGTCAGCCGCACGACCGGCTTCCAGGTCAAGGTCGCCACCGCCAACAATCTGTTGAGCGCGCCGCGCGCCGGGACGATCGTCGCGTGGACGATCACGCTGGGCAAGCCAACCGCCACGCAGATCAAGTTCTTCAACGCCAACGAGGGTGGCCCATCCGAAGCGGGAATCGCGATCCTCGCTCCGCAGCGCAAGCCCAACCTCACGTACAAGCTCGTGGCGCAGGGCCCGCTCGTCAAATTGGAACCGTACTTCGGCAAGACAGCGCAGTTCCCGCTCGAAACCACGATCCCGGTCAAGAAGGGCTACATCGTCGCGCTGACGGTGCCGTCATGGGCGCCAGCGCTCGCACTCGGCTTCGCCAACAACACCTCTTGGCGCGCCAGTCGCCCCAAGAGCGGCTGCACCAGCACGAGCGCCCAGACGACGCAGACCTCGATCGGCAGCGCGGTTCAGTACTACTGCCTCTACCAGACCGCCCGCCTCACCTACAGCGCGACGCTGATCTCGACCCCGTAGTTCGTCGGCGCCAGGAGCTCCCTGGCTAGGGGGCGCTGGCGCCGCCGGTGGGGCTTGCCGGCGCTTCTGGTTCGGCGGCTTTGGCGGCGCCTTCGCTGGAGGCTGGTTTTTCTTTTTCCGCGGCGGCGCCGCCGGATGTGCCGGCTGCCGGCGCGCTCGCGCCGGCGGACGCTTCGCTGTTTTCGCTCGAGGACGTTTCCCCGCTTGAGGAGCTTTCGCTGCTTTTGCCGGTGGTCTTGGTCGTCGACGTCGTCGAGCTGGACGTCGTCTGTGCGGCGGCGGCTTCCGCGCTGGTGTTGGTCGGCGGCGTTATTTCCGGAGTGCTCTTCGGGACCGCGTCTGAGACGGTCGTGCCGCCACAGGCGCTCAACGCCGAACCGCACAGCAGCGCCGCGCACGCGGTGAGCGCCACGCGGGCTCTCACAACGGTCCCATACGCCTGCCGCAAGTGGGGCAGTCGTTGAGGTCCTTCTGTGCGTGCTGATTGCACCACGGGCAGAAGCGCAGGTTCTCCACCGCCCAGGGCAGCCGCGACTGCGAGGGCGCCAGCGGCAGCACCTTGCCGACGACCTCGAGCGGCTCGCCGGATTCGCGGTCCAGGTATATCTGGTCGGGCTCGGCCTCGATCACCAATTCCCGACCGCCGGGGCTGCGTAGTCGATAACGCTGTTTAGTGCTCACCGCCCCAACTTTACCGGAGCGGGTGGCCGTGGATACGCTGCCCGTCCGTGCGCCTACTGATCTTCCACGGCTACCTGCTCGACGGGACCGGCTCGAACGTGTACAACGCGCGGCTGGCCGCCGCACTCGTGAGCCTCGGCCACGACGTGCACCTGCTCAGCCAGGACCGCCATCCCGAGCGCCTGCCATTCGTCGACGCGGTCGGCGATTGGGATGCGGGGCCGCTGCAGGTACGCGAGTTGGAGCGGGCGGCCCCTGACCGGGGCGATGGCGCAGACGAGCGCGGGCGGGGGTGGGGGCGCTGCACGGTCTACCGTCCGAACATCGGCAACCTGCTGCCGGTGTACGTCGCCGACCGCTACGAGGGGATCGACGCGCGCACGTTCGCGCAGTGCAGCGAACGGGAGCTCGCGCGCTACCTCGACGCGAACGTCGCCGCGGTCGAAGACGTGCTCGCGCTGGCGCGTCCGCAGGAGGCGCTCGCCAACCACCTGATCATGGGCCCGGTGATCCTCGCGCGCGGGCTAGGCGGCGCGATCCCCTACGCGGTGAAGGTCCACGGCAGCGCGCTCGAGTACACCGTCAAGCCACAGCCCGAGCGCTTCCTCGGGGTGGCGCGCGAGGGCCTCGCGCCCGCCCGAGCGGTGCTCGTCGGCTCGCGTCACACGGCCGTCAGCCTGTGGCAGGCGCTCGATGACCCCGAGCTCCCGGCTCGCACGCGCCTCGGGCCACCGGGCGTCGACGTGGCACGGTTTGCCCCCCGCGAGCCCGCGCAGGCGGCCGCCGGAGTGAGGGCACTCGCGGCGCGGCTGCGCGCCAGCGCCCACGAGTCCGAGGGGGAGCACGACGCACACGCCCGTCAGCGAGGCGAGGGCGACGCGTTCGCGCGCGACGGGCTCGCCGCAGCCGCCGCCGTCGAGCGCCTCGACCCCGACCACGACGCGCTCCTCGCGTACGTGGGCAAGCTGATCGTGAGCAAGGGCGTCGACCTGCTCGTCGCTGCGTGGCCGCTGGTGCTCGAGCGCGCTCCCGAGGCGCGGCTCGTGGTGGTCGGCTTCGGCGCCTACAGGCACGGTGTGGAGCGCCTGCTCGCGGCGTTGGCCGCCGGCGAACTTGAGACGGCACGCGAGATCGCGCGCGCCGGACGAGCGCTCGAGGGAGACTCCCAGCCTGCTGGGCCATTGCGTCATCTGTTGGCGTTCTTCGATGGCCTTGAAGGAGTCGAGCGCGAGCGCTACCTGCGGGCGGCGCGGCGGCTGGGCGAGCAGGTCGTGCTGACGGGACGCCTCGATCACGGGGAGCTCGCAGACCTGCTCCCCGCGTGCGAGGCGGTGGTCGTGCCGAGCACCTTCCCCGAGGCGTTTGGCATGGTCGCGGCCGAGGCGGCTGCGTGCGGCGCGATGCCGATCAGCGCCGCGCACTCAGGTCTCGCTGAGGTCAGCGCGGTGCTAGCGCGCGCAGTGCCCGAGCCCGCCGCCGGGTGGCTGTCCTTTGCGGTCGATGATGACGCCGTACGGGCCCTCGCCGCGGCGATCACCGGCTGGCTGCATGCTAACGATGCGCTGCAGGCCCGAACGCGCGCCGGACTGGTCGCGACGGTGCGTGAGCGTTGGTCGTGGGAGGGCGTCGCGCGTGGGGTGATCGCCGCCGCGCACGGCGATCTCGACGACCTGCGCGAGCCGTGAAAGCGCCCGCGCGAGCGCGCGCAAAATTTCGTTCGCCGGCCGCCGTGTCGGATAGGGTTTCGCCGTGAGCTTCCCGCAAGCCAGTCAGCTTTCAGCGCGCGCCGGCCGTGGCGCAGTCCGTGCCATGCGGTGCGTCGGCGGCGCGGGGCTGCTTGCAGCGGTCGCGGTTGGCACAGCGGGCTGCGCCGTCAAGGGCGCGGACAACGCTGACGTGATCGTCGGCAAGCAGGCGTTCGTCGCCAAGTGCGGCGCCTGTCACACAATGGCGCGAGCTGACACCAAAGGCGTCGTCGGACCGAATCTCGACGAAGTCTTTCGCACGAGCGTCGCCGAAGGCCTGCAGCGCAACACCGTAAGGACGGTCGTCGAAGGGCAGGTGCAGAATCCGAACCCGACTGGGGCAATGCCGAAGGACATCGCCAGCGGGAGCACGCTGACCGACATCGCCGCGTACGTGGCCCAGTCAGTGGACCAGTCCGGACCTGACACCGGCCTGCTGGCGAGCGCCGTGGAAGCGCCTGGCGCCGGCAAGCCGGCGGTGGAGAAGGCCGGCAAGCTGGAAATCAATGCCAATCCGACGGGCCAGCTGGTCTACGCGGCGAGCAAGGCTGAAGCCAAACCGGGCCCGGTCACGATCGTGATGGCGAACATGTCCGGCGTCCAGCACAACATCGCCGTCGAACCTGGCGAAAACGGCGCCACAGCGAAGGCCGCGACCCTCGGAGCGAGCCAGTTCATCACCAAGGGCAGCACATCTGTGACCGTCAACCTCAAACCGGGCAAGTACACGTTCTTCTGCCAGGCCCCCGGCCACCGCGCCGCCGGGATGTACGGCACGCTCACGGTGAAGTAGGCCGCCCGCTCAGGCGATCGCGCGCACGATCACCACCAGCACCGCGATCACCACGACGACCGCGATCGCGTACAGCAGCAGCCGGAACGCCTCGTCCTCAGAACGCATTGGGTTCATCATGTTGATGAAGGTGACGTTGGCGGGCGCAGCATTGCGGTGAGGGGCGCGTCTGACGGTCGTGGACCAAGTGAGGCAAGGACGCAGTGAGCGAAGTGTGCTGCGCACACGAGCGATCGAGGACGCAGCCTCACGCCGCGTCCACGGCCGTCAGAGCACGTATACAGCTGTGAAGACGACTATCCACATGATGTCGACGAAGTGCCAGTAGATGCCGGGCACGTCGACACCGCGATGGGACTCCGGGCTGTAGTGGCCGCGGAAGGCACGCACGGTCACGCTCAACAGGATCAGCAGGCCGATGAACACGTGCGCGCCGTGCAGGCCCGTGAGCGAGTAGAAGATCGTCTGCTGCGCGTGATCCTGCGGCGCGAAGCCGAGGTTGGCGTACTCGTTGATCTGGATGAACAGGAACGTGCACCCGAGCAGGAACGTCGTGAGCATCCCGGCCTTCAGCCCGAAGCGGTTTCCGCGCTTGATCGACTGCTCCGCCCAATGCAGCGTGAACGACGAGGACACCAGGATCAGCGTGTTGACGAACGCCACCGGCACGGGCAGGTGCATGCCGGGCGCCGGCCACGGCTCGCCTTCGGCGATGCGGATGAAGAAGTAGGCGGTGAAGAACGCCCCAAAGATCATCACCTCGGAGATGATGAAAAGCAGCATTCCCAGCAGCGGAGCCTCGACTCGCGAGCTGCGGTGCGCAGGCGGCGGCCCGTGGTGCTCGCCGCCGGCGTGCCCGGCGGGGTGGGGGATGCTGGCTGCCTCCATGCTGCGCCCGCTACCCGGCCGATGCTGCGACGGTCGCGGCCAGCGGGTCGACGACGACGTGCTCGACCGGTACGGCGATAGCGCCGCGAACGCGCTCGATCAGGCGTGAGCGCATCCAACCGGAGCGCTCGCCGGGCAGGGTCGAGATGACCACGTCGTCGACGTGGAAGAGCTCCAGTGCGTTCATCGTCGCGGTGTACGGATCCGGATCACCGATCATCCCCGAGCTCAACAGCCCCGCGGCGTGCAGGCGGTCGAGCATGCTCGCGAGGCGTTCGCGCGCCTCACGCGGAGCGCTGCCGCTGCCGTCGAGTTGCGGCACCACCGCGATGAACAGCCGCGGCTCGTCCTCGCTCGCCTTCGCGCTCAGGTGCGCGAGCAGCTCCTCGCCGCTGGATGTCTTGTGCGATACGACCAGCGTCACCTTGAACGACAGGCCTTCCTGGTCGATGTCCGCGACGATGTGCTCCACCGGCACCGCGGCGGCGTTGCTGACTCGCTCGACCAGGTCCCGCCGCAGCCACCCCGAGTGCTGGGTGGGGTAGGTGGAGAGGATGATTTCGTCGGGCTGGTGCTGTGCGACTGCGTCCATCGTCGCCGAGAATGGGTCGCCGTCGCCGACTTCGCCGGTGGCCTCGATGCCTTCCGCGGCGACGGCCGACAGCGCGAGGTCGACGCGCACCTGCGCAGATTCGCGCACCGCCTCGTCGTAGATCACGAGCCCTGCGGAGGGCTTGGTCTGGGGCACGACCAGCCGGAAGCGAACGTCGCCGGAGGCGGCCCGCTCGCGCACGGCCTCGCGCAGCTTTGCGCCACCGAGCGTGCGGTTGGCGATCACGAGGACTTCTCTCATCGGGCTTGCCTCCTTGTCATTAGCTGGGTGCTCGCGCCAGGTCCGTCGGCGACAGCCCGGTTGAGCCCGCTCCTACCGTCGCCGGCGCCGGCTCGAGGATGCCGTGGACCGCGCCGGGGACTCCGTACTCGTATGGACCGCCCACGACCGTCGGCACGCGGTCGAAGTTGAATATCGGCGGCGGCGATGACACCTGCCACTCCAGGGTCATGCTGCGCCAAGGGTTTGCCACCGCCCGCGGACCGCCACGCCAGCTGGTGACCATGTTGTAGACGAACACCAGCGTGCTCAGCCCGAGCGCGAAGCTGGCGAGCGATATGAACAGGTTGAGGTCGGCGAACTTGGCCGCGTAGGTGGCCACGCGCCGCGGCATGCCCTGCAGGCCGAGGATGTGCATCGGCCCGAACGTCAGGTTCATGAGCACGAACGTCGTCCAGAAGTGCCATTTGCCCAGACGCTCGTCGTACATGCGCCCGGTCATCTTCGGGAACCAGTAGTACACACCCGCGAAGATCGTCATCAGCGAGCCGCCGAACAGCACGTAGTGGATGTGCGCCACGATGAAGTAGCTCGAGCTGACGTGGATGTCAAAGGGGATCATCGCCAGCATCACGCCGCTGATGCCACCGAGGGTGAACGTCGTCAGGAAGCCCAGCGCGAACAGCATCGGCGTGTCGAGATGCAGCACCCCTCGCCACAGCGTCGCCAGCCACGAGAACACCTTTATGCCCGTCGGCACGGCGATGATCGCCGTGGTGATCGCCATCGGGATGCGGATCCACGCGGCCATGCCGGAGGTGAACATGTGGTGTGCCCACACGGTGAAGCCGAGGCCGACGATCGCCAGCAGCGAGAAGGCCATCATGCGGTAGCCGAAGATCGGCTTGCGCGACTTGACGGCGATGATTTCGCTGATGATGCCGAAGCCCGGCAGCATCATGATGTAGACGGCCGGATGCGAGTAGAACCAGAAGACGTGCTGGTACATGAGCACGTCGCCGCCATTGGCCGCGTTGAAGAAGTTGAAGCCGAGCGCGCGGTCCAGCAGCACGAAGAACTGCGACGCGGCGATGAACGGTGTGGCGATCACGACCAGCAGCGAGGTCGCGAAGTTCGCCCATACCAGCAGCGGCATGCGGAAGAAGCTCATCCCAGGCGCGCGCATCGTGATGATCGTCACGAGGAAGTTGAGCGCGGTCATGATCGAGGAGGCGCCTGCGAACTGGACGCCGATCGTGAAGAACGTCTGCCCAATTGGCATGTTGTCGGACAGGGGCGCGTACGCCGTCCAGCCGTCGGCGAAGGCTCCGCCGGGAGCGAGGAAGCTGCCGAGCATGATCGCTCCGGCGACCGGCAGCAGCCAGAACGACAGCGCGTTCAGGCGTGGGAAGGCCATGTCGGGCGCGCCGATCATGATCGGGATCACGAAGTTGCCGAAGCCCGCGAACACGGGGATGATGAACAGGAAGATCAGGATCGTCGCGTGCACCGAGAACAGGCTGTTGTAGGTGCTGGCGCTGACGAAGTGCGAGCCCGGCTGCGCCAGTTGGGCGCGCATCAGCATCGCCAGCAGGCCGCCCACGAGCAGGAAGAAGAACGAGTTGACCGTGTACTGGATGCCGATCACCTTGTGATCGGTGTTGATGCGGAAGTAGTCCCTCCATGAGTAGGCGCCGTGGCCGGAGTGGTCCTCCGGTCGTGTCGGGCGTCCGGAGGCCCAATGGAACCAGTAGTCGAAGCCGCCGATTCCGACGAGGAAGGCCAGCGGCACCGCGATCAGCGAAACCGTCAGGATCGCGTCGCCGGAGAGGTAGTGCGTAAAGGTGCTGTGGCCGGTGCTCATGCGCACCAGCCACGTGAGCAGCGCCGAGAAGCCGACCGCGCCGACCATCAGCCAGGCGGCGCGGTAGAAGCCCGGCGAGCGCAGGCGCACGGCCATCAGCCGGCCGCCCGCGACCGTGTCAATGGTGTCTCCCCAGCACCAGCCATCTCGGTTGCGAACATTAGCCGCTCGTCCCGTTGCCCGTGGGGCCAGCGCCGGTGCTGGACGCGGCGCCGGTGCTCAACTGGCTCTTGATCCACGCGCGGAACTGGGCGGGCGTGACCACGTGCACGGTGGTGCGCATCAGGGAGTGCCCGACGCCGCACAACAGGTTGCACACGACCGGATATTCCCCGATCCGGTCCGGTGTCGCGCGGTACTGCGTGGTGATGCCCGGCACGACGTCCTCCTGCAGGCGGAAGGCGGGGATCCAGAAAGCGTGGATCACGTCCTTGGATCTCATGTTGAACAGGACCGATTCGTTCTCCGGCAGGTACAGCTTGTAACTGTTGATCGGAGCTCCGCCGGTCACCGACGGGGGGTACTGGAAGGACCAGAAGAACTGCTGGCCGGTGACACCGACCTGGATCTCGTGCGCAGGTTTCTTCTCGTTGTTCGCGAGCACCACGAACGAGTAGCCGACCATACTCAGCAGCAGCACCGTCGGCAGCGCCGTCCAGAAGACCTCCAGGCGCGTGTTTCCATGTATCGGCGGGCCGTCCTTGAGCTCCTCGCCCGAGCGCATACGGAACTGCCACACGCAGTACAGGATCACGCCCACGACCAGCACGAAGATCGGGATCGTGGCGATCACGAGCACGTGGTACAGGTGGTCGGTGTTGCGCGCCTGCGTCGATGCCTGCAGCGGGAACCAGTGGATCTCATAGCTCAGCCAGATCCCGAGGGCCACGGCGATCACCGCCAAGATGCCCGCGATCGCCAGCGAGCGCTGTCTAGACATACGCGCCTGCGCGTGCTCGCGCCGAAAGGCTTGATACCTCAGTTAGCTCCATCCCGCGGTGATCCTAACCTCTCCGCCGACGGATAGCTAGATGTCCTGCCAAGACCTTGACGGCAGCGCCCCCAACCACTACATTGAGGCAATAGTTGCAAGTGCTCACAGGGACGATTCCCTGGCAGGTCGATCGTCGGAGCGGTGACGCGGGCGCTCCGGGAGAGCATCTGAGCGGAGGTACGAGTAGGGCATGCAAGTGCACCAGGGCATGACCGAGATGGTCCTCACGGTGGGACCGGGCCACACGCTGCGGGACGTCGCGCGACTGATGGCTCGGCGGCACGTGGGCGCGGCCGTGGTGATGGACCCCGACGGCCCAGGCCCGGGGATCATCACCGAGCGAGACATCCTGCTCGCGCTCGGCGCCGGCGAGGACCCAGACCAGGAGCAGGTCGCCGACCACCTGACGCGCGACATCGTGTTCGCCGCACCCGACTGGTCTCTCGAGGAGGCCGCGGCGGCGATGGTTCGCGGCGGCTTCCGTCACCTGATCGTCCTCCAGCGCGGAGAGATGGTCGGTGTCCTGTCGGTCCGCGACATCGTGCGCTGCTGGACCGACGACGGAGCGATCTGCCCGGTGCCAGCCAGGGTGGCCGTGGGGTGAAGGGGGAGGTGGCGCGCCTGCTTTGGGGAGCAGGCGGCCACCACCACGGCCAGCGGGTCGTGGACGCGGCGCTGGCCGAAACGGGGATTCGCGCCGAAGGCGCGTGTCTCCCGGCTTCGGTCGGTGTCCTCGGTCGCTCGCGTACCGAATCCGGGGGACACTCGCTCCGCTCGCATCCCCGTTTCGGCCAGCACGCCACGCTCCCTGCGTTCTGCGGCGCCGGCCCGGTCGTGGTCCGCTTGGCCCACGACCCGCTGGTGGGCCGCTGGCCGGTCGGGCGGCGTTTAGTGCTCGTCTAGCGGGAGCTCGTCGATTTCGTGGCGCGTCTCTTTGATCCAGCGTGCGACGCACACGATCGTCAGGATCGCCCCGATGACGGTGAACTCGATGAACGTCGTGAAGCCGACGAGCACCAGCGTGACGCCGACGGCGGTCAGCATCGGCAGGATGCTCGGGCCGGGAAGGTGGATCTCCTCGCCGACAGGCGGGACCTCGGGGTCGAGCGGGCTCATGACACGTACGCGGCGGCCACGACGAACGTGAGGCCGAACATGAACATGCAGATCGCGGAGACGATCAGTGCGGTGATGAGGTTCTTGCGTGCGAGGCGACGGGTCATCATGGGTCCGAAGATTACCTCCTACAGGTGCCGGTCGGCGACCATCGCGCAGAACAGCAGCGCGAGGTACGCGAGCGAGTACAGGTAAAGGCGCAGCGCCGCGCGCCGATCAGCCCGTCGGTACAGCCGCACCGCGCCTGCGATGAAACCGACCCCGAGCAGCAGCGAGCTGACGAGATAGATCGCGCCGAAGCCGCCCGCGCAGAACGGCAACTGGGTGACCGCGTACAGCAGCACCGAGTAGAGCAGGATCTGCCGGCGGGTCTCCGCCTCGCCGCGCACCACCGGCAGCATCGGCACGCCCACCTTGCCGTACTCGTCCTTCATCAGCAGCGACAGCGCCCAGAAGTGCGGCGGCGTCCAGAAGAACACGATGAAGAACAGAATCACCGCGGTGCCGCTGACCGAGCCGGTGACCGCCGCCCAGCCGACCAGCGGCGGTACCGCGCCGGCGGCGCCGCCGATCACGATGTTCTGTGGGGTACGCCGCTTCAGCCACACCGTGTACACGAACACGTAGCCGAGGAAGCCTGAGAACGACAGTGCCGCGGCGAGCGGGTTGACGGTCAGCGACAGCTCGAGCAGCGACAGTGCCGCGAGCGTGCAGCCGAAGGCGAGCGCGGCGTGCGGCGAGATGCGCCCTGCGGGGATCGGCCGGCTGGCTGTGCGCGCCATGCGCGCGTCTATGTCGCGGTCGAACCAGTGGTTGACCGCGCCAGCGCCGCCAGCGGACAGGTAGCCGCCGAGGCACGTCAGCGCGACCAGCAGCGGCGACGGGTCGCCGGCGACGTACATCGTCGCGATCGTCGTCAAAAGCAGCAGCGACTGGACCTTCGGCTTGGTCAGCTCCAGGTAGTCGCTCAGGAGTCCGAGCACGCCCGGCGATCTGCCATCGGTCGTGGCGAGGCCGAGCGGGGGCGTCTCGATCGCCGGTGCTGCGCCTGGGTGTGGCGCGATGCTCATTTACAGCCCGACCTGCGTGGCTCCTGCCGGGACGGTGGCCGTTCCCTGCGCGCTCGCGCCGCCGCTGACCCGCTCGATCTCGTGGCGGATGTCCTTCATCGGCTCGAACGAGCGCACGAGCGGCACGACGTCGAAGTTGTTGACCGGGGGCGGCGATGCCGTGAACCACTCGAGCGTGTTCGCCTTCCACGGGTCCGGTCCAGCGATCACGCCCACTTTGAGGCTGCGCCAGACGTTGATGACCGTGACCAGCACTCCTGCGCCCAGGATGAACGAGCCGACGGTCGAGATCTGGTTGTAGAGCGCAAGATGGCCCACGTTGTCGTACTCATAGACCCTCCTCGGCATCCCGTCAAGCCCAATCACGTGCTGGATCAGGAACGTGACGACGATCCCGAGGAAGATCAACCAGAAGCTGAGCTTGCCCATGCCTTCGCCGAGCATACGTCCGGTGATCTTCGGAAACCAGTAGTAGATCGCGGCGAAGATCGGCAGCACCGAGCCGCCCAGCAGCACGAAGTGGATGTGCGCGACCACGAAGTACGTTTCGTTCAGCTGCCAGTCGACCGGGAAGATCGCCAGGAACACGCCCGAGATGCCGCCGATCAGGAACAGCGCGACCATCCCCGCGCAGAACAGCAGCGGGGTCTTGAATTCGATCGTGCCACGCCACAGCGTCGCGATCCAGTTGAGCATCTTCACGCCTGTTGGCACCGCGATCAGGAACGAGCTGAGCATCACGAACACGAGGATCGCCTCGGGGATCGGCGCCGTGAACATGTGGTGCGCCCACGTCAGGAAGCCCAGGAACGCGATCGCCACGGTCGACGCCGCGATCGCCTTGTAGCCGAAGATCGGCTTGCGCGCGAACACCGGCAGGATCTCCGAGACGATGCCGAATCCGGGCAGCACCATGATGTAGACCTCCGGGTGCCCAAAGAACCAGAACAGGTTCTGCCACAGAAGCGGCGAGCCGCCCTCGGCGGGGTCGAACCAATGCGTGCCGAAGTGCCGGTCGGTGAGCAGCATCGTGACCGCGCCCGCGATCACCGGCATCGCAAAGATGATCAGCACCGAGTACGTGAGCAACGCCCACACGAACAGCGGCAGCCGTCCCCAGCTCATGCCGCGCGCGCGCATGTTGGCGACCGTCACGTAGAAGTTGATCGCGCCGAGGATCGAGGAGATCCCCGTGAGGTGGATCAGGTAGATCCACGCGTCCTGGCCGCCCGACGGCGAGTACAGCGCGCTCGACAGCGGCGGATAGCTCGTCCAGCCGGCTTCCGGCGGGTGCCAGAAGATCGACGCATAGAAGACGAGCCCGCCGGCCAGCAGCAGCCAGTAGGACAGCGCGTTCAGGCGCGGGAAGGCCATGTCGCGCGCGCCGATCATCAGCGGCAGGAAGTAGTTCGCCAGGCCGGCCATCATCGGCACGACGAACAGGAAGATCATCGTCGTGCCGTGCATCGTGAACAGCTGGTTGTAGATTTCGGGCGTAACCAGCGTGTTGTTCGGCGCCCCCAGCTGCAGGCGGATCATCAGCGCCTCGGTGCCGCCGAGGATGAAGAACACGAACGTCGTGACCATGTACATGATCCCGATGCGCTTGTGGTCGGTCGTCGTGATCCAGCTCGTCCAGCCGCTCGCCTCACGCTCGGCGTGGTGCGCGGTTATCTCGGGAATCGGGGGTGCGTAGGTGGCCATTTCGTGCGCTGGTCTCCTGGTCCTAGGGGTTCTCGACCTGTCCTGGGCCGGTTTCGCTGTTGAGCTTCGCGCGCGCTTTCGCCGCTTCGGCGTTCGCCACAGCTATCTCGTGCTTCTGGTTCGCCAGCCACGCTTCGAACTGCGCCGGCGGGATCGCCTTGACGGTCGCGATCATGCGCGCGTGCCCGCGCCCGCAGATCAGCGCGCACTGCCCGCGAAAGATGCCGGGCTTGCTCACCTTGAACCACGTGTAGTTGTGGTAGCCGGGGACCGCCTGGAACTTCCCGCCCAGTTCCGGCACCCACCATGAGTGCACGACGTCCGCGGACACGATGTTCAGCGTGACCGTCGTGTTAGTCGGCACGACCAGTTCCTCGTAGGTGTAGGGCGCGCCCAGGCCGTCCGGTTCGTTCGCGCCCGGGTACACGAACTGCCAGATGTACTGGCGGCCGACCACGTTGATTTCAAGCGATTTGCCGTTCGGGGGCAGCCTGCGTTGGCTGCTCGCGTACAGCAGGTTGTTCTGTTCGCCGAGCACCGCGCCGCCAGGTCCCGAGTTGGGGGGATCCTGGATCGAGGACAGCTTCGCGAACGTGAGCACCGCGAGGCCGAGCAGGATCACCGCGGCGGCGACCGTCCAGCCGACCTCCAGGCGCGTGTTGCCGTGGATCTGCGCCGGCACCGCGCCCTTGCGCTTGCGGAACTTGATCAGCGCGTACGCCAGGCCGATCTCGACCGCGAAGAAGATCACCAGCGCGATGTACAGCGTGATGTTGTAGAGCGTGTCGATCTCGCGGGCGTTCGGCGAAGCGCCGTGCGCGGGCCCGAAGAAGGCGAGCGTTGCGGGGAGTAGGTGGCCCAAGGCGGCGGGGATTCTATTCAGGCGCGGGCGGGACGCGCTTGATGACGTTTGACACGAGCCTTCAGCGGCCGGAGAATCGGGCTTCTCGCTTCTCCACAAATGCGCTTATGCCCTCCACGACATCGGCGCTTCCGGCCATTTCCTGCTGGATTCTGGCCTCGAGCTCGAGCTGCTCGGGCATGCGCGTATACAGCCAGTTGTTCAGCTGGCGCTTGGTGCCCGCGTAAGAGCGCGTCGGCCCGGCCGCCAGGCGTGCGGCGAGCGCCGCGGTGTCCGCCTGCAGGCGCTCGTCGGCGATCACGCGATTGATCAGGCCCCATTCGAGCGCCTGCGCCGCGCCCACGCGCTCGCCCAGCATCGACATCTCGCTCGCGCGCGCCATGCCCACGCGGCTCGGCACGAACAGCGACGAGCCGCCGTCCGGGACCAGCCCGATGTTGACGAACGCCAGCAGGAAGTACGCGCTCTCGGCCGCGACGATCAAGTCGCAGCACAGCGCCAGCGAGCAGCCGATCCCGACCGCCGGTCCGTTGACCGCCGCGATCACCGGCTTGGGCAGCTCGCGGATCGCGTGCATGATTGGGTGGTAGCGCTCGGTAAGGGTCGTGTACACGTCCGGGTGTCCCTCGGGCGTGCTCGCTCCGGCCGTCAGGTCCTTCAGATCCGCTCCCGAGGAGAACGCGCGCCCGGCGCCCGTGATCACGACCGACCGCACAGCGTCGTCCTCGGCGGCGCTGCGCAGCGCCATCAGCAGGTCCGCGCCGAGCTGGGCATTCCACGCGTTCAGCGCGTGCGGCCGGTTCAGCTCGATCGTGGCCGCGCCGTCCAGCACCCGCACGTTGACGCTCTCAAGCTGGATGTTCGGCTCGCTCATCGCTCTCCTCTGGCTCGATTCGATCGGCTCGTGGACGCCGTCGTGTCGGCGTTGATCCTATGGTGTGGAGGATGGGACGGCCTGTGATCGGCATATGCACGGCGATCGAGCGCGCCAAATGGAGCGTCTGGGACCAGCAGGCGGCGCTCCTGCCGCTCAACTACATCGAGGCGGTGCAGCGGGCAGGGGGGCTGGTGTTGATGCTCCCGCCCGACGCCGAGCTGGCCGCCGAGCCGCAGCAGGCGCTCGAGCTGATCGACGGCCTGATCCTCGCCGGCGGCGCGGACATCGATCCAGCTTCCTACGGGCAGGATGCGCACCCCGAGACGATCGGCACCGTGCCCGAGCGCGACGCCTTCGAGGTGGCGCTCACGCGCGCGGCGATCGAGCGCGAGCTGCCCGTCCTGGGCATCTGCCGCGGGATGCAGCTGATCAACGTCGCGTGCGGCGGGACGCTCGTGCAGCACCTGCCCGAGCGCTTCGGACATCACGAGCACAGGCGCGTCGTCGGGTCCTTCGACGGCGCCGACCACGATGTGGTCCTGACGGAGGGCTCGCTCGCGGCGCGCGCCGCCGGGGAGCTCGTGCACGCGACCAAGTCCCACCATCACCAGGGCGTCGAGCGGCTGGGGGAAGGCCTCGTCGTGAGCGGCATCTCCACGCTCGACGAGCTGCCGGAGGCGATCGAGCTGGGGGATGGAAGCCCGCCCACCCGTTTCGTGCTCGGCGTGCAGTGGCACCCCGAGGCCGACCTCGCGAGCTCGGTCGTCGGAGCGCTCGTCGACGCGGCAGCCACCGCGCGCGTCGCCGAGTAGCCGCCGCGGCGGCTACATATACTCAGCGGCCTGTGCGGCTGTCCAAGGCGATCAGAGCTACCGCCTTGGGGATGGTGGTGGCAGGGGTCGCCGCGCCGCTGCTGCGCAAGCGAGTCAACGCCCCGCCGGTGCTCGTGCAGGCGATCGCGTTCGGGGCGCCGGTCGGGCTGTGCGTCGCCGTGCGCCGCTCGCGCGGACGCGACATCGCCGTGTGCGCGCTGCAGATGTGGGCCTACCTGGCGGCGTACAAGTTCCCCCACGACGATCCCGACGCCCAGCGGGCGCGGGTGCACGTCGACTATCCGATCCGCGCCGACCGCGTGCTCGGCCTCGGCGAGCTGCCCAGCGTGCGCCTGCAGCGGGCGTTCGCCTCCGGTGGCCCCAGCCCCGCGGACTGGCGCACGCTCGATCGCGTGCTCGTGTGGGCGCACTGGAGCTGGTTCATGGTGCCGCACGGCTCGCTGCTGTACATCCTGATGCGTCATCGCGAGCGCTTCCCCCGTGCCGCGGTGCTCACCTACGCGGTGTTCGACATCGGCGCGAGCGTGTACTGGCTGGCGCCCACCGCGCCGCCCTGGTACGCCGCCGAGGCGGGCGCCGAAGGCGCCGAGCCGGCGCCCGCGGTGCGCCGCATGATGGTCGAGTACGGGGAGGTGTTCTGGAGAGACGGCTGGGGCTCGCTCTACAGTGTCTTCGGAGGCAATCCACTGGCCGCGATGCCGTCTCTGCACTTCGCCACATCCGTGATGGCCGCGCTTCTTCTCGCTGAGGTGGGACCCGTCGCGGGCGCGCTCGGCGTCGGCTACGCCGCCACGCTCGGGTTCGCGCTCGTGTACCTGGGCGAGCACTACGCCGTCGATCTGCTCGCCGGGGCCGCGCTGACGCTCGCAGTACGCCGGCTGGGACCGCACGCTCGGCCGGCGATCGAACGCTTGGGGCGGACGATCGCGGCGCTGGAGGAGATGGCCCACGAGGCTGGTTAAGGGGGGGTGAGCACTACCAAGATGGAGCGCGGCGTGCGGCGCAAGGCGGCGGAAGCGGAGAAGCTCGCGCAGCAGGCGCCCGCGCCCGCGGCGGGAAAGGGTCGGCACGAGGAGGACATGCCGCGTGTGATCCTCACGCGGCGGCAGATCATCGCGTTCGCGGTGTTCATCCTCTCCGGCGTCGGCTTCCTGTATTTCGTGCTGCCGAACCTCGCCGGGGTCGGCAAGACCGTCGACCGGATCGAGGGCGGCGACATCTGGTGGCTCGCCGCCGGCGTGCTGTTCGAGCTGCTGTCATTCGCCGGCTACGTCGTCCTGTTTCGCTCGGTGCTCGTTCCCGATCCCCACCCAGCCGAAAGTCCCCACCCACCCGAGAAGCGGATCGGCTGGCTCGAGAGCTACGAGATCACGATGGCCGGCCTCGTCGCGACGCGCCTATTCGCCGCAGCCGGCGCCGGCGGGGTCGCGCTGACCGCCTGGGCGCTGCGTCGCTCCGGTATGGAGCCGCGGCTGGTGGCGTGCCGCATGGTCGCGTTCATGGTGCTGCTGTACGTCGTCTACGCCGGCTCGCTGCTGATCGACGGCGTCGGCCTCGGGATCGGCCTGTTCCCCGGCGGCGGCTCGTTCGCGATCACGATCGTGCCGGCGATCGTCGCGGCGGTCCTGTTCGCGCTGGCCGGCGCGATGTCACTGCTCCCCGGCGACCTCGAGCGGCGCCTCGGTCGCTGGGCATCGGGCTCGGGCCGCGCCGCTCGCTGGATCGCTCGCGCCGTGGCTGTGCCGGCGCTCGCCGCCAGCGGCGTACGTACCGCGATCGAGCTGATCCGCAGCCGCGACCCAGGGCTGCTCGGCGCGCTCGCGTGGTGGGGCTTTGACATCTCCGTGCTGTGGGCGATGTTCCACGCATTCGGCTCCTCGCCGCCATTTACCGTCATCTGGATGGCCTACTTCGTCGGCACGCTCGGCAACCTGCTGCCACTGCCCGGCGGCCTCGGTGGCGTCGAGGGCGGCATGATCGGCGCGTTCGCCGCGTTCGGCGTGCAGCTCGACCTCGCGGTCGTCGCCGTGCTGGCATACCGTGCGATCTCCTTCTGGCTGCCGACGTTCCCCGGGGTCGTCGCCTACTTCCAGCTGCGACGCACGGTGGCGCGCTGGCGCGACGAACCGCCCGTCTCCGCCGCGAGCGCGGCGAGCGCGGCCACCGCCGAGCCCGCCGGCGCGCTACAGGGCTCATGAGCCGTACGCTGAGCCATACGCTGAGCCATACGCCTTGCTATACTTTACAAAGTAAAGCGACTCCCAGAGGGTCGCGTGGCGGAGATCGGGAGAGCAGATGAACGACGTTGAGAACGTGATCATCATCGGCAGCGGGCCCGCCGGCTACACGGCGGCGCTGTACACCGCCCGCGCCAACCTGAGTCCCTTGGTGATCGAGGGCTTCGCCTGGGGTGGCCTGTTGCAGCAGACGACCGACGTCGAGAACTACCCCGGCTTCCCCGACGGCATCATGGGCCCCGAGCTGATGCCGAAGTTCCGCGAGCAGGCCGAGCGCTTCGGCGCGCGGCTGATCACCGACCAGGCCGACCGCGTCGAGCTCGCCAGCGAGCCCGGCGGCATCCACCGCGTGTGGGTGGGCGACACCGAGCACCACGCGCGCACCGTCGTGCTGGCGATGGGCGCCGAGCACAAGAAGCTGGGCGTCGCCGGCGAGGAGGAGCTCTCCGGCCGCGGCGTCAGCTACTGCGCCACCTGCGACGCCGCGTTCTTCCGCAACGCGCAGACGGTCATCGTCGGCGGCGGCGACTCAGCCATGGAGGAGGCCATCTTCCTGTCCAAGTTCGCCGACAAGGTGTCTGTCGTCCACCGCCGCGACGAGTTCCGCGCCTCGAAGATCATGCTCGAGCGCGCGCGTTCGCAGCCGAACATCGAGTTCGTCACGCCCTACACCGTCAAGGAGTTCGTCGCCGGCGAGAGCGGCGCCCTGGGCCACGCCACGCTCACCCACAGCGAGACCGGTGAGGAGCGCGAGATCCCGATCACCGGCGTGTTCATCGCGGTCGGGCACGAGCCGCAGTCTGCGCTCGTGCGCGGCCAGGTCGACCTCGACCCGAGCGGCTACGTCGTCACCGAGGACAAGTCCACCCGCACTAAGCGCCCCGGAGTGTTCGCCGCCGGCGACCTCGTCGATCACACCTACCGGCAGGCCATCACCGCTGCCGGCTCTGGCTGTCAGGCGGCGCTCGACGCCGAGTGGTACCTGCGCGACACGCCCGGCGTGCCCGTCCCCGAAGGGATGCCCCTCGGCGACCCCGCCGAAGCGCAGTACGCGCCGGCGGCCGAGCCGGCGTCCTAGCGCCAGCATGGCGCCTCACGCACAGCGAGGCGGTAGCCGTTTGGCCTGCGGGACTCGGGCCACCGCCGCGCCGGTCCTCTCAGAGGCGGCCTGGAAGGGCGCCCTCGAGCTCCAGTAGGAACCGCTTGCGCTCCAGGCCGCCGCCGTAGCCGCCGAGGTTGCCGCCGCTGCGCAGCACGCGGTGGCAGGGCACGACGATCGGGATGGGGTTCGAGCCGAGCGCGTTGCCCGCCGCGCGCGAGCCGCGCGGGCTGCCCGCCTCCGCCGCCACCTCCGCGTAGGAGAGCACGCCCCCGTAGGGGATGTCGTACGTCGCGCCGAGCACCTTGCGTCCGAACGCGCTCATCAGCGTCCAGTCCTGCGCGAGCTCGAACGCGCGGCGGCTGCCGTCGAAGTACTCGCCGAGCTCGCGGCGCACAGGATCGAACGACGCCGGCGCCTCGATGATCCGCGGCGAGATCCGTCGAGCGAGACCTTCGAGCAGCGCGTCCACATCCTCCTCCGGGAAGGCGAGGCGCACGAGGCCCCTGCTTGTCGCCGCCGCCAGCAGCGTCCCGAACGGGGAATCGACCGGTGCGTAGGTGATGTCGGCGAGACCTTCGCTCGCGATCCGCGAGCTCAGGCGCGCGGCGGCCGCGGCGGCCGTCTCGCGCTCCGCGGACCTCGCGCGCTGGCCGCGACGCAGCGCCTGCTCGAGCTTGCCAACTCCCTTGTCTACGACGGGTGTCATACGCTCACCATCTTTCTCAGCTTCGTCAGTCCCTCGTGCAGCGATCGGCGCGCCGCCTCCTCCGAGCAGCCCATCGCCTCGGCTATCTCGCGGTGGGGAAGATCGGCCATGTACCTGAGCGTCACCGCCGAGCGCTGCCTGTCGGGGAGCTCTCGCACGGCGCTCCAAAGCGTTTCCTCGACCGCGTGCGGAGATGCCGTGCTGCGGCCGTCCACGGCCGCGACGTCCTCCACCGGCAGTGCCCGCCGCGCTCGCGCGCGATGCGCGTCCATCGCCTTGTTGTGCGCGATCGTCATCACCCACGCGCGCAGATTCGAGCCTGCTCGCAGCCGCGGATAGCCGTGCAGGGCCGCGACGAACGTCTCCTGAAAGCAATCGTCCGCGTCCGTCGGGCCGACGGAGGACACCAGGTAGCGCCACACGCACTCGCTGTGCGTGTCGAGGAAGCGCTGGAAGGGGGGGAGGCCGCTGGCCATGCTCTTGGCGCGCGGGCCGCTGCGGATCGGGCGGGTAACACCGTAGCTCACGCTCATAGAACGTGACTCGACCGCCAAACGTGAGATCCGCTCAGGCCGCTCCGCGACCGACTCAATCCTCGTACTCGAAGAAGCCCGCGCCGCTCGCGCGTCCTAGCCGCCCGGCTGCCACCAGGCGGCGCAGCGCCGGCGCCGGGCGGTAGCGCTCCTCGCGGTACTCCTCGCACAGCGCCAGCAGCACCGCCAGCACGTGATCCAGCCCGATCGCGTCGGCCCACTCGAGCGGGCCGCGCGGGTGGCTGAGACCGAGCACCATGCCCGTGTCGATGTCGCGCGCGCTGCCCACGCCTTCGCCCAGCGCGAACGTCGACTCGTTGATCACCTGGCACACGATCCTGCCGAGCACCAGCCCCGGCGCGTCGCCCACCCACGCGACGTGCTTGCCCAGTGCTCCGAAGAAGCGCTCCGCGCGCGCAGCCGCGACCGGCGAGGACGACTCGCTGCGCGTCAGCTCCACCAGCCCCGACTGCGACAGCGGCGGGAGCGCGTGAAAGCCCACCGCGCTGCCGCCAGCGTCCAAGGTGCCCAGGGATCCCTTCGCGCACAGCAGCGCGCGTGCGCCGCCCTGGGGTGCAGGCGCGCCGCGGCGGTCAGGCTGCCCACCCGGGAACGCCGCGGCCTGCGCGTCGCGGGCCGGGGCCGGGTCGCAGTCGAGCACCAGCGCTGGCAGCACGCCGCCGGTGGGCGCGTGCGGCGGTCGCACCTCATAGCCCGCCTCGCTCGCCGCCTCGCGCAGTTCGTCCGCGAGCACCCCCTCTCCGGAGATCACCACCACGCCCTCGCCGCCGCTCGGCGCCGCGCCCTGTGGCGGCTGCGGGTCCTCCGGCCGGTGCTTGCCAGCGCCGTCACCGTAGGCGTAGTAGCCGCGCCCGCTCTTGCGGCCGTACAGACCCGCCGCCACGTAGCGCGCGGCGATCATCGACGGGCGCCAGCGCGGCTCGCCAAAGCTCTGCTCAAAGAAGCTCTTGGAGATCTCAAAGCCCGTGTCCACGCCAACCAGGTCCATCAGCTCGAACGGGCCCATGCGAAAGCCGCCCTCCATGCGGCAGACGCGATCGATCGTCTCGACGTCTGAGATCTGCTCCTGAAGCACGCGCAGCGCCTCCAGGCCAAACGGCCGGTTGCAGCGGTTGACGATGAAGCCCGGCCCGTCCTTCGCCACGATCACCGTCTTGCCCATCGCCTCGCCCGTCGCGTGCGCCAGCGCCAGCGCCTCCGGCGAGGACTCCACGCCCGCGACCACCTCCAGCAGGCGCATCAGCGGCGCCGGGTTGAAGAAGTGCATCCCCACCACGCGCTCCGGGTGGCTCGCTCCGGTCGCGATCGCCGTCACCAGCAGCGATGACGTGTTCGTCGCGAGGACGCACTGCTCGCTCACGACCTCCGACAGCTTCGCGTACATCTCGTGCTTGAGCTCCAGGCGCTCGGGCGCAGCCTCGATCACCAGCTCGCAGTCCGCCAACGCCGCCATGTCCTCGATCGGCTGCAGGCGCTCGGATGCCGCCGCCGCGTCCTCCTCGCTCAGGCGGCCCTTGACCATTTCTTTGCGCAGCCCGTCCTCCGCGCTCGCGATCCCGCGCGCCAGTGCCTCCGGGAAGGGGTCGTAAAGCAGCGTGCGTGCACCCGAGCGAGCCGCCAGCTGGGCGATGCCAGCACCCATCGTGCCGGCTCCCAGCACGCCGATCACAGACGCCGCGCCACCCGCCCCGCGACCCGGCCGTCGCCGACCGGCGGAGCCGGCCTCATAAGACGTTTTCGTGCCTTCGTCGGTGCTCATCGCTCGTGTCCTCCGCCCGCCTCAGGCGGGTACCAGCGCGTTGACGCCGGTCATCGCGCGACCAATCAGCATCTGCTGGATCTGAGACGTGCCCTCGTAGATCGTCGTCACGCGCGCGTCGCGGAAATAGCGCTCGACCGGGTGGTCGTCTACATAGCCCGCGCCGCCGTGCACCTGGATCGCCAGGTTCGCGCAAGCGAGCGACGCCTCGGTCGCATGGAGCTTCGCGATCGAGGTCTCCAGCGAGTTCGGGCGCCCTTGATCCTTCAGGAAGCCCGCGCGCCACGCAAGCATCCGCGAGGCGTCCGTTTTCAACACCATTTCCGCGATCATCGCCTGCACCAGCTGGAAGCTCGCGATCGGTTTGCCGAACTGCTCGCGCTCCTTCGCGTACTTCACCGACTCATCCACGCAGCCCTGGCAGATGCCCACCGCGCCGCACGCCACCGAGTAGCGCCCCGACTCGAGGTTCGACAGCGCCACTTTGAAGCCGTCGCCGACGTTGCCCAGCATCTGCTCGTCTGTCACCTCCACGTCTTCCAGCGAGATCGACGCCGTGTCCGAGGCGTGCAGGCCCATCTTGTGCTCGATCGTCTGCGTCGTGAAGCCCGGCTGATCGGTGTCCACCAAAAAGCAAGCGATTCCCTTGTAGCCAAGCTCGGGGTCGGTCTGCGCGAAGATCAGCGCCACCTTCGCGTGGCTCGCCATCGAGATCCACATCTTCGCGCCGTTGATCACCCAGCCCGAGTCCGTCTTCTTCGCACGTGTCTTCTGGTTGGCCGCGTCCGAGCCCGTGTCCGGCTCCGTCAGCCCGAAGCACCCCAGCCACTCGCCCGAGCACAGCTTCGGCAGGTACTTCTGTTTCTGCTCCTCCGTGCCGAACTTGAGGATGCCCGAGCACACGAGCGAAGTCTGGACGGATATGACCGTGCGGATGGAGGAGTCCGCGCGTCCGATCTCCTCGACTACCAGTCCGTAGCTCAGGTAGTCCAGGCCCGCGCCGCCGTACTCCGGTGGCACGATCGCCCCGAGGTAGCCCTGGTCGGCGATCTTTTTCACCATCTCCAGGTCGAAGTGGTGGTTGCGCGCGTTTTCCCGCGACTGCACCACGATCTCTTTGTCGGCGAATTCACGCGCCGTGTCCTTGATCAGGCGCTGCTCGTCGGTCAGGTCGAAGTCCATCCCTCTCCTATCGGGTCGGTGCGGGTGCTTTATGTACGGGTCAGTGCGAGGGCGTGCGGGTGGTGTGTGTCTTTTTGTGAACGCTGTACCACCATCGCTATACCGACTTCAACTTTGGTGTTCTCCACGGCGCGAGCACGCGCCGCTCGATCTCCTCCGCGATTCCCTCGATCGGCAGTCGCTCCTGTGCCAGCGAGTCGCGATCGCGCACCGTCAGCGTGCCGTCCTCGACGCTCTGGTGGTCGATGGTGAGACAGAACGGCGTTCCGATCTCATCCTGACGGCGGTAGCGCTTGCCGATCGCGCCGCCTGTGTCGTACTCGGACAGCACGCGCTGGCGCAGCGCGCGATGTACCTCGCGCGCTAGCTCCGGCTGGCCGTCCTTGCCAACCAGCGGCAGCACCGCCGCCTTCACTGGCGCCAGTCGCGGGTGCAGGCGCAGGACAGTGCGCATCTCACCCTCGCCCGTGCCCTCGCGCTCGACCATTTCCTCGTCGTATGCGTCCACCATGAACGCCAGCGTCGCGCGGTCCGCGCCGGCCGCCGGCTCGATCACGTGCGGCACGTAGCGCTCACCACTCGCCTGGTCGAAGTACTCGAGCTTCTCGCCCGAGAACTTCGCGTGCTGGGTCAGGTCGAAGTCGCCGCGGTTGGCGATCCCCTCTAGCTCGGACCAGCCGATGGGGAACAGGTATTCGACGTCGCTCGTGCCCGAGGAGTAGTGCGAGAGCTCGTCCTGGTCATGCGCGCGCAGACGCAGGTGGTCGGGGCGAAGGCCCAGCTCGACATACCAGCGCTCGCGCTCGGCGAGCCAATGCTCGAACCATTTCTGCGCGTCGGCCGGCGGCACGAAGAACTCCATCTCCATCTGCTCGAACTCGCGCGTGCGGAAGATGAAGTTGCCGGGAGTGATCTCGTTGCGGAAGGACTTGCCCACCTGCGCGATCCCGAACGGCGGTTTCTTGCGCGAGAACTGCAGCACGTTCTTGAAGTTGATGAAGATCCCCTGTGCGGTCTCCGGACGCAGGTACGCCGTCGCGCCCGACTCCTTCACCGGGCCGATCGTCGTCTCGAACATCAGGTTGAAGTCGCGTGCTTCGGTCAGGTCGCACTCGTCCGTTTCACCAGGGTGCTTCGACGGTTTGCGACCGCACGCGAGCTCGCTCAGATGGTCCGCGCGGAAGCGCTGGCCGCACGTCTTGCAGTCCACCAGCGGGTCGGTGAAGCCCGCCAGGTGGCCCGAGGCCTCCCACACCTTCGGGTGCTGCAGGATCGCCGAGTCGATCGCCACGATGTCGTCGCGCTCCTGCAGCATCGCGCGCCACCACTCGTTCTTGACGTTTGTCTTCAGCAGCACGCCGTAGTGGCCGTAGTCATACGTCGAGCCCACGCCCCCGTAGATCTCCGACGAGGGGAACACGAAGCCGCGGCGCTTTGACAGCGCGACGACCTTGTCCATGGTCACTACGTCCGGTTCGGTGGGCGATGGCTCGGTCACGGCGGGGAGCGCATCGTAGTCGAGGCTTGGCGCCTGCGCACTCGCCCGCGCCTCGCCGGCGCGCGGCGGCGCGACGCATAAGATGGCGCGCCGTGGCGCGGATACTGATCGTGGCGGGCGGCTGCCGAGGCCGGCGCCTGGCCGAGGCGATGGTGAGCGACGGTCACGCCGTGCGCATGAGCACCCGCCGCGAGGACGGGCGTGCGGCGATCGAGGCCACCGGCGCGGAGTGCTGGGTCGGCACACCCGACCGCCTGGCGACGCTGCGCGGGGCGCTCGACAGCGTCACGATCGTCTGCTGGCTGCTGGGCACCGCATCCGGCCCCCCCGAGCAGCTCGACGCGCTGCACAGCTCGCGGCTCGAGCTGTTCGTCACCCAGGCGATCGACACAACCGTGCGGGGCTTCGTCTACGAGGCCTGCGGGGCGGGGCCTTCGGCGGCGCTCGCGGCCGAAGGTGAGCGTGTCGTGCGCACGCTCACCGAGCGCAACGCCATCCCCGTGGCGTTCCTGACCGGCGATCCGCTGGAGCAGAAGGGGTGGCTCACCGGCGCGCGCCTGGCGGTCGCGTCGCTGCTCGCCCGCGCATGATGCTGGTATCTCGCGCATGATCGTTCACCGAGATCAAGCCTTCGGAGATTGTGACCGATGTTGCGAGCACAATGGCCGGAGATCGTTCCCGATATGGCCTGTGCATGTCCGCTCTCGGCGCGGGCACGCTCGCGGTGGCTGTGTTCCTCCCGTGGTACCGGGTGAGCTCGATCGTGCACGCGAGCTCCGCTCAGCCGGCGGCGCGATCGCTGATGCGGCTCAGCGAACAACAGGCGCTGCCCTACATGAAGACATTCCTGCTGATCCTCGCTGGGCTGGCGTTGCTCGACGCGCTGCTGCCGCTGGTGCGCACCGGAGCCCCGATCCCCGGCGGAGCCGGTGGCTCGGTGGCGCTCCTGGGGGCCGTGGCGGCCGCGTGCGCGCTCTACCGAATCCTCGATCCGCCCGCTCTCACCGGTGGGACGGCCTCGCTGTCGCTGCTCGAGGGCCCCTGGCTGGCGCTGCTCGCGGCGCTGACGATGATGCTGGGGGGGATGTGGCCGCGGCGGGTGGAGTCCGCCGCCGCGATGTCGGACGTGCGTGCGCACGGCGCCTGGCCTGGCGTGTCGGGCTGAGGGCTCTCCCGCTGGGGCGCTCGAGGCTTGGACGCACAGTTCGGGCGCTATCCTGATAGGAATCCCCCAAAAGCCGATCAGGATTTTCTCTGGCCCGGCAGCCTTCCCTCAGCACTCGACGTCACCCGTCGAGAAAGGAGTAACACCATGGCGCTGCAACTTGGCGACATCGCCCCCGACTTCGAGGCCGACACGACCGAGGGCCGCATCAAATTCCACGACTGGATCGGCGACTCGTGGGCGGTGTTGTTCTCGCACCCCAAGGACTTCACTCCGGTGTGCACGACCGAGCTCGGGTACATGGCCAAAGCCAAGCCCGACTTCGACGCCCGCAACGTCAAGATCATCGGCCTGTCGGTCGACGCGCTCGACAACCACGAGGCGTGGGCCAAGGACATCGAGGAGACGCAGGGCACCGCCCCCAACTACCCCATCATCAGCGACAGCGACTTCAACGTGTCGAAGCTCTACGGCATGCTGCCCGCGGACACCTCCGGCGACGCCGGTGGGCGCACGCCCGCGGACAACCAGACCGTGCGCAACGTGTTCGTCATCGGGCCCGACAAGAAGGTCAAGCTGATCCTCGTCTACCCGATGACCACCGGGCGCAACTTCGACGAGGTGCTGCGCGTGATCGACTCGCTGCAGCTCACCGCCAAGCACAAGGTCGCCACGCCGGTCAACTGGCGGCAGGGCGAGAAGGTCATCATCGCTGGCTCCGTCTCCAACGACGAGGCCAAAGAGACCTACCCCGACGGGTGGGAGGAGCCGCGGCCTTACATCCGTTTGGTGCCGCAGCCGAGCTAGTGGTTGGGACCGTGCGAGCAGCCCCGTCCGGCTCTCGCCGGCCGTGGCTGCTCTCCCGGTCTACATCGCGTTATTAAACGGCCCCATCCAGTGGTGCCGAGAGGAAATCTAGGTAGGGCGGAGCGCCAGCGCGGCTGTCGGCGCCAGATGCTCGAAGAGGTGCTCGAGGATGCGGGCGGTCGCGCCCCAGATGAGGTGCTCGCCGACGACGTAGGCGTCGGTCTCGAAGGTGATGCCGCGGCGTTCGATGTTGGTCCGCGTCCGACCAGCGCGCACGGCGTCGAGCGGCAGCTCGAGCACCGCGTCGACCTCGCGCGCCGACGGCCGCCACGCTATGCCAGTGGGGATCGTCGCCACGAACGGGTGAATCATGTAGTTGGTCGCGAACGTCGAGGTGGGCGGCAGCTCTCCCAGCAGGCTCACCTGCGAGCGCTCCAGGCCGATCTCCTCTTCGGCCTCGCGCAGCGCCGTGGCGGTCAGGTCCGCATCCTCGGCGTCCTGGCGACCGCCCGGAAAAGAGATCTCGCCGGCGTGCCGGCGCAGATCGGCGCGGCGCCTGGTGAGCACCACGTGGGGCTCGCGCGTCTCAGCCGCGAGGAACAGCGGGACGAGCACCGCCGCCGGGACCTGCTCGCTGGCCTCGGGCCGCTTGAAGCTGGCGGAGTCCGCGGAGTCAGGCGGCCAGGTGAACGCGCTCAATGCGCTCCTGGAACATGACCTCGCCGTCGAGCGCGCGGTGAACTGGGCACTTCGCCGCGATCACCCGCAGGCGTTCCACCTGATCCTCGGGCAGGTTGTCCGGCAGACGCATGATCAGCTGGAACCTCGTCGGGCAACCGCGCTCCGCGGGGCTGTACTCGACGTCCACCTCCACATGGCCGATGTCCCAGCCCTTGCGCGCGGCGTACATCTCCATCGTGATCGCCGTGCACGAGGCGAGGCTCGCCGCCAGCAGCTCCTGAGGGTCCGGCGCGCTGTCGTCGCCGCCGGCGTCGAGCGGCTCGTCCACCGTCACCTGATGGTCGCGGACCTGCACCGTGTGTCTGAGCGTTCCGCCATCGCGTCGCGCAGACGCCTTGATCCTTGTGAGACCTGGCGTTTGGGTCAACTCGATTCCCTCGATCGGCTGCTGCTCATGCTGATTCTCATGATACCCGCCGTCCGGACGCCGACAGGGGGTTGAACAGCAGCCCGGTGAGGAGCTTTGGGTAGAAGTACGTCGACTTGGGCGGCATGTTCTCCCCGGCGGCGGCGACGTCGCGCACCTGCCCGACCGGCGTCGGGCGCATCAGGAACGCAGCGTCGTAGGAGCCCGAGCGCACCATCGCGAGCGCCTCCGCGGTGTCGCGCGCGTAGAACAGCCCGTTGAAGTGCGCGATGTCATCGTCGCTGTAGCCAAGCGCGTTCTTCAATAGCAATGTCTCCAACACGCCCGTGTCGAGGTGCCGATAGGCCTCGGAGTGCTCGGACAGCGCCGCGTCGGCGATCGCCTGGTCCTTGAGCGTCAGGCGCAGCGCGCGCCCGTCGCGCCCGTCGATGTAGCCCAGCTGCAGCGGCCCCTCGCCCGGCGTTGGCGCGATCTCCTCGGCGGGCACCTCGGCGACGTCGAAGTCGCGCGCCAGCGCCTGCTGCAGCGCCGCGTAGCGCTCGTCGTCCAGGCCGCCGATCAGGCGGTGCGTGGGGAACACCGTCAGGCCGGGGTCCTCGAGCGCGACCAGGCACATGAGGATGTAGCGGTGCTCGCCCTCTTGCCCGCCGACCTCCTCCGCGTAGGCCTGCATCGTCTCGTAGCGGTGGTGGCCGTCGGCGATCAGCAGCTCCGCGTCTTCGGTGGCGGCCTGGACGGCCGCGATCGCGCCGGGATCCGACACGCGCCACAGGCGGTGGACGGTGCCGTCGGCGTCCGTGATCTCGGCCCACGGCGGCTGCTCGGTGCTCGGCGCGAGCGCCCGCCACGCAGCGTCCTGTGGGTCGGAGTACAGCGAGAAGATCGGCGAGATGTTCGCTTGCGTCGCCCGCGTCAGGCGCAGCCGGTCCTCCTTGGGGCCGGGGTGCGTGCGCTCGTGCGGGCGCACGCGTCCCGGACCGTAGTCCTCGATCCGCACGCGACAGAAGAACCCGCGGCGCGTGCGCGCGCGCCCGTCCGGACCTGTGTAGTCCTGTGTGTGAGCCCACAGCGCCGGCTCCTCGTCGCGCACCAGCGCGCCCTGTGACTGCCATGCCTCGAACAGCTCGCCCGCCGTCGTGTACGGATCGCCGTCTGCGGGATCGTGCTGGTCCTCGCCGTGCGCGCCTCGGGGCAGGTCGACCGCCACGACGTTGAACGGCGAGCGCGCGATCAGCTCGGCGCGCTGGGCCGCGTCGATCACGTCGTAGGGGGGCGCCACCACGTCTGAGAGGGGGCCGACCACGGCGGGGTCGTAGTGGAGGGCGCGCAGGGGTTGGACGTCGGCCATGGCGGCTGGTGAGGCTAGCAGCGGGGGCGTCGCGGGCGATTATTGCCGAGACCTCTACGCTATGGGCACGGGGCGTGGCGCAGCCTGGTAGCGCACCTGCTTTGGGAGCAGGGGGTCGCCGGTTCGAATCCGGCCGCCCCGATAGCGCAGTAGGTCCGGCAATCAACTCCATATACCGGAGGGGATGCCAAATGTCGTACAACCGGAGGCTGGCACGCGACTCAGCAAGCCAAGCGAGTCGCACAAGGCCGAATGACCCGTCTGCCCCTCAGCCCTTCCGATGAACCACGCGAACGCGGCCGACCAGCCGCGTCTGCCTGTAGGACGTGTCGCCTCCCAACTCCGAAGGCCCTTCGTCCACCCGCTGGATGCGACGAACAACCAAGCTGAGCTGGACCTCGAACGACGCATGCTCCCACCGCCTCGACGGGTCCCGCCTGTCCCCACGTCGGTCCCCGGCCTCGACCCGGTGCTGGTCCCTGATTACGCGTTGGCCCTCTGCCTCGCACCCACGTCGGTTGCCGCCGCCGCCCGTAGCCTCGCTTCCGCTATCCAAGCGCACCCATCCCCGCGACCCCTGCAGAAGCCCTCTGACCCACTCCACGACCAGAGCCGCCAGGATCGCAGGCCAGAGCACGCTGATCACGAAAACCAGGACGCTGCTCATCGGGTTTCTCGGATGGACGCAATCAGTGTCACAGCTCCTATTCTCAGTCCCTCAGGGGCCGCTGGAACTGCCCTCAGGTGTGAAGTCCCGACACCTGGAAGTTCCGAATCCGGCCGCTGTTAGGATCTCGGGCCGTGGCCTGCGCAGCCAGCGACCGACTAGATGGAGCACGAGGCATCGACCAAAACCCAGCCGGCCCTTCACACGCGGTCGGCGTCTGAGATAAAGGAAGTCATCGGCGCCGAACGGGGCGGGGTCCCGTTCGTAGTGTGGCGCGATGGTGAGGGGTTGCAGCACATAGTCGTACTGCCGGCGGGCCGTCCTCTAACCGTGGGTCGACGTGCCGCCAACGACATTGCGCTCATCGACGATCCCGAGATATCGAGGGTGCATGCGCAACTCGAGTCGATTGCGGGGGACTGGGCGGTTGCTGACGATGGTCTTTCGAGCAACGGCACGTTCATCGGGGAGGAGCGGATCTTCGGGCGCCGGCGTCTGAACGACGGCGATGTGATCCGCTTCGGTCGCACGTGTGTCGAGTACCGTCGTCCCGTGGTCGGCTCCACGGTCATGACCGCGTCCGCACACGGCGGGCTCGAAGTGGGCAGCCTGAGCGAGAGGCAGCGAGCGATCCTGGTGGCGCTGGTCCGGCCCTACAAGGCCGGTGGTCCGTATGCGGTTCCCGCGACCAACGCTGAGGTGGCTCGCGAGGTGCGTCTCAGTCTTGATGCCGTGAAGGGACACCTGAAGGTCCTCTATGCACGGTTCGAGATCGCACATCTGTCGCGCAACGAGAAGCGCATGAAGCTCGTCCAGCTTGCCTTCCAGCTGGGCATCGTGACGGAGCGCGACCTCTGAGTCGAGAGTGTCCCACCTGCGCTACGCCAGCGTCGGTGACTGCACGGTTCTGCCGAACCTGCGGTCGTGCTCTCCCGGTCGGCTTGTCGCCGGCGTCAAAGGGGCAGGTCGACGAAGCCAGCGTAACGCTACCCCCATATCCGCACGATTCCGAACAACCGATCGCCCCTGCTTCGCCGCCCCCGTCCCCGCTGGCGGTATCACGGGGTGCTCAGCCGCCGACCGACGCCGTAAGCTGCGCGATCTGCGGCGCCGACGCCGAGGGAGAAGATGGGCTATGCGAGCAGTGCAAAGAGCTGATGGCGGGGAAAGTCACCGCGCATGACTGAAAACATCTGCAGCTTCTGCGGCGAGTCGATGGTGCCCGACTCCAACTTCTGTGAGCACTGCGGCACTAAGCGGACGGAGCGCGAAAGGCCGGTGAAGTCGATCATCTCGAAGATTTCCGGGGATTCGGCGCCGCTGGGGCGGCTTGAGACGATCGCGCCGGGCACGGGCGATCTCGCCTCTCAGTTGGCTACGCAACTGCGTACGCCGACCGTGTCGATGGCGTTGATCGGAGGGGCGATTGCCTGGCTGGCGACGTTCGGGATCGGGCTGGTGCTGGCCGTCCTGCTCTCGAAGGGGTCTCTGGCCGGGAGTGTCGATCAAGGCAAAGGCGTCGTCGGGTCGGGATTCGCCCAGATGCTCAACTTCGTCCAGTCGGCATACGGAAATGGGGTCGGCAAGCTCGGCCCCGCAGTGTTCGTCGTCTTCCCGATCGGCGCGTGTGCCGTGGCGGCGGCGACGCAGGCGCGTAGGACGCTCGGGCTCGGTACTCTCACGCGGTTGCTGAGCGGCGCCGGGGTGGGGATCGTGTTTGGTCTACTGATGCTCGTGCCCGCGCTCGGCGCGGGCGGTCTTGGAGGCGGGCCGTCCACCGTCGAACCAAACGTCCTCGGGGCGGTACTGCTCGGGGTGCTGTTCGGGGTATCAGGCGGGCTGCTCGGCACCTATTACATACTGCGCACAGCGCTGGAGCCTGGGTTCCTCGCGGGTCTCGTGCCCGCACCAGTCCGCCAGGTCGCGCGAGTTGTCAGGGTCGCCCTTATTCCACTGGCGCTGCTGCTCGCGTTGATGACGCTGGTGGGCACGGCGGCGTGGACGGTCGAGACGCTGGTCAAATCTGATCTCCGAGAAGGCCGCTCGACTCCAGTGGCGACCATCGATGCGGCGCTTTACGGGGTCGAGCACGGCGTGCATTGGACGGAGCTCGCGAGCCTGGCGCAATTTCGCCTAGCCGGCAACGGGGACAGCGTTGCCGCCGTTCCGGTTCCGGTCGGGGACATCGGCAAGATCAAGCACAACAGCTCGGGCAGCTACCGCTTGTTCGGCTTCGCTCACGCGATGCCGACGTATACGTTCGCGCCGTTGTTGATCTTCATGCTTGTGAGCGCACTGCTGCTGGCGCTCAACGCCGGCTTCTCCACCGCGCAGTCGCAGCAGCCGAGCACGCCGCTGATGGCGGCGGCCTGGGGGTGCCTGGTAGGCCCCATCTGGGCGCTGACGATCGTGGTCGTCAATGCGCTCGTCGCGAAGTACTTCTTCGGTCGCGCCGACGGCGGCAGCGTCTTTGGGACGTTCCTGCTTGGAGGCCTGGTAGTCGGGGCCGTGGGCGGCTTCATAAGCCTGCAGGCGCAGCGCCGCCGTATCCCCACGGACGCTGGCGATCCCAAATCGGCGCCGCGCGAGTCCGAGACAACGATGCCGGAGCAGGATCGCCAGGATCGCCATGAATGAGGAGGACGCGACCTTCGGCCCCGGCGACGAGTTCGCCGGCTATCACATCGTGCGCTTCATCAGCCGCGGCGGTATGGGTGCCGTCTACGAGGCGGTGCAGCTGTCGCTCGACCGCCGCGTGGCGCTGAAGTTCGTCGCGCGCGAGCTCGGGGCCGATGAGCGCTTCCGCGATCGTTTTCGGCGCGAGGCCCGCGCGGGCGCGGCGATTGACCATCCGAACATCCTGCCTGTCTACGAGGCCGGCGAACTCCCTGACGGGATGCTGTTCCTGGCGTTGCGCTTCGTTGACGGCCCGGACCTGCGAAGCCTGTTGCGCGACAACGGGCCGCTCGGCGTGAGCGACACGATGGCGATACTTACCCAGGTTGGCAACGCGCTCGACGCCGCTCACGACCGTGGTCTCGTGCACCGCGACGTGAAGCCCGCCAACGTCCTGCTCGAACGTCACGAGCATGGCTGGCATGCGTTTCTCGCCGACTTCGGCCTGGCCAAGCCTGACACCGAGGCGAGCGAACACACCCTCCCGGGAGAGATGCTGGGCACCGTCAACTACATGGCACCGGAGCAGATCAACGGCGGCCAGGTCGGTCGTCGCGCCGACGTGTACTCGTTCGGCTGCATGGTCTACCGCTGCCTCACGGGCGAGCCGCCATATCAGCGGGAAACTCGCACGGCCACGCTGCTCGCGCAAGTCAACGCGCCCCTGCCGGTGCCGAGCGAGGTGATCGCCGACCTGCCCGAACCGCTGGACGTTGTGGTTGCGCGAGCGCTCGCGAAGGACCCGGACAAGCGCGCGCCTTCGGCGGGAGCGTTGATGCGCTGGGCCGCCACGCAACTCGGGCTTGGTGTCGCTACCGAGCGCGTCGAGGCGCCACCGGAAGGCGCGCACGCCGAGCCGGAGACTCGAACGCGTTCCTGGCGGCGGCAACTACGGGCCGCGTTGTATACCGCGGCCGTATACGCACCGATCTGGGTCGGGGGATATCTACTCGGGAGGAGCCTGTGAACTGGAAAGCTAGTCTGTCCGGTGCCATTCTCGTAGCCGTGTGTGGTCTGGCGGTGGGGGCTGCCATCGGCGGAAAGACGAAGGACAAGACCAAGACGGTGCGAGTCACCGTGTCGTCTACCGTTACCACCACCAGCCCCGAAATCACCAGCACGCCAACGACCACGCCCACCGGCGCCGACACCTCGGCTGCGCCGGCAGGTGAAACGACGACCGAACCCGGACAACAGTATCTCGCGGAATATCTTGCGGGCCAGAGGTCCGAACAGCTCGACCGTGACGCGAGCGGAGTCTCGCTGTCCAACGAACCGACAAAGCAGGAACTGCAGGGCCAGACCTACCAGCAGGCGGTCGTGTTCGACATCGAAAACGACGGCAGCAGCAACACGAGTAGCTTCCAGCTACCCACTCCAGGGTTCAGCCGTCTTAGCTCGAAGGCGATTGGCCTCGAGACCATCTCCAATGCCGAAACGTATTACAAGCTGACCGTCTACAAGAACAACGACAGCTCGCCGAGTTCGGTGGTCCTGTACAAAGCCTCGTTCCACGGTCCCAGCGAGGTGCACAAGATGGACTTTGCCCTTCAGGGAGCCACTGACATCCTGTTCGTGTGGACCAAGAGCGCGTCTGAGCCAGACAGCCAGGACGTCTTCATCCTCGCTGACCCGGTGCTCACGAAATGATGAAGGAGCCTCGACGGCGAAGCATCGGGCTCTGGCTCCGCGCGGTAGTTTCAGCGCCGTCGATTCGCTAAGCCCGACGCTGGTACGGTGCTCTCATGATCATCTCGACGATGAACGACCTACCTGGATATGAGATGGAGGAGGTTCTTGGTGAGGTGTTCGGACTGACAGTCCGCTCCCGCAACCTCGGCTCTCAGATCGGCGCGGGGCTGAAGTCGCTCGTCGGCGGCGAGCTGAAGGGCATGACGAAGATGCTGGCGGCGGGGCGCCAAGACGCGACCAGCAGATTGGTCGAAGAGGCCGAGGCCAAAGGTGGAAACGCGATCATCGCTTTTCGCTTCGACACCTCGGAGCTGGGTTCGATCTGGACCGAGATCTGCGCATACGGTCAAGGCGCGCCAGATCCACGCATGAGCTAACGCGGCGTGCCGGGTCGGCGGCTCTCGCTCTGCTACGCCGCCCGTGCGCTCGGGATCAGCCGCAGCCGGCTGGGCAAGAACGGAATGACCGCGCGCTTAAGGTAATCGGCGCCGCCGGCCACGAGCGCCTTGCGCATCACCGTCGGCGGCAACGACGAGAAGCCGTACTGCTCGCGGATCGAGTCGGGCAGCAGGGCGATGGTGACGAAGTTGACCGTCTCGAGCAGCGGGCGCGCGAGCAGCGGCACGGGCGGTTCGAGCACAATCTGGCGCGCCCGCCTTCTCGCCCAGTCCGTCACCACCAGCTCGTCGCCCTCGAGCATCTGCGCGCGGTACTCGTCGAGCTCCTCGAGCGTCGCGGGCATGTCGACGTCCCGCAGGCCGAACAGCCGTCCCACGACCTTGTAGTCGTCCCAGAAGGCCGCTTCCTCAGCGCGGGAGAGCGAGTGGACATAGCGGCGGTACACGACCAGCGCGGAGTCCGCGAGCGTGAACAGCACCCACAGCAGCAGACCGGGGTCGTCCGCTCGATAGGTCGTCCCGGCCGTGTAGGAGCCGATCTGCTCGGGCAGGACCCCGCTCACGCGCCGGTGCATCGCGCGCACGCGCCGCGTGATGCGGTCCGCCTCGGTGCGCGATCCGAAGGCGATTGTGTTCATCGTGTTGGCGGTTCGTGCCAGTCGCTCGTAAGGCTCGTCGAGCGCCGTCGAGTGGGCAAGCAGGCCGAACACGGCGAGGGGATGGGCGGCCTGCATCAGCAGCGCGCGCGGCCCCGACAGCGCAACGGCACGCTCGCGGTGAACCCGGCGGAACATCGAGTCCTCATCGAAGTAGCCACGCACCGGCATGCGCGGCACGCTAGCAACGCTCCCCTCACGCTCCAAGTGCGAACAGGGGCCAGCGGCCGGGGACGCCCTTCAGGTCGTGCAGGCCGCGGTCGGAGAACGTGAACGGCCCGCCGACGACGGTCCCGAATACCGTGCCCGAGACGAGCACTTCGCCGGGCGCGGCGAGAGCGCTGACGCGCGAGGCGATGTGCACGGCCATGCCGCCCACGTCGTCGCCGATCAGCTCGCACTCGCCGGTGTGCAAACCGACGCGGACCTCGACGCCCAGCTCGCGCGCGCTCCGCGTGATCGCCAGCGCGCAGCGCAGCGCGCGTGACGGCGGTCCGTCGAAGGTCGCAAGGAAACCGTCGCCCACGGTCTTGACCTCGCGCCCGCCGAAGCGCGCGAGCTCGGTGCGCACGCGCTCGTCGTGATGCGCCAGCAGGTCGCGCCAGCGGCCGTCTCCCAGCTTGGCGGCGCGTGCGGTCGCGTCGACGATGTCGGTGAACAGCACCGTCAGCAGAGCTCGCGCGAATTCGCCGCCGCTGCGCACGCCGGTGAGAAACTCCTCGATCTCCTCGACGATCGCGTCGCTGTCGCCGACGAACGGGAACGAGTCCTCGCCCTCGAGCTCGACGTAGCGGGCGCCTGGGATGTGCTCGGCGAGGTAATGCGAGTGGCGCACATCCCACACCCGCTCCCGCGGCCGGTGCATGACCAGCGTCGGCACGCGGATGCGCGGCAGCACCTCGCGCACGTCCAGGTCGATCATCGCGTTGGCGATGATGCGCGCCTCGTTCGGGCTTGCCGCCAGCCGCTGCATGCGTGCGAACCACGCGACCAGCGCTGGGTCCTCGGCCATCGACGGCGCCCACGCCGACATCGCCTCGCTGTTCGCCTCGCCCCACGACGCGACGTTGCGATCGCTGAGTGCCTCACGCTCCTCGCGGGTCATCGCCCAGTCGTAGTCAGGCGCCCACGAGGTGCGGGCGATCGACGCGTACATGATCAGCGCGCCGATCCGCTCGGGGTGCTCGGCGGCGAGCAGCGCGCCCACGAGGCCTCCCTGCGCGTAGGTGATCAGCGCGGCGCGTTCGCTGCGGGCGGCATCGAGCACCGCGAGCGCGTCCCGCGCCTCCTGCTCGACCGTGTAGGTCTCGAGCACGCGCTCTGACAGCCCCGTGCCGCGGCTGTCGTAGAGGATCAGCCGGCCGAACGTCGTCAGTCGTTCGAGGAAGCGGCGGTTGCCCGGCGCCTCCCACAGCTGCTCGAGCTGGGTGACCCAACCCGTCAGAAACAGCAGATCGAGCGGACCATCCCCGATGACCTGATAGGCGATGCTCGCGTCGCCGCTGCGCGCATAGCGGGTGACGGGCACCATCAGAGGTCTTCGATCAGCGCGCGAAACGGCGCCGATGGCTCGACGCTCGCGCCCGCGGCGTGGACGCGGTCGGACAGCCACAGGTCCGATGTGACGACCCGGATCGCGCCGGGTTCCCCGGCGGCGGCTAGCAGCCGCACGATCTCGTCGTCCGCTGAGTCGCGACGCGGTCGCGGCGCGAAGGCCACCTCCACGACCGTCGAGCGGATCGGCGGCGACGGGGGCTGCTCGAAGACGACCGTCACGTCCGCGCCGCTGCTCGCCGCCCAGCTCTCGAGCATGCCCACCAGGCGGACCATCGCTCCGTGCCGGTCGCGCCACCACGCATCCGGTCGCGTGCCGATCACGTTCATTCCGTCCACGAGCCAGCGCACTGCGGGCAAGCCTACGGCCTCGGCCAGGATGTCGTCGACGACGTCGGTGCGGCCGCTCGTGCGCGAGGCAGCTCGCCTCGCGGCGGCGTTCCTGCTGGAGTTGTTCCTCGATGCGGCTCGAGGGCATACAGAATGGCGACATCGTCGAGGTCGATCTCCGCGGTCGGCGCTTCCACGCGCTCGTCACCGGCACCGCCGCCGGCGGCTTGGCGATCCAGCCGACGGACCGGCGCGTCAACCACTACTCCTGTCGAAGTCGAGACGTCGTCGGGCACTGGGCCAAGCGCGGCAGGCCGCGGCAGACGAGCGAGCCGCTGCGGCCCTCGCCACGTCAGCTACAGATCGATCTCGCACCGTCAGACGAGGGCCGCCAGAACGGATGACGCACCACGTGTTGCCTCTCGAGCGCGAAAGCGAGACAATAGTCTGCATGTGCGAATCGTCCGGCGAACGGGAGCGAGAAGTAGGCGAGAGGCTCGAACGCGCGATCGTGCTGCTGTTGATCAGCGCTGAGTGTCGGCAGGCGTGGTCGATGGCGCAGCTCGGTGCCGCGCTGGGCGCCGACACGCAGTCGCTCGAGCGGGCGCTCGACGAGCTCTCGCGGTCGGGCGTCGTGCTGCTCGCCGGCGCTGAGGCGCGAGCTTCGCCCGCCGCGCTACGGATCGACGAGCTGGGTTTGATCGGCATCTGACGAGTGCCCGCGGCTGTCACATGAGCGCGCGGCGGCGGTGGCGCTCGCGGGATGACAACGTCGGCTGCAGATGTTCCGGCGCGGGCAGATAGGGTCTCCGGAATGAGCGACCGCGTGCTCATCCTCTCGTGGGAGTACCCACCCGTGATCGAGGGTGGCCTGGCCCGGCACGTGCGCAAGCTCGCCGAGGCGCTCGTGCGCCAGGGGGTTCACGTGGACGTGCTCACGCGCGGAGTCGCTCGCGAACCCGATCTCGAGCGAGGGCGCCTCGGCGACGGCGGGGGAGTGAACGTCCACCGCGTGCGCGAGCCCAGCTGGCCTCGCGACCTGGATCGCTTCGTCGCGTGGGTGGAGCAGATGAACAGCGACATGCTCGCGGCGGGCGAGGCGCTCGCGCAGGAGCATTCTTACGATCTCGTACACGGCCACGACTGGCTCGTTGGCCAGGCGGCGGCGGCGCTTGCCGACCGGCTCGGGGTGGCGTACGTGACGACTATCCACGCCACCGAGCATGGACGCCACCAGGGCTGGGTGGATAAACCGCCGCAGTCGCACATCCACTCGCTCGAGCGACGGATGGCCCGGCGCGCGGACGCGGTGATCGTCTGCTCCTACTACATGCGCGGGCATGTCGCCGACATCTTCGACATCGACGAGCGTCGCGTGGCGGTCATCCCCAACGGCGTCGACCCGAGCGAACTGCAACCGATGGGGGATCTGCAGGCACTCAGGGACGGGCTCGCGGCCCCGCACGAGAAGCTGGTGCTGCTGGTCGGACGGCTGGTCTACGAGAAGGGCTTCCAGCTCGCGCTCGACGCGCTCCCAAATGTGATCGAGCAGGTCGGCAACGTGCGCTTCCTTGTTGCCGGCAGCGGCACCCACGAGGCGGAGCTGAGGGCGCAGGCCGAGCGGCTTGGCCTCTGCGAGCACGGGACGTTCCTGGGCTGGATCGGCGATGACGTCCTGCACTCGCTCTACCGGATCGCGGATCTGTGCGTGGTCCCGTCGATCTACGAGCCCTTCGGCCTGGTGGCGCTCGAGGCGATGGCGTCGGGCTGTCCGTGCATCGTCGCCGACACGGGCGGGCTGCGCGAGGTTGTGCCGCTCGGCGAGCATGTGGGGCTGCGCTTCAACGGCGGGGACGCCGAGCATCTCGGCGTAATGATCGAACGCCTGCTCGTCGATGAGGCGCTGCGCGACCGCCTGGTCACGCAGGCCTCCGAGCACGTGCTGCGCTTCGACTGGGACGACATCGCGGAGCGCACGCGCGGCATCTACGATGCGCTGCCACAGGTGGCGCCACGGGAGGAGGTGGGGAGGGGATGACGCAGATGCTCGAGGGTCTGATGCAGAACGACTTTCCGTTGACCCTCAACCACATCAGGCGGAGGCTGGGCACAGGCAACCACGGCTCGGAGGTCGTGACGCTCAACGCCGACGGCTCGACGGTCACGCGTGCGAGCCACGCCGAGGTCTCCGCGCGGATCGATCGACTGGCGCGCGTGCTGCAGACGCTCGGCGTCGCGCAGGGGGAGCGTGTGGCGACGTTCGCCTGGAACAACCAGCGCCACTTCGAGCTGTACTTCGCGGTGCCGTGCATCGGAGCGGTGCTGCACACGCTGAACATCCGCCTGTTCGAGGAGCAGATCACCTACATCGTCAACCACGCCGAAGACCGGGTGATCTTCGTCGACGACTCGCTCGTGCCCGTGCTCGAGAAGCTGGCGCCGAGCTTCGAGACCGTCGAGCACTTCGTAATCATGGGAAACCCACCCACCGACGTCGACCCGCCCGCTCACGGCGCACCTACCGACGGCGACGCGGGCGGGCTGCCGAACGCCTTGCGCTACGAGGATCTGCTCGAGCAGGCCGGTGACGGACCGTTCGAGTACCCCGAGGTGGACGAGCGCCAGGCGGCGTCGCTCTGCTACACGAGCGGCACGACCGGCAACCCCAAGGGCGTGCTGTACTCGCACCGCTCGATCAGCCTGCACTCGACCGTCACACTGGCCAAGGACGGCACCGCGATCTCGCGCTCTGACCGAATCCTCGCGGTCGTGCCGATGTTCCACGTGAACGCGTGGGGACTGCCATACGGTGCGGCGCTTGCTGGGGCTGACCTGATCCTCCCCGACCGTCATCTTCAGCCCGAGCCGCTGGCGGGCCTGATCGCCAGTGAGCGCCCGACGCTGATGGGCTGCGTTCCGACGATCTTCCAGGGCCTGCTCAGCTACGCCGACGAGCATCCAGAGATCGACCTCTCCTCGCTGTCGAACGCCGCCTGCGGCGGCTCCGCGGTGCCGCGACAGCTGATGAAGGACTTCGAGGAGCGCCACCACGTGCGCATCTTCCAGGCGTGGGGCATGACCGAGACCAGCCCGGTCGCCACCTACTCGCGCCCGCGCGAGCGTGAGCACGACGACGCCTATTGGGACGAGCGCGCGACGCAGGGTCGGCCGCTGCCGTGGGTCGAGTTGCGCCTGGCGGACGACGACGGCAACGAGGTGCCGTGGGACGGGTCCTCCACCGGCGAGATCGAAGTGCGCGGACCATGGATCGCCTCCCGCTATTTCGCCGACAGCTCCGAAGACGAGAAGTTCGCCACCGGCTGGCTACGCACCGGTGACATCGCCTCCGTCGACGAGCGCGGAAACGTGCAGATCACCGATCGCTCCAAGGACGTGATCAAGTCCGGAGGCGAGTGGATCTCCTCGGTCGAGCTCGAGAACGAGCTGATGTCGCATCCGGATGTTCTCGAGGCGGCGGTCATCGCCAAGCCGGACGAGCGCTGGGCGGAGCGTCCACTGTGTTGTGTCGTCGTACGCGACTCCTCCACCGTGAGCGCGGGCGAGCTCGTCGAGCATCTGCGCGGAAGAGTCGCCAGGTGGTGGCTGCCGGACGAGTTTGCGTTCGTCCCGGAGATCCCCAAGACAAGCGTCGGCAAGTTCGACAAGAAGGTGCTGCGCGGGCGTCTGGCGGAGGGCACACTGACGGGGCGCGTGCGCGTCCCGTGAGCGCAATCGCCGCTTTCTAGCGCGCAACGAGCGGTTGCGGGCCTATGTCGGCGCCGCGATAGCTGATAGACCTTGTGGCGGATGAGAGGCAGGCGACTGCCTGCAAACGGCGAACCAGAGACGATACCTTGCGAGAAACAACCGACGGGAAAAGTACGGACACAGCCCCCGAAGCGGGGTTGCAGCGTTCACCACACCATCAATGGGAGGTTGGCATGACTCGGACCGATGTCATGGCCTCGAGCAGGCCACAGAAAGCAGACGCCGCGTCGATCAGGAGAGGATCCTCCGGCGCGTTGCGCGGATTGGTGATCGTTCCCCTGGTGCTGTTGGTGCTGGCCCTGGTGCCAGGCGTCGCGGCTGCAGCGGAACCCACCTCGGGTTACACCACCACCACGCCGACGACGACCGGCTACAGCCAGACGACGCCGACGACGACTACAACAGCGACGCCGGCCACAGGCACATTGCCGTCCAAAGAAGCCGAAAAACCGACGCCGACCACGCCGACCGCCGAAACGGCGCCGGCTAAAACGAGCAGCACCCCGACTCCCAAAGCGAGCACGCTGCCGTTTACGGGCTTCGACCTGCGGTGGGACCTCGGCCTCGGTCTGCTGCTGATGCTCGCGGGCGTCTCGATCGTCGCAGTTCAGCGCCGCCAGCACCGCAACGGCGGAAGCTAGACGCAAGCTCCGACTAGCGTCACAACGGCCGCCGGCACGACTGCCGGCGGCCGTTCGTCGTTAACGGCCTTGATCCAGCATCAAAACCGGCGTGTCAAGCCGCGAGCTGCCGGTCATGCCTTGCGAGCTGCCGTTCATGCCCTGCGCAGTCGAAAAGCGTGAGCGTGTAAACAGTGGCCGGGGGAGGTCCATGCCAGGCGCGCGCTGGCACGATCTTGCAGGCGCTTAAGACCGCCTTGGTGGCGAGATTGCCGCCGCGTGAGGCGTAGGTGCCGCCGAGCAGCACGTAGCGCGCTTCGCGTCGAGCCACCAGGCCCGCGAGCTGCGCGCCGTCGAGCGCTGGATCGGTCCCGCTGTAGCCGCCGAGGGCGCCTGCGTGCACGCCGAGCAGGATCAGCGGAGCGGCCGTCGGCGCGGCGTCGGTGAGCACCGCCCAGCGCGTGCCCGTGGCCTGGGTGGAGAGATAGCGGATCAGGTTGTGGTACAGACGTAGATCCGCGGGAGTGCTGTCGAGTTCGCTCCTGGCGGTGGCTTCGTGTGGGCCTGCGGCGGCAAAGGTGCCTTCCACCGGTGCGAGCCACGTCGTCGCCGCATACACCGTGGGCACGATCAACAGCGTGCCAAGTGTCACAGCCATGCCGATGCCGGCCAGCCGCCTGAGCGACATCAGGCACAAGCCGGCGAGCGCACCACCGATCAGCACGGGAACGAACCAGCGCATGTAGTGCTGTTCGTGCAGGATCACGATCTGCACGACGACCGTCGCCGCGACGGCGCACGGCGCCAGCAACGCTCCCCAGTGCCGCCGCCGCGCCAGCGACGTCAACGCAGCCGCCCCCGCGCCGATCATCACCGCTGCGCCAGGTCCCATCGCGGAGACGTAGTAGGGGTGCACGATGCCCTTGGAGAAGCTCAGGATCGCCGCCTCGACGAGCAGCCATCCGCCGAAGACGATCATCGTCGCGAGCCGTGGGTTGCGCGACGTGCGCTCGCCAGTGAAGACCAGCAGTCCGAGGGCGAGCAGGCCGAGCAGCGCGAACGGCAGCAGCCACGCGCCCTGGTCGGCGAGCCCCGACTCGAATAGTCGCAGTGGCCCCGGCGCTTCAGCGAAGAACAGCGGGCTCGCGAGTCTGCCATCGGGAAGGAAACCCGACGGCGTCTTGGCGGCCGGTGCGGGCTGTTTGGCCGGCACCGGCAAGCGAGCACGTTTCGGGCGCGGCGCGCGCACCGGTCGGTGAACGATGTGCAGCCCCGCGCCTTCCGCCGCCGGCACCTGTCCCGGGCCGCCGATCTCGCCTTCGACCCGGCCGAAGCCGTTGTAGTTGAACGTCAGGCCGAGCTCTGTGTTGTTGGTCGAGCTGCCGACATACGGGCGCTGGGAGGCGGGGGTGAGTTCCACGAACGCGATCCACGAGAACGACACGATGGCCGCCACGCCGCCTGCCGCGAGCAGCCTCGTCGCGCGCCGAAGCGCCGTGCCGGGAGCGCACAGCATGTACGCGAGCGCGATGCCGGGGAGGATTAGATACGCGGCGAGCGTCTTCGTGTTGAACGCGAGCCCTACCAGCAGCGCGCAGCATAGGAGCGAGCGCCAGCGGCCGCTCTCGATCGCAGACAGGGCGGCGCCACCCGCGAGGATCATCAGCAGAATCAGCAGCGTGTCGACGCCGTTGTCGCGCGAGACCGCCACGAACGACGGAAACACCGCCAGCGCCAGCGCGCTGCACAGCGCCGCCGGCGCGCCCAGGCGCGGCGCAATCACGCGGTACAGCACGACCACCGCGATCGTCGCGAGAATCGCCTGCGGCAGCAACAGGCTGAGCGGCGAGAGGCCGAAGAGCTTGGCGCTGGCCGTTTGCAGCCACAACGCGAGCGGCGGCTTGTCGATCGTGACGAGCCCGCCGGGGTCGAACGACACGAACAGGAAGTTGTGCAGCGAATGGAGCATCGACTTCACGGCGGCCGAGTAGAACGTGTTGCCGTAGTCGTTCTGGGCGAGATTCCGCGTGTTCAGGACCGCCGACAGCGCGACGATGCCAGCGAGCGCCACGTGGCGGGGCTGCACTCGGGCCAGCGACGATCGCAGCAGGCTCTCCCGCTCCGCGATCGTGGACACGCCGACCGGGAGCGCTGCCTCCGGCGCGTCGACGACCACCGTTTCGCCGGTGGCGCTCACGGGGTCGAGTACCGGCTACCTGCTCCGGGGCGCAGGCCTACGGCGGGCGTTGCTCGCCGCCGAAGGCGCGCCGCCCGCCGATCGGATCGCAGCGCGCGGGAAACCATCCCGATCTCGGTCCGAGGTAGGCTGTCGAAAAGCTGGGTAGGACCAGAACCAGACATACGCTGTCGTTAATACCGCGGGCGCTAAGCGCACTCTAAAGACCTCACCCGCTCCCGTCGTGCGTCTCGGTGATCAGGCGCGCACCGCGGCCATGTGTGGCAAAGCTGACCGACCAGCGAATGAAGACGATAACGCGATTCTGGAACCCCACGAGGTACCAGATGTGGACGAGCAGCCAGGTGATCCATGCGATGAACCCGCTCAACCGTAGCCCGCGTATGTCTGCGACGGCAGCCGCGCGGCCGATCGTCGCGAGGTTGCCCTTATCGCGGTAGCGAAACGGCGCCGCCTGCCTGCCACGCAGCCGATCGCGTACCACTTCGGCCGCGTAGCGGCCCTCCTGCATCGCGGCGGGGGCAATTCCGGGAAGGACAAGCGGCACGCCGTCGCTGCCGCGTACGCGGACCATGTCGCCGAGCGCAAAGACCTCCGGATGCCCGGCAAGCGTGAGGTCTGGCTCGACCGTCACGCGCCCCGCACGGTCGAGCTCGGCGCCGCTACGCTCGGCGAGCTTCCTCGCGAGCGGCGACGCCGTTACGCCGGCGGCCCAGATGACGGTGCGAGCTGGAATTCGCTCGCTCTCACCGCCGCTGTCTCTCGCCGTCACGCCACCGTCGTCGACTCCGACCACGGTGGCGCCCAGGAGCAAGCTCACGCCGATCCGCTCGAGTGATCGAGCCGCCTTCGCGGACAGCGACGGCGGAAAGCTCGTGAGCACGCGGTCGCTCGCCTCGATCAGCACAACACGGCCCGCGCGTGGGTCCACCGCTCTGAAGTCACGACTGAGCGTGTCGCGCGCGAGCTCGGCGATCTGGCCCGCGACCTCCACGCCGGTGGGACCGGCTCCGACGACCACGAACGTGAGCCAGCCGGCGCGCCGCTGCGGGTCCGGCTCCATCTCAGCCGCCTCGAACGCGCTGAGGATGCGGGCCCGCGCCAGCAGCGCGCTCTCGAGCGACTTGACCTCCTCGGCGTACTCAGACCACTCGTCGTGGCCAAAGAACGAGTAGCGCGAGCCGCCGGCGACGATCAGCGTGTCGTACCGAACAGACGTTGGCGCGGGCACGCCGTCGACCGAGCCGAGACGCAGCTCGCGGGTGTCGAGATCGACGTCGGTCGCCTCCGCCATCAGCACGCTGACGTTGCGGTCGTGCTTGAAGATCGCGCGCAGCGGATACGCGATTTCGCCGGGCGACAGTGCGCCGGTGGCGACCTGGTAGGTCAATGGCTGAAACAGATGGAAGTTGCGTCGGTCGATGAGCGTCACGTCGACGGGCGCGCGGCGCAGCGTCGACGCGGCTTGGAGTCCGCCGAAGCCGCCGCCCACGATCACCACACGGTGTCTCGCCTCGTTCATCGCAGGTCTAGGCTAGTGCGCGGGCGCAGCGGTGCGCCGCGTCGGAGTGGGCTGCGCGCGGGATGGGCCGGAAGCGATGCATGCGGATGAGAGGACTCGAACCTCCACCGGGTTGCCCCGACACGGACCTGAACCGTGCGCGTCTACCAATTCCGCCACATCCGCGTGCGATGCGAAGATACCGCAGAGGCGAGGTCGGCCGGGACCTGCGCCGGCGCGCGGCGCTTCAAGCGGAGGGCACCGATCGACCGGGCGTGAGCGGTGGCGCGTGCTTTGCTAGCCTCGGGGCGGATCGGTTGCGCCGCTATCGTCCAGGGGACTAGGACGCCGCCCTCTCATGGCGGAAACCCGGGTTCGAATCCCGGTAGCGGTACTAGCTTGACGGTGGTCGCGGAGATCGTTCGATCATGGCCATAGCAGCCGACAGTGCGCCGTCGCGCGGCACTCCGCGGCGATCGGTCCGAGCGGCCTTCGTCACGCGAGATCGACCCGCCGAGCATCGGCGCCAATGTGGTTGGACTGGCGTCTGTTGGCTGGCGCGCGAGCACGTCGCTTAGAAGCCGTCCTGCGAGCAGACTAGTCTTTTGCTCCGAAATTGGATAGTTTCTGGATAATGGACTTCTAGGCGATGTTCGACGACGGATAGGAGCTGGCTGCCGGGGTCAACCCCCCGGATGAATCTACGGAGGGACATTCGAATCAGCGGGAGAAAGTCGGAGACGCGCCTCGACTTAACGGTCTAGACCCGTGAATCTGTTGTATACGCACAAGTGGGCGTGATTCCGCTGCGCAGCGGAATCACGGAGCCCTCTTGGCCCGAGTGGATTTGAGTGTTCATCAGTACTGGCGAAAGAGACGACGAGCGGGGTAGACATGACTGTTATGTACAAGAGTCGCACCGCGACACCGCGGTTGCGCCCAGGGCCTGGGGGGCTGCCACGCGGGCAGGTCACCCAGATCCAGCGCAGCCGAATGCTCGCGGCGGCAGTGGAAGCGGTAGAGGACGTGGGGTACGCGCGAATGACCGTCGCGCAGGTCATCAGCCGCGCAAGGGTGTCTCGAAAGACGTTTTACGATGTCTTCACAGACCGCGAGGACTGCTTCTTGGCTGCGTTTGAGCAGGCTCTCGGTCAGGCGAGGTCGATCGCGCAGGACGCATACGAGGGCGAGTCGAGCTGGCGCGACGGCATCCGCTCGGCGCTGGCGAGGCTGCTGATGTTCATGGATGAGGAGCCAGGGCTGGCGAAGCTGTGCATCGTGGAGGCGCTCGGTGCCGGCGAGCGCGTCCTCGATTGCCGTGCGAAGGTGCTCGACGAACTGGCGGAGATCGTCGATCGAGGGCGAGCGGCGACGAGCGCCACGCGCGAACCACCGGATGTCACCGCCGAAGGCGTTGTCGGCGCGATCTTCGCGGTGCTTCACACACGTGTGCTCGAGAGTGGCGGGGAGCCGCTCACCGGTCTCCTGGGCTCGTTGATGAGCATGATCGTGCTGCCATATCTGGGAGCGCGCGCGGCGGGCCGAGAACTGAGCAGGCCTCCGCTGGAGGTCCCCAGCACCGGGCGCTCGCGCGTGCCCGCTCGCCACAAGGATCCGCTCGAAGGTCTGAACATGCGCCTCACCTATCGCACAGTGCGGGTGCTGATGGTCATCGCCGAGCACCCTGGGGCCAGCAATCGCGAGATCGCCGAAGGCTCGGGCATCATCGACCAGGGCCAGATCTCCAAGCTCCTGAACCGGCTCGCGCGACTGAAGCTCGTCGAGAACCTAGGGGAGGGACAGGAGAAGGGGGCAGCCAACGCGTGGCACCTGACTGCGCGTGGCGCGCAGGTGGAGCGCGCGACTCGGCCGCGCTGAAGCACCGACAAGCTGCACCACGATCATCTGAGGCGTCCCGCCGGGCCGCTTTGTGCCGTGCCCATACGCCGTCGTTGACGCGAACTGTCCCCGTCGACGCGCATGGTCGGATGAGCGGTCAGGTGATTCGCTTCCTGATGTGGCGGCTGCTCGGCTTGCTCGCGCTGATCGCGGGCCTGGCGCTGATCGCCTGGTTCATCAACGGCGGACCGGGGAAGCTGCTGCGGAGCCAGCCCTCCGCGGGCGCCTTGCGCCGCGTCGCAGCCGTCGCGGCGAGCACATTCGAGCGCCTCGCACACGGGATCTGGAGCTGGGCGCCCGCGCCCGGCGTGGCACCAGTGAGGCTCACGCTGGCGCTCGCTGTCGGGTCCATGCTTGTGGTTGCGAGCTCGCGCGCGCGCACGCGAGCTCGACGGCGTTATGTGCGCCTGAGCGTCGAGGCGTACCGCGGCGACCACGCGGATGTCGAGGCCGTCGTCACGATGTTTGCCGCTCTGCACAAGCGGCTGCTGCGACGCTGGTGGCGGCGGTTGCTACTCGGGCAGCCGTCGCTGTCGCTGGAGGTGCATCACACGGGTGGCACCACGCACTCAGCATGGCTCGCGATCTCATGTCCTAAAGAGCTTGAGCAGATGGTCGAGGCGACGCTGCGGGCGACCTATCCCAACTGTCGCCTGCGGGCGCTCGAGCGCGATGTCGGCGTGCCACCGACGGTGCTGCGGCTCAAGAAGCACGCCGAGTTCATCAAGCGCGTCAAGGCGATCGAGGATTTCGAGCGGCGCTCGGACCCGCCGATCAACCGGCTGCTGACCGTCATGGCCGCCTGCGGCGAGCCGGCGTTCGTGCAGATCGCGATGACGCCCACGCCGGCGCTGTTCGAGGCATTCGCCAAGCACCTGTACCGCCGTCACGAGACGCGGCTGTCACGCGAGCGCAGAGAGCACCTGCTCGTGCGAGATCGTTCGATGGTCGAGGACGCGGAGCTCCGCGGCGGACTCGAGGTGCAGCACAAGCCACTGTTCTTCGTGGATCTGCGCGTCATCGCACAGCGTCGTGGCGTCTGCGAGCGGATCGCGGCCGAGCTGCGCGCCGAGGGGGCGGAGAACCGGCTGGTTGAGCGAGGAACGGCGATCCGCCACGGCCTGCTCGGACTCTACGGCCGCCGTGTCCAGCGCGGGGAGGGCAATCCGCTGCCGTCGTTTCGCAAGGGCGTCTTCGCCTCGGGAGAGCTTGCGCCGATCTGGCAGCTGCCATCGATCGACTATCTCACCGTCCCATTCGCACGCAGTGGCCTGCCGCAGGCGCCCGCGCCCCCGACGATCTTTCGACCACGAGACGGCACCGGGACGCTGCGTGACGCGCTCGGGCTCGTCTCGATCCACGCCGAGCTGCGCAGGCAGAACACGGCGGTGCCGGGGACGGTGGAGCAGGGCAAGTCCAGCTACCTCGTCGCGACGGTCGCCGAGGACCTGCGCCGAGCGCGCTGTGCGGTGATCGTGCTGGATCCCAAGGGCGACGCTGCGGACGCCGCCGTGAGCGCCGTCCCGCTCGAGCGGACGTGCACGCTGCTGGATCTCGCCCATCCAACCTGTGGCTTCAACCCGCTCGCGGTGGACGCTCCGGCTGATGTGATCGCCGATTACGTCGTCGCCGCGCTCAAGTCGCTCTTCACCGATGCCGACATCCGTGCCTCGTCCGACCGCTATCTGCGCAACGCGATCATCGCGGTGCTCGCATACGACCGCGACTCGACGCTGTGGGATGCCGCGCGCCTGTTGTCGGTGGGAGAGGAGGGATACTCCTACCGCGCGAGCGTCGGGGCGCGGGTGCGCACGCTGCCCGAGTTCAAGGAGATATCGGAGTTCTTCACTGCCGAGCTCACCGCGCAGCTCGCGGACGCTCGCAGTACGACCACCGCCAAGCTCGACGCTCCGGTCAACAAGCTCGCGCGCCTGCTCAACTCGCCGTCGATCAAGCGTGTGCTGCTCAACGATTCATTGAGGGTCGACTTCGACCGGGTGATAGCCGACGGGGAGGTGCTGATCGTCAAGGGCGCGCTGGGCGCGATGGGCGCTGGGAACACGTCGGTGCTGATGCAACTGCTCGTCGGGATGCTCGACGCGGCGCTGGCCCGTCAACAGGACCTCGTGTCTGCCGAGCGCAGGGTTGCCGTGGCGCTGAAGGTCGACGAGGCGCCGCTGGTCATCAACCGCGGGTTCGCCGAAACGATGGCGCTGAAGCGCTCGGCCGGCCTCGAGACCGTCGCCTGCTGGCAGGCCGACTCGCAGTGGACCGAGCGGGAGGTCCGCGAACAGCTCGATGCGCTGTTCGCCCACCGTGTGTACTTCGCGACCGCCTCCGCGCGGGACGCGCGCGACGCGGTCGCGCTGACGATGGCCGAGTTCTCCGACATGGTCCGTCCGGGCGTGGAGCGCCTGTCGAGCCTCGGCCATCCGGACGTGCGGCTGCACCTGCCAAAGCACCACGCGATAGCGAGCTGGGTCACGCGGGAGGGGCGCCAGTCGCCGTTCGTCGCCGAGACGATCCCGCCGGTCGTCGATCGTGACCGACTGGTGGCGCATGCAGCGCGCCAGCACGAACGCGGCGCTCGTCATCGCACGGATCTGCGCCAGCCCCATTGGGATCGCAGCCGAGGAGCGGCCGACGAGGGCGGCTCTGCGCCGCCCTCCTCGCCGTCAGCCAAAGCCGACACCGGGCCCCCGACGAGCATCCTCGACGGGGCTGAGGCGCGTCCACAGGGCGTGAGCACAAGCTCACACGCAGAGCCGAGCGCCGCTGCCACAACGCCCCCTGAGAGCTTCCGCGAGCTCGTCGACCTGGACGGCGCCCACAGCGTTCGCCGGGCCAGGCCGATCTCCTCGCCGCTAGCGCTCGAGCCCGACCGGCTGGACCTGGAGATGCTCGAGCTGGTCGCCGCGATGAGGCACGTGCTCTCAAGTCAGCTGCATCGTCGCTTCAACCCTGGGCGGGCAGCGACGACCACGCAGCGTCGGCTGAAGCGGCTGTCGGACGCCGGCTTGGTGGAGCGCTTCCAGTTCCACCGCCGCGACGGCGGCGGGACGCCCATGTGCTACGTGGTTACCGCCGCGGGCGTGCGTGCTCTCGCCGAGCGCGGCCGCGAGGCGACGCCTCCGGGCTGGGGGTCGGCCACCGACGACGCGCGCCGGCGTGACGCTCGACGCACGGACGACGGTGGGCTTCGCCAGGCACGCCACGACGTCCACGTCGCCGGTTGGGCCCTGGCGCTCGTCGACGACAGCGCTGTGCTCAGCGGGCCCGAGCAGTCGGTGCTCTCGCCGCCGACGCGCTCGGCTGCCGACGCTAGGGTGCCGTTCACCCCGAGCGACCTGCGCCTGCCGGGCGGGCGCACGCCCCACGACTTCCTGCGAACCGACGCCGATGGTCGGCAGGTCGAGCTCGAGCGCTTTGAGACGCTGCGTCCCGACGCGATCGTGGCGATGGGCGCGCGAGGACAGTCGCTGCCGGGGAGTGACTTGATCGTCGAGCTCGACGACCGACCGGCGGTCGGTCGCGCCGCGCGCAAGCTCGAGCGCTACGACCACTTCCTCGCCGGCTGGTCGCTGCATACCCAGCGCTACGGCAGGCGTGCGGAGGCGGCGCCGGTGGTCGTGTTCGTGTGTCGCGACCGGGCGCGTGCGCGTGAGTGCGCCCGACGTGCCGACGCGGTGCTGCGCGCGTGCAGGGCGTACGCAGGTGAGTATCCCAGCGATTGGGAATACCCCGGCAGGGAACGGGTTCTGTTCGCGGCCGAGCGCGACGCGCACGAGGGGCTGGCGCGAGCGTACGGCGTCCCGCGCCTGCCACCCGAGGTGCGCGTGATGGCCGCTCAGGGAGACCCGCGGGCGCGCGAGGCGAGCATAGAGTCCCGGTCGATTCCTTTCGCCACGCTGTGAGGCCGATCAGCCCAGAGAGCGTCGGTGCCTCACGGAGCGCCACGGCACCACCGGTCGCTGCCTCACGGTGTAAGCCACACGGCCGCCCACTCGCCGCTCGCGCGTCGTTCACGTTCGCGCAGCCCCACACGCTCGGCGAATGCGCTCGCGACCTCGTCGACCTCCTCCCGCAGCAGCCCGCCGGCGATCAGATGAGCGGGCACTCGCGGCATGGTGCCGGCGAGCTCCAGCAGCAGTGGACGCAGCAGGTTCGCAAGCACGACAGGCGGGCGGCTGGACGCATCCTCGCCGGCGAGCCACGGCAGCGCCTGCGTGCGCAGCTCGAAGCGGCGCACCTCCAGCTCGACGCCGTTGACGGCCGCGTTCTCGCGCGCGGCGTGCACGCTCTCGCGCTCGTGGTCGAGACCGAGCACCGGCGCATAGCCCATGCCTGCGGCGGCGATCGCGAGCACCCCCGAGCCGGTCCCCACATCGAGCAGCGGACCGCTCGGCGGCTCGCACGTGGCCAGCTCCATCAGCAGCGCCAGGCACAGCCTGGTGCTCGCGTGCGCGCCGGTCCCGAACGCCTGTCCGGGGTCGATCACCAGCTCGCGAACGGGGCCGTCGCGTTCGGCGCTCGGCGCCTCCCACGGCGGGCGCACGTGCAGGGCGGGGATCGGCGACGGTGCGCCGTCGCCGGGCGCCGGCGGCGCGATCAGGACCGGTCGATGGAAGCGCTTCCAGCGCTCGCTCCAGTCATCGGCGATCTCGCTCGTGGAGATCTCCACCAGCGCACCGCCCGCTACTGCGCGCAGGTCGGGGAGCCCCGGCAGCTCTCCGGGCGGACCGTAGACGGCGTACTCGACGCTCCCGTCCTCGAGCTGTACCTCCTCGACGCCCGCGGGCGCGAGCTCCAGCAGCTCCGCCAGCACCAGCTCGGCGTGCGCGCCGTCGACGCGGACGGCCAGCCGGATCACGCCGCCTGGCTGCCGAGCGCGCGCCGCAGCTTGGCGAACACGGACTCCTGCGAGCGCAGGTTCTCCTCGTTGAGGGTGTCGTTCAGGCGCTCCATCAGCTCGCGCTGCTCGGGGCTCAGACGGCGCGGGACGACGACGTTGACGACGACGCGCAGATCGCCGCGCCGGCTGCGCCGCAGCGCGGGCATCCCGGCGCCGCGCAGCGTCAGCACCTCGCCCGGCTGCGTGCCCGCAGGCAGCTCGATCGAGGCGCTGCCTTCGAGCGTCGGTACCTCGAGCATGCCGCCGAGCGCGGCCAGCGGCGCGGCGACGTCGAGTGCGGTGATCAGGTCATCGCCCTCGCGCACGAAGCGATCGTCTTCGCGCACGCGCACCACCACATACAGGTCGCCCGCGGGCGCGCCCGCTTCGCCTGCGTGGCCGTGCCCGGTGATGCGGATGCGCTGTCCCTCGGAGATGCCGGCCGGAACCTCGACCTCGACAGTGCGCCTGCTCGCGACACGTCCCCGGCCGCGGCACTCGCCACACGGCTGCGTGGGCACACGCCCATCGCCGTGGCACTCGTCGCAGACCATCGTGCGCACCATCTGCCCGAGCAGCGTGCGCGTCACGACCTGAAGCTGTCCGGCGCCGGCACAGCGCGCGCACGTCTCGATCGGCGTGCCCGGCTCGGCGCCGTTGCCGCGACAGTGCTCGCAGCGCTCGACGGCCTCGAAGGCGACCTCCACATTGGCGCCGTTGGCCGCTTCCAGCAGGTCGAGCTCGATCGCGACTGCGACGTCGCCGCCCTGCGCGTGCCCGCCACGTCCGCCGGGGCTCCCGCCGAAGAACGCGTTGAACAGGTCGCTGATCGATCCGAAGCTGTCGAAGTTCGGCGCGTAGCCACCAGATCGCAGGCCGTCGTGGCCGTAGCGGTCATACGTCGCACGCCGCTCGGGGTCCGAGAGGATCTCGTTTGCCTCGGCGGCCTCCTTGAACTTCTCCTCGGCGTCGGGGTCGTGCGCGTTGACGTCGGGATGCAGCTCCATGGCGAGCTGGCGGAACGCCTTCTTGATGTCCTGCGCGGAGGCGTCGCGGCCGACGCCCAGCACCTCATACGGATCGCGGGGCATGCCGGTGCGGTCAGTTCTCGGCGTAGGCATCTTCGACGAAGCGCGAGAGCTCATGTGCGGCCTCGCGCACGGTCGCGATCGCGACCGCGTAGTCCATCCGCACGGGTCCGATCAACGACACCGTCCCGAGCTTGCGCTGGGCCATCCCGTAGCCGGTCGCCACGAGCGCCAGCGAGTGCATCGCGGGAATCTCGTTCTCGCGGCCGATGCGCACGTACACGCCGGGCTCGGCCAGCGCCGCGCGCAGCACGCTCAGCAGCGCCACACGGCGCTCGAGCATGTCGATCAGCTCGTTGACGTGGGTCGTGTCCTCGATCTGACCGGCCTCGAACAGGCGCGCTGTGCCCTCCACGAACAGCGTGTCCTCGCCGTCGGCGGCGAGCTCGCCGAACGCCGGCGCAAAGCGTGCGAGGAACGCAAGCTCGGTGGGCGACAGACTCGGGTCGACGAGGCGCTGCTGGAGCATGCGTGCGCCGAGGCCCAGGCCGACGAGCCGCTCGTTCAGGTACTCGCCCGCCCACGCCACCAGACCCGGGTCGACCGCGCGATCGAACGTCGCGAACAGCTTCGACACGTTTCCCGCGGAGGTGATGATCACGACCAGCACCACCTGCGGCTGTAGCGCCAACACCTCCACGTGACGCACGGTCGCCGCGTTCATCGACGGCGCGGAGACGACCGCGAGCAGGTTGGTCATCTGCGAGAGCGTCTCCGTCGTCGCGCGCATCGCCTCGTCGACCTCGCGGCGGATCAGCGAGAGCTCCAGGCGCCTGGGCTGCGCGGGCAGCGCGCGCTCAGAGCTGAGCAGACGATCGACCACGTAGCGGTGGCCGGCGTCGGTGGGCACCCTGCCGGCGGACACGTGGGGGTGGGCAAGTAGGCCGTGCTCCTCGAGCAGCGCCAGTTCGTTGCGCACAGTCGATGGTCCGCAGTCGAGGTCGGCTTCGGCGGCGATCGTGCGCGAGGCCACCGGCTGCCCCGTCTGCAGGTAGCCGTCGACGACCTTGCACAGAATGTGCTCCTGGCGCGGGCTCAGCATGCGTGTGATTGTAGGCGCCGTGCTGGCGCCGCCAAGAACACGTCCGGGTCTACAGCTCGAGCTCGGCCTGCGCGTTGCGGATGATCTGCTTGCCGTCCTGCTCGGCGACCGTGTCGATCACCGCGTGCGCGCCCGAACGCTCGCTCACGGTTCCGCTCACCACGACCTCCTGCTCGGGCACGCCCATCCCGCGGAACTGCACCGATAGGCGCTTCAGGTGCTCGGGGCCCCCGGCCGCCTCCGTCTGCGCGCGCGCCACCTGCGCCATCGTCCACAGGCCGTGCAGGATCCGCCCCGGCAGTCCTACCGCGCGGGCGAACTCCTCGTCTATGTGGATCGGGTTGAAATCGCCCGAGGCGCCCGCGTAGCGGACGGTCAGGTACTTGTCGGGGGTCACGCGCACCTCGGGGATCTGCTCGCCCTGCTGGAGGTCTCCCATTCAGATCACACTCCTCGGACGATGTTCGTCCACGTTCCGCGGCAGACCTGCTCGCCGCGCTGGTTGGTGGAGATCGACTCGAACACGTAGTAGCCGCGACCGTCCTGTTCAGAGATGTCCTTGACGTTTGTCGTCGTGGTGATCTCATCGCCGGCCACGACGGGCGGGCCCCAGACGAACTCCTGCCCGCCGTGGACCATCATCGCGAAGTTGAGCTCGATCTCAGGATCGAAGATCGGCGGTCCCACCGACGGGGCGCTGTAGACGACCGCGAACATCGGCGGCGCGACGACGTCGGCATAGCCCGCCGCGCGCGCTGCCTCGACGTCGAGGTGCACGGGGTCGGTCTCGCCGACGGCGCGGGCGTACTCCCTGATCTTCTCTCGGCCCACCGCGTACACCAGGGGCTCGTATGTCTTGCCGATCGCTTGCGGGTTCACTGGCATCGCGAGAAAGGGCTCCTTGCGGGCTGAGCTGGTCTGGTCGGGCTGCGCTGCGGCGCGCCAGTTTACGCATAGCGCGTCGCAGCGCGTCTCCAGACCCCTCCGTCTAGAAGACGAGATCGTCGTCCTCGCCTGCGCCGACACCGACCAGCTCGCGGTCATGATCGCCGGCGCCCGTGTCTCCGTGCTCCTCGCCGGCGCCTTCCTGCGAGCGCTCGCCGGGGCTGTCGAGGAACTGGACCGTGTCGGCGACGATGCTCACCGCTTGGCGGCGCTCCTGCTCTGCGGTCTCCCACTCGCGCCACTCCAGGCGCCCGTCGACCGCGACGCGGCTGCCCCGGCGCATGTAGCGGCTCACGCTCTCGCCGGCCGCGCCGTACGCGCTGACGTCGAAGTAGTTCGGCCGCTCGACGAGCTCGCCGTCAGCGTCCTTGTAGCTCGAGTTGCACGCGATCCGCAGCCCGCACACGCTGGTCCCAGAGGGCAGTGCACGCAGCTCGGGGTCGCGGGTCAGGCGTCCGACGAGAACGACGCGGTTGATGGTGAAGTAGGACATCGCTGGTCTCCATTGCTAGATGGTTGACCCCCCGCACGCAAGCTACGCATCCACGGGGACGGTACTCGCGGGCGCCGGCCGCTCTGGCCGATCGCCGCAGACGAGCGCCTCGAGCGGAACGACCGCGATCCGCCCGCTGGCGTGCGAGCGCTCGATCGCGCGGACGAGCGGCCGCTGCACGTCGGGCGCGACGAGGTAGAGCGTGCCCGCGACGCAGCGGCAGCGCGCCCACGCCCGGCAGATCTCGAGCAATCGCCGCGGAGCCTTGATCGTCAGCTCGACCTCGACGGCGACCGGCAGCCGCTCGCTCACGCTCGGGCTTCGCGGCCACAGAACGATGTCGGGTCGGTGCAGCAGCGCTCGACCGCCGGGACCCGGACCGAGCGTCGCACTCGCCAGCGGCGTCCCGGATTCGCGCTCGTCGCGACGCAGCTCGCGCTCGCCCATGACCGTGTGGTCCGGGTAGGCGTGCTCCAGCGCGGCGGCGACGCGCGCGCACTCGATCGCGTGAGGTGCGTTGGCGACGCTGATGCGGCACGGCTCCAGGCCATGCAGGCCGGATGCGCGAAGCCCTGCGCGTGTGGCGGTGTACAGCGCCGGGCGGTCGGCCAGCAGCCGCCGGCTGCACAGCAATCCTGCGCGCTCGGCGGCGATCAGGCGGGCGCGCGCCGAGGCGAGCGTCCAGTTGCTGTGCGCTGCCGCCGCCTCGGGCGTGACGGCGCCGAGGCGCACGGTCCAGCGCACGAGCGCCAGCTGCTCGGGTGAAAGTGATTTGCTGTTGCGGACCATCTCGGTCCTCCTTTGTGTTGTTGGTTTGAGGATGCGTTCGGACGCACTGGCCGGCCGCTGCTTGCCGAGCCGGCCAGTGCATTTGCATTAGTGCGTGGTGGTGATTGCCGGCAGTCAGCGTCGGCGGGCGGGCGCGAGCATCCGCGCCACTTGCGTGCGGCCTGCGTCACCGAGTACCAGCACCGCCGCCCAGCCGCGGCCGAGGCTCATCACTCGGTTCGGATCGAGCACGAAATCGCGGGTCCTGACGCGCGTAGAGGAGCCCTTGCTGTGACGCGAGACCTTCCACGCTCCTCGCATGCCGGCGACGTTCGCGATCAGCTCGGCGGAGTCGGGCACCACCTGGCGATGAGCGATCAGCACGGAGAGGTTGCCGAGCACCTGCTCGAGCAGCCGCTCGCGTCCAGGAGGCCGGAGGTCGGAGAGCTCCTGCGTGCCCAGCAGCAGGCTGAAGCCGGCAGAGCGGGCACGGCCGAACAACCTGACCACCTGCTCGGCGGCGATCGCGGAGAACTCATCGATCACCACTAGCGTCGGCACCGGCGTGCCCTGCAGCGACGCTACGGTCGTCTGCAGGTCCTGCACGATCGCCGCGCCGAGCATCTCGCTCAGCAGCGGTCGGCTGTCTGCTTCGAGGTTGAAGTAGACCACCGCCCGGCTGTTGACCGCCGCGAGCAGGTCGAACTGCTCGGCGTCGCCTGTCTGTGGATCGAGCCACCTCCCGACGTCGGACTCCGCCAGGATCGACAGCCGGTCGCGCACGCCCGCCAGCTCGCTGTGCTGGCGCGTGGAGAGCGAGTCCAGGTAACTGAACGTGGCGCGGGCGTCGGCCTCGGGCAGCTCGCGGGCCAGCAGCTCCAGGCGCGTCGGCTCGAGCTGCTCCACGATCGCGCGCAGGCTCACCTGCGCCCCGGTCGCTCGCAACGCGCGCACGACGTGTCCTAGATAGCGCTGGGCCTGGCGCTGGTAGTGAGGCTCGGTGAAGCGCTCGCCGGCGAGGATCTTGTCGGCGATCTCGCTGACGCCGCCGCGCGCATACGGGTTATAGACACACGCGCCAACGGGCGTCCACTCGAGGAACGAGCGTCCTGCCGCGAGGGCCGCGCGATGCAGCTCTTCGCGCATGTCGCGGTCACCCTTGGGATCGAGAGCGATCGTGCCCATCCCGTGCTCGATCGCCCGCAGCGCGATCCACGTCTGCGTGACGGTCTTGCCCGAGCCGGTGGCGCCGACGACGAGCGTGTGGGTTCCTCCGCCCTCGCCGCCGAAGGGGATCGACACCCCGTGGTGGCTCTCGTCGAAGCCGAGCAGCAGCTCGTGATCTCGCCGCAGCCAGCGGTGGGCGCCCAGCCGCTCGCGCACGCGCAGCGCCGCGATCAGAGCGAGCGTGCGCAGGAGATCGAGCGGACGGCGGCGGCGAGACGCGATCTCGGCGAGGTCCATGCCGGCTTCAAGGTCTTCACGGTGCCAGCGCCGGCCGCGAGTGGTGGCGAGCAGGCTCGCCGCTGCGAGTGTGAGCATCCAGCCGCCGTGCAGCGGCCTCGCCAGGATGCTGATCGCCAGTGCGCCGGCCGCCCAGCTCCAATGCAGGTGCCTGGCGCGCATCGCTCGCGCTGCGAGTGTCCCCAGCAACACGCCGAGGATGCAGTGAACGCCGGCTGACTCGAGCCAGTGCACGAGTTCGCTGACCGTCGCCGCGGGGTCGACCGTTTCTTCTGGATATGCATACGAGGGCATTGCGCCACTCCCTTCTGAGCCGGCCGTGACGGCCACGCTCGCTCGGACCGGCGGTGAGCCGGCCACGGTGGTTAACGACCGATGGCGAGCCCGGAGGCCCGCCGTCGGGGTGCTGCGTGCTGTGCCTGTCGGGCTCTGGAGCCCGTCAAGTGCTTGGTCGTCGGGGCTGCGTCAGCCCCGTCAAATACATCCGCCGTCGCGGCGGCGGCTACTCAGATCAACCGGTAGCCGACTCCCCATACGCTGATCACCCAGCGCGTGGCGCCGTCGGGGGCGAGCTTGCGGCGCAGCCGGCTCGCGTGGCTGTCGACGGTCCGCGTCGATCCACCCGAGCGATACCCCCAGACCGCGCGCAGCAGCTCGGACTTGGTGAACACGCGCTCAGGCTCACGGGCGAGGTGCACGAGCAGATCGAACTCCATGCGTCGCAGCTCGACCGCTCGTGCGGCGAGGGTGACGACGTGAGCGCATGTGTCGATCGCGAGCGGCCCAACCTCGATCAGCCGCTCAAGCGGCGGCGCTGCGGCGCTCCTGCGCAGGATCGCCCGCATGCGCGCCCTCAGCTCGAGGTAGGCGGCGGGCCTCGCTACGAAATCGTCAGCGCCGGCTTCGAACGCGCGCAGGACGTCGAGCTCGTGCGCTTGAGCGCCCACGACGATCGCCGGCATCGTTCGGTCCCACGGCGCGTCGAGCCGGCCGGCGTGGCGTATCTCGCGCAGCAGCTCGATCGCGCCGCTTGGCGAGTCAAGCAGGCCGAGCACCGCGAGCTTCGGAGCGCTGAAGCCCGCCAGGATCCGCGCATGCTCGGCGCTGTGTGCCAGCTCGACGCCGAAGCCATCGGCGATCAGCTGCTCGGCGATCCTCTGGCCGAGGTGCCTGTCGGACTCGACGACGAGGATCGGCGCCGCTGGATCTGGGCTCAGCACAGCTCGACCTCGCGGGGGCTCACGCCGAGGCCGTGGCGCGCGATCAACGCGAGCACGTCGCTGTGAATCCAGGGAGTGGGCGTGTCGTGCCCGCCCTCCGGAAGCAGCCCCACACGGCGCGCCAGCCAGCTCGTCTCGCCGCTCTCGTTGCCCTTGCGGTCGCGCTTGACGCGCCCGCAGCGGAGCGCTATCTCGCTCATGCTCAGCTGCTGGCGCTCGACCGTCGCGAGCACGACCTCGCGCAGGCGGCGGTTGAGCACGATCGGGCTCTCGTGGACCCGCGCGAGCTCAGCGCGCAGGATCGTCGTTGACACCGCGCCGCCGTGACCGTGCAGCGAGAGCGAGCGCAGCGTGAGCGCACGCACCGGCTCGTAGCTCTCCAGCGACGCGATCGCCTCGCGCACGCTCACCGGCTCACAGCCGGGTGCCTGGCAGCTCCCGCGACGGCACCACCGCAGCTCCGGGATCGACATCGCGCTGGGCACGAGCTCGAGCGAGTAGGCGAAGCCGCGCCGGTCGACCGGCTGCGCGGCGGACGTGTCCAGCAGCGTCGCGTCGAGCTCGTGAGGATCGTCGAACGGCACGAGCGTCCGATCCTCGGCCGTCAGCGCCCGGCAGCCTCCGTCGCCGCGTGCGGCGTCCTGCAGGTAGCGACTGCAGACGAGGGCGGCGTTCCCGGCCGCCTCGTCGGCGCCGATGTGCGCCACCAGACGCGGGTCCTCGCCGGTGGCGCCGTCCCGATCTACGACCAGCGTGCTGCCCGCCGCGCCGGTGCGCGCGATCACCTCGCGATCGTGGCCCTCGCGGTCGACGTATCGGCCCAGCAGTAGCTGCTCGGGACTGCTGTGCTCACGCCGGGAGCGGGCACGGCGGCGTCGCCGGGACACGTCGCTCTCGCGGCTCGGGCCTCTGAGGTGTGCGGGGGAGATCACGGGCGAGCTGGGGGTCATGGCTGTCTCCTGCCGGTCTGTTGACTCGCGTCCCGACGTTGTGCCGGGTGCCTTGCGGCGGGCTTGTACGAGCACGGCGGGCAGCCGTCAAGGAGCCTCGAGCGGCGCCAGCTTGGGCAGACAGCACGCCGAGAACCCCTTGGGGGTTCTCGGAAATCGCGATTCGAGCGCCGGTGCCGAGGCGAACTTGGCGCGAGCGGGTTCGTCAGCTACCAGCGAGGCGCGTGGCGCTGCGGGTGTGCTCTGTCGCTCGTCGGTGCGAGCTGTGGAAAGGGGTCGGCGAAGGCCGAAACGGCACAGGGAAAGGAGATGAAGGAGGAGCGAGCGTAGCGGGCGGGCACGATCCCGTCCATATACGCCGCCTTTCAGCGTTCACCAGAGCGCCGTCGCCTCGACGGGGGACTCTGCGTTTGGCTCTGGGATGCGGATCTGCGCGGTCATGGTGCGCAGTCGCGTGCCTGAAATCGCCGAGCGCGACTGCGGTTCATTGGGCACGTGGAGGGCGGGCGACTGCGCGCAGCCTGGGCGCAACGGCGTATTCGTGGCACCCAACTGCATGAGCGCAAGCGCGCCAACCGCGTCTGCCACTCAGAGCCCTTTCTCAGGCGCCGTCGGGAACCTCGGTGGCGGCGCGCACGATCGCGCGGTAGACGAGGTCGATCGCGGGGCGTACTCCGTCCTCGCCTACGAGCAGCGTGTCCGCTGCGCGCAGCGCCGCCCCGATCGTCTCCAGTGCCTCGCCGTCGGTCCCCGGCTCTGGATCGCGGCACGCGGCGAGCGCCATGTCGAGCATCGCGCGCGCCTGCTCGCTCGCGCCGCTGAACAGAGCCGGCCCGACGAGGCTCGCGTACCCGTACACGCGAGCGAGGCGCCCCGACAGCTCGATTGTGGGGCCGCGCCGCACGGGACCCACGGGCGGCAGCTCGTGACGGTCGAGCAGCGCGGCCATCGTGCCGCCGAGCACAGCCTTGGTCGTGGCCTCGTCGAGGCCCGCCTTCCATGCGACGCGCAGCGCCATGTACAGCGTGGTCGCGGGCAGACCGTAGGGCGGGTCGGACGCGAACACGATCCGCTCGGCGGGCACGCGCGCGAACAGCTCGATGACGTCGAGCGGAAAGAAGCACGAGATGTCGTACAGCACGCCGGGGTGGTCGGCCAGGCGCGTGGTGAGGATGCCCTGGTCGCAGATCGCGCCGTGCGCGAGGATCAGCACTGCGCCGGGATGGCTCAGCGCGAGCTCGACGAGCCCGTCGGCTAGCGGCGGCAACCCGCGGCCGGCATGGATCAGGATCGGCACGTTCGCCGCTTCAGCGAGGGCGAACACCGCGCGCATCTCCGGCCCGTCGAAGTCGAAGTCCTGCGCGCGCGGGTGCAGCTTGATCCCGCGGGCGCCCGCCGCCAGGCAGCGTTCGGCCTCCGCGAGCGGGTCTTCGGCGGGGTCGAGCCGGCAGAACGGGACCAGCCGGCCTTCGCTTTCGTCCGTCCACGCGAGCACGCGGTCGTTGGGGACGCTGTAGGAGGGCCGACGCTCGGGGTCGTGCAACGGAAACACGCACGCACGGCGGGCGTCCGCGCGGTCGAGCTGGGACAGAAGCTGCTCGAGCGTCAGCGAGCGCCCGTCCTCGTCGAGCCCGAGATGGGTGTGGGCGTCGATCACTTCCGCGTGTGCCGGGCGCAGGCGTTGTGTCTCCGCGAGGAACGGCGCCAGGGCGCTGGCGTACAGAGACTCGTTCACCGCGTGCACCCTATTGCGTGGAGGAATTTGCCGTGCGATCGGCGGACCGGCGTATCCTGATTCCCAGATGGCGATCGTCGAGCAGATAAAAGTGGACGTGCAGGGCGCGATGCGTGCCGGCGAGAAGGACCGTGTGGGCGCGTTGCGCATGGTGCTCTCTGAGCTGCAGAAGGCCGCCAAGGAAGGCTCAGACGATGAGCTGGCGGTGCTGCGCCGCGAGCGCAAGCGCCGGCTGGAGTCCGCGAAGGCATTTCGTGACGGTGGCCGTGAGGATCTTGCAAACGGCGAGGAGTCCGAGGCCAAACTGATCGGCTCCTACCTTCCGGCGGAGCTCTCCGACGTCGAGCTTGCGGCGATCGTCGAGCAGGCGGTGCGCGAGAGCGGAGCGGAGTCGGCCAAGGACATGGGCGCGGCGATGAAGCACGCGATGGCGGCCGTGGACGGTCGCGCTGACGGAAAGCGGGTGTCCGAGCTCGTGCGAGCGGCACTGCAGGGATGAGGACCCAGATCGAGCTCTCGAACGTGGTGGCGGCCGAGCTGGCTGGCAGCCAGGACGTCGTGCTGCGCGCGCTCGAGGCGCATCTCGACTGCAAGGTGTTCCTGCGCGGCAACCTGCTGACGTTCGACGGCGAGGAGTCGGAGACGCACGCGGGCGAGCGTGTGGTGCGCGAGCTCTCCGACCTGATCGCCCGCGGCCATCAGATCGGTCCCGGCACGATCACCGCGGTGACGGGGGCGCTGGATGCGCACGAATCGCCCGCGCGGGTGCTCGAGGATGTGGTGTGGCGCCACCGCGGCCTGCGCGTGGCGCCGAACACGATCAACCAAAAGCGCTACGTGGACTCGGTGCGCGAGAACACGATCACCTTCGGCGTGGGCCCGGCGGGCACGGGCAAGACGTTCCTTGCGGTGGCGATGGCGGCGGCGGCGCTGTCGCGGCACGAGGTCAACCGCATCATCCTCACGCGGCCGGCGGTCGAGGCGGGCGAGCGCCTGGGATTCCTGCCGGGCGATTTGATGGCGAAGGTCGACCCGTATCTGCGTCCGCTGTTCGACGCGCTGCACGACATGCTCGACCCTGAGAAGGTCTCCCAGCACATCGAGCGCGGCGTGATAGAGATCGCGCCGCTGGCGTTCATGCGCGGTCGCACGCTCAACGACTCGTTCGTGATCCTCGACGAGGCGCAGAACACGACGCCCGAGCAGATGAAGATGTTCCTCACGCGCCTTGGCTTCGGCTCGCGGATGGTGGTCACGGGAGACGTCACGCAGGTGGACCTGCCACGCGAGCAGCAGTCGGGGCTGATCGCGGTCGGGAACGTGCTGGACGCGGTCGAGGGGATCGAGTTCGTTCGCTTCGGGGCGGAGGACGTGGTGCGCCACAAGCTCGTCCAGCGGATCGTGGAGGCCTACGACGTGCACTCCCAGCGCGATGTTCCCGTGCAGGCGGAGATCGGTGCGCGCGCCGTCCGCAGCGCCTGATCGCCGATGATCGAGGTCGAGGTGCTGGGCACGGGCATCGCCCCGGCGGCGACCCCGCCGCGAGAGCTGCGGCGCCTGTGCACGCTGACCGCCGCCCGCATGGGCGTCGACGGCGGGCACGTGGCGATCGAGTTCGTGGACGCCGAGCGGATCGCGCAGCTGAACGGCGAGCACCGCGAGAAACCGGTTCCCACCGATGTGCTGTCGTTCCCGATAGACGGCATCGATGCGGCAGGGGGTGCGCACGGCGCAATGGAGCGCGCGGCCGGCGCGCCGACTCGAACCGCTGTGCCGATCGAGCTCGGCGACATCGTCATCTGCCCTGAGCACACGGCGGATGTGCGCGAGGCGGTCGTCCACGGGATGCTGCACCTGCTGGGCATGGACCACGAGACCGACCACGGCGAGATGCTCGAGTTGCAGCGGGAGCTGCTCGCTGGAGCGGATGGGTGACGCGCGGAGGCTTCGTCGCGCTGGCCGGCAGGCCCAATGTCGGCAAGTCGACATTCACAAACGCGGTGGTCGGCGAGAAGGTGGCGATCGTCTCCGATCGGCCGCAGACCACCCGCCGTGCCATCCGCGGCGTGCACCAGAGCGGCGATTGCCAGATCGTGCTCGTCGACCTGCCGGGCGTCCAGCGCCCGCGCGATGAGCTGACGGCGCGCATGGCGCGGCGCGTGCAGCAGGAGCTCGAGGGCTCCGACGCGGCGCTGTTGATGCTGAGCGCCGAGCAGGGCGTGGGGCCGGGCGACCGCTTCATCGCGGCGGCGCTCGAGTCCGCGAAGGTGCCGGTGACGATCGCGGTCAACAAGGTCGATCGGTGCACCCGGGCGGCGCTGGTGCCGGTGCTCGCCGAGGCGGCCGAGCTCGTGCCGGGCGCGGAGGTGTTCCCGATCTCCGCGCGCCGCGGCTCGGGCGTGCCAGAGCTGGTCGAGCACCTGGCGGCGTCGATGCCGGAGGGGCCGTTCATGTTCGCCGTGGGCGCGAGCACCGATCAGCCGCGCGAGCTGCTGCTGGCGGAGCTGATCCGCGAGGCGGTCATCAGGCGCACGTTCCAGGAGTTGCCGCACGCGGTCGAGGTCGTGGTCGAGGAGCTCGAGTATCCCCGCGAGGGGCTCGCGCGCGTGCGCGCGCTGGTGTGGGTCGAGACCGACTCCCAGAAGGGGATCCTGATCGGCGCTCACGGACGCATGATCAAGGCGATCGGCACCGCCGCTCGGCGTGAGCTGCAACGCGCGCTCAGCGTGCAGGTGCATCTCGAGCTCTCGGTGCGGGTGCGGCGCGACTGGCGCGCCGACGCGGACCTGCTCGATCGCCTCGGCATCACGTGAGCCGCCGCCGGTGAGTTGTCACCGCGCGTCGGGCTCCGACAGCCACACACGATCTGCTTGCCGGCAATTCCCGCCGATCTGACTTATTCAGCTTGTGAGATGTGCCGCGCGTCGTTTTGGGATACGGTCTGAGCCGAGGAGCCTCGCGGGGGGAGGGCACATATGTCGGCAAAGTACGCGATATTGGGACTGGTGATCGAGCGCCCAGGCTACGGTTACCAGCTGGCACAGCGCTTGGACGAGCGCTTCGGCTCCTCGAGCTTCGCGCCATCGGGTGTGTACTCGGCGCTCGATCAGCTCAGCCGCGACGAATGCGTGCGGGCGGCCGGCGAGATGGGGCCGGGCCCGACCAGGCGCTCTGCGCCGCGCATGATCTACGAGGCGACCGAGCGCGGGATCGAGCACTTCGAGGCGTGGATACTCGGCTCCTCGCCGACGCCGCCGCTGCGCGACGAGCTGCACATGAAGATCGCGCTCTGCAGGCCTGGCAACCTGCCGCGGCTGATCGACGTCGTCTATGGCCAGGAACTCGCGTGCATGGGTCGGTTGCGCGATCTCACGACGCGCTCCGAGAGCTCCTTTGGCTCCGGCGTCATCGGCGGCTCGGGTATCGCCGGTGGCACCCAGGCGGGCGAGCCCCAGGACTGGGCGAGGCTGATGCGGGGGCTCGCCAACGACGCCGAGATCGCGCTGTGGAGGGCGCGGATCGAGTGGCTGCGCAGCGCGAGGGAGCTGCTGAAGCGATTGCTCAAGCAGGCGGAACGGCCCAACGCGGCTCGTGCGCTGGCCGCGGATAACGTCGTTGTGACGCATGGCATGAGTAGTCAGAACTGAATATTCAGGGCCGCCTTGCGGGCGACCGCGAGAACGGCATGATGGTACGTGCGCGATGACGGATGTGAACACCGCTGGAGTCGTCACGATCGAGCTCTCCAAGGCCCAGGTCGATCAGGTCATCCGCTCCGCGGGCGAGGGCGGGACGATGTCGGTGCTGCTGTCGGCGCTGAAAGATGCGAGCTGGACGCTCGCGCCGGAGTCCGAGGAGGAGCACGTGCTGCCGGCGCAAATGGAGGACCGGCGCCTGTCGCGCTCGCTGCTCGCGGGGCTGCTCGTGCTGTCGTGCTTTCCCGCGGACGGGGGCCATCTGGGCATCGCCGAGCTGGCGCGCATGCTCGGGATGAACACGAGCACCACGCACCGCTACGTGACGACGCTACTGGCTGTCGGCCTGCTCGAGCGCGATGCGGCGACACGCCGCTACAGGCTCGCCGCGCCCTGAGTCATTACCCGTCCCGCTCGCCCGCCTCGACACTGCGCCTCAGAGCTTGCGCTCGAGGCGCTTGGCAATCCCGCTTACCGCAGCGAGATCGAGCCGGGCGCCCCACACGAACGGCACGCCGACGACGTCGAAGCTGCGCCGGCGCAGGCGCGCGAGCTGGTTGTGCTGGAAGCGCGCGCGTTCGTGAACGGCGATCGCCGCCTGTGCGGCCGAGGCGGTGACCTTGTGCGAGCCGTCTGCGAGCGGGGCGATGCGGCGGAGCTCGGCGGCGGTGAAGCGTCGTGGCAGCAGCGCGTTGACGACGACCGCGGACAGGCTGCGACCGAGTCGGGTGCCGAGCGCGTCGTCGAGCTCGAGCGCCTCGGTGACGGCCATCTCGGTTGCGAGCGCGACCGCGAGGTAGCCCGAGCGCGATGGGCTCTCGAGCAGCTCCTGCACCTGGCGCGTCTGTCCGGCGATCGGGCCGACGCGGGCGATCGCGCCGAAGGTGTGGGGTGAGCTGAGCATCCCGAGCGCGTGCCCTGTGGCGGGTGCGTCGAGCACGACGAGGTCGTAGCCACCGGTGCTGTTGCGGCGTCCCGGCTCGCGGGTCAGCTGCCAGATCTTGACCATCGCGACGAGCTCCTTGGCGCCGGGCGCGGCGGCGGCGAAGTACTGGAAGGTTCCGCTGGAGGCGAGCACGCGGCCGGAGACGCGGCCGCCGAGTACCTGCAGCCACTCGAGCAGCGCGCGATCAGGGTCGATCGAGATGCTCGACAGGCGCTCCTGCAGGGGGGTCTCCAGGCCTGGCTTCGCCGGCGTGCGGCCGAACAGTCGCGGCAGCCGGCTCTCCTGGCCGAGCTCGACGACGATCGTGCGCCGCCCGGCGCGCGCCGCGAGCAGCCCGAGGGCGGCGGCGACGGTCGTCTTGCCGACGCCACCCTTGCCAGTGACCACGAGCAGCTTGCGGTCGAGTACGGAATCCATCGCCGTGGCAGTGTGTCTGAAACGCGACGACGCGCGAGTCGAGGGGCACAGCCGAGGCGAGCTGCGGGGACCGTACAATCGTGCGGATGAGCGCACGCGCCGAGGATCGCAACGTAAACGTTGAGGAGCAGGTGGGGATCGACGATCTGCTCGTGTACGACGGCGATGGCCTGGTGCCGTGCATCGTGCAGGACTGGCGCACGGGCGAGGTGCTGACGTTGGCGTACATGAACCAGCAGGCGCTCGCGCGCACGCGCGCCACCGGCGAGCTGCACCTGTGGAGCCGCTCACGCGGCGAACAGTGGCACAAGGGTGAAACGAGCGGCAACGTGCAGACGGTGCGCGCGCTGCGTGTGGACTGCGACGGCGACGCGCTGCTCGCGCTCGTGGAACCGGCGGGCCCGGCGTGCCACACGGGCGAGCGCACGTGCTTTCACCGCGGTGAGCTCGACCGGGGGGCGCCGTACGAGACGCTGCCGGCGCTCGAGCGCACGGTCGCGGAGCGCGCTCGCGAGCGGCCCGGAGGTTCGTACACGGTCGAGCTGCTGGACGACCCGACGCTGATCGGTGAGAAGGTGATGGAGGAGGCCGAGGAGGTCGCGCGCGCGGCCCGCGAGGAGTCCGATGCGCGTGTGGACGAAGAGGCGGCCGACGTGCTGTACCACCTGCTGGTGCTCCTGCGCAGCCGCGGGCGCGCGCTCACGGATGCCGAGCGGGTGCTCGATGGCCGTCGCTCCTAGCGCACCCGGAACGAGCGCCCTGGGCGTCGCGCCGAGCCTTGAGCGTGCGCGCGAGCTCGCGCGCACATACGAGCTGATACCGCTCTCGTACAGCTTCATCGAGGACTGCGAGACGCCTGTATCGGCGTTCCTGAAGCTGCGCGCGCTGGCGCCGGGAGAGCCGGCGTTCCTGCTGGAGTCCGCCGACCAGGGACAGCGGGTCGGGCGCTGGTCGTTCATCGGCTTCCGGCCGCGGTCGGTGCTGCGCTGGTCGCTCGCCGACGGCGGCGACCCGTACGCGCTGGCGGCCGAGCACGTCGCGCGCTTTCACCAGGCGCCGCTCGAGGACTTGCGCGCGAGTGAGGCGGACGAGCCTCCGTTCATCGGCGGCGCTGTGGGCTTCTTCGGCTACGACCTCGTGCGCACGGTCGAGCCGCTGGGCGATCCGCCGGGCGGGCCGGACGGGGATCCGCTGGGCCTGCCCGACATGGCGCTGATGCTCTCGGACGCGCTGGTGGTGTTCGACCACCTGAAGCACACGGTCACGATCATCGCCAACGCGGACCTATCGAAGACAGGCAAGGCCGAGCCGGACATCGAGCGGGCATACGAGCAGGCGGCGCGCACGATCGGCGAGGTGCGCTGCGCGCTCGCGGGCCCGGTCCCGCGCGGCGAGCCGGGGCCCGTCCCGACCGCCTCCGTGCGCGCGATGCCGGCGTTCGAGTCGAACATGCCGCGCGAGCGCTTCGAAGCGATGGTGACGAGGATCGTCGAGTACATCTTCGCCGGCGATGCCTTCCAGGTGGTGCCGTCGCAGCGCTGGTCGGCGCCGGTGCCGGTGGAGGCGTTCTCGATCTATCGCGGCCTGCGCGCGGTCAACCCGAGCCCATACATGTACTTCCTGGACTTCGGCGACTTCCAGGTCGCAGGGGCGAGCCCCGAGCCGCTGCTGACGGTCAACGGGCGTCGCGTCAACACCAAGCCGATCGCTGGCACGCGCCCACGGGGAGCCACGCCTGAGGATGACCGGCGGATTGCGGGCGAGCTGCTGGTGGACGAGAAGGAGCGCGCCGAGCACGTGATGCTCGTGGACCTCGGGCGCAACGACCTCGGGCGCGTGTGCGAGTACGGAAGCGTGGTCGTGGACGAGCTGATGGAGGTCGAGACCTACAGCCACGTGATGCACATCGTCTCGTCGGTGTCGGGCACGCTGCGCGAGGACGTGGGCGCGATGGACGCGCTGCGCTCTGTGCTGCCGGCGGGGACGCTGTCGGGCGCGCCGAAGGTGCGCGCGATGCAGATCATCGACGAGCTCGAGCCGATCAAGCGCGGCGGCTACGGCGGCGCGATCGGCTACCTCAGCTACGCGGGCGACCTCGACACGGCGATCCACATCCGCACCGTCGTGGTCAAGGACGGCGTCGCGCACGTGCAGGCGGGCGGTGGCACGGTCGCGGACGCGAAGCCCGAGTACGAGTACGAGGAGTCGGTGGCGAAGTCGCAAGCGGCGATGCGCGCGGTCGAACTCGCATGCGAACAGCCGGATTGGGCGTGAAGCCGTGAAGGTGCTCGTCATCGACAACTACGACTCGTTCACGTACAACCTCGTCCAGTACCTGGGCGAGCTCGGCGCGGATCTGCACGTGGTGCGCAACGATCGCGCGAGCGTGGATGAGCTGCTGGACGGCGGCTACGAGCGCTGCGTTGTCTCCCCGGGCCCGTGCACGCCGGAGCAGGCTGGCATCACGCTTGAGCTCGTGCGGCGGATGCCCGAAGCGGGGGTTCCGACGTTGGGGGTGTGCCTCGGTCATCAGGCGCTGGCGCAGGCGTTCGGCGGGCGCTGGAAGCTGCACGCGCCGGTGCACGGCAAGGCGACGAGCATCGAGCACGACGGTCGCACGATCTTCCAGGGCCTGTCCTCGCCGCTGACGGTCGGGCGCTACCACTCGCTGGTGGTCGACGAGCAATTGCCGGACTGCCTGGAGGCGACGGCGCACGGCGACGGCGTGCTGATGGGCGTGCGCCACCGCGAGCTGCCGGCGGAGGGCGTGCAGTTCCACCCGGAGTCGGTGCTCACCGAACAGGGCCGCGAGCTGCTCGCCAACTTCCTCGCGCCAACAACAACAAACGCTGTATAACCATCGCTATACAGAGTTTTTCTTTTACTAATACTGAACCCATGCCGAGAAGCACTGAACCGATGCCGAGACCCACCGAACCGATGCCGAGAAGCAGATGCCAAACGCGATCCTGACCCACGCGACCGATGCGCTCGCGTCGCGCAAGGACCTGAGCGCCGATCAGACGGCGGAGGTGCTCGCGGAGATCATGCACGGTGAGGTCTCGGAGATCCAGATCGCGGGCTTCCTGATCGCACTGCGCACGAAGGGGGAGACGGTCGAGGAGTTGACGGGGCTGGCGCGCACGATGCGCGCGCTGGCGGCGCACGTTCCGACCGACCGCGAGGACCTGCTCGACACGGCGGGCACGGGCGGGGGGCGCAGCAGCTTCAACGTCTCGACGACAGCGGCGCTGATCGCGGCGGGCGCGGGCTGCGCGGTGGCGAAGCACGGCAACCGCTCGGCGACGAGCCGCTCGGGCTCCGCGGATCTGCTCGAGGCGCTCGGCGCACGTATCGACCTTGGCGCGGAGGCGGTGGCGGCGTGCATCGACGAGGTGGGCTTCGGGTTCATGTTCGCGCCGGCGCACCATCAGGCGACGCGCTTCGTGATACCGGTCCGGCGCGAGCTCGCGGTGCGCACGATCTTCAACCTGCTCGGCCCGCTGACGAACCCAGCGGGAGCTCGTCGCCAGTTGATCGGCGTCTCCGACGCGGCGTTCCTGGAGAGGATGGCGGGCGCCCTGGCGCGGTTGGGCGTCGATCGCGCGCTGGTGGTGGCGGGCGAGGACGGCCTCGACGAGGTCTCGGCGGACGCGCCGACGAAAGTGGCGGAGGTCAACGGCGAGGAGATCAGTCACTACGTGCTCAACCCGGCGGAGGTCGGCGTCGAGCCCGGCGACGGCTCAAGGGCACAGCAGGCGCCGGCCGGCGGAACGCCCGCGGAGAACGCGCAGGTAACGCGCGCGATCCTGGATGCGGGCGCGGGCGGCGAGCGCCCGGCGGGGGAGCGTCTGGCGGTGATCAACGCGGGTGCGGCGATCTACGCGGCGGGCCGGGTGGACTCGATCGCGGAGGGCGTGCAGGCCGCCTGTGCTGCACTCGTCGACGGAGCGGCGGCGAGTGCGCTGGAGGGCTTCGTGCAGGCCAGCCAACGGCATGCTCCTGTGAGCGCGACTGGATGACCCAGCGTACGGAGACGGTGCTCGACCGGATCATCGCGGAAACGCGCGAGGAGCTAGAGCGGCGCAAGCGCGAGCGTCCGCTGGAGGAGGGCTCGCTCGCTCGCGCCCGGCGGCCCGCGGGAGAGCGTCGCTTCCGCGACGCGCTCAACACCCCGGAGATCGGCGTGATCGCGGAGTTCAAGCGCCGTTCGCCCTCGGCGGGAGCGCTGCGCGAGCGCCCGGACCTAGCCGAGATCGTGAGCGCGTACGAGCGTGGCGGTGCGGTAGCTGTATCGGTGCTCACCGAGGGGCCGAACTTCGACGGCGCGCTCGAGGATCTGGGCGCCGCGCGCGCGGTGTGCGAGCTGCCGCTGCTGCGCAAGGACTTCATCGTCGACACCTACCAGCTGTACGAGGCGCTGATCGCGGGCGCGGACGCGGTGCTGTTGATCGTGGCGGCGTTGGAGACGGCGGAGCTGGCCGAGCTGCACGACGCGGCGCGCGCGCTCGGGCTGGACGTGCTCGTCGAGGTCCACGACCGCCGCGAGCTGCACAGCGCGCTGGAGCTCGGGGCGGACATCGTGGGTGTGAACAACCGCGACCTGCGTGACTTCAGCGTCGATCTGGCTCGTACGGAGGCGCTGATGGATGAGATGCCAGCCGGTGTGACGGTCGTCTCTGAGTCGGGGATCGCCGGCGCCGAGCAGGTACGGCGGCTGCACGAGCGCGGCGTGAGCGCGGTGCTGGTGGGGGAGACGCTGATGCGCTCGGAGGACCCGGCGGCGTCGTTGGAGGCGCTGAGAGCCTTTTAGGTAGGCTCACGCCGCTCTTTAGATTGTGTTCACCCCGACCTTCCATCCTGACGTGCGATGAAACGCATGTTTGTAATCCCGTTCGTCTCGGCGCTGATCGGCGCGGGGGTCGTGGTGGCCGTGATCGCGGCGGCAGGCGGCCTGGGAGAAAACACGAAGACTGTGATTACGACGGTCGAAGCCGCGGCGCCGACGCCGTCCAACGCGTCGGAGCGCACAACGGGGATGTCGCCGCACGAAGCCTACGTGCGCGACGCCCCGGGCGTGGCGTTCGTGACCTCGACGGTCGTGCAGAAGTCGGAATCCTCGCCGTTCAACCTGTTTGGTGAACAGACTCAGCGCCAGGGCACGGCAACCGGCTCGGGCATCGTGATCGACGCGAACGGCACGATCCTCACGAACTACCACGTGGTCGAGAATGCGGTGAAGGTGACGGTGAGCTTCGAAAAAGGCAAGTCGGTCGAAGCCAAGGTGGTCGGTAAGGACCCCTCGGACGATCTCGCGATCCTGCGCATCCCGACGGACGGGCTGACGCTGCACCCGCTGCGCCTGGGCGACTCGAGTGCGGTTCAGGTGGGCGACCCGGTGTACGCGATCGGCAACCCGTTCGACCTCGAACGCACGCTCACGACCGGCGTGATCTCCGCGCTGCAGCGCGAAATCACGGCCCCGAACGGGTTCACGATCAATCACGTCCTGCAGACCGACGCGCCGATCAACCCCGGCAACTCGGGTGGGCCGCTGCTCAACATCAACGGTGAAGTGATCGGCATCAACTCGCAGATCGAGACCGGCGGCGGTGGTGGCGGCAGCGTCGGCATCGGCTTCTCGATCCCGATCAATACGGCCAAGGCGCAGATCGCGACGCTGGAGAAAGGCGGCACGGTGCGTGGCGCCTACCTGGGCCTGACCTCGCGTACGATCGACGGCTCGCTGGCGGCGCTCAACCTGCCGGTGAAAAGCGGAGCGCTGGTGGAAAGCGTGCAGCCGGGCACGGCCGCTCAGAAGGCTGGCATCCATGGCGGCACGGTCAGCACGACGACCGAAGAAGGACAGGTTGCGGTCGGCGGCGACATCATCGTGGCGATCGACGGCAAGCCGGTGAACAGCTCACAGGACCTGGCCGAAGACATCGAGGCGAAGAAGCCGGGCGAAACGATCAGCATCGGCCTGTGGCGCGCGACGGGCAACGGCAAGTACGAACACAAAACCGTCACGGCGAAGCTGGGAGAACGACCGAACTCGGTCGAAAACCCCAACACGCCCGAAGGCTAGCCACCGCTGAGACGAAGCTCGCGGCGACGGTATGTCGCTACGGTTGAGGTATGGACCAGAGCGACCCGCGCGTGAAGATCTGCGGCATCACCAGCCTCGCCGACGCGGAGCTCGCGACGGAGCTGGGTGCGTGGGCGCTGGGGATGGTCTTCTACGAGGGATCTCCCCGGCGCTGCTCGCCGGCGGAGGCGCAGGTGATCGCGGCGGCGCTGCGCCGTCGCGTGGAGCTGTGCGGGGTGTTCGTGAACGCGCCGCTCGAGCAGATCGTCAGCGACTGCGAGCAGATGGGGCTGAGCATGGTCCAGCTGCACGGCGAGGAGGGACCGTCGTTCTGTGCCGAGGTGGCGCGCAGGACGGGCACGCGCGTGATCAAGGCCGCGCAGGTGGCGGGCGCGGCCGACGTGCAGGATCTCGAGCGCTACCACGTGGACTTCCACCTGCTCGACGCGCGCGCGAAGGCGGTGGCGCGCCAGGGCATGCGCGGCGGGACGGGGGAGACGTTCGACTGGGGGCTGGTGCGGGCGCGGCGCTCGAAGGTGCCGCTGATTCTCAGCGGCGGGCTCACACCGGAGAACGTCGCCGCGGCGATCGCGGCGGTGCATCCCTACGCGGTTGACACCGCGAGCGGCACTGAGGCCGCTCCCGGTCACAAGGACCCCGAGCGGCTGCGGGCGTTCTTCGCGGCGGTCGCCGAGACGCGCGTGCAGCCGGCGGAGATCGGTCAGCCGGCGTGAGTACAGACAGCGACGCGCCCGCGCTCGAGCATCGCTTCGGGCCCTACGGCGGGCAGTTCGTGCCCGAGACGCTGATGCCGGCGCTGGCGGAGCTCGAGCAGGCGTGGGAAGCCGCCCGTCGTGACTCTGCCTACCTGGCGGAGCTGAGTGGTCTGCTGCGCGACTTCGGCGGGCGTCCCTCGCCGCTGTACCGCGCGCGCAGGCTGTCCGAGCGCGTGGGACGCTCTGTGTATCTGAAGCGCGAGGATCTCAACCACACGGGCTCGCACAAGCTCAACAACGCGCTCGGCCAGGCGCTGCTGGCCAAGCGCATGGGCAAGCGGCGGATCATCGCGGAGACCGGCGCGGGCCAGCACGGTGTTGCGACCGCGACGGTATGCGCGCTGCTGGACATGGAGTGCGTGGTGTACATGGGCGTCGAGGACACGCGCCGTCAGCGCCCGAACGTGCAGCGCATGCAGCTGCTGGGGGCGAGCGTGGAGCCGGTGGACGCGGGGGCGAAGACGCTGAAGGAGGCGACCTCGGCGGCGATCCGCGACTGGGTGACGAACGTGCAGAGCACGCACTACGTGATCGGCTCGGCGGTCGGCCCGGCGCCGTACCCGGCGCTGGTGCGCGACCTGCAGCGTGTGATCGGCGACGAGGCGCGCGCGCAGATGCTCGAACGCGAGGGCCGGCTGCCGGCACGGGTGGTGGCGTGCGTCGGCGGCGGCTCCAACGCGATCGGGATCTTCACCGCGTTCATCGGCGACGAGCAGGTGGAGCTCGTGGGCGTCGAGGCGGGCGGCGAGGGCATCGACACCGAGCGCCATGGCGCGCCGCTGACGGTGGGTGGACGCCCTGGCATCCTGCACGGCTCGCGCTCGGCGGTGATGCAGGACGAGGAGGGTCAGATCGTGCAGGCGCACTCGGTCTCGGCCGGCCTGGACTATCCGGGCGCCGGCCCTCAGCACGCGTACCTGCGCGACACCGCGCGCGCACGCTACGTGGCGGTGACGGACGCGCAGGCGCTGGCGGCGTTCCGCGAGCTCGCGCGGCTGGAGGGCATCATCCCGGCGCTGGAGACGGCGCACGCGCTGGCGTGGGTGCTCGCCCAGGACGACGGCCAGCTCGATCTGGTGTGCCTGTCCGGTCGCGGCGACAAGGATCTGGCGGAGGTGCTCGCGGCAGGTGAGGAGTCATGAGCGCGGGCGAGGCCGGGTGAGCGCCGTGCAGGGCAGCGGGATCGAGCGCATCGCGCGGGCGTTTGCGCGCACGAGCAAGCGCGCGGCGTTGATGCCGTACGTGATGGGCGGCTTCCCGACGCTCGCTGACTCGCTGCGGATCGGCGAGGCGTGCGTGCAGGCGGGCGCGGACCTGATCGAGCTCGGACTGCCCTACTCGGACCCGTTGGCGGATGGCCCGGTGATCCACGCCGCGGGCACGCGCGCGCTCGCCGCGGGCGCGAACGTGGCGGGCGTGCTCGAGGTCGCGCACGCGCTGTCGGCGAGCGTTCCGGTGGCGTTGATGTGTTACGCGAACATGGTCTTCGCCCCTGGCGTGGACGCCTTCGTGGAGCGCCTGGCGCGCAGCGGGGCGTGTGGGATGATCGTGCCGGACCTGCCCCACGGCGAGGCCCCGGAGGTGCTGGCGGCGTGCGATGCGCACGGGCTCGCGCTGATCCCGCTGGTCGCGCCGACGACCACGCCGGAGCGTTTGGCCGCGATCGGTGCCGACGCGCGGGGCTTTATGTACACGGTGTCGGTCGTCGGCACCACGGGCGAGCGCCACGCGCTCGGCGCGGACCTCGCGGAGATCATCGCGCGCGCGAAGGCGAGCACGCACGTGCCGGTCGCGATCGGCTTCGGGATCGGCACGCCCGAGCAGGCGCTGCACGCAGCTGAGGCGGGTGCGGACGGCGTGATCGTGGGCACGCGCCTGGTGCGCGCGGCCGCCGAGGCGGCCGATCCGGCGGAGGCGGTCGGCGGCGTGGTGGGCGAACTGGCGGCGGGTCTGCACGCGACCGATCGACGAGCGGCCAGCTAGGATTCGGCCCACATGGGATTCGTCATGACCATCACCGGCGGCTTGGTCCTCTGGATCGTGTTCTGGGCGACCGGGACGAGCGGGTTCGACGCCTTTCTGCTCGCCGCGGCGGTCATCCTGGTGGGCGCGACGACCAAGGTCGTCTCCGGCTATCTGCCCGGCCGTCGCAGCTAGCGCCCCGTGCTCGCGCGCTGGCTGGGCCTGGTCGCTCTCGCCGCCGTGTTCCTCGGGCTCGTCGGGTGCGGCAACGTCACCGTCTCGGACGTGGCCGAAGCGACGGACGGCCAGCTGACGGTCTACTCGAGCCTGCCGCTGCAGGGGCCCGAGGCGGGCGCCTCTGAACAGATCGTGGACGGCGAGAAGCTCGCGCTCGCCGATGCGGACCACCGCGCGGGGGCGTTCAAGATCGACTACGTCTCGCTCGATGACTCGAGCCCGACGAGCGGTCAGTGGAATCCCGGCATCACCGCGACGAACGCCAAGACCGCCGCCCAGGACACGAGCACGATCGCCTATCTCGGCGATCTCGACTCGGGCGCGACGGCGGTCTCGCTGCAGTTCATCAACGAGGCTGGCATCCTGCAGATCAGCCCGTCAAGCCCGTACGTCGGGCTGACCTCCTCGCTGGAAGCCGGACAGGACGAGCCCGAACGCTTCTACCCGAGTGGCAAACGCACGTTCGTGCGCCTGCAGCCGGGTGACATCGGCCAGGCGCAGGCGCAGATCGCGCTGATGAAGTCACTGGGCGTGCACCGGCTGTACGTGCTCGACGATCAGGAACCGTTCGAGATGCCGCTGGCGGACATCGTCGCCGACTTCGCCGAGCGCGCGGGTATCACGGTGGTGACGCACGACAGCATCTCGACCGCGCCCGAAGCGGTGTTCACCGGTGCGGTCGAAAAAATCGTCGAAAGCCATGCGCAGGCGGTGTTCCTGGCGGGCACAGAAGGGCCGGGCACGGTCGCGCTGTGGAGAGAGCTGTATAGCCCGGACCCCAACCTGCTGCTGCTCGGATCGAGCTCGATGGACGGCGAAGCGTTCACCTCGCAGATCGGCGCCGCGGGGGCGAACACTTATCTCACGACGCCTGTGCTTCCCGCCCGCCTGTACCCGGCGGCGGCCCAGGGCGTGCTGCGCCACTACCGCAGCGTCTTCGGAGCCGAAGGAGGCCCGTACGCGCTGTACGGATACGAGGCGATGACGCTGGTGCTCGACGCGGTCAGGAGCGCGCGCGCGCGTGGCAACGACCGCCAGACGGTGATCGATCGCGTGTTGGCGACCAGGAAGCGCAACTCCGTGATCGGGCGCTACTCGGTGCAGTCCAACGGCGAAACCACGCTGTCGCAATACGGCGTGGATCGCGTCAGCGGCGGGCGTGCGGTGTTCCTGCGCGCGCTGCCGATCGGCTCGCCCGCGCCGTAAGCACGAGCGTCGCTGGCGCGCGGATACGCGCTCAGCCGCCGACTGGCTGCAGGCCGAGGGCCAGGCGGAAGCGCTGCATGCCGCCGCCGAGCTCACGCCCGCCGCCGGCGAGCGTCGTCAGCGAGCGCAGGTAGGGCACGAACTTGGAGATCGACGGGTCTTCGATCAGCCCGACCGCTTCGAGCAGCCCGAGGAACGTGGGAAAGTCGACGATGAGGCTCGGCTGGATGCCTTCGCCGAGCTTCGCGGCCGCGGCCGTTCGGGTCGCCGATGCCGATAGCGTGCTCGGCGGGTTGAGGGCGGCTGCGACGGATGCTTCGCCGATGCCGAGCACGAACTTGGTCTGACCGGCCGAGTCGTGTCCGTCTGCGATGTCGAGCACCACGGGCAGCCCGCTGATGCGCGCCGCGACGGCCGCTTCGGTGCCGGGGATCGAGGCCGGCGAGACCGAGGCGCCGGCTTTGCGCAGCTGATCGGCGAGCGCGGCGACCGCCGCGCGCGAGCGCGCGGGGTCCTTCGAGGTGATCGCGACGGCGGCCTTCAGTTCGAGAAGATTGGCGCCGCTGGCGAAGATCCCGCCCGAGCCCATCCAGCTGGCGAACGCGGCTCTGGCCTGCGCGGTGTTCGCGCCGAGCTCGCGCAGCGGCGTGATCAGGCCCTGCAGCAGTCCGGCGACGCTCAGGCCCGATGTGCTGCTTTCGGGCGGCCCGCCTGTGAGTGTGTTTCCGAGCGCGGCGAGCGTCTGCAGGCCCTGTGCGTCCTGTCCGAGGGTGGCGCCGACGTGGCCAAGGCCGATCGCGAGCCAGGATTCGCCCGGCAGTTCGCCGAGCGCCTGGGCGCCTTCGGGGTCGGCGGCGAGCAGTCCGCCGCCCGGCGCCGAGGGCCCCGATGCGAGGGTGTCGGCGTCGAGCGTCAGCGAGCTGGCCGCGACCGGGCCGGCGCCGCTCGTGGACGAGCCGGCGGACGGCACGAGCGAGATGTTCGCCTGCTGGGCACCCGCGATCAGGCTGAGCGCCCCGGCCGCGCCTTCCGTGGTGCCGCCCGCTTGCTTGGCGGCGGCGTTCGTCGCGCTCGCGGGGTTGGAGTAGACGTGGGCGAGGGCTTCGGAGGGTGCCGCGGCGAGCAGCTTGGCGTATGCGCTCGTGCTTGCAAGCGCGCCGCCGCCGTGCGCTACTTCGATCACGTTGTGCAGCCCCGATTCGCTGCCGATCACGGCGAAGCGGTCGACGAGCCCGAAGGCGACGCCTCCAGCGTTGACCTCGTAGCGCACGCCGTGATAGCTGGTCGCGTGCGCGCCCGCCTTAGCGGCCTGGCTGTCGAGGAACGAGCTCGCCTTGGCGGTGTCGCTCGTGTCCAGCACGATCGCGCCCTGGGCGCCGCTGGCACCGAACGCGAACGTGCCCGCGCTCGAGCCTCCGAGTAGGCCCTGCTCGAGCTGGGAGGGCAGCGTGCCCGCCCCGCTCAGCGACGTGAGGAAGACGCCGGCGTGCGCGCCCAGCCAGGGCGCCAGGTCACGGCTGAAGTTGAGCGTGGCCGAGCCGGGCGTCTGCAGCGTGCCGAGCAGACGCAGATATGGGTTGGCCTGGTGGGTGAGAGCCTTGCCCGCCGCCAGCGCGCTCGTCTTCAGTGCGCCGGTCGGTCGCACGGTCGCGCCCGCGTACAGCACCGCCGCGGCGGGCGCCGCGGCGGCGGGGTCGGCGGCCGTGCCAGGCGCGCTGCTCGAGCCACACCCCGCCAGCGCGCCGCCGAACGTCGCCAGCAGCGCCGCGCAGGCGAGCGTCGAGCGCGCGCGTGCCGGCGGGCGTGGAGATGGCGAGGGGGCGGAGGGTGGGCGCAAGGCGAGGCTCCTTTCCGAGGCCGCCTGGTGGCGGGGGACGCGATCGTAGCGCCGCGTGCGGACCCCAGGCGCCGGGATGCGAGGTTGCAAGCGCCGTTTCGTCTTGCGCTCCTGCACGGCGTGTTGCATGTTTGCGCGCGTCGGGCGCGTCGGCGCATCACGCCGAGAACGTGCGCGTTAGCAGGGATTTTGGCGGCGACGACGGTCGGAGGACGACAAAGTGGGAGAAGATGTGCAAATGGGGTTGCATTGTGGGAGAAAGTGGGTTATCTTCGCGGCAGCGAGCCGGGGTGGAGGGGCTCCTCCCACTCCTCCACCTCGGCTCGGTAATCAATTGGAGCCCTCCCACCCCCGCTCTCTATGGTCCCCTTCCGCGGCACCTTCGACCACACCCTCGACGCGAAGAACAGGCTCACCGTGCCGGCCCGCTACCGGGCGGCGCTGGCGGAGGGCGTGGTGCTCGCGATGCCGATCGACCTGAAGCCGTGCGTCGGCGTGTGGCGCCCGGAGGAGTACGAGCGCTACACGCGCCGCGCGCTGGCCGAGCTTCCGCCGCTGTCGCCGCGGTTGACCGAGCTCGAGCGCTTCTTCTACGGCAGCTCCCACGACGCCGAGCTCGACTCCGCGGGGCGCATCATGGTGCCGAGCTTCCTGGGCGAGCACGCGGCGCTGGTGAAGGAGGTCGTGGTGGTCGGCGTCGGTGACCGCCTGGAGCTGTGGGCGAGAGACGCATGGAACGAACATCGATCGAAGCTGCTGAGCGGTGTCGCGGAGGTGACCGCACGTGTCGACGACGCTGCTTGACGCCAGGGACACCTGCGAGCTGCAGAGCCGGGCGCCCGAGCTCGCCAAGCGCCGGCGCGGCGCCGGCGAGTCCGGCCGTCCGCCACGCCGCCGGCGGGCAGGGTCCGCGCCGGCGCAGGGCGCCGGCGGCGTGCCGGCGGGGGACGGCTCGCACACGCCGGTGCTCGCGAGCGAGCTGCTCGAGCTGCTCGATCCCAAGCCCGGTCAGCTCGCGATCGACTGCACCTTCGGCGACGGCGGCCACGCGCGCCTGGTGGCCGAGCGCCTCGGCTCCACGGGGACGCTCGTGGCGATCGACCGCGACCCGCTGGCCGAGCGGCGCTTCGCACAGCTGGCCGCCGAGACGGCGTGCTCGGTGCGCTTCATCCGCTCCGGCTACGCCGAGGCGCTCGAGCTGCTCGCGCGCGAAGGCGTGCGCGCGGACATCGTGTACTTCGATCTGGGCATGTCCTCGATGCAGGTCGACACGCGCGAGCGCGGCTTCTCCTACTCCTACGAGGCGCCGCTTGACATGCGCATGGACCCGACGCAGGAGCTGAGCGCGCGCGAGCTCGTGGCGGAATGGGACGAGCGCCGCCTGGCGCGCGCGCTGCGCGACTTTGGCGAGGAGCGCCACGCCGGCGCGATCGCCCGCGCGATCGTGCGCCGCCGTGAGCAGGCGCCGATCGAGACCACGCTGGAGCTCGTCGAGACGATCAACTCGGCGCTGCCGGCGCCGGCACGCTTCGCGGGCGGGCATCCCGCCAAGCGCTCGTTTCAGGCACTGCGGATCGCCGTCAACGACGAGCTGGGGCAGCTCGAGCGCGCGCTGCCACGCGCGTGGGGACTGCTGCGCGAGGGCGGCGTGCTCGCGGGCATCTCCTTCCAGTCGCTCGAGGACCGGCGCGTCAAGCGCTTTCTCGCGGAGCGCGCGCGCGGTTGCATCTGCCCGCCCGACCTGCCCGTGTGCGTGTGCGGCCGCGAGCCGCAGGCGGCGCTTCTGACGCGCCGCTCGGTCGTGGCATCCGCCGAGGAGCTCGCGCGCAACCCGCGCGCGGCCTCCGCTCGGCTGCGCGCCGCGAGGAAGCTGACTGAGGACGATGCGGACGAGGAGCTGGCGCCGTGACCCCGCCCGCCGGCGCGGCTGCCGCCGCCCCCGCCAGGCGTGTGCGCACGCCGGTCCCCACGCGTCCGCGCATCGCCCCGCCGCGGCCTCCCAGGCGCATCTCAGGCCCTGTCCGCCAGCCGGCGAAGCGCAGCTCGCGCCCGAGCCAGTCGCATACCCAGGTCGAGCGCGGCCTGGTGCTGGGCGTGCTGGGCGCGCTGGACGGCGTCTCGCGCAGCGGCGCGCTCGACCGGCTGATCCGTGGGCGGATCTGGATCGCGGTGATCGCGTTCGCGCTGATCGGCATCGTGACGCTGCAACTGCTCGTGCTGCAGCTAAACGCGAGCATTGGCCGCTCGCTCGTACGCGAGGCCCAGCTCCAGCGCGCGAACGCGGCGCTGAGCATCGAAAGCTCGGAACTGTCGGCGGGCGAACGCGTCGAGTCCCAGGCGGGGCGCATCGGCATGCAGCTGGTGCCGCTAAACGGGCTGCGCTTCCTGACGGCAAACCCGCGCGGCGACGTCGCCCGCGCGGCGGCAGCGCTGAAGGCGCCGGTGCACGCCACGGGCTCCGGCGAAGCCGGCGCCGCCACGACCCAGAACGCGAGCGCCACCACGGCCGTCACCGGCGCGCCAGCCTCCGGCGAACAGGCGCCGTCGGGCGAAGCGAGCACGGGCACCCCGACGCAGACATCGACCCCGACGGGCGCAGCGGGCACGAGCGGCGGCGAAGCAGCCGCCCCGTCCTCCGAAGCTCCCGGCTCGAGCGCTTCGAGCACAGCCTCGGCGCCCGCCTCGACAGCAGGCGCGAGCGCGGCTACATCCAGCGAAGCGCCGACGGCCGGCACGGTGGGCGGCGCCGGTGGGGTGGGCGCCGGCCAGCCAAGCGGCGGGGGATAGGCGCGTGGCGGTGCTCCAGCGCCGTGTCGGCGCGATCTTCGCCCTGTTCTTCGCGCTGCTCGTGATCGCGGCCGGAAGGACGGTGTATCTCGGGGTTGTGCGGGGAGCGACGCTGCGCAAGGCGGCGAGCAACGAGCAGCTGACCACCGAAGCTGTGACCGCGCCGCGCGGCACGATCACCGACCGCAACGGGGTCGATCTGGCGATCTCCGAACCGGCGCAGGACATCTCAGCCGATCCATATCTGCTCACCGACCCGCTGGAAGCCGCGCGCCAGCTCGCGCCGCTGCTCGGCCAGACGCAGTCGGTCGTGCTGCGCAAGCTGTCCGAACGCTCGGGCTTCGTGTACCTGGCGCGGGCGCTGCCGGCGCAGCCTGCACAGGAGGTGCTCGCGCTGAAGATCGCGGGCGTCAACGGCACGCCGGTGATGCGCCGGGTGTATCCGCGCGGCGCGCTCGCCGCGCAGGTGCTGGGCATGGTCGGGACCGAAGGAAGCGGCCTGGCGGGCCTCGAGTACTCGCGCAACAAGCTGCTCGCGGGCCGCTCGGGGCAGCGGCGTGTGGTCAGCGACGCGCGCGGTCAGCCCGTGTCGATCAGCGAATCCCACCCGGAGGCGCCGGGCAGCTCGCTTGGGCTGACGCTCGACACCAACATCCAGCAGCGCGTCGAAGACGTGCTCGGCGCGGTCGCGAAGGTCTACGAACCGAAGGACGCGACGGCGATCGTGATGGACCCGAGCACCGGCGCGATCCTCGCGCTCGCCAACTGGCCGCAGCTCAACGCCAACAATCCGGGCGCCTCCTCGCCGGAAGACATGGAGGACCGCGCGGTCGGCCTGGACTACGAACCGGGCTCGACGTTCAAGGTGGTGACGGTCTCCGGAGCGCTGGAAGCCGGCCTGATCACGCCGAGCACGAGCTTCAACATCCCGGACCAGATACAGGTCGCCGAAAAGACGATCCACGACGACACCGAACATCCGGAAGAAATGCTCACCGCTGGGCAGATCCTGGCTCGCTCGAGCAACGTCGGCGCGATCACGATCGCCAAACTCGAGGGCCCGGAAACGTTCAACCGCTGGGTGCACCGCTTCGGCTTTGGCGCCCCGACGGGCGTGGGCCTGCCCGGTGAGGAAGCCGGCGTGACGCTCGCGCCGGCCAAGTACTCGGGCTCCTCGATGGGCAACCTGCCGATCGGGCAAGGCGAGCTGGTGACGCCGATGCAGATGGCGACGGCGTACGCGGCGATCGCCAACGGCGGCATCCTGCGCCCGCCGCACATCGTGAGCGCGATCGGCGGGCGTGCCCAGCCCGAGCCGGCCGGTCATCGCATCATCTCGACGACGACCGCCGCCGAGTTGCGGCAGATGCTCGAAGGCGTGCTCGGCCCGGAAGGCACCGCCAGCGAGGTGTCGATCCCCGGCTACAAGCTCGCGGGCAAGACGGGCACGGCAAACAAGATCGACCCCGAAACGGGCGAATACTCCCAGAGCAAATACGTCGCGTCGTTCATCGGCTTCGCGCCGGCGTCGGACCCGAAGCTGCTGTGCGCGGTCGTCGTCAACGAACCGCAGGCCGGCTCGATCTACGGCGCCAAGGTGGCTGCGCCGGCGTTCGGCCAGATCATGAGTTTCGCGCTGCCGTACCTGGGAATCGCGCCGGGGTAGGCGTCCGCGACGGTGCGGCTGCTCCAGGGGGGCTCCTACCCCTTGAGTAGCATCAGCGCATGCGACTGGACGGGTTGATCGCCGCCAAGCAGGCAGGCGAGGCGGCGGGCGTGGAGATCACCGGTCTCGCGTATGACAGCCGCGACGTGGCGCCGGGAGACCTGTTCTTCTGCGTCAGCGGCTTTCGCAGCGACGGCCACGACTTCGCCGCCGAGGCGGTGCGGGCGGGCGCGGCGGCGCTGGTCGTCGAGCGCCCGCTGGATCTCGGCGTGCCGGAGGTGCTCGTCCCCTGTGCGCGCGCGGCGATGGCGCCGGCTGCGGCGCGCTTCTACGGCGATCCGGCGCGCGAGTTGCGGGTCGTGGGCGTGACGGGCACGAACGGCAAGACGACGACCGCGTACCTGGTGCGGGCGCTGCTGGAAGCGGCGGGAATGCCATGCGGCCTGCTGGGCACGGTCAAGTCGGTGATCGGCGGGCGCGAGCGGGTGGTGGCGCGCACGACGCCCGAGGCGATCGACCTGCAGGCCGATCTGCGGGCGATGCTCGACGGCGGCGAGCGCGCGTGCGCGATGGAGGTCTCCTCGCACGCGCTGGAGCTCGGGCGCACGGACGCGATCGGGTTCGCGGTGGCGGTGTTCACCAACCTGACCCAGGACCATCTGGACTTCCACGCGAGCATGGAGGACTACTTCCAGGCCAAGCGGCGGCTGTTCGTGACCGACGATCCGCCGGCGACGAGCGTGGTCAACGTGGGCGATGAGTATGGACGCCGCCTGGCAGGCGAGATCGAGGGGGCTCTGACGTTCGCGGTGGACGCTCCGGCCGACTACAGCGCGACGGATCTGCACTGCGGGCTCGACGGGTGCCGCTTCACGCTGAGGACGCCCGTACCCCATGGCGGGGCACAAGCGGGGCAGCGCGAGCTGGCGCTGCCGATGCCGGGGCGCTTCAACGTCGCTAACGCGCTCGGCGCGCTCGCGGCGGCGCACGCGCTCACGGGCGAGCTCGACGTGCTGGTCGCGGCGCTGGAGCGCGGGGTGCACGTGCCGGGGCGCTTCGAGCCGGTCGAGGAGGGCCAGCGGTTCGCGGTGCTCGTCGACTACGCACACACGCCCGACTCGCTAGAGAACGTGCTGAGCGCGGCGCGCGAGCTGGTCGAGGCGGCCGGGGAGGGGCGGGTGCTGTGCGTGTTCGGCGCCGGCGGCGATCGCGACCGCGGCAAGCGCCCGCTGATGGGCGCGATTGCAGCGCGCCTGGCGGACGTGGCGATCGTGACCTCCGACAACCCGCGTTCGGAGGACCCGGAACGAATAATCGAGGAGATCATGGATGGCGTTCAGGTGGACGCCGGCGAGGTGGGAGCGCACCACAGCGCGACGCAGGCTAGCCGCCAGTGGACGCCGCACGTGCGCGCGATCGTTGATCGGCGCGAGGCGATCGAGCGGGCGATCGCCGAAGCACGGCCAGGAGACGTGGTGGTGATTGCGGGCAAGGGCCACGAGCAGGGGCAGGAGCTGGCGGACGGCCGCAAGGTGCCCTTCGACGACGTCGCGGTAGCCCGAGCGGCGCTCGAACGCCATGCGGGGCACGGGATGGAGATCGACGCTGAGCAGGCGCAGGCGTCCCACAGCGGCGCGCAGGCGGGCGCGCGGTGAGGGACTGGGACGCCCGCCACCTCGCCGCCGCGGCCGGCGCGACGCTCGTGCGCCGCGCGGCCCGCGTCGAGGGGCGGCCTGGCCCCGAGGGCGTGAGCATCGACTCACGCGCGCTGGCGGCGGGCGAGCTGTTCGTGGGCCTGAGTGGCGAGCGCGCCGACGGCGGCGCCCACGCCGCTGACGCGCTCGCGGCGGGCGCATGGGGAGTGCTGGTGACACCCGAGCACGCCGAGGCCGTCGCCGAGTCGGCCCCCGGCGGGGTGGTGCTCGCGCACGAGGATCCGCTGGCGGCGCTGCAGACGCTCGCGCGGGCGTGGCGGCGGGAGCTGCGCACGCGGGGAGCGATGGTGGTGGCGATCACGGGCTCGACAGGCAAGACCTCGACCAAGGACATCCTCGCGGCGCTGCTCGCCTCGCGCCTGCGCGTGGTGGCGACCCCGGCGAACCTCAACACCGAGATCGGGCTGCCGCTGGCGCTGTTGGGCGCGCCCGCTGACACGGAGCTGGTGGTGCTCGAGATGGCGATGCGCGGTCCGGGGCAGATCGCCGAGCTGACGGCGATCGCCGAGCCGGACGTGGGGGTGATCGTGAACGTCGGGCCGGCGCACCTCGAGCTGCTCGGATCGCTCGAGGCGATCGCGGCGGCCAAGGCGGAGCTGATCGCGGGCCTCGCGCCGGGCGCGAGCGTGGTGGTGCCGGCGGACGAGGCGCTGCTGGACCGCCACCTGCGCCCGGAGCTGCGCACGATCACCTTCGGCGAGGGCGGTGACGTGCGGCTGCTCGAGCATCGCGCGGACGGCGCGGTCGCGATCGAGCACGACGGCGCGCGGATCGAGCTGCAACCGTCGTTCACGCAGGCGTACAACCTGCGCAACCTGCTGGCCGCGGTGGCGGCGGCGCGCGCGCTCGGGTACACGCCGCGGGGGGCACTGGACGTGCGCTTCTCGGCGATGCGCGGCCAGCGCGAGGAGCTGCCCGGTGGCGTGGTGCTCGTCGCGGACTGCTACAACGCCAACCCGATGTCCATGCGCGCGGCGATCGACGACCTGGCAGAGACGGCCCCCGCACGGCGTGTGGCGGTGCTCGGCGACATGCTCGAGCTGGGACCCGACGCGCCGCGCCTGCACCGCGAGATCGGCGAGCACGCCCGCGCTCAGGGCGTCGGGCTGCTCGTGACGGTCGGTGCGCTGGCGGACGAGATGCGCGCGGGGTTCGGCGGCGAGAGCCACGCGGTGCCCGACGCGCAGGCCGCGGCCGAGCTGGTGCCTGGGCTGTTGCGCGACCGAGACACGGTGCTCGTGAAGGGCTCGCGCGGCGTGGGTCTCGAGCTGGTGCTCGAGCGCCTGCAGGGCGAGGCGCGGCGGACGATCTCGCCGGCAGGCGAGGAGCACCAGCACCCGGCGCACGCCGTCGGCGTCGCCCCGGAGCGGCGCTGAATGGGCCGCATCCTGTTCGGGGGAACGGCGGCGCTGCTGATCTGCATCTTCCTCAGCCCCAAGTTCATCGACTTCCTGCGCAGGCGCGAGTTCGGCCAGCAGATCCGCGAGGACGGCCCCCAGGGGCATCATCAGAAGGCTGGGACGCCGACGATGGGCGGCATCATCGTCTTCCTGGCGGTTGGCGTCGCGTTCCTGATCCTGACCGAATGGGAATGGCGCTCGATCGGCGTGTTCGGTGCGGCGATCGCGTGCGCGCTGCTCGGCTTCGCCGACGACTACATCAAGCTCGTGCGACGCCGCTCGCTCGGGCTGCGAGCGCGCACCAAGCTCGGGATAACGATCGCGATCTCGCTCGGGCTGTGGTTCGTGGCGGTGCACGAGGCGCATCTACCGCCGGAGCTGGAGCTGAACTTCGTCGACTACCACGTCAACCTCGGCCCGCTGTTCCCGCTGCTGATCTACCTGGTGGTGGCGGGCACCACGAGCGCGGTCAACCTCACCGACGGCCTCGACGGTCTCGCGGCGGGCTGCGCGGCGATCGTGCTGCTGGCGTACATCGGCATCGCGTTCCTGGCGGGCGACGCCGACATGGCGATGCTCGCGGGCTGCCTGGTGGGGGCGTGCATCGGATTCCTCTGGTACAACGCGTTCCCGGCGACGATCTTCATGGGCGACACGGGCTCGCTGGGCCTTGGCGGCGCGATCGCGGGCCTGGCGGTGATGACCAAGACGGAGGTGCTGCTGATCCTGCTCGGCGGCATCTTCGTGATCGAGGCGCTGTCGGTGGTGATCCAGGTGATCTCCTTCCAGATGACGCGCAAGCGCGTGTTCCTGATGGCGCCGATCCACCACCACTTCGAGTTGAAGGCGTGGTCTGAGACGAAGATCATCCTGCGCTTCTGGATAGTCGCCTCGATCTGCGGCGCGATCGGCTTTACCATCTACCGCCAGAGCAGGGGGGTGTAGGGAACCGCTGACCGGCGCGACGCTTTGTCCTCGGTCGCTCGCGTGCGAAGCACGCCACGCTCCCTGCGTCCGCGCGTCGCTTGGTCATCGATCCCCTACACCAGGGAGGGGAGGCTTCGAGCGGATGATGTCGAAGTGAGCATGGATGCCAGGAGCGCGAGGGAACGGACGCCCGCGGAACCCCGAGTCCGGCCGTCGCAAGGGCGGCGCGGCCGCGGGGGGCCAGTCGCTCGAGCAGCGCATCCTGCTGACGGCGACTATGTGCCTGCTGGCGTTCGGCGCGGTGATGGTCTACAGCGCCTCCTCGGCGACGACGCTGCTGCAGGGCGGCGGCTATGGGGGCAGCTATCTGATCAAGTACGCGATCTACGGTGCGGTCGGCCTGGTGGCGATGCGGGTGCTGGCGCGCGACGGCGTGGCGAAAGTGCACAGCATCACGGCGCCGCTGCTGGGCGTGTCGTTCGTGCTGGTGCTCGCGGTGCACATCCCGCACGTGGGCGTGAGCATCAACGGCGCCCGGCGCTGGATCGGGCCGAGCTCCTTCCAGTTCGAGCCCGCGGAGCTGATGAAGCTCGCGCTGGTGCTGTACGTGGCGACGCTGTTGGCCAAGCGCCCGCGCCAGGTGCACGACCTGCGCGAGCTGGCAAAACCGCTGCTGCTGGTGGTCGGATCGGCGTGCCTGCTCGTGTTCACCGAGCCGGACCTTGGCACGGCGATGGTGATCACGTTCACCGTGTGCGCGATGCTGATCGCGGCGGGGATCCCTCTGGGCAAGCTCGGCCTGATCGGCGCGACGGTGTTCGGCCTGGTGCTGATCTACGCGATCGCACGCCCGTATGCGCGGGCGCGTCTCACGTCCTTCCTGGATCCCTGGGCGCACGCCTCCGGCAGTGGCTTCCAGGCGGTGCAGGGGCAGATCGCGATCGGCTCGGGCGGCATGTTCGGCGTCGGCCCAGGGCAGTCGGTGCAGAAGATCTTCTACCTGCCGGAGGCACAGACGGACTTCATCCTCGCGGTGATCGCCGAGGAGCTAGGCGTGATCGGGGTGTTCGCGCTGCTGTTTCTGTACGGGTTGATCGCGTACGCGGGCATGCGGGCGGCGAAGGCGGCGCGCAGCCTGTACAGCGCGCTGATCGCGGTCGGGGTCACCGCGGTGATCGTCTCGCAAGCGTCGCTGAACGCGTTCGCGGTACTGGGGCTCGCGCCGCTGACGGGCGTGCCGCTGCCGTTCGTGTCCTATGGCTCGAGCAGCATGGTGGTGATGCTCGCGGCGATGGGGCTGCTGCTGAACGTCGCCTCCGGTGCGACCGGACACGTGCGCGCGGTGGCGCCCGCGCGGCGAACGCGCGCGCGCTCGCAGGCCGAGCGCCGCGCCGACGCGCGCGAGCGCGAACCGGCACGATGGGGCGGTGATGGGAGCGCAGAGGAAGATCGTGATCGCCGCCGGCGGGACCGCCGGGCACGTGGTGCCGGCGCTCGCGGTGGCGGGCGCGCTGCGGGCTGAGGGCGCCGAGGTCGCGTTCATCGGCGGCGAACGCGCGGAGGCTGAGCTGGTGCCGGCCGCGGGCTTCGAGCTGCACACGATCACCGTCGCCGGGCTCAGTCGCAGCAACCCGCTGCGCGCGCTGCGAGCGCTGTGGCTCGCGGCCGTGGCGGTCCATCGCGCGCGCGAGCTGCTGAGGGCGCTCGCGCCCGACGCGGTGATGGGCGGCGGCGGCTACGTCGCGGGCCCAGTCGGCGTGGCGGCGCTCAGCCTGCGCATTCCGCTGGTGCTGACCGAGGCCGACAGCCACCTCGGCCTGACGAACCGCCTGCTCGCCCCGTTCGCGCGGCGGGTATGCCTGGCGTTCGCGCTGCCCGGACGCGACGGGCGGCGCTACCGCGTCACCGGTCGCCCGGTGCCGCCGTCCGCACACGACCGCGCCGCGGCGCGAGCGCGCTTTGGCGTGGAGCCGGACGCGACGTGCGTGCTCGTGTTCGGTGGCTCGCTGGGCGCGCGCTCGATCAACCTCGCCGCGGTCGAGGCCTTTGCGGGTGCCCCGTTCCACGTCCTCCACGTGAGTGGCCGTCGCGACCACCACGAGCTGCTCGCACGCGGGCTGCCGGCGGACTACGACCTGCGCGAGTACCTGCCGCTGGGCGACTTCGCCGACGCGCTGGCCGCCGCTGACCTCGTGGTCGCGCGCTCCGGCGGCTCGGTGTTCGAGATCGCCGCGCATGGGCTGCCGGCGGTGCTCGTGCCCTATCCGCACGCATCGGCGGACCATCAGCGCGAGAACGCGCGCTGGATGGCCGACGCCGGCGCCGCGGTGGTGATCGACGACGCCGAGCTGAACGGCGGGCGCCTCGGCGGCGCAGTTGCCGACCTGCTGGCCGACCGCCGTCGCCTGGCGGCGATGGCCGCCGCCGCGCGCGGTCTCGCCCGCCCCGACGCCGCGCGCGATGTGGCCGACGAGCTGCTGAAAGCCGCAGGGCAATGAGCGCGGACGAGCGGCCGTGGGCGGGGCGGCGCGTGCACTTCGTGGGCGTGGGCGGCGCGGGCATGAGCGGCTACGCGCGCGCGGCGCACGCGCTCGGCGCCGAGGTCAGCGGCTCGGACGCGGGCGGCGGCCCATATCTGGAGCGGCTCGCGGCCGACGGCGTACTGGAGGCGCGGATCGGTCATCGCGCGGAGAACGTCCCGACTGGGGAGGGGGTGGAGCTCGTGTACTCATCGGCGGTGGTGGCGGACAACGTCGAGCGCGTGGCCGCGCGCGAGCGCGGCATCCCCGAGCGCCCCCGCTCGGAGCTGCTGGCGGAGCTGAGCGCGATGCGTCGCACGATCGCGGTGGCGGGCACGCACGGCAAGACGACGACGGCGTCGATGATCGTGCACGCGCTGCGCGCCGCCGGCATGCGGCCGGGATGGCTGGTGGGGGCGCCGATCGGCGGCGGTCTTGCGAACTCAGAGTGGACGGAGGGCGAGTGGCTGGTGGTCGAGGCCGACGAGTCCGACCGCTCGATGCTCAGCCTCAGCGTCGAGATCGCGCTGCTGACGAACGTCGAGCTCGACCACCACGCGACGTTCTCCTCGCTAGCGCAGCTGCGGGAGGCGTTTCGCGCGTTCCTGGCGCTGGCGCGCACGGCGATCGTCGTGTGGGAGCGCCCGGAGCTGCGCGCGCTTACGCCGGCTACAGACGGCGTTGAGATCGTCGGCTATGACGCGCTGCAGCCGGTGCTCGTGCCCGGTGGCTCGCGCTTTGACTGGCGCGGGCGCGAGGTCACGCTGGTGGTCCCCGGCGCCCACAACGCGCTTGATGCCGCTGGCGCGCTCGAGGCGGCGCGCGTCGCGGGAGCCGAACCCGCGCTGGCGATCGACGGGCTGGCGAGTTTCGCGGGAGCGGGCCGGCGCTTCCAACCCCTCGGTGACGGGCCGAACGGCGCGCTGCTGTACGAGGACTACGCGCACCATCCGAGCGAGATCGAAGCGACGCTGCGGGGTGCGCGCACGCTGGCGCACCGGCGCCTGGTGGCGGTGTTCCAGCCGCATCTGTACTCGCGCACGGCGCTGCTGGCGAGGGAGTTCGGCCGCGCGCTGGCGCTGGCGGACGCGGTGGTCGTGCTCGACGTGTACCCGGCGCGCGAGCGCGCTGAGGATCACCCGGGGGTGAGCGGCCTCGTGATCGCGCGCGCGAGCGCCGACGCCGCGGCGGGCAGGCCGGTGTACTGGACGCCGAGCTTCGCAGACGCCGAGCGCCTCCTGCGCGGCGTGCTCGCGAGCGAGGACCTGTGCGTGGTGATGGGCGCCGGCGACGTCGACGCGCTGGGGCGCGCCCTGGTGGCGACGTGAGTGCGTCGCCGGCGAGGTGCCAGCGCAAGCCGGCTGGCGCGAAGCCCAGCCTTCTGCTCGTGCCGAGACCGCTGACGCGGGGCAGCCGATGAGCCTGCCCGAGGGCGTCCAGCGCGACTTCCCGCTCGCGCGCCTGACGACGGTGCGCACGGGCGGAACGGGCGAGTATTTTGCGCGCGCGGGCAGCGAGGCGCAACTGCTGGAGCTGCTCGCGTGGGCGGCCGCAGAGGACGTGGCGGTGAGCGTCGTCGGCTCCGGCTCGAACCTGCTGATCGCCGACGAGGGCGTGCGCGGCCTGGTCGTCAAGCTCGACCGCGAGCTGGGGGCGATCTCGCTCGACGGGCGGCGTGTGCTGTGCGGCGGCGGCGCGCGCCTGCCGGCGGTGGCCGCGCGTGCGGCGCGCGCGGGGCTGTCGGGGATCGAGTTCGGCGTCAACATCCCAGGGACGGTCGGCGGCGCGGTGCGGATGAACGCGAACGCATACGGCGGCGAGCTCGAGTCGGTGCTCGAGTGGGTGCAGATCGCGACGGCGAGTGGAATCGAGCGCCGCGAGCCGCACGAGCTCGGGCTCGGCTACCGCCGCTCGAGCCTCGTGGACGGCGAGGTGGTCGCGCACGTCAGCCTGCTGCTCACTCCGGCGGACGTCGCGGCGGTCAAGGCGACGCTCGAGGAGATGCGGCGCTGGCGCCACGAGGCGCAGCCGCAGGGGATCAAGACCTTCGGCTCGACGTTCAAGAACCCCGAGGACCCACGCGCGCAGGGGCACAGCGCCGGTCTGCTGCTGTCCGAGGCCGGCTGCAACGGGCTGGCGCACGGCGCCGCGCGCTTCGCGCCCAAGCACGCGAACTTCATCGAGAACACCGGCGCCGCGAGCACCGCGGACGTGATCGCGGTGATGGCCCAGGGCCGTCGGCGCGTGCTCGAGCGCTTCGGCGTGGAGCTCGAGCCCGAGGTGCAGACGCTGGGCGACGTGCGCTTTCCGTGGTAGGGGTTCGTAGCGCGAGGTCGAAGACCCTGTGAGTGAGTCGATCATCCGCAGCCGCGGCGTCGCGCGGCCGAGCGGCCCCGCGCCGCAGCGCTCCCAAGCCGGATCGCCGTGCATTCGCCCTGCCGCGGCAGCTGGCCGACGGCGGGCGTCTAGCGCACGCGGGAGCTGCGTTCGTATGGCAGCGACGACGGCTGCGCATCGCGCTGCTGGCGGCGCTGATTGCGGCGCCCGTGCTCGGCGGCGGCTGGCTGTGGCTGCGTCAATCTTCGTTCGTCTCGGTGCAGCAGGTGCAGATCAGCGGCGTGCACGGTCCGGAGGCGGGCGCGGTCGAATCGGCGCTGGTGGCGGCCGCGCGGGGCATGAGCACGCTCGACGTGCACCCCGCGGCGCTGCTCGCCGCGGTCGCGCCGCTGCGGGTGGTGCGGGAAGTCAAGGTTGTGCCGCGCTTTCCCCACGGACTGCGCGTCGAGGTCATAGAGCAGCCGCCGGTCGCGGCGCTGGTCGTCGGCGGCGTACGGACAGCCGTGGCGGCTGATGGCGTCGTGCTCGGGTCGGCGCTGCTCTCCGGCTCGCTGCCAATCGTCAGCGCCAGCTTCGAGCCGGCGGCCGGCAAGCGTGTGAGCGGCGTGAGCCTGCTGGGCGTCCTGACCGTGCTGGGGGCGGCTCCCGCGCCGCTGGCGCACCTGGTCGAACGCGCGTTCACGGGACCGCGAGGCCTCACCGTGGCGATGCGCAACGGGCTATTCGTGTACTTCGGCGACGCCGCGCGCCCGCACGCCAAGTGGCTGTCGCTCGCGCGCGTCCTCGCCGACGCGGGCTCCGCCGGCGCCTCCTACGTCGACGTGCGCTTGCCGTCGCGTCCGGCCGCCGGCTTCCCGGCGGGTGTCACCCCGCCAAACGCGAGCTCCGCGACGAGTCCCGGGTCCGGCGAATCGCAGGCGAGCACCGAATCGACCGTCGCGTCGCTCGCCGCCGGCCTGTCCGGCGGGAGCACGGGGACATCTACCAGCGGCGTCGAAACCCCCGCCGCGGGCACGGGCGCGAGCGCCGGGGCGTCGTCCACTGGCACGGAAGCCGCGAGTGGGGAAGCGGCTTCGGCCGGAGCATCCGAAGCGACCCAGGCGAGCACTACGCCGGGAGGCTAGAATAGTCTAACCCTCAACCAGAGAGTTATAGAGCTGTTCGACCGATTCTCAGGCAGTGGTCGAGAGTCCGGCGATCTGCAACGTTTGTTGCGAGACTGGCCGGGTTCGTTGACAGGGCGAAGTTCCCTGCATAACGTGCACAACTCGGCGGTTCGGCGACCAGTATGCTGCGAACCCTACATTTCTACTGAAGGCTTCGGACGAACCATCATGGAGAGAAGCGGAAGCTATCTGGCAGTCATCAAGGTCGTGGGCGTCGGCGGCGGCGGCACCAACGCGGTCAGCCGCATGGTCGACGCGGGGTTGCGCGGCGTCGAGTTCATCGCCGCCAACACCGACGCCCAGGCGCTCGCCATGTGCGACGCCGACATCAAGCTGAACATCGGCCACGAGTCGACCAAGGGCCTCGGCGCGGGCGCCAATCCGGACGTGGGCCTTGCCGCCGCGTCGGAGTCGCGCGATGACATCAAGGAGGCGCTCAAGGGCGCCGACATGGTGTTCGTGACCGCGGGCGAGGGTGGCGGCACCGGCACCGGCGCCGCGCCGGTGATCGCCGAGATCGCCAAGAACGAGATCGGCGCGCTGACCGTCGGCGTCGTCACGCGCCCGTTCGACTTCGAGGGCTCCCAGCGCGGGCGCCAGGCGATCGAGGGCATAGAGCGCCTGCGCGAGGTGGTGGACACGCTGATCGTGATCCCCAACGAGAAGCTGCTCGCGGTCGTCGAGCGGCGCACGTCGATGCTCGACGCGTTCCGCGAGGCCGACAACGTGCTGCGCCAAGGGGTCCAGGGAATAACCGACCTGATCACGATCCCGGGCCTGATCAACCTCGACTTCGCCGACGTGCGCACGATCATGCAGGACGCAGGCTCGGCGCTGATGGGCATCGGCACCGCCAGCGGCGAGAGCCGCGCCGCCGACGCCGCCCGCGCGGCGATCTCCTCGCCGCTGTTGGAAGAGTCCGTCGACGGCGCCACCGGGATCCTGCTGAACATCACCGGCGGCAAGGACCTCGGCCTGTTCGAGGTCAACGACGCCGCGGAGATCATCCAGAACGAGGCCGACGCCAACGCCAACATCATCTTCGGCGCAGTCATCGACGAGAGCATGTCCGACGACGTGCGCGTAACCGTGATCGGCACCGGCTTCGACCATCGTCCAGGACGCGGCGCCCGCCGCGAGAGCCGCACGGGCCGTCCCGACCGTGGGCCCCGCATCAGCGATCGCCAGCGCTCCAACCTGGAGATCTCCGACGAGGACATCGACGTACCGCCGTTCCTCAGGTAGCTGACGCTAGCCTGGGGCCATGTCCTCGACGGCTCCGCCGCTGCTGCGTCGCACACCCCTGTTCGAGCGCCACGAGGCCGCCGGCGCGAGGCTGGTGGACTTCGCCGGCTGGGAGATGCCGGTCCAATACGAGGGCGTCGTGCCAGAGCACATGGCCGTGCGCCAGGCGTGCGGGATCTTCGACGTCTCGCACATGGGCCAGATCGAAACCAGCGGCCCCGGCGCGCTCGCGCTGCTGCAGCGACTGCTCTCAAACGACGTCGCCAAGATCGCGCCCGCCGGGGCGCAGTACTCCGTGCTGTGTCGCGAGGACGGGGGCGTGCTCGACGACCTGTTCACCTACCGCCTGGATCTCGAGCGCTACCTGACGATCACCAACGCCGCCAACCACGTCCGCGACCTCGCCTGGTTCAAGGCGCAGACGCTCGAGCAGCCGGACGTCGAGGTGAGCGACCGGATCGATGACTGGGCGATGCTCGCCGTACAAGGACCGCTCGCGCGGGAGATCGTGCAGGCGATCTCCGACGCGCCGCTGCCGGTGCGCATGCGCGCGGAGCCGCGGCGGCTGGCCGGGGCCGAGGTGATCGTGTGCGGCACCGGCTACACGGGGGAGGACGGCGTCGAGCTGCTGTGCGCACCCGAGGACGCGCCCGCGCTGTGGGATGAGATCGTGCGCCGGGGCGCCGTGCCCGCCGGGCTCGGTGCGCGCGACACGCTGCGCCTGGAGGCGTGCTTTCACCTCTACGGCAACGACCTGAGCGTCGAGCGCGGCCCGATCGAGGCAGGACTGGCGTGGTGCTGCAAGGAGGACACCGGCTTCATCGGCTCGGACGCCGTGCGCGCGCAGCGCGAGCGCGGACCGGCTGAAAGGCTCGTCGCGTTCGAGATCGACGGGTCCGGGATCGCCCGCCAGGGCAACCCCGTGCTAGGCGGCGGCGAGGTCACCAGTGGCACGTTCTCGCCGTGCCTGCAGACCGGCATCGGGCTCGCATACGTGCCCGCCGAGCGCGCTGAGACCGGTACCCGGCTCGAGATAGATGTTCGTGGCAAGATCCGCCCCGCCGTGGTCGAGGACAAGCCTCTCTACAGAAAGGACTCGTGAATGGCGCAGGCCAGCTATCCAGCCGAGCTGCTGTATCACCCCGAGCATGACTGGGCGCGTATCGATGAGTCCGATCCGACCCTCGCGACGCTCGGGATCACGTGGTACGCGCAGGATTCGCTCGGTGAGGTCGTGTTCTTCGAGGCGCCCGCGCTTGGCACGACGGTGAGCAAGGACGAGCCCTACACGGAGGTCGAGTCGGTGAAGGCCGTCTCGGACGTCGTCGCCCCGCTCTCCGGCGAGGTCGTCGAGATCAACCAGGTCGTCGTGGAGAACCCCGGGATGATCAACGAGGATCCCTACGGCGAGGGCTGGCTCGTGAAGGTGCGCCTGTCCGAGCCCGCAGAGCGCGAGTCCCTGCTCGACGCCGCCTCCTACATGGCCACGCTGTCTGGCTAGGCTGACTGGTAGTTGAGTCGCTACACCGCCATCACTCCTGAGGACCTGCACGCGATGCTCGCGGTGATCGGGGCGGGCTCGGTACAGGAAATCTTCGACCGCCAGATACCCGAGCCCGTACGCCTGGGTCGCGAGCTCGAGCTGCCCGACGGGCTCCCCGAGCAGGACGTCTACGAGCACCTGCGCGCGCTCGCCGCGCGCAATACCAGCGCCGAGGACGAGTTGAGCTTCCTCGGGGCGGGGATGTACGACCACTACGTGCCCGCGCTGATCGACATGCTGAGCGAGCGCTCGGAGTTCCTGACTCCGTACACGCCGTATCAGCCCGAGATCTCGCAGGGGACGCTGCAGGTGATGTTCGAGTACCAGACCGCCATCTCAGAGCTCACCGGCCTGGCGGTCTCCAACGCTTCGGTGTACGAGGGGCCGTCCGCTGTTGCGGCGGCCGGCTATCTGGCGAAGCTCCACAACGACCGGCGCCGGTTCGTCGTCAGCGCGGGCCTGCATCCGCACTCGATCCAGACGCTTCGCACCAACGCCCACGGCTACGGCGCCGAGGTGGTCGAGGTTCCGCTCCGCGACGGCGTCACCGACCCCGACGCCTGGGCAGAGGCGATCGACGGCGACACGAGCGCCGCGATCTTCGCCCAGCCGAACTTCTACGGAGCGGTCGAGGACGCCGCCGCGCTGAGCGCCGCTGCCAAGACGGCCGGCGCAGGCGAGGGCGCTGCGGGCGGCGCCGGCCCGGCCGGAGGCGCCGGCCCGGTGGTGGTCGCGCAGGTCGATCCGATCACGCTCGGCGTGCTCGCGCCGCCCGGCGACTGCGGCGTCGACGTGGCGGTGGGAGAGGGTCAGCCGCTCGGCAACCGCCTGGACTTCGGCGGACCGTCCTTCGGCCTGTTCGCCGCGCGCGAGGAGTACATCAGGCGGATGCCGGGCCGGATCGCGGGGGAGACGGTCGACGTCGACGGTAGGCGCGGGTTCGTGCTGACGCTGCAGACCCGCGAGCAGCACATTCGGCGCGAGAAAGCCACGTCGAACATCTGCACCGCGCAGGCGCTCAACGCGCTCGCCGGGGTCGTCTACCTCTCGTGGCTCGGGCGCCGCGGGATCGTCGAGCTCGGTGAGCTGCTGCTGGCTCGCACGCACTATGCGCGCGAGCGTCTCTCCGAGCTCCCCGGCGTCGAGAGGCTGCACGAGCAGCCGGTGATCCGCGAGTTCGCGCTGCGTCTGGACGCCGACGTCGCCGCGGTCAGGCGCAGGTGCGCTCAGCAGGGTGTGAATCCGGGCGTCGACGTGCACGCGCTGAGCGGGCGCGAGGAGGACCGAGGCGTGCTGCTCGTGGCGATCACCGAGCGGCGAACGCGCGCCGACATCGACCGACTGGTCGAGGTCCTCGGTGCCGCGGTCGCGAGCGAGCAACGGGAAACGGTGGCCGTATGAGCCCGATCGACGAGAACCACCTCCACTCGGACCCCGCAATCGACACGCACCAGCCCCACGCGGGCACGCCCGTGAGCGTGACACCTCCCCTGCAGCGCGACGTGGCGAGGACGATCTTCCAGAAGGGCGCACCGGGGCGTCGCGCATTTGTGTGCCCTGAGCTCGACGTCCCGGCCGTGGTCATCGGCGAGCTGTTGCCGGAGCGCTTTCGCCGCTCACAGCCACCGCGCCTACCGGAGGTTTCAGAGCCCGAGATCGTGCGCCACTACGTCGGCATCTCCAAGCGCAACTACGACCTCGACTCGGGCTTCTACCCGCTGGGCTCGTGCACGATGAAGCACAACCCGCGACTGCACGAGCGCGTCGCTGCGCTGCCCGGCCACGCGCGCCTGCACCCGCTGCAGGACCCCGAGCGCGCGCAGGGGGCGCTCGAGCTGATGTGGAACCTGCAGCACGCGCTGTCGGAGATCTCCGGGCTGCCGCACGTCTCGCTGCAGCCATCCGCGGGCTCCCACGGCGAGCTCGCGGGGGTGCTGGTGACGCGGGCCTTTCACGAGGATCGCGGCGAGACGCGGCACAAGGTGCTCACGCCCGACACCGCTCACGGCACGAACCCGGCGACGGTCACGATGGCCGGCTTCGAGGTCGTCAAGCTCGCCACCAACGCCGACGGCGGCGTCGACATCGAGGACCTGCGCGCGAAGGCCGACACCGACGTCGCGTGCCTGATGCTCACCAACCCGAACACGCTCGGCCTGTTCGACCCCAACATCACCGAGATCGCCGAGATCGTGCACGGCGTGGGCGCGACGCTGTACTACGACGGCGCCAACCTCAACGCCGTGATGGGGCTCTCCCGCCCCGGCGATATGGGCTTCGACATCGTGCACTTCAACCTGCACAAGTCCTTCACGCAGCCACACGGCGGCGGTGGGCCGGGCGCGGGGCCGATCGCCGTGTCAGACCGCGTCGCGCCGTTCCTGCCCGTTCCCGTGGTCGTCCGTCGCGAGGCGCAGTTCGATCTCGACTACGGGCGGGGGCAGGTGGGATCTAAATCGATCGGTCGCCTGCGCGGCTTTCACGGCAACTACGGGTGCTTCGTGCGCGCCTACGCCTACATCTGCTCACTCGGCGGCGACGGTCTCAAGGACGCCTCGCAAAGCGCCGTGCTGAACGCCAACTACCTGCTCGCGCGGCTGCGGGAGCACGGCGTCGCGGACTACCTGCCGCTCGCCTACGGCGAGCTGTGCATGCACGAGTTCGTGCTGTCGGGCGGCCCGATGAAGCGCGCGCTTCAGATCAAGACGCTCGACCTCGCCAAGCGCCTGCTCGATTTCGGCTTCCATCCCCCGACGGTGTACTTCCCGCTGCTGGTCGAGGAGGCGCTGATGATCGAGCCGACGGAGACCGAGACCAAGGAGACCCTGGATGCGTTCGCCGACGCGATCGCGGCGATCCTAAAGGAGGCCGCAGAGGACCCCGAGATCGCGCGGTCCGCCCCGTACAGCACGCCCGTTCGCCGACTCGACGAGGTGACCGCGGCGAAGCGCCCGGTCATCCGCGAGGTCATGGCGTAGGCCGCGGCGATGGCGATCGAGTACCGCAAACTCGGTAGCACCGGCGTGAGCGTCAGCCCGCTGTGCCTCGGCGCGATGATGTTCGGGGCTTGGGGCAACACCGATCACGAGGACTCGATCCGCATCATCCACCGCGCGCTCGACGCGGGGATCAACTTCATCGACACCGCCGACGTGTACTCGCGCGGGGAGTCCGAGGAGATCGTCGGCAAGGCCCTCGCCGACGGGCGCCGCGACTCGGTTGTGCTCGCGACGAAGGTCCACGGCAGGATGCACGACGACGATCAGAACCAGTTCGGCAACTCGCGCCGCTGGATCGTCAAAGAGGTCGAGAACAGCCTGCGGCGGCTGAAAACCGACTGGATCGACCTCTACCAGATCCACCGCCCGGAGCCGGACACGGACATAGACGAGACGCTCGCCGCGCTCAGCGACCTCGTGCACGCCGGCAAGGTCCGCTTCCTCGGCAGCTCGACGTTCCCCGCCTATCAGATAGTCGAGGCGCAGTGGGTGGCTGAGCGGCGCTCGCGCGAGCGCTTCGTGTGCGAGCAGCCGCCCTACTCGATGCTGATCAGGCGCATCGAGGCCGACGTACTGCCCGTGTGCGAGCAGTACGGGATGGGCGTGATCCCGTGGAGCCCTCTAGCCGGAGGCTGGCTCTCGGGTAGGTATTGCAAGGGCGGCGACTCGCCGGGCGACAGCAGGCGCGCGCAGATGATTCCCTCGCGCTACGACATGTCGATCCCCGGCAACCAGGCGAAGCTCGAGGCCGCCCAGGCGCTGGGCGAGCTTGCGGACGAGGTCGGGATGCCGCTGATCGAGATGGCGCTCGCGTTCGTAACCAGCCATAGAGCGGTGACAGCCGCGATCATCGGCCCGCGCACGATCGAGCAGCTCGAGAGCCAGCTGCCGGCGCTCGAGCGTACGTTGAGCGCGGACGTGCTCGACCGCGTCGACGAGATCGTTCCGCCTGGAACAAACGTCAATCAGGCCGATACAGGTTGGGACTCGCCCTGGCTCACCGACAGCTCGCTACGGCGCCGTCAAAGCTGAAATGACCTCGGGGGGCGGCACCGCCGATCGACCAATGCGCATCTTCTCGGGCATCCAGCCGACCGGGCGCAAGCACCTGGGCAACTACATCGGCGCGATCGCCCAGTACGTCTCCAGCCAGGAGCGTGGCGAAGGCATCTTCTGCATCGTCGACCTGCACGCGATCACCGTCGCCTACGACCCCACGGAGCTGCGCGAGCGCCTGTACGACACGACCGCGATACTGCTCGCCGCGGGCTTGGACCCAGCTCGCTGCATCCTCTTCCGCCAGTCCGACGTGCGCGAGCACACCGAGCTGACGTGGCTGCTGAGCAGCGTCACAGAGCTCGGCAGGCTGCAGCGCATGCACCAGTTCCGCGACAAGTCGATCGCGCAGCGCGAGCTCGTCTCGGCCGGGCTGCTCCTGTACCCGGTGCTGCAGGCCGCGGACGTGCTCGCCTACCGCGCCGAGGAGGTGCCCGTGGGCGAGGACCAGCGCGAGCACCTCGAGCTGATGCGCGACGTCGCCCGGCGCTTCAACGCCCGCTTCGGCGGCGGCGAGGATGTGCTCGTAGTGCCCGAGCACCGCATCCCAGCGGTCGGCGCGCGGATCATGGACCTGCAGGACCCCACGAGCAAGATGTCCACGACCAGCGCTTCGGAGCAGGGCACGGTGTACGTGCTCGACGAGCCCAAGGCGATCGAGAAGAAGCTCAAGAGCGCGGTCACCGACTCCGGCAGCGAGGTGCGTCGCGACTCCGAGAAGCCAGGGGTGAGCAACCTGATCGAAATCCTCGCCGCGGTACGCGGTGTCGATCCGGCGGCGATCGAAGCCGAGCTCGCGCAGGCGCGCTACGGCGAGCTGAAGGCGGCCGTGGCGGCGGCCGTGGTCGACTACCTGGCGCCGGTGCGCGAGCGCTACGAGCAGCTGCGCGGCGAGGAGGCCGCGCTCGAGTCGATCCTCGAGGACGGCGCCGCGCGCGCGCAGGCGATCGCGGCGGCGACGCTCGCCGACGTGCGCGAGCGCATGGGCGTCGCCGCGCCACGTCGGGAGCGGACGGTACCGTGACGGCCGTGGCGCTTGCGAACCTCGAGCTCGACCTGGACGTCTTCAGCGGGCCGTTCGATCTGCTGCTGACGCTGGTGCTGCGCGAAGAGGTCGATCTGCTCGAGCTGCAGCTCGCCGAGGTCGTGCTCGCCTATCTCGACCATCTCGAGCAGCGCGGCGAGCTCGACCTCGAGACCGCGACCGAGTTCATCGTGCTGGTGGCGGCGCTGCTCGAGCTGAAGTCGCGACTGATGCTCTCGAGCGAGGAGCAGGAGCTGCTCGACATCGAGCCCGAACAGGCCGCCGAGGAGCTGCTCGCGAGGATGCTCGACGCGCGCCGCTTCCGTGCCGCCGCCGCTCATCTGGGCGAGCTGCTGGACGCCGAGCACGGCGTGCGCTTCCGCATCGCGCCGCCACCGCCGAACCTGCGCCGTGCGATCGTCCACGCCGCCGACGGCTCGCATGACCCTCAGGTGCTGGGAGAGGCGATCGGACGGATGCTGCTGATGCCGCCCGCGATCAGCGTGCGCCACATCTCCACGTTGCGCATCACCGTCGCCGAGCGCCTGTCGCACCTGCGCGAGCTGCTGCGCCGGGGGAGCTTCAGCTTCGACGAGGCTGTGCGCGGAGCCGATCGCATGACCGTCGCCGTCACGCTGTTCGCGCTGCTCGAGCTGTACAAACGCGGCGAGGCCGAGTGGGAGCAGCAGGAGAGCTTCGGCGAGATCGCGATCCACGGTCGCGCCCACGAGGCGCCCGCCGAGGTGCTCGCTGGATGAGCGAGCAGCCTGAGCTCGTGCGAACGGTCGAGGCGCTGCTGTTCCTGTCCTCGGACCCCCTCAGCCCGGGCGAGCTCGCCGACGCGACTGAGGCCGGTGAGGGCGCCGTGGTCGCCGCGCTAGCTGTGCTGGCCGAGGAATACGCGCCCGGGCTGCGCGGGATCAGGCTCCGTGAGCTGGGAGGCGGCTGGACGCTGGCGAGTGACCCGGACACCGAGGACGCCGCTCGGCGACTGTTCAGCCGCCCGCGCGCGTCCACGCTCAGCCCCGCGCAGGCCGAGACGCTCGCGATCGTCGCCTACCTGCAGCCGATCTCGCGCCCGGAGATCACGCGCATCCGCGGCGTCAGCGCCGACTCAGCCAGCGCCACGCTGCTCGACCGCGGCCTGATCGAAGAGGCCGGCCACTCGCAGTTCGGCGCGGTCCTCTACCGCACCACCCCCCAGTTCCTGAAGCTGTTCGGGCTACGCAGCCTCGACGAGCTGCCCGACATCGCCCGCTGGGACCCGACGCCCGAGGAGCAGGCGGAGCTACGCGAGCGGTTGTTGCGAGCCGGCGAGGCTCGGGCGTCCTAGGCTGCGCTGGCGGCGAGCTGGCCGCAGGCGGCGGCGATGTCGCGCCCGCGGGTCAGGCGCACTGTTACTGGGACGCCGCGTGACTCGAGCGCGGCGCGGAATGCGGCGATCGACTCGCGGCCGGACCCCTGGTAGGCGCCGGCCGCGGTGGGGTTGTAGGGGATCAGGTTGACCTTGAAGACCGGCGGCGCGCCGCTGCGCCCGTGCGACAGCGCGTCGGCGAGGGCGAGCGCCTGCTCGTGGCGATCGTTGACGCCCGCGAGCATCACGTACTCGACGAACACGCGCCGACGCTTGCGCGCGTGGAACGCGCGGCAGGCATCGAGCACGTCGCGCAGGGGATAGCGCTCGTTGACGGGCATCAGCTGCGAGCGGAGCGCTTCGTCGGCGGCGTGCAGCGACAGCGCCAGGCGCAGCGGCATGTCAGATTCGGCCAGGCGTTCGATGCCGGGAATCCAGCCGACCGTGGAGATCGTGGTCCGCCGGTGCGTGATCCCGATGTCCGGCAGGCGCTCGCACGCCTCGAGCACGGCCTCGAGGTTCAGTAGCGGCTCGCCCATGCCCATGAACACGCAGTGGTCGATTGCTTCGATGCGGCGGAAGTAAAGCGCCTGATCGAGGATCTCAGAGGCGGTTAGGTTGCGCGCAAAGCGCATCGCGCCGGTCGCGCAGAACGTGCACGTCAGCGGACAGCCGGACTGCGAGGAGACGCAGATCGAGCGCCGCCCGCCCGTGTGCGTTCCGGCGCTGGCGCCGGGGGTCGGGCGAGCGCGGTAGCGCATCAGCACCGCCTCCAGCGGCCGGCCGTCGGCGGTGTCGAACAGCGCCTTGACGGTACCGTCGCTCGAGTGCGCCTCCTCGCGGAGGCTGAGTGTGGAGAACGGGAGCTCACGCGCGAGCGCGTCGCGCAGACCGCCCGGCAGATTGGTCATCTGCTCGTAGCCGCTCGCGCCGCGCGACGCCCACGCCCATACCTGGGCGGCGCGGAAGCGCGGCTCACCGCCGGCGGCGAGCGTCTGATCGAGCAGTTGTAGATCCATCGTGGGTCCTATGGTTGCAGCGGATGCGCCAGCACACGGAAAAACGCCGATGCGCCTAGCCAAGTACCTCGCCCACGCGGGCGTCGCCTCCAGGCGCTCGGCCGAGGCGCTGATCGCGGCGGGACGCGTGAGCGTGGGGAAGGAGATCGTCACCGACCCCGCCCGAGACGTCGACGAGCACAGCCGCGTGGCGCTCGACGGACGGCCGCTCGCGGGGCCCGAGCCGCGCGTGCTGTACGCGCTCAACAAGCCCGTCGGCGTGGTCTCCAGCGCCCGCGACACGCACGGGCGTCCCACCGTCGTCGAGCTCGTGCCCGCGCGCGGGCTGCGCCTTTACCCGGTCGGACGACTCGACATCGACAGCTCAGGTCTGATCCTGCTCAGCAACGACGGCGAGCTCGCCAACCGCCTCACCCATCCGCGCTTCCACGTGCCGAAGACCTACCTCGCGAAGCTCCGGGGTGGCCCGATCTCGGGTGCTGCCCTGCGCGCACTGCGCGAGGGCGTGTCACTCGAAGACGGCGTCACGGCGCCAGCCCGCGTGCGCCGTGTCGGTGGGCCGGGATCGGATCTGCTCGAGCTGACGATCCACGAGGGACGCAACCGGCAGATTCGCCGGATGTGCCTCGCGGTTGGCCATCCGGTTCTAGAGCTGCAGCGCACTCGCTTCGGTCCGCTGGCGCTCGACGGCTTGGCGCCCGGCGCGCACCGGCGCGTGCCGGACGCGGTGCTCGAGCGTCTGCGTGTGCTCGCGCTCTGAATAGAATCGCCCGCCATGCGACTTTTCGCCCTGCGGGGCGCCGTGAGCGTCGAGCGCAACGACGCCCAGGACATCCTCGGAGCGACCACTGAGCTGATGCGCGAGATCACCGCGCGCAACGCGCTCACACCGGACAGCGTCGTCAGCTGCATCTTCACCGCCACCAGAGATCTGAACGCCGAGTTTCCCGCCGTCGCCGCCCGTGCGGTCGGCTTCGACCGCGTGCCGCTGCTGTGCGCGCAGGAGATCCCCGTCCCGCGGTCGATGCCACGCGTGATCAGGGTGCTGATCCACTACTACGCCGACGACGAGCACGTGCCAGCCCACGTCTACCTCGGCGACGCGCGCGAGCTGCGCACGGATCTCGACGCGGCACAGTAGTCCGGCCGGCGCGCAGCGCCGTCACGGACGAACACGACACATATCCGGCCGGCGCGCAGCGCTGTCACGGACGGAACACGACACAATGTGGGCGTGGCGATCGAGTTCTCAGAGCGCATCGGGCGCATCCCCGTCTATCCAGCCGCGGGCGGCTACGCCCAGCAGGAGCCGCTCGTGCGCCTGGCGAGCAACGAGTCGCCCTACCCGCCGCTGCCGGCCGTGCGCGAGGCGATCGAGCGCGCGCTGGGCACGCTCAACCGCTACCCCGACCCCTCCAACTCGCTGCTGCGCGAGCGCCTGGGTGATCGCTACGGAGTGCCCAGCTCGCGCATCGCGATCGGCAACGGCTCGTGCGACATCCTGCTCGCCGCGGGTGAGGCGCTGCTGGAGCCGGGCGCCGAGCTCGTGTACGCATGGCCGTCGTTCTCCGTCTATCCGCACCTCGCGGCCGCCTCCGGCGCGCGCGCGGTGACGGTCGCGCTCGACGAGCGCGAACGCCACGACCTGTCGGCGATGCTGCGTGAGATCACCGTCGCGACTCGGCTCGTGCTCGTGTGCAACCCCAATAACCCCACCAGCACGGCCGTCCCGCTTGCGGACATCGCCGGCTTCCTCGCCGAGGTTCCCCAGCACGTGTGTGTGATCCTCGACGAGGCCTACTGCGAGTTCAACACGATCGAGGACCCCGACGCGTCGCTGGCGCTGCTCGACGCCCACCCGAACCTCGTGCTGTTGCGCACCTTCTCCAAGGTCCACGGCCTGTGCGGCCTGCGGGTGGGCTTCGCGCTGTGCGGCTCGCAGGAGCTGCCACGTGCGCTCGACCAGGTGCGCCAGCCGTTCTTCTGCAACGCGCTCGCCCAGGCCGCCGCGGTCGAGGCGCTCGCGCACCAGGACGCGGTCGAGGATCGCGTGATCCGCACCGTCGCCGAGCGGATCTCCGTCGAGGAGCGCCTGCGCGCGCTCGGCATCCGGCCGGCGGACTCGCAGGCGAACTTCTGCTGGTTCGCGCTCGGCGAGGAGCGCGACGAGCAGGAGGTGATGCGCGGTCTGCAGGAGCGCGGGGTGCTCGTGCGCGGCGGCAGCGCGCTCGGCAGCGACGTGCCCGCGTTGCGCGTCACCTACGGCCTGCCCGAGGAGAACAGGCGTTTCCTCGACGCGCTCGCCGAAGTGCTCGCGCCGGCATAGGCGCGCGCCGCAGCGCTGGTTGGGTCGCCAAGGGTGGCGCGCCGGCACGATCCCGAAGTTGTCTCCCACCCCTCGACGGCGCGCCGTGGGTGTGCTACAAACACTCACAGGCAGCCATGTCCGAATCGGTTCGCACATACCTCACAGCAGCTCGCGTCACCGTCACGTGGCCATCCTCATGCGCCTATTTCGCCTGGCGATTTATCTAGGCGCTTCGGCCTGCACCCGTGCGTGAGCGGGTGCCTGCAGCCGGACCGGGTCCCACCAGCGGGACCGAGCGCCACCAACGTGGGCGTCACAGCGTCCTCCTCACGGCGAACGAGAGGCGGCCACTCGGCACCTCTAAGATCCCAGGCGCAGTGAAAGGATGAATCGATGATGATTGTCATGAGAGAGACCGCCACCGAGGAGGAGGTGGAGGCGGTCGTCACCAAGATCGAGCGAGCCGGCGCGCGCGCACATCGCATCTTGGGCGCGCGCTTGACGGTGATCGGCGCGATCGGCGACGTCGAGCAGGATGCAAACGTCGAGAGCCTCGGCCTCGAGGGCCAGCCCGGCGTCGATCGCGTGGTGCCGATCCTCAAGCCCTACAAGCTCGCCTCCGCGCAGATCACCCACGGTGAGCGCACCATCCTCGACATCGACGGGCGCAAGGTTGGCGGGGAGAACTTCGCGCTGATCGCGGGGCCGTGCACGGTGGAGTCGCGCGAGCAGACGCTCGAGACGGCGCGCGTGGTGCGCGACGCCGGCGCGACGCTGCTGCGCGGCGGCGCGTACAAGCCGCGCACCTCTCCCTACGCATTCCAGGGGCTCGGACAGGAGGGCCTGAAACTGCTGGCCGAGGCCAAGGCCGAGACGGGCCTGCCGATCGTCACCGAGCTGATGGACATCGGCGACCTGGATCCCGTGCTGGAGGTCGCCGACGTGATCCAGATCGGTGCGCGCAACATGCAGAACTACCCGCTGCTGGCCGAGCTCGGCCGCGCCGGTCGTCCAGTCCTGCTGAAGCGCGGGCTCTCCGCGACGCTCGACGAGCTGCTGATGGCCGCCGAGTACATCCTCAAGGAAGGCAACCCCAATGTGATGCTGTGCGAGCGCGGCATCCGCACGTTCGAGACCGCCTACCGCTTCACGCTCGACCTGATGGCCGTGCCCGTGCTCAAGGAGCTCTCGCACCTGCCCGTGATCGTCGACCCGAGCCACGCCGCCGGGCGGCGCGATCTCGTGATGCCGCTGTCGCTGGCCGCTGCCGCGGTCGGAGCCGATGGCATCATCGTCGAGGTGCACCCCAACCCCGACGAGGCGATCTGCGATGGGCCGCAGGCGCTGCGTGCGGGAGACTTCCCTGAGTACGTGCTGGCGGTCGAGCGCGCCGCGGCGCTCGCCGGCAAGGCGCTCGTAGGGAGGGCGTCGGCTCTTGCCTGAGCTGCCCGGAGCCGAGCTGCGTCCGGCTGACTACGTCCGCGACCGGCGGATTGAAAGGGTCGTGCCGTTGCTCGCGCCCGATGCGCTGCTCGAGGAGCTGCCTTTGAGCCGCGAGCAGGCGGACGTCGTGATCCGTGGCCGCCGCGACGTCCGCGCCGTGCTGGAGGGGACCGATGTCCGGCTGCTCGCCGTTGTCGGGCCGTGCAGCGTGCACGATCCCGACGCGACGCTCGAGTACGCGGCGCTGCTCGGCCAGCTCGCACGCGATCTGAGCCGCGAGCTGTTGATCGCGATGCGCGTCTACTTCGAGAAGCCACGGACGACTACGGGCTGGAAGGGTCTAATCAACGACCCGCACCTCGACGGCTCGGGCGACGTCAACGCGGGACTGCACCTCGCGCGGCGCGTGCTGCTTGGCGTGCTCGACTCCGGGATTCCCGTCGGATGCGAGTTCCTGGACCCGATCACGCCGCAGTACATTGCCGATGCCGTCTCGTGGGGGGCGATCGGCGCGCGTACAACCGAGAGCCAGATCCACCGCCAGCTCGGTTCGGGGCTGTCGATGCCGGTCGGCTTCAAGAACCGCACCGATGGCAACGTGCAGGTGGCCGTGGACGCCGTCCGCGCGGCGGCGGAGCCACATGCGTTTGCCGGCATCGATCCGAATGGCACGCCGGCGATCCTGTACACGCGCGGTAACGAGGACTGTCACATCATCCTGCGCGGTGGAAAAGGCCAGCCCAACTACGAAGCCTCGAGCGTCGCGGCGGCGCTGAGGCTGCTCGACGGCGCGGGCCTGCCGACGCGCGTGATGATCGACCTCAGCCACGACAACAGCGGCAAGGACGCCGAACGCCAGCCGCACGTTGCAGCTGACGTCGGCGGTCAGATAGCGAACGGCAACGATGCGATCGTCGGCGTGATGCTCGAGTCGTTTCTCGTCGCTGGCCGCCAGGATCTGCGGCCCGGGGTCGAGGTGCGCTACGGGCAATCGATCACCGACGCATGTATCGGCTGGGAGACGACCGTCGAAGTGCTGGAGGGGTTGGCAGAGTCCGTACGCGCTCGCAACGTTGCCCTAGCGCAGACGGCGCAGCCCTGAGCGGATGCGGATCGCGGTCCTCGGCGTGGGCCTGATCGGGGGCTCGATCGGACTGGCTGCGCGCACACGCGCAGGCGCGAGCGTGCGCGGCTACGACCCCGACCCCGACGTGTGCGCTCGCGCCCTCGCCCTGGGGGCGATCGACGAGCAGGCCGATGACGTCGCCGGTGCCGTCGCCGGGGCCGACGTCGTGTTCGCCGCCACGCCGGTGGGGGCGCTCGGCGAGACCGTGCGCTTGGCGCTCGAGAGCGCCGGCCCCGATTGTGTCGTCAGCGATGTCGGCTCGACCAAGCGCGTGCTCGCCGCCGCCGCGTCCGACGAGCGCTTCGTGGGCGGTCACCCGCTCGCGGGCGCGGAGACCGCAGGCGTCGAGCACGCGCGGGAGGATCTCTTCGATGGCGCCACGTGGTACCTGACGCCCGCCAAAGGCAGCACGGCGGGCGTGCTCTACGAGCGTCTGCACCGGCTGCTCGGCCGCTTCGGCGCGCGTCCGGAGGCGATCGACGCCGAGACCCACGACCGGCTGATGGCGAGCGTGTCGCACCTGCCGCACGTGCTCGCCAACCTGCTCGTCGCCGAGACCTCCGGGCTGCTCGGTGACGAGTCCCAGCGGCTGCCCGCGGTCGGGCCGAGCTTTCGCGACGCCACACGCGTCGCCGGCGCCAATACCGCGATCTGGACCGACATCTACATGTCCAACCGCGACGCGCTGATCGCCGGCATCGACGCGCTGGCAGGGCGCCTGGATGAGGTTCGTGGATGGCTGGCCGCCGGGGACGCGCGGGCGGTGAGTGTGTGGAACGAGCGCGCGCGCGCCGAGCGCGAGGCGCTGCTCGGCGCTGGTCTGGTCGGCGGGGTTGGCGGCGCCCCGGCGCTCGAGCTGCGCGCGTCGGTGCCCAACCGCCCCGGAGTGATCGCCGAGATCGCCCTGGCGCTCGGCCGTGCCGGCGTGAACATCCTCGACATGGTGCTCTCGCCCTCGCAGGACAACCGCCAGGGCGTGGTGGCGCTGTGGATCGCCGGCGACGAGCACTCCGATCGCGCCCGCGAGCTGATCGCCGAGCTGGGCTTCCCGGTCGTGCAAGCATGAGGGTGAACCGATGAACATGCGCTTCGAGCCCGCGCACGGACTCTCCGGCGAGCTGCGCGCGCCGGCCGACAAGTCGATCTCGCATCGCGCAGCGCTGCTCGGCGCGATGGCCTCCGAGCCCGTGCGGATCGAGCGCTACCTGCACGCCGCCGACACGACCTCCACGCTCGAGGCGGTGCGCGCGCTCGGCGCGCTCGTGGAGGTCCATGGCGAGGATCTCATCGTGCGCGGCACCGGGCTGCGCGATGCGTGCGAGCCGTCGGGGCCGATCGACGTCGGCAACGCTGGCACGCTGCTGCGGCTGCTGCCAGGCTGGCTGGCGGCGCAGAAGGGATGCTCGTTCACGCTCGACGGCGACGAGTCGATCCGGCAGCGTCCCGTCGATCGGATCGTCGAGCCGCTACGGCACATGGGGGCGGAGCTGGAGGCGCGCGACGGGCGCTTCGCGCCGCTGCTGATCCACGGAACCCATCTGCGGGCGATCTCCTACGAGAGCCCCGTCGCCAGCGCGCAGGTGAAGTCGTGCGTGCTGCTGGCGGCGCTCACCGCCGACGGCGCCACCACCGTCGGCGAGCCCGCGCGCAGCCGCGATCACACCGAGCGGATGCTGCTGCGCGCCGGCGTGGCGATCCACCGCAACGGCCTGCACGTGACCGTCGTCAACGCCGACGAGCTGCTGCTCGACAGCGTCAGGGTTCCGGGCGACCCAAGCTCCGCCGCCTTCCTTGTCGCCGCCGGCGTGCTTGTCCCCGGCTCGCGCCTCTTGATCGGCGACGTCGGCGTCAACTGGACGCGCACGGGCTTCCTGCGCATCGTGCGGCGCATGCGCGGCATCGTGCTCGGCGACCTCGAGGACGAGAGCGGCGAGCTCGAGGCGGAGGAGCCCGTCAGCGACCTCGACGTCGCGTATGGCGCGCTCGAGGGTACCGTCGTCGAGCCCGACGAGGTGCCGCTGGCGATCGACGAGCTGCCGCTCGTCGCCCTACTCGGCTGCTTCGCCGAGGGCGAGACCGTGGTGCGCGGCGCGCAGGAGATGCGCGTCAAGGAGTCAGACCGGATCGCAGGCGTCGTCGAAGGGCTGCGCGGCCTAGGCGCCGAGATCGAGGCCACCGACGACGGC
>DASZFY010000028.1:0-10366 GCA_035939335.1 Solirubrobacteraceae bacterium | reverse complement strand
TGCCCGCGCGGCCGATCTCGAGGATGCGATGCGGGCGCTCCACCTCGGCGAAGGTGACATCCGCCCAGTTGAAGCGGCCGGCCGGGACCTTCACGCGAAAGCGCGCGCCGGCCCCTTCGCCAACGGAGTCGATCCTGGTCAGATGCCAGTCGACGAGGTAGTGGTCGGTGAACTCCGGGTGGTTGGCGATGTCCTGGAGGTAGTCGAACACCTGCTCGCGCGGTGCGGAGACGACTATCGAGACGGTCAGCGGGTCCATGACGAGCGCAAGTCTAATGACGGCGCGCTGAGAGCGACGCGCCAGCCGGCCCGGACCGGGCGCGGTGGCAGCGACGAGCAGACGGCCCCGGACCGCGGTGCGCTCAGGCGGCGCGCGCCATCAGGCGCACGGCGTGGCCGTGCTCGCAGTGCCTGACGAGCTCGCTCGCAAGCGGCGCATCCTCACGGTGTGCCCGGCAGAGCTCGCAGATGATCCGCTGCTGAGGGCCGGCGTAGACGTGAACGTGCTCGCCGGTCAGCGGTGTGCGCCCGCAGTCCGCGCAGCGGTCCCTGTTCGCCTCGAGCACGCCGAGCCCGCGACGCAGCAGCACGCGCTCGAGCTGCTCGATGTGAGTCGACGTGGAAGCCATGATGAATCCGGATTCGCCGCACGCCGGCGGGCTCCTTCCGCTGGGATGTTCCTCCCAGCGCGTGTTTGCGGGCGCCGCCGCGTGGGTAGCTGAGTGGCGTCCCCGAGGCCCGCCGGCGGCGATCGAGCGCTGCGTGGAGGGGGCCGAAGGCGCCGTCGAACCGGGGCCACGATACGATTATTCAGAACTTCAACACCGCTTGACAGGCTTGTTATGATCGCCACAAGTTTCCCCCGATCCGAGGGCCCGCACCCCCGGCAGCGATACGCGGCAGCAACCGAGAGGGAGGAGCACAGCATGGAATCACTTACGTCGGGTACCTTCGTGGGAGCCGGCTCGTTCCGCTGCACCCGCTGCGACTACACGCTGACCCTCAACGGGTCCGAGCTGCTCGCGGCGTGTCCTGGCTGCGGCGGACGCGAGTTCGCGCGCGCCTCGCTGTTCAGCACCGAGCGCATCGAGACCAGGATCGGTGCGGCCCATGCCGACATCGACGAGGGCACGCTGCTGGCGCCGCCGGCGCCCGGCCGAGATGCGCGCCTGGCCAACGCCCGCGCACACATCGAGGAGCCCGGCGAGTACATCTGTTACGAAGAGAACGGCGAGCAGCGCATGGTCCCGCTGACGCGCGAGTGGACGCGCGTAGGGCGCAGCCTTGCCGCGGACGTTCGCTTCGACGACCCGACGGTCTCCCGTCGGCATGCTCTGATCGTGCGCCACCCCGACGGTGTGCGGCTGCTCGACGACCGCAGCCTCAACGGCGTGTTCGTCAACGGCGCGCGCGTCGACGGGCAGGCGCTGCGTGACGGCGATGAGATCATCGTCGGGCGCTACCGACTGGCGTTCGTGAGCGTCCCCGCAGACCCAGACCCGCTCGAGACGGATATCGAGCGGACCTCGCTGCACAGCATCCGCTGAGCGATCGGCGCGAGTGACCGCGGCCGCGTAGTATCGCTGCGACGATGGCTCACACGATCGCTGTGCTCTCGCAGAAGGGAGGCACCGGCAAGACGACCGCGGTGCGCACCCTCACGGACGTCCTGCGGCGCAGCGGCGTGCATACGCTGGCGGTCGATCTCGACCCGCAGGGCAACCTGTCGGATTACTTCGACCTTCCGACCGACGTCGAGCCGACGATCGCCGACGTGCTGGCGGGACGCTCCTCCGCCGCCGAGGCGATCCACCAGGACATCGTCCCCGCCAACCTGAGCCTCGCGGAGGCGGAGCTGATGCTCGGCGGCAAGATGGGGCGCGAGCTGACGCTCCGGCGGGCCTTGGCCAAGGTGGGCTCGGGCTACGACGTGATCATGATCGACTGCCCGCCGTCACTCGGGCTGCTGACGGTCAACGCGCTGGTGGCCGCCGACAGCGCGCTGATCACCGCGGAGGCGCAGTACTTCGCGCTGCAGGGAGTCGAGCAGGCGATGGAGGTGGTCGAGCTCGCGCGCGAGGACCTCAACCCGCAGCTGAGGCTGCTGGGCGTGCTGCTCAACCTCGCGGACATGCGCACCGTGCACTCGCGCGAGGCGCTGGTCTCGCTGCAGGAGCGCTTCGGCAAGCTCGTGTTCGACTCGGTCATCCGCACGTCGATCGCCTACGCCGAGTCGGCCGAGCGGGCGCGTTCGATCCTCGACCATCGCCCGGATCTCGGCAGGGACTACCTCGCGCTCGCGAGCGAGGTGCTCGAACGTCTCGACGGCCTCAACGGCGCGAGCGAGCGTCTGGCGCAGCTAGCTCAGAGCGCGCTCACGTAGGCGCCCTGCGTCTCGAAGGGCACGCGCAGCAGCGCCGCCCAGCCCTCGACCTCGGCGGCGAGCGCCTCCGCGACGGCGCCGGTCTGCTCGTAGAAGCACCACACGAGCACGGTCGGCCCCGCGCCTGAGATCGTCGCTCCGAGCGCGCCGAGCTCGCGTGCGCGGCTCGCCAGCTCGAACGAGCGCGGGAACAGGCTCGCCCGCTGCTGTTGGTGCAGGCGGTCGTGCAGCCCGCGCGCGACGAGGTCCCAGTCGCCGCGGGCCAGCCCGAGCGTCAACAGCGCGGCGTGCGCGACGTTGAACACCGCGTCCTGGAGTGGCACCTGCTCTCCCAGCGCGGCGCGCGCGGCGCGCGTATGCACCGCCTGCTCGGGGACCACAGCGAGCGCCTCCAGACCGGTCGGCGGATCGAAGCGCGTGGCCTGGTCGTCCGCGCATACGACGAAGCCGCCATACAGCGCCGCGGCGACGTTGTCGGGATGGCCCTCCATCGCGCTAGCGTGCGCCAGCAGATCGGCGTCCAGCTCGAACAGGTGGTCGGCAGCCATCAGGCCGGCGACGATCGCCGCCGCGCTCGAGCCCAGGCCTCCCGACAGCGGTATCTGCGAGCTGATCCTGAACGTGAAGCCGTCGGCGGGATGCAGCCGCTCGAATGCCTTCACGCACAGGTTCTCGCGGCCCCTCGCAACCTGCAGGTCCGTCTCCACCGCGAACTCGCCCGTCTCCTCGACCTCCACCTCGAGCGACAGCGCCAGCGCCGCGGCCATGCAGTCGAAGCCGGGCCCCAGATTGGCCGAGGACGCCGGCACGCGCACCAAGCGCCTACGTCTGAGAAACGAGGGGCCCGGCTCGCCGGTCTCCGGCCGGCTTCCCCACCCTCTACGGATCACCAAGTACCGCTTCCTCGATCGCCGCCGTCTCGGCGACGCACGTGATGACCTTGCCGTCGTTGTTGGCGATCGCGGTCTCGGGGTCCTTCAGCCCGCGGCCGGTGAGCACGCACACGACCTGCTCGGCGCCGTCGGCGCCGTACTTGAGCAGGCCGGCGACCGACGCGGCCGACGCGGGCTCGCAGAACATGCCTTCCCTGGAGGCGAGCAGCCGGTAGGCGTGGAGGATCTCCGCGTCGCTGACCACGCGGATCGCGCCGCGCGAGTCGGTGGCCGCCGCCATCGCGTCCTCCCAGCGCACCGGATTGCCGATCCTGATCGCGCTGGCGACCGTTTCCGGATGCTCGATCACCCTGCCCTCCACCAGCGGCGCAGCGCCCTTTGCTTGGAAGCCCAACATCCGCGGCGAGGCGCCCATCTCGCGAAAGCCACGCCAGTAGGAGGTGATGTTGCCGGCGTTGCCCACCGGGATGCACAGCGCCTCCAGGCGGCCTTCGAGGCTCTCGTGGATCTCGAACGCGGCGGTCTTCTGGCCTTCGATGCGGTACTCGTTGACGGAGTTGACGAGCGCGATCGGGTGCGTGGCGGTGAGCTCGCGCACGAGCGTGAGCGCCTGGTCGAAGTTGCCCTTCAGCGAGATCACGCGCGCGCCGTGCACGAGCGTCTGCGCCATCTTGCCCTGGGCGATCTTGCCCTCGGGCACGATCACGGCGCAGGTGATGCCCGCGCGCGCCGCGTATGCCGCCGCGCTCGCGGCGGTGTTGCCGGTCGAGGCGCAGATCACGGCCTTGGCGCCTTCACGCACGGCGGCGGACACCGCGCACGTCATCCCCCTGTCCTTGAACGAGCCCGTCGGATTGGCGCCCTCGAGCTTCAGGCGCACGGTCGCACCGACCATCTCGGAGAGCACCGGCGCGCGCAGCAGCGGCGTCGAGCCCTCCTGCAGGCTGATCAGCGGATCGCCCGGCGCGAACGGAAGGCGCTCGCGGTAGCGCTCGATCAGCGGCACGTGCGCTCCCGTCGGCGGAGTGCCCTCCACCCGCGGGACCTTGCTGCTTGCGTCGCTGTCGCTCATACGAACTCCTCTTCGATCACACGGATTGTCCGGGGCCTCGAGCGCAGGAAGTCGAACTCGACGAGTCGCGCGATCGCCACACGCAGCCCCGACTCGAGCACGGGATGAGTGATCATCACCAGGCGCGCGCGCTCGCCCATGCCCCGCTGCACGACGGACTTGATCGACACCTCGTGCTCGCCCAGAACCTTAGTCACTGACGCGAGCACACCGGGCCGGTCGGCCACGTCGAGGTGCAGGTAGAAGGCGCTCTCGACGTCCTCGATCAGCGGCAGTGGAAGTGGTGGCGCCGGCGGGCGCGCGCCGCCGGTCATCACGCTGACGACGTCTCCGAGCACCGCGCTGGCGGTCTGTCGTCCGCCGGCGCCTGGCCCCGAGAGCGTGATCTCGGTGATCGCCTCGGACTCGAGCGTGACCGCGTTGAACGGACCGGAGACCCCCGCGAGCGGGTGGCCGGCGTACAGGAACGCCGGGTGCACGCGCACCGACAGCCCTCCGTGTCGGCGCTCGGCGGTGCCGATCAGCTTGAGGCTGAGGCCGAGCTCGCGAGCGAACTCGAGGTCGTCGCCGTGCAGGTGCTCGATGCCTTCGTAGCGCACGTCGTTCAAGTGCACCGGCGAGCCATACGCGAGCCGCGCGAGGATCGCCATCTTGGCGGCCGCGTCGCGGCCCGAGACGTCGTCGCTGGGGTCGGCCTCGGCGTAGCCGACGCGCTGAGCCTCGGCGAGCGCCTCGGCGTAGCTCGAGCCGGCGGTCATCTCGGTGAGGATGAAGTTGGTCGTGCCGTTGACGATCCCGTGGATGCGCTCGATCGGCGTCGCCGACAGCGACTCCTCGAGCACGCGCACGACCGGCACGACACCAGCGACGGCCGCCTCGAAGCGCAGTCGCACGCCGTGCTCGCGGGCCGTCTCGAACAGCTCCTCGCCGTGCTGGGAGAGCAACTGCTTGTTGGCGGTGACGACGTCCTTGCCGGAGCGGATCGCGGCGAGCAGGTACTCGCGTGCCGGCTCGATCCCGCCGATCAGCTCGACGAGCAGATCGGCGCCCGCGAGGATCTGCTCGAAGTCGCCCTGCGAGCGCGTGAGCACGCCGCTGACGACGGGCCTGCGGCCGTTGAAGCGCTCGATCTCGCCTGCGCGTTCCTCGAGCAGCACCGTGAACGCCGCGCCGACGGTTCCGTGCCCGAGCAGGCCCACCTTGAACGGCGGCGCCTGCGCCGGCACCTCAGCAGCCATCGGTCACGCTCGCCGCCTCAGAGAACATCGCGCGAACCGAGATCCTCGTAGCTCTCGCGCCTGACGACGACACGCGCGTCGCCGTCCCGACAGAAGACCACCGGCGCCCGCGGCACGCCGTTGTAGTTGTTGGCCATCGCGAAGCCGTACGCGCCCGTGGCGGGGGTCACGATCACATCGCCCGGCTTAGGGTCCGCGAGCAGCGCCCTGCGCACGATCACGTCACCGGACTCGCAGTGCTTGCCGGCGAGCACGCACTCGCTCGCGCCGCCGAAGCGGTCGGCCACATGCGCGTCGTAGGTTGCGCCGTAGAGCATCGGACGCAGGTTGTCGGACATGCCGCCGTCGACGGCCACCCAGCGCGAGACGTTCTGCTTGACGCTCTCGACCGTGTAAAGCGTTACGCACGCGTTCGCACACAGCGCTCGGCCGGGCTCGATCAGCAGGCGCGTGTGCGCGCCGATGCCGTTGGCGTGCGCCGCGCCCACGATCGCACCGACGTAGTCCTCGATCGAGGGCGCGGGCGGCTGCTCCTCGGTGTACTGCACGCCGAGCCCGCCGCCGAGGTCCCACATCGAAAACCCGCCCACCCCTTCGCCGAGCTTCGCCAGCTCGCGCGCCTCCAGGCGGAAGGGCTCGAGCTCGAGCAGCTGCGAGCCGATGTGCGCGTGCACGCCCTCAAGCGACAGGCCCTCGACCTCGCGCACACGCGCGATCGCCTCGGCGGCGTGCGCCATCGCGAACCCGAACTTCGAGTCGGCCTGGCCGGTGGAGATCTTCTCGTGCGTCTCACCCCTGACGTCGGGTGTGACGCGCACGAGCACCGGCTGACCGTCGGCGCGGTCGGCGAGCGCAGCTTCGCCGATCAGCTGCGCCAGCCGCTCGATCTCGTCGAAGTTGTCGATCACGATCGCGCCCACGCGGTGACGCAGTGCCATGCGCAGCTCCGCCTGCGACTTGGCGTTGCCGTGGAGCACGATCCGCTCGGGTCGAAAGCCTGCCTGCAGGGCGAGGTGCAGCTCGCCACCGGAGGCCGCGTCGCACCATAGCCCCTCGCTCGCGAACAGCGCCAGCACGGCGCTGCAGGGAAACGCCTTGGACGCGAACACCACGTGGAAGTCCTCGTGGCCAGCGTCGTGACCGACCCGCACGAACGCCCGCGCACGTGTGCGTAGATCGTCCTCGGCGACGATGTAGGCGGGGGTTCCGAACTCCTTCGCCAGCTCGATCGTGTCGCAGCCGCCCACCTCCAGGCGACCACGCTCGTTCAGCCGGCTGCCCAGCGGGAAGACGGGAGAAAGGTTCGTTCCGATCGCCATGGCCGGTGATTATGGCTTGCCGGACGTAGAGAACCCATATGTCGAGCTCACGCCACCGACGGGCGCAGGGCGCCGAGCCCACCGCGTCGAACGAGCAGGCCCAGCCACACCAGCCCGATCGCGAGCAGCACAAGACTCTCGAGCTGTGGCGCGGTCAGCCCGGCCAGGACCTCCTTGTTGCGGCGGATGAACTCCACGAGAAAGCGCTCCAGGCCGCTGCCGACGAGGTAGGACGCGAGCACCACCCCGGGACGCACGCGGTCGCGCAGCTGCCAAAGCACGTACGCGAGCAGGCACATCGCGACCGTCTCATAGATAGGGGTCGGCTGCACCCGCACGCCCGGCGGCGTGGGCAGCGTGCCGTGCGGGTAGCCCATCGCCCACGGCAGGCTCGAGCGGATCCCGTAGTCGCCGTCGCCGGAGACCTGGCAGCCGATGCGCCCGATCGCGTAGCCGAGCGCGAGCGCGGTGGCGCACATGTCGAACATCCTCAGTTCCACGGTGTCGCGCCAGCGCATCCACGCGAGCACGGCGATCGCCCCGCCGATCACGCCGCCGTACCAGACGAGCCCGGCGCCGGAGAACAGGCTCTTGAAGAAGTCGTGCCTGACTTCGCTGTAGTTCTGGATGACGTAGTAGCCGCGCGCGCCGATCACGCCGCCGAGCAGCGCGACGAACACGAGCTCGTACGCCCAGTCGACCGGCTTGTGCAGCTCGCGCAGCCGGCGCGCGAGCAGACAGCCGCACGCGAGGAAGCCGAGCGCGAACATCACGCCGAAGGTCTTGATCGAGATGCCCAGGATGTCGATTTCGGGCTTCATCGCACGCGGGCGCGGGGCAGGGCGGCGGGCATCGTTCGCGGCGGAACTTTATGGCACCCGTATCTGCTTCTGCGACAATTCGTCACATGGCTGCGCCACGATCCAATTTCGGCAAAGACACGGGCCTGCAGGCGCGCATGCTGCTGACGATGTTCCTGCTGACCGCCGTGTACGTGGTGTTCCTCGGCGTGCTGTTCGCGGCTGGCGCCGGAGCGGGGCTGATCGTGGTCGTGGCGGTGGTGCTGCTGATGCTGCAGCTGTTCGGTTCGGACAAGATCGCGCTCGCCACGATGGGCGTCAAAGAGGTGACTGCTGAGGAAGAGCCAGAGCTGCACTCGATCGTTGAACGACTGTGCGTCCAGGCCGACCTGCCCAAGCCGAAAATCGGCGTGATCGAGACCTCGATGCCGAACGCGTGCGCGATGGGCAAATCGAAGAAGGCCACCACCGTGTGCGCCACGCGCGGCATCATGGAGCTGCTGTCGCCGGCGGAGCTCGAAGGCGTGATGGCGCACGAGCTCACACACGTGATCAACCGTGACGTGCTGGTGATGACGCTCGCGAGCTTCTTCGCGACGCTCGCCGCGATGATCATGCAGTTCGCCCTGTTCTTCGGCGGGGGCTTCGGTGGCGGCTACGGACGCAGCCGCGACGAGGAGGAGGACATCATGATCGTGTTGCTCGTCTCCGCGATCGTGTACGCGATCTCGTTCCTGCTGCTGCGGGCGCTGTCGCGCTATCGCGAGTACGCGGCCGACCGCGGCTCGGCGGTGCTGACCGGACGCCCGAGCGCGCTCGCCTCAGCGCTTTTGAAGATCAGCGGCACGATGGAACGTGTGCCGTCACAGGACCTGCGCAAGGCCGAACCGATGAGCGCGTTCTTCATCCTGCCGGCGCGCACCAAGAACTCGTTGATGAACATCTTCGCCGACCACCCGCCGCTGGAGAAGCGCCTAGCGGCGCTCGAGCGGCTGGAGTCCCAGCTCCAGGGCGCCGCCTGATCCGCATGGCGCGCCGTACGACCGCCGCATCCAGCCTCTAGTGGGCCTGCGCGACGTCCTCACCGGCCGGCACACGGTCAAGGGCCCCGCGCCCGACCACCTGTTCGCGATCACGACCGCCTACGTAACGCTCCAGTCCGAGCATCAGATCGAACCGACCGGCAAGGCGGCGATCGTGTTCCAGGCGCTGGCGACGAGCGACTTCGAAAGCACGCTGCGGGAAATGGAAGAGGTCGTGACGGCGACGGGCGGCGAGAGCGGGACGAAAGTCACGACCCAGGACGACAGCTACGGCTACCGCTGGATGATCCTGGAAAACCCCGCGGGCGCTCCCAGCGTGGAAGACCTGGCGGTCGGCATCAACGCGGTGTCCAGCTCGATCGAGACCGCCGGCTACGGCGAGCGGCTGCTGTGCGCGGTGTTCGCATTCGCCGACGCGCGCAAGCAGCGCGTGTACTTCATCTACAACTACAAGCGCGGCTACTGGTACCCGTTCGTGCCCGCGAGCGGCGGCGGTGACCAGCGCGACACCGAGCGCGAGCTGCAGATCAAGGCGCAGATGGCCTCAGAACTGCCGATCGAGCCGGAACTGGAGCGATGGTTCCCGCTGTGGGGAATCCCTATCTGATCTGATCTGATCTCTCGGCCGATCGGGGGGCTGCCGATCGCGGGGCCGTCTTGGTTCACTCCCGTTGCAAACGCTGTGTAACTATCGTTATACAGATGCCGATCGAGAGGCATCCCGGGGGTAAATCTCGTTGCAAACGCTGTGTAACTATTGTTATACAGAGTTCGGCGTGGTGGTCGTCCCACCCCTACCCGGGTCGCTAGACGGGGATCAGGCCCTCGCCGGTGAACTCCCGGCCGGTCTCCTCGAAGCTGTAGTCGGCGGGCGGCAGGATAACGTCCGAGCCCTCCAGCTCGTCGTCGCCGAGCAACGTGCCCTGCGCGCGCACGTAGTCGAGCAGCGCAGCGAAGGCATCCGCGAAGCCGTCCTCGTTGCCGCTTTCGACGATCGCCAGCGCTTTGCCGCGCAGCTCGTCCACGCGCTCGGCGTCGCTGTCCGGGAGCCGGTACTGGCCCTCACCGGAGATGCGGACGATCATGCCTGGCCGCCGCTCTCGCTCGGCTGCTGGGTCGCCTCGGCGGCGCCGGGTGCGTCGCCGGCGTCCGCACCCCCGCCCGCGCCCGGCGCGGCGATCTGGGGGGCCGCTGCGGCAGTGGTCTGCCCGAGTTCGGCCTTCATTTTCGCGAGATCGTCCTCGACGGCGGGCGCGCTCGAGAGCTGCTTGAGCTGGCGGTCGATGTCGTCTTCGCCGGACCCGAGCTGACCGATGTCTTCGAAGGTGCCGGCGGCTTCCAGCTCGGACACAGCGTCGGCACGTGCCTTCATGTTTTCGGTCTTATCGACGGCGCGCTGCATCGCGAGCCCCACGTCGGCCATCTGCTCGCCGACGCCGGTGGCCGCCTCGGAGATCCGCACCTGGGCCTCGGCGGCTGAGTACTGCGCCTTGATGACCTCCTTCTTGGTGCGGAACGCTTCGATCTTGGCGCGCAGTTTCTGCTCGGAGTCGGTCAGCTTCTGCTGCTGGTCTTCGAGTTCGGCGACCTGCGTGTCGAGCCCCTGCAACTCGGTCTG
>DASZFY010000027.1:0-80405 GCA_035939335.1 Solirubrobacteraceae bacterium | reverse complement strand
TCCAACACCGACACCCGATCACGACCACGATCAAACGCCTTCCACACACCATCCAAACACAACACCTCACCCATCAGAAGCCTCGAGGTCCATGCCGGCTTCCTCGGATACCACAAACTGGACGCCGGCCTCCTCGGCGATCTCTTCCAGGCGCTCGGCGATGACCACGAACAGCTCAGCCCGCGACGACCAATGCAGTGGGTCGACGTAGAGCAGCGTCTCGCGAATCTTGCGCTCATAGTCTCCAGGCGTAGTGCGAGCGGCTCCGCTCCTCCTCCTCCTGATCTCATGCTTACGGACACGCTCGCTCGCCGCCGCATACAGATCCGTGGCGATCCTCTCTTCTTCGCGCGCGATGCTGATCAGTCGAGGCAGGTGCGCGAGACGAGCCAACTCAATCCGGCCGTACAGCGCCTCGCGTATCGCCGGCACGCCGCCCGGCGGCTGGAACATCCACGCGTGGAAGATCTTGAGGCCCCGCTCGGTAGGCGCATAGCGATCCATCGAGCGTTCGTCGCCGGGCGCCCTATACGTGCACCGCACCCTCACCGACCGCCCGCGCGCCATCTGAGGCAAGGTTCCGTGTGCCGTGGACTGCACGAAGCGAGCTCGTTGGAACCGCTCGTCCAGGGCTTGTGCGATGTGCGAGACGGTTTGGTTCGGCTGTTCGATTACGAGCCCCAATACCGCCATGTGGGCGGGCAGGTCAGTCGGGTTTAGGCGCGACATGGCGCTACTACGCTAGCTCAAATGGCAGTAGGGTGTAAACATTCTGAAACGATTCTGTTTTTCAGATAACAGTAGACATCTATATGCAGGTGTAAGCAAGCCGGAGGAGAGGGACATGCGCTTAGGAGTGAGAAACAAATGCCGCGAACTCGATCGGGCCAGGCAATCGCGAAGGTCCTGCGGCCGCGCCGCAACACGACGCTGCCTGACAGCCGTCGCGCCGATCGGCTACTGCTCCCTCCTTGCCTTGGCTGTTATTCCAGGAGTCGCCAGCGGAGGCATACCGTTAGCGCGCGCGGCGAGAGCTCTGAACGCGACCGACACCGCACATCTGCACAGGGTCTCGAACTCCGGCGAAGAAATCCTCGAGGTCGGGCGGGCAACGGGTACCCTACCTGGCTCGGTGCGGGCGTATATCAACGTTGGCGCGACCGTGATAGTCCACTTCACGATCGACACAGCAGCCGGCGCCATCAGCGGAGCCGGCTCAGGAAGGCTCAAAGGCCGAGCAGCGGAGCCTAGCTTCGCCGGCCGGATGACTGTTCGCCACGGCACAGGCCGCTACGCGCACGCCCATGGCGAAGGGGGCTTCTACGGAACGCTCGACCGCAGGACCTACGCGCTGGTCGTACAGACCACCGGCACCCTGTCGTACTGAGCAAATGCGCCCGCTGCGGCGACCGCGAGTGAGACACCGCGGCCTACTTGCTGCGGCGGTCGCCGTCGCGCTCGGCGCAGCTGTGCCTGCGACGAGCCAGGCCGCACCGTCGGCGAGGCTCGAAGTCGCACTGGTGCCCGAGCAGTTGGGCCGCGACACCACGATCGAGTTTGGGTTCCGCATCCAAGGACCCCACGGCACAGTGCCGCCACCGGTCACGAAGATCGCGCTGTCGTATCCGGCAGGATTCGGAATTGTGACAAGCGGCCTCGGACTCCAGAGCTGCAGAGAGACCTCGCTCGAAGAAGTCGGAGTTGAAGGCTGCCCCTCGCAATCGCTGATGGGCTACGGCACGGCAACGGGCGACATCCAGATCGGCCCAGAAGTCATCGAAGAGTCGGGGGCGACAGCCGTGTTCATGGCGCCGTTCCAGAACGGCAACATCGCACTCCAGTTCTACCTCAATGCCGAGGATCCGCTGGCCGCGCAACTGATCTTCCCTGGGCTCCTGCTGCCGGCGCGCGCACCCTTTGGCGGCGACCTTACGATCACGGTGCCGCTGATAGAGAGTTTTCCCGACGGTCCAGACGTCGCGCTCGTCAGACTCCGCTCCACCATCGGGCCGCTCGGCATCACCTACTACGACCGCATCCACGGCAAGTTCGTGCCCTACCATCCCAACGGGATCCTCCTGCCGCGTCGCTGTCCGAGAGGCGGCTTCCCCTTCGCGGCCGCCTTCACCTTCGCCGCAGGCGCCGAGACGACCGCACACGCAGCCGTTCCCTGCCCTCGACGCATGGCGTCTAGGGGCAGCGCGCGGGCCCGCTAGCCAACTTCCCGATCGTGGTGTTTGTGGAGGGGGATCACGACGGGGCTGCTGTGATCGGCCATCAGCTTGAGCCTCCCGCGGCTCAGCTGCCACACACGCACCGACCTCAACGCCGAGGCATGATCAGAAACAGCCATCAACACACCACAACCAAGCTCAGACGCGAAACCCTCCAACAGATCCATCGTCGCCTGCTTCTTACCCAACCCAAACCCATCCATCACATCATCAACCAACAACAACCGCGGACGAACGACAACCGCCTGAGCAAGCTCAACCAACACCCGCTGCCAATTCGACAGCTCCTCCCACCTCATATCAGCACAACCCGACACACCCAACTCCTCCAACACCTCCGTCACCCGCAAACGCCGCTCCCGCCCACGCCACTCCCGCCTACGCCAACGACGACACGCAACCAACGACATCTCCACATACTCACGCACCCGCACACGCACCTCCGGCCCCGTCCTCACCGCCACCCCAACCTCACTCGCCAACACCCCCGCAAGCTGACGATCCCTCAACCCACCCAACTCCACACCACCAACACACACCCCCCCACGATCAGCCGGCAACATCCCCGACGCCACACGAATCAACGACGTCTTCCCCTGATCACGCGTCCCCACAACCGCAACCACCTCCCCCACCCCCACCGACAACGACACATCCTCCAACACCGACACCCGATCACGACCACGATCAAACGCCTTCCACACACCATCCAAACACAACACCTCACCCATCAGGAAGACCCCCAAGGTCGCTCGCGGCGTCGAGCACAGCGTAGCCGGCGTCGATGGAGTGTCGATCGGGGTTCAGAGCGCCAAGTCAAGCGCCGACGAGGCAGCCCAGACGCTCGACGCTCTCCGCGATCGTGAGCGCGCCGTCGCTGCGAGCGAGCGCGTGGGCCATTGCGCTCGCGCCGCGCTTGAGCTCCGCGTCCTCAAGCGCTTTGGCGATGACCCTCCGGAGCTCGCGGGGCGACGCGCGCTTGCGGGCGCGTACGCCCGCGCCGCAGGCGAACACCCGGGCGGCGTTGTCGGGCTGGTCGCGGCCGTCGGGGATGCACACGAGCGGAACGCCGTCAGCGAGCGCCGCGTTCACCGTCTGCCAGCCGGCGTGCGTGATGACGAGCGCGGCGTGCGGAAACACGCTCCGGTGGGGAATGAACGCGGCGGCGCGCGTGTTCGCCGGGATCTGGAGCTGGGTGACCAGGAGCGCGGGCCCTGTCGTCAGCAGCGCCCTCACAGGCAGTGCAGCGACAGCGTCGAGAATACGCTGGGCGAGCGCGCGCTGGTTCATGTAGCTGGTGCTGAGGCTGATCACCACGAGCGGGTCGCTGTTCGTGTCGGGCCACGGCGAGGCCCAGTCGAGCGTGTAGGGCTCGAAGGCGGGGCCGACGTAGCGCACGTTTGCAGGGAGCGTGCCGCGACTCGAGAAGTCGAGCTCCGGGGCAGTCATCACGCAGACCTCCTGGGCACGGAGAAGCTGTTCGGCCCACTGATCCAGGGGCGGCAGCCCTCGCTCAGAGCGCGCCTTGTTGAGCAGCGGCACGCCGGTTCGCAGGAGGCGCCTCGCGACGCGGTTCGCGAGATCGTCACGCATGGCGCCGAGCGGACCTTCGGCGGGCCGCAGGCCGCTGAACAAGGGTGGGACGCCGGCGAGCGGCAGCGGGTAGGGGCAGTGCACGAGCGCCACGGCCGGCACGCCTGCGCCCTCGGCGGCGACGGCCGCGCCGGTCAGCATCCAGTCGTATACCACCACGTCGGCAGGCCAGCGCTCCAGAAGCTCGGCGCACTCGCGGCTCACAGCGACCACGAACGCGAACAGGCCGTTTTTGAGCACGCGCATCCCGGCGCCGAACCTGGTGTGCGCCTCCCAGTCGCGCAGCACGTCGGTCTCGCGTCGCGTGATGTCGAAATCCGGATGGGCTCGCTGGAACTCGACGAACTCCGCCCCCGTGCGCTCGATCCGTTCGCGTGCCGCGCGGTGCGCGAGCACCCGCACCTCATGACCGCGTTCAACGAGCTTGCGACTGACGGCAAGCTGTGGCGGCGCGTTGCCGCTGAACGCCAGCAGTGTCTGGAAGACCCGCACGCTAATATTTAACTTTACTCTATATCAACTCAATATGTCGAACTCCGCGCCGCAGAAGCGCACATACCGGATGTCCGCCCGCGCAGAGGCCACAGCGGCGACGCGCGAGCGCATGTTGAGCGCCGCGTGGCAACACTTCGCCAGCCGCCCCTATGAGGACGTCCGCCTACGCGAGATCGCCGCAGACGCCGCCGTCACCGCGCAGACGCTGCACACCTCGTTCGGCTCCAAGGAGCAGCTGCTCACCGCCTCGTACCTGTGGTGGGGCGAGCGGGTGATCGCAGGACGCGACAAGGCTCCCGTCGGAAACGTGCCCGCCGCCATCGCCAACCTGTTCGACCACTACGAGGCACACGGAGCGGCTGTTCTGCGCATGCTCACCCAGGAGGAGCGCATCCCCATGATCCACCAGCTGACCGACGCCGGGCGCGCATACCACCGTGAATGGGCGGCGAAGACGTTCGCGCCGCTGCTGCACGGCCTACGCGGCGACGCGCGCGAACGGCGCCTGAGCGCGATCGTCGTCGCTACCGACCTGCTCGTGTGGAAGCTCCTACGCCACGACATGCAGCTCGACCGCCCCGCGGCCGAACGCATCGTCGGCGAGATGGTCCAGCCCCCAGCCCTCTCATCTTGAACCGACGCAAAGACCGGTCTGCGCGGCGGCGCACCGCCCGACTCTCAGCGAAGGCCGTAGTGCTTGCGGGTGTCGCGGAACAGCGTCCCGAGGAGCAGCCTGTTGGCAGGGTTCAAAACCCGAGCAGCTGGGCGCGGATCGATCGCGATGGTCCACGTGAACCGACACGACGCCTCCGACGTCGGCTCCACGAGATAGTCCTCTGCGAAGCTCCGGAACAGCGGCACGCTCGCCTCCAACACGTAGAACGACTGCCTACGTCCCTCCTCCCAGCGGAAGAAGCGCTCCTTGAGCACGTTCGCGGCGCCGATCGATCGCGCGGTCCGGGTCGTACCGACGCCAAACGGCCGGGGCGAGGTCCACGTGATGCCCTGAAGGATCCTGCACCACGCCAGCGGGCTATCGGCCGTCAGGTCCGCCCATACGTGTGTCGCGGATCGCGGAATGTCGAACTCCGCTCTCAACCGGAACGGCGCTGAGTCGAAGAAGGCCTCCTCGACCGGGCTGGTTGTAAACCACCGAGCTCGCACGAGCGCGAGTGTATTCACGCGAGGCCTCGCCGTGGCGAGCCATCTGGGACCTAATCAACGCAACGCTGGCGAGCCGCGTCCCCTGGGTCGGGTCGCGTCCGCCTGTCAAGCTAGCCGGGCTGATGCCCGAACGCGAGATCCACTCCTGGCTGATGGACATGGACGGCGTGCTGGTGCGCGAGGAACAGCCGATCCCCGGCGCGGACCGCTTCCTCGCACGCCTGCGCGAGCTCGGGCTGCCGTTCCTGGTGCTCACGAACAACTCGATGTACACACGACGCGACCTCACCGCGCGGCTCGCAGCCAGCGGCCTGCACGTTCCCGAGGAGGCGATCTGGACATCGGCGCTCGCGACCGCACGCTTCCTGCGCGATCAGCGCCCGGGCGGCTCGGCGTTTGTGATCGGCGAGGCGGGTCTGACGACGGCGCTGCACGACGCCGGCTATACGCTGACCGAGCGCGCGCCCGACTACGTCGTGCTCGGCGAGACACGCACATACTCGTTCGAGCGCATCACGCGCGCGATCCGCCTGATCGCGGCCGGCTCGCGCTTCATCGCGACCAACCCCGACGCCACCGGCCCGGCGCTCGACGGCCCGCTGCCGGCGACCGGGTCGGTCGCTGCGTTGATCAGTCGCGCGACCGGCGTGGAGCCCTACTTCGTGGGCAAGCCCAACCCGCTGATGATGCGCTCCGCGCTCAACGCCATCGACGCCCACTCCGAGACCGCCGCGATGATCGGCGACCGCATGGACACAGACATCGTCTCCGGCCTGGAGGCCGGCATGGAGACCGTCCTGGTGCTGACGGGCGTGACCACGCGCGAGGACGCGGAGCGCCATCCCTATCGCGCGTCCCGGATCGTCGACTCGGTGGCAGACCTACTCGACACGCTCGGCTGAGAGGCCGCACGGGCCCAGCAACGTCGCGCAGCGACTCCTAGCTACTCGACCCAGTCGAACGAGCGCGTGACGGCCTTCTTCCACTGCACGTACTCGCGCTCGCGCTCGGACTCGTCCATTCTCGGCTCCCAGCGCCGGTCCTCCGACCAGCGCTCGCGCAGCTCGTCCTGGTCTGACCAGAAGCCCACAGCCAACCCGGCGGCGAACGCAGCGCCGAGCGCGGTCGTCTCGGTAACGGCCGGGCGCACCACGGGAACGCCCAACACGTCTGCCTGGAACTGCATCAGCAGCTCGTTGGCGGTCATGCCGCCGTCGACCTTCAGCTCTTTGAAGGGGACATCCGCGACGGCGTTGGCCTCGTCGACCACCTCGCGACTCTGCCACGCGGTCGCCTCCAGCGCCGCCCGCGCTATGTGCCCACCGTTGGCGTACGCGGTCAGGCCGACGATCACGCCGCGCGCGTCGTCGCGCCAGTACGGCGCGAACAATCCCGAGAAGGCCGGCACGAAGTAAACGCCGCCGTTGTCCTCGACCGTGCGCGCCAGATCCTCGACTTCCGGGGCGCTGTCGATCAGCTTCAGCCGGTCGCGCAGCCACTGGACCAGCGCGCCGGTCACCGCGATCGAGCCCTCGAGCACGTACGTCGGCCTGCCCTCGCCGAGCTTGTAGCCGAGCGTCGTCAGCAGCCTCTGCGAGCGCACGATCTCCTCGCCGGTGTTCAGCAGCAGGAACGAGCCCGTGCCGTAGGTGTTCTTGGCCTCGCCGCGCGCGAAGCACGTCTGACCGAACAGCGCCGCCTGCTGGTCGCCGAGGATGCCCGCGATCGGGCGCCCGGCGGCGGCCGTGCCGGACGCCTCGCCGTAGACCTCGCTGGAGGAGCGAATCTCCGGCAGCATCGAGCGCGGGATGCCCATCAGCTCGAGGCTCGGCTCGTGCCATTCGAGGCTCTCGAGGTCCATCAGCATCGTGCGGCTGGCGTTGGTCACGTCGGTCACGTGCACGCCGCCGTTGACGCCGCCGGTCAGGTTCCACAGCACCCACGTGTCCATCGTGCCGAACGCCAGCTCGCCGTTCTCCGCGCGCTCGCGCGCGCCCTGGACGTTCTCCAGCAGCCACGCGACCTTGGGGCCGGAGAAGTACGTCGACAGCGGCAGCCCGACGCGCTCGCGCAGGCGATCGACGCCCTGCTCGCCGGCGAGCTCGCGCACGAGCTGGTCGGTGCGCGTGTCCTGCCAGACGATCGCTTTGTGGATCGGCTCGCCGCTCTCGCGGTCCCACACCACCGTGCTCTCGCGCTGGTTGGTGATGCCGATCGCCTCGACGTCGCCCGCCTCCGCGTCGGACTTCGCCAGCGCGCCGCCGATCACCTCGCGCGTGCGCCGCCAGATCTCGCTCGCATCGTGCTCGACCCAGCCGGCCTTCGGCGTGATCTGCTCGTGCTCGCGCTGATCGAGCGCGGCGATCCTGCCGTCCTTGTCGAACAGGATGAAGCGGGTGCTGGTCGTCCCCTGGTCGATCGCTCCGATGTACTTCGCCATTTGCGCAGCATCGCACGCTACCCTCGGCCCATGAGCGCATCGACGCCCGCGGCCACAGAGGCGATGGTCGCGGACGTGGAGGCAGACCTGGAAGCACTGGTTGCGATCTCGAGCCCGTCGGGCGACGAGCAAGGGGCCGAGGCGGCGCTGTCGCTGTGCGCTAGCCGACTCCCCGCACAGGCCGCTGTCGAGCGTGTGCCCTGCTCCTCCCCCGGCCACGCCCGCGACCTGCTCGCCCGCGTGCGCGGCGCCGGATCCGGACGGGTGCTCTTGCTGGGCCATCTCGACACGGTCATCGCCGGCGCCGAACACCGCCCCCTGCATCGCGAAGGAGACATCTGGCGCGGTTCGGGCGCAGTGGACATGAAGGGCGGCGTCGCGCTGGCCCTCGCGCTCGCGCGCTCGCTGGCCGAGCACCCAGACTCGTTCGCCGAGCTGGGCGTGCTGCTGGTGGTCGATGAGGAGTGGCGCTCTGAGCCATTCGCCCACGTGCAGCGCTTCGCCGGCTATGACGCGTGCCTGTGCTTCGAGGCCGGCGAGCGCACGTCCGCGGGCGTCGACGGCGTGGTCGTCAAGCGCAAGGCCGCCGGCACGTTGCGCGTCACCGGCCACGGCCGCGCCGCCCACGCCGGCTCGAGCCCCGACGCTGGCGCCAACGCGCTGCTCGCCCTGGCCGAGACCGCCATCGCAGCGGCGGCACTGCATCATCCCAAGGGAGCCGAAGCGCTGAGCGTCGTGCCAAGCAGGATCCGCTCCGGCGAGGCGATCAACGTGGTCCCCGCCGACGGTGAGCTGATGATCGACGTCCGCGCCGACAGCAACGCCTCCTTCGCGCGGGTGAGCGAAGCCGTCTCCAGCGCCGCCACCGCGGCGCGCGTGCAGGTCGAACTGGTCCGCAGCTGGCCGGGGATGGACACGCGCGCGGCGACCGCCAGCCTGCTCGAGGCCGCCGGCGAGCGGCTCGGCCGGCCGATCGTCGGCGTCGCCCGTGGGGGAGCGAGCGACGCGAGCCACTTCGCGGGCGCGATCCCGCTCACGATCGACGGCCTCGGACCTCGCGGCGGCCACGCCCACTCACCCGAGGAGTACGTCTACGGCCCGTCGCTGCGCGAGCGCGCAGAGCTGGCGATGGCGATCGGCGAGACGCTGCTCGCCACGTGAGCGTCGGCGGGAGAGCTGAGCGCTGCCACGATGCTCGTCACAAGATCGATCGTGCACGGAATAGGTAGTTGATGACCCCACCGCCCACCCCTCGCTACTCGATGCTCAGTGACGACCAGCTGCTCGAGCTGAGCATCGACGAGCCGGACGCGTTCGGCGCCTTCTACGACCGCTTCGAGGAGCAACTGCTCGCGTTCTTCCTGCGCGCCACGCGCCGCGCGGACATCGCGGCGGACCTCACCGCGGAGGTGTTCGCCGCGGCGCTCTCCTCGGCCGGCCTGTTTCGCGCCGAGCTCGGCTCCGCTCGCGGATGGCTGTTCGGGATCGCTCGACACGAGCTCGCCGACATGTGGCAACGCGGCCGCGTCGAGGACCGTGCCCGCCGGCGCGTGGGGCTCGAGCCGATCAGCCTGAGCGACGAGGCACTCGAGCGCATCGATGAGCTCGCCTCGCACGGGTCGGGCGCTGTGCTGAGACTGCTGGAGGACCTGCCGGACGACCAGCGCGCCGCCGTGCAGGGTCGCGTCCTGCACGAGCGCAGCTACGACGAGCTCGCGCGCAGCCTTTCGTGCTCGCAGAGCGTCGTGCGTCAGCGTGTGAGCCGCGGGCTGCGCAGCCTCAGGCTGCGGCTGGAGCAGGCCCGATGACCTACATGCCAGAGCTCAGGAGCTCGCTGGTGCAGGCAGCGCACAGCCAGCATCACGCGGCGGAAGACGGCGCCCACGCGCGGAGCGCCTCCGCTAGCCGCCGGCGCCGGCCGACGCACGCCGCACGCTCGATGCTCGCCAGCGTCGTACTCGGGCTCACGGGCACCGCCATCGGAGCGGTGCACGTGGGCGCGCCGCTCGGACCCGAATCGCCGCCGTCCGTCGTCACCCATATCCACAACGCACCTGGCGCGCGTACGCCGCGCCCGTGAACCCGTGAAGCGCGCCAGATCCCACACCGGCATGGTCTTCGAGCTTGTGGTGATCGTCGCCATCGCGGTGGGGTTGGCGCTCGCCATCCAGGCGTTCGCCGTCAAGCCCTACCGGATCCCCAGCGGATCGATGGAACCAACGCTCGCGATCGGCCAGCGCGTGCTCGTCAACCGCATCGGCATGGACTTCGGCCAGCCACACGTCGGCGAGATCGCCGTGTTCCATCCACCGCAAGGCGCCGAACAGGAGCAGTGCGGACCGACACCACACATGGTCCAGGTCGGGGGCGCCGCGTGCTCGCAGCCGCTTTCACAGCAGGCGAGCGTGAACTTCATCAAGCGAATCGTCGCCGGGCCGGGCGATGAGATCTACGTCAAGGAAGGACACGTCTATCGCAAGGCCGCCGGCACGAGCCGCTTCGTCGCCGAGAAGGACCCCTACATCAAAGCCTGCGGCGCGAGCTCTGAGTGCAACTTCCTCACCCCCATCACGATCCCCGCCGGGCATTGGTTCATGATGGGCGACAACCGCGGCGACTCCGACGACAGTCGCTTCTGGGGACCCGTGCCGACCGGCTGGGTCATCGGGCAGGCGATCGTCACCTACTGGCCACCGGACCGCATCGGGGTCTTCTAGACCGACGGCGCCAGGCCGGGACCGGACGGACGGTCGCAGGTTTGAATCCTGGCTCCCCGATACGTTCGTACTCCGAGCACAGCCGGGAACACGCGGGAAAACCCCGTAATGCTGAGGCCTGCCGGAGGCTGTTCTCGCCTGTTCGCGGCTGTTCCCGGCACGCGGGACCGCAAAGAGACCGCAGCGGGCTCTTGCGGTCCCTTTGGCTGCCCGATCAGAACCTTGGACATTTTGACCCAGCCGGCGTCATACGATCGGGCTTGCAGAGCGCCGAAACGGGTGTGTCGAGCGGCGAGCGTATTCTGGCATCAGGCGGAACAGACGACTGTATACAGCATCCGCCGCGCTTGAAGATGCCCCAGGCTGACAGATGTTCACGATGGCATGCGCTTGGCCTCACTCGCCGGCGGTCCGGCACCGACGGTCTGGAGGACCGCAAATGGACCGCAGACGGCTGGAAATCCGCATTGGAAAGCCAACTTGACCGTCCTGCCCGATATAGACAGTTGTCGGCGAAGGCTGGCGAACAGGGGCCAAGGCTCGCCGGGTGAGCGCGGGTCGTTTCGCCCGGTCCGTGCTGTGACGTGGCGCCGGGGCTACCATTGGTGGCGTATGACCGCAAAGGAGCAGCTGTTGCAGCAAGCGCCCGGCTGGAGCGAGCATGATGCGGAGGTGGCGCTACGCGCGGTACAGCGCGAGCACGCAGACCCTGCCGTGGATGGGTGGGGCGATCTCGATGAGTTCAGCGCCCGCGCTTCTGCGGCGATGCTGCGTCGCTTGGATGAGGAGGAGTCGACGGCCGGCTTCTCCTGGGAGCAGCACCGCAGCTCGTGAGGCGCGGTGAGGTCTGGTGGCATGAGCCGCCGGATAGCAAGCGACGGCCGGTCCTGATCCTCACCCGCGACGAGGCGGTCGATCGCGTCTTCAACGTGATCGCGGTCCCGGCGACGGGCACCGTCCGCGGCCTTGCAACGGAGGTCGAGATCGGACCCGCCGATGGGATGCCGATCGAGTGCGTGCTTGCGCTCGACAACACCCTCTCCGCCGAAAAGGCCTTCCTGACCGAGCGCATCACGACGCTTGGCCCGGAGAAGATGGCCGCGGTCTGCTCGGCGCTCGCCACGGCAACGAGTTGCCGCTGACCGAAGCCCACAGTGTCCCATGCAGCCGCTCGATCGCCGCGACGGCCTCGTGGGTCAAATGCCGTCCAGTCAGGGAGATTTCGCATCCCCCTCACAAACGTCAATTTTGAGGGCTTTCGGTACAGGCTCTGTCGAAGGTCGCACAGCCGTACCGTCGCAGTCCGTCCGTAGCATCGATTTCATGAGCACGAGCGCTGCTGAGGCGTCTCGCGATGGCTATGCGCTTGCTTACCGCGAGGCCAGAATGGGATTGGAGGATCTCTCCGCGCCCGCGCGGGCGCGCTGATTGCTGCTGCGGCCATCAGCGATAATGGTTGCCATGTCAGGCAAGCCGACTCCGCAGCCGTCACCCGCGCCCCCACGCCCTGTGTCTGTGCGTCCTAGCCCGATGGTCGGCGAGACGCGCGGCCGGGACAACTCGGGTCGCTAGCTTCGCGCGGCAGTCGGCGGCCACCCCTCAAGTGCGTAGTCGTTGAGGAACTGGCGTTTCCAAAAGTAGCTGCGCCCGGTCTCTGAGAGCTCTGCCTGTTCGCAGACCTCGGTCCAGTCGCGTTTGATGACGTCGATCTGATGATCGACGATGGCCGTCGCCTCACTCTTGCTCAACTGGTAGAGGTGCGCTCGCTCGACGCAGCCGGCGACCTGGCTCTCTTTGAACGGGTCCGCGGCGTCTCCGATGATCATCGCCTGCGTTGCGCGTCCGGTATTGCGCACCTGCGGGCAGACATCATATGCGGGGGTGAGCGTGAGCATCTGCCCGTCCCAGAAGGCTGCGTGGTTGCGGGCGTGGTCGTCCGTGTTGCCGATCAGGATGTTGAAGGTGATCCGAGAGAACAGCTCGCGCAGATTCGAACCGGGCTCCAAAAAGCTGGCCCTCACGACCTGTGCCAGATTGGCGTAGCTGGCGTGCCTGGCGGCGAGCTCGTTGAGACCGAGCATCGTCAGCGCCGAGACCAGACTCCGGCGCTCGTCGGTCTCGGGCAGCCTGTCGAAGCGCTCGACGAGCAGGACCTTCTTTTTGAGCGCTTGGGTGAGCTCGACACGCGCCACCTTCAAGCCGGCACGGTGCGCGAGCTCCATCGCGACGTACTCGCCCTGCTCCACGGGGAATGTGTCAGTGGTCGAGGAGAACTTCGCAATCAGTCTGCGCGGCCCGTCGTCGATCAATGCCTTCGGACGAGCGCCGCCGATCGAGCTTCCGTGAATCAGCGCCGCGTCGAGCGCTGGTGAGAGTGGAATGCCTTCTTCGACACGCTGCGCCGACGTGGCAAGTTCGTCGAGACTCGCGTTCTCTCGTCCCCGCGCGACGTAGTCATCGGGGGAACGTTGGAAGTCGAGGGCTCCAACACGGTCTGACCCAGACTCGAGGAGCAATGTGATCAGACCGAGGTCCGTCGGAGCACTCTCGGCAGCGGCGGGTCCGATCAGCCGGTTCATGATCACGCGCTGGCCCCACGCATCTGGACGGGCGTCGAGGATGCAGCCGGGGGCGTCGAGGCCCGGGAGCGGCCTGATGCGTTGGTCGATCAGCGGCAGCTCGGGCGAATAGAGCGATATCGCCTCCGGTCGCTGGAGATAGCTGCGCCCGTACACGAAGGTGGCTTCGCCGCCTGCCTCCTCCAGGCGGCCGGCCACGACGGGCTCTGACGCGCCCGGCAGCCAGATCCAGACGAATGCCTCGCCTGACGGCTCAGAAGTCATTGTCCAGCTCTCGCCTGCGGTGGCGCACCGCGCGTGGCAGCAGCGTCGGACGCCGCAGGCGTGCCGCCTCGTCCGCCAGGCGTGAGCCGTCGGTGTAGAAGAGCGGCACCCCGACGAGTGTGGCCGTGTCGAACGCGGTCCCCAACGAGACGCTGGGATTGCCCCGTTCTACCTTCTGCAGGGTGGTGGCGCTGATGCCCGCGCGCTCGGCAAGTTCGCGCACGGTCCAGCGCCGCGCGAGTCGCGCGTGCCTGATCTCGGCGCCAAGCAGCTCGGCCGCCTCGTGGACCGTGGGTGGATAGGCGTGCTGCCGCTTGGGCATCTGTAGCAATAAAATAGCATTTAGGGACTTTAAGCCTATTTTATTGGCACAGATTGATGTTTGCTGGGTTCCGGGGCGCGCGCAGCTTCGCCGCTGCTATCACGAACTGAACATGAGCACCCTCGACCAGGCGACCCCCGCGGCCAACCAGCGCCCCTCCCCGGCCGCCACGGAGCCGGCGCAAAGCCCACGCCCCGAGCGCATCTCGCGCGGCCTCGTGGCGCTGCTCGCGGTCGCCAGCGGCGCGGCGGTTGCGAACCTCTACTACATCCAGCCGCTGCTGAGCGTCGTCGGCCACGCCTTCGGCGTCAGCGACGGCGCGGCCGGCCTGCTCGTGACGTGCGCGCAGGTGGGCTACGTCTGCGGGCTGGCGTTCCTGGTACCGGTTGGCGACATCACCGAGCGCCGCCGGCTGATCAGCACCGTGCTGCTCGGCACCGCGCTCGCGCTCGGCGCGTGTGCCGCCGCTCCGAGCTTCGCGGTGCTCGCCGCCGCGCTGATCGCCGCGGGCGCGCTATCGGTGGTCGCGCAGATCATCGTGCCGCTCGCCTCCACGCTCGCCGCACCCGAGGAACGCGGACAGGTGGTCGGCACGGTCATGAGCGGCCTGCTGATCGGCATCCTCACCGCACGCACGCTCAGCGGCGTGATCGCCCAGTTCGGCGGCTGGCGGCTGGTGTTCGCACTGGCCGCGGGCGCCATGCTGATCCTGTCGCTGACGCTCTGGCGCCTGCTGCCCACGGTGGAGCCGCCCGAGCCGGTCCGCTACCGCGCGGTGCTGCGCTCGGTCGTGTCGCTGATCGCGCACGAGCCCGTCCTGCGCCAGCGCATGGTCCTCGGCGCGTTTGGCTTCGCCGGCTTCTCAGTCCTGTGGACGTCGATCGCCTTCCTGCTCAGCTCGCCCCAGTACGGCTACAACGAGGCGGTCATCGGCCTGTTCGGGCTCGCCGGCGCAGCCGGAGCACTGGTCGCGCCGCTCGCTGGGCGCCTCGCCGACCGCGGACACGGGCGGCTCGTGCTCGGCGCGTTCCTGCTCGTAGTGCTCGCGAGCTGGGCGCTGCTCGCACTTGGGCGCACGTCGCTGATCGCGCTGATCCTCGGGATCATCGTGCTCGATCTCGGCATCCAGGGCGCGCAGATCAGCAATCAGGCGCGCATCTACCGGCTGCACGCGCATGCACGCAGCCGGCTGACGACCGCGTACATGGTGTCCGTGTTCCTCGGCGGTATCGTCGGCTCGACGCTCTCGACGACGATCTACGCCGTCGGCGGCTGGGACGCTGTGTGCGCGCTGGGCGCGGCGCTCGCGTTCAGCGCGATCCTCGTGCTCGCCGCGACGCGGCGCCACGATTAGCTCGACCGGCGAGTGAGCCGCGACGCGGCGCCATGCTTAGACCGGCGAGTGAGCCGCCCGCTGCCTCGTCACGGCGCCATGCCCGTCTGCGCCGTGATCCCCGCTCGCTTGCGGTACTCCAGCACGAGCTCCTGGCGGGCGGGGCCGCGCGGGCGGCGGCCCGGCTGGACGTCGAGCGTCAACGTCTTGACCTCCTGGATGTGCGAGGTCGGGTCGAGCGACATCGCCGACAGCTCGTTCATCGAGTCGCCGCGGGCGTAGCCGTTGGGGCCCCAGTGGTAGGGCAGCCCGACCTGGTGCAGCGTGCGTCCGTCGACCTGGAGCGGGGTCATGCGGTCGGTGACCAGCACGCGCGCCTCGATCGCCCCGCGCGCGCTGACGATCGTCGCCCAGCCGCCGTGCTCCAGTCCGCGCTCGCGCGCGAGCGCGGGCGAGACCTCGCAGAAGAACTCCGGCTGCAGCTCGGCGAGGTAGGGCGTCCAGCGCGACATGCCGCCGGCGGTGAAGTGCTCGGTGAGCCGATAGGTGGTCGCCACGTAAGGGAACACGTCCGCGCCCGACTCATCCGGATCGGGGTGATAGCGGTTGTTCTCGTGCTCGTAGACCTGGCGCACGGGATTGCGCTGCTGGGCGTGCAGACGGTTGCGCACCGGCGAGTCCTGGGGCTCGTAGTGGGTGGGCAGCGGGCCCTCGGCGACGCCGGCGGGCGCATACAGCCAGCCGCGGCCGTCGGCCTGCATGATGAACGGATCGTCGCCCGCGAGCGCGTCGGGACCCTTGGCGCCCTTCGGCGGCCTGTAGTCGGGCGGCTTGTCGGCCTCGAAGTCGGGGATGTCGTGCCCGGTCCACCTGCCCTGCTCGGCGTCCCACCACACGAGCGCCTTGCGCTCGCTCCACGGTCGGCCCTGGGGATCGGCTGACGCGCGGTTGTACAGGATCCGCCGGTTCGCCGGCCACGCCCACGCCCACTCGCCGCCCGTCCAGTTCTGTTCGTGCGCAGGCTTGCGACGCGCCGTCTGGTTGACGCCGTCGGCGTAACAGCCGCAGTAGATCCAACAGCCGCACGAGGTCGAGCCGTCGTCCTTCAGCTGCGTGTAGCCGGAGAGCATCTCGCCGTCGGCGTTCCAGCCGTTGATCTCCGCCAGCACCGCCTCTGCGCTCGGATCGTCGTGCTCGCCCTCGGTCGGGTAGTCCCACGTCAGCTCGAGCAGCGGCCGGTCCATCTCGTCTTCCGATCGCGCCAGCCGCTCACGGAGCATGCGCCCGAGGTGGTAGACGAACCACAGGTCGCTGCGCTGCTCCTCCACGGGCTCCTGCGCCTTGTGGTGCCACTGCACCATGCGCTGGGTGTTCGTGAACGTGCCGTCCTTCTCGATGTGCGCCGCCGCCGGCAGGAAGAACACCTCCGTTGCGATCTCCTCCGTGCGCATCTCCCCCGACTCGATCTCCGGTCCGTCCTTCCACCACGTGGCGCTCTCGATCAGCGAGAAGTCGCGCACGACCAGCCAGTCGAGCTTGGACATGCCCAGGCGCTGCATGCGCGTGTTGGCCGAGCCGACGGCGGGGTTCTGTCCGAACAGGAAGTAGCCCTTGACCGTGCCCTTGATCTGCTCCATCACCGTGTCATACGTGCCGTGATTGCCCGTCAGGCGGGGCAGGTAGTCGAAGCAGAAATCGTTCTCCGCGGTGGCCGCGTCTCCCCAGTAGGCCTTCATCAGGCTCACCACGTAGTCGCGCATGTTGCCCCAGAACCCCTTCTTGGGAGCGTCCGCGGCGATGAAGTCCTCGAGGCTGTGATGAATGTGAGCGTTCGGCATCGGGATGTAGCCGGGGAGCGTGTCGAACAGCGTCGGGATGTCGCTGGAGCCCTGGATCGAGGCGTGGCCCCGCATCGCCATCACGCCGCCGCCGGGACGACCCATGTTGCCGAGCAGCAGCTGCAGGATCGACGCCGTCCTGATGTACTGCGAGCCGATCGTGTGCTGCGTCCAGCCGACCCCGTGCACGAACGCGGCGGTGCGCTCGCGCCCGGAGTTCTCGACGAACAGCTCACACACCTTCGCGAACAGATCCTGCTTGACGCCGCACACGCGCTCGACCATCTCCGGCGTATAGCCCGCGTAGTGGCGCTTGAGGATCTGCCACACGCAGCGCGGATGCTCGAGCGTCAGGTCGAGCTTCGGCTCGCCGCGGTCGGTCTCGACGCGCTCGCCGGTCCCGGTGGGCCGGTGCGCCGCTTCGCTGCCTCTTTGGTCGCGCTGTCCCGCCGCGGCGGCGACATACGCGCCCTCGTACTGCCAGCTCGAGGGGTCATAGCCGGGCTTGTCGGGGTCGAAGCCCGAGAACAGCCCGTCCGCGCCGGCGTCCTCGAACTCCTCGCTCACGATCGTCGGCGCGTTGGTGTAGGCGAGCACGTACTCGCGAAAGTCCGATTCGGTGGTGAGGACGTGGTTGATGATCCCGCCCAGGAAGGCGATGTCGGTGCCGGTGCGCAGCGGCACGAAGATGTCCGCCAGCGCGCTCGTGCGGCTGAAGCGCGGGTCGACGTGGACGACCGTCGCGCCGCGCGCCTTCGCCTCCATCACCCACTGGAACGCCACCGGGTGCGCCTCCGCCATGTTCGAGCCCTCGAGCACGATCAGATCGGAGTTCTGCAGGTCGGCGGGCAGCGTGCTCGCCGCGCCGCGCCCGAAGGACGTTCCCAGCCCGACGACCGTCGAGCTGTGGCACACGCGCGCCTGGTTCTCGACCTGGATCACCCCGAGCGCCGTCAGCAGCTTCTTGATCAGGTAGTTCTCCTCGTTGTCCAGCGTCGCGCCCCCGAGCGAAGCGATGCTCATGCAGCGCCGCGTGCGTGAACCGTTCCGCTCCCACTCCCACCCCTCCCGGCGCGTCTCGACGACTTTGTCCGCGATCATGCCCATCGCCGTGTCCAGGGCGAGCCGCTCCCACTCCGTGCCGTATGGCCGCCGGTAGAGGACGTGCTGCTCGCGCGACGGACCCGTCGTCAGCTGCAGGCTCGCCGAGCCCTTCGGACACAGTCGCCCGCGACTGTGGGGAGCGTCGGGGTCGCCCTCGATCTGAATCACCTTGCCGTCCTTCACGTACACGTTCTGCGCACAACCGACAGCGCAGTACGGGCACACCGACTTGACCACCGCGTCGGCGTCCGCGGTGCGCGGGCGCCGATCTGCGGTCTTCTGCGACTTGACCGCAGTACCACGGCCCAGCCGGTCATCGCCGCGCAGCTGGCGCACGAGCGGCCATTGGGACAGAGAAGGCAAACCGGAGGGACTCATGTGCGGTGTCCGAGCTCCTCAAGGGAGGCCGCGCACCAGTCGATCTGCTCACATGTCGCCACCAAGCGAAAGCTACCCGAGTCCGTCTCACCCCGATTCGCCGTCTCAACCCGATCCGCCGCCCGCTCGGCCAGATACGATCCGCGGCGCGCATGAGTGACATGGCGTCGACGGTTACGGGAGCGTCAGACGAGGCGCCTGCGTATCTGAGCGAGTCGGCCCCCGCCGTTCCGGACTCCGTCTCGTGGGCGCGCCGTCTCGTCGCCGAGTTCGCCGCCGCGGCGGGGATGGACGGCGAACGCCTGGAGGACGTCCGCCTGGCGATCTCCGAGGCGGTCACCAACGCAGTCGCATATGCCTACGACGGCACTCCCGGCGAGGTCCACGTGATCGGCGCGGTGGTCTCGGGAGAGCTGTGGCTGGTAGTCGCCGACGACGGCAGCGGCATGCGTACGCGACCCAGCGAGACGCGCGGGCTCGGTCTCGGCCTCGGGCTGATGGCGCAGTTGAGCGACGCCCTGACGATTCGCTCGCGCTCGAGCGGCGGCGTCGAGGTTCGCATGCGCTTCGATCTCTAGCTCAGCCATCGGATCCCGACGGCGCCGCTGTGCTCTACACGTCGCCGTCTCCGTCGCTTGGCGCGCCGCTGTTGTCGGAGTCCCCGTCGCCGCCGCCGTTCTGGGGGATTGCCGGTTCGGCGCTCTTCGCCGCCGGAGCGGCCGGGGCAGCGGGGGCGGCCGGCGCCGCTGCCTTAGGCGCCGCGGGTTCGCTCGCCGGCGCTTGTGGCGCCTTCGCGGTGGTGGTCGGCGCCGTGGTGGTGGTGGTTGGCGCTTTTTCGGGCGTGGCCGCTGGGGCCTTGGGCGTGGTCGTGGCAGACCTGGTAGTGGTCGTGGGCGTCGTCTTGGGCGTGGTCGTCGCCTTGGGCGTGGTGGTCACCGCGGCGGCCGGCGCGGCCGGCGTGGTCGGCGTGGTCGGGGTGCTCGCCGGCGCGGCGGTTGTCGTGCCGGTGCTGGCGGAGTTGCCGGCGGCCGAGCCACAGCCGGCCACCACCAGCGCGACACCTATCGCGCCGAGGCTCACCAGCGCACGCGGGGCTCTGTTGCAAGGCGCGCCTGTCGGCAGCCGCCTCCCGCCGAGCATCGGCAATCTCGAGATACGGGTCTTCGGGCGGATCATGGAGTCGTCCCTTCTGTCTCGCAGGGCCGAAAGTCGCTCCTGATACGCGGCAGTCGGCTGCGATCTCTGGATGTGCGCACATGCGCCTTACGTCTCCAGACTCGTCCTCGGCTAGATCCTTCCCCGCGCGGCGTTCACCTGTCGTAGGCAAAGCTCGACCCTCACGCGCGGTCTTCGCACGGCCTCGCATCGGCCGTTTGGCCGATGGAAGCCCACGAGTAGGAAACGAAGAGGGCACGAGTAGCCGACAATGTTGACGCGGGCAACAGGCTGCGGATAGGTTCGACCGACAGCGCCCGCTGGCGGACGGCCTGACTCTTCGAGTCGGCGCCGACCCTGGCGCGCGCATCCACACAACAGGGAGGGACACGATGGGGAAACGTGGCCGGATCATCGGCTTGACAATGCTGTGCGTTGGCGTACTCGTACCGGCGGCCTCCGCCGCTGCGGCGCCGCAGTACGTGGCGCTGGGGGACTCGTACTCCTCTGGAGTCGGCACCCGGGTCTTCTATGAAGAATCGGGCGAATGCAGTCGCAGCCCTGACGCCTTCGGGCCGAAGATCGCCGCGGCCAAGGGCTACACGCTGAGCTTTCAGGCATGCGGCGGCGCGAAGACCCCAGAAGTGAACGAAAAACAGCTCGGCACGCTGAGCAGCACGACGAGCTTGGTCTCAATCACGATCGGCGGCAACGACGCGGGGTTCAGCAACGTCATCATCAACTGCGCGCTGTACTACTTCAGCTGCGGCAGCGCCATCAACGAAGCGGATGAATTCATAAAAAATAAGTTGCCTGCCCTGCTGGAAACGACCTACAAAGACATCCGCGCCAAGGCGACCACCGCGCAGGTGATCGTGCTCGCATACCCAAAGCTGTTCACCAAAGAAGGCGCGACGTGCAACGTCAACTTCCTGACGTCCGGCAACGAGAAGAAAATGAACGAATCGGCTGAAAAACTCGACGCCGTGATCAAGGCGCGAGCCGAAGCGATGAAATTCACCTTCGTCAACCCGACCAGCGCGTTCGAACCGCACGCCGTGTGCGCGTCCGAAGAGTGGCTCAACGGCCAGTCAAACCCGCTGTCCGAAAGCTACCACCCGAACGTGAAAGGCCAGGAAGAGTTCACCAAACTGGTCGAGGCGGCCATCTAGGGCGGTTGCTCGAATCCGCGGGCAGCTGATTGCTCGCGATTGCAAGCAGCAAAAAGGGCGGGTCCGGCGCGTGCCGGGTCCGCCCCGCCGCTCACAGCTCGCTGACCCGTCGCTCGAGCAGGCGCCGCTCGGCATCGTCGGGGACGAGCGCGAGCGCGTTGCGGTAGGCGGCGCGGGCCTCGACGGTGCGCCCGAGGCGCCGCAACAGCTCAGCGCGCGTCGCGTGCAGGTAGTGGAAGTCCTCGAGCGGGAGGCGATCGGCGATTGCGAGCCCCGCCTCCGGCCCGCCAGCCTCGGCGACGGCGATCGCCCTGTTCAGCTCCACCACCGGCGAGCCGGTGCGGCTGGACAGCTCGCCGTAGAGCGCCGCGATCTCATCCCAGTCGCGCGTCGGCTCGGCGTGCAGCGAAGCGATCGCCGCCTGCAGCATGTACACGCCACCCGCACCGCGTCCGTTCAGTGCCAGCGCGCGGTCCAAAGCGGCGCGACCTTCCGCGATCTGCGCGGTGCTCCACAGCGAGCGGTCCTGGTCGGCCAGCAGCACCAGCTCGCCGTCCCTGTATCGAGCCTCGCTGCGGGAGTCGTGCAGCAGCATCAGCGCCAGCAGGCCGTGTACCTCTGGCTCGTCGGGCATCAGTTCCGCGAGCGCCCGTCCGAGCGCAAGCGCGTCGGCGGTCAGCGCGCCGCTGGTGGACGGGACCGAGTATCCCTGATTGAAGATCAGATACACGACCGCGAGCACCGCCGCGAGCCGGTCGGGCAGCAGGTGGTCGGCGGGCACGCGGAACGGGATCCCCGCATCCTTGATCTTGCGCTTCGCGCGCACCAGCCGCTGCGCCATCGTCGGCTCGGGCACCAGGAACGCCCGCGCGATCTCGGTGGTGCTGAGACCGCCGAGCGTCCGCAGCGTCAGCGCCACCTGCACGTCTGTCGCGAGCGCCGGATGGCAGCACGTGAAGACCAGCTCGAGCCGCTCGTCCTGAAAGGTCATCTCGTCCATCTCGTCCTCGCTCGCCTCGACCACCTCGAGCAGTCGCGTCTTCGCCGCCAGCGTGCGCTCTCGGCGAATCCCGTTGATCGCGCGGTTGCGCGCCGTCGTGATGAGCCACGCCGCGGGGTTGCCCGGCGTGCCGTCGCGCGCCCAACGCTCGGCCGCGATCGCGAACGCCTCCTGCGTGGCCTCCTCCGCGCGGTCGAAGTCACCGAGGAAGCCGATCAGCGCGGCGAGCACGCGTCCCCAATGCTCGCGGAAGACCCCGTCCAGCTCCCCCTCCATCCAGTTAGCGCTCCACCAGCGGGCGTATCTCGACCGCACCGTTCATGCGCGCCGCCGGAATCCGCGACGCCAGCTCGATCGCTGCGTCGAGGTCGTCCGCCTCGTAGAACAGGTAGCCCCCGAGCGCCTCCTTCATCTCCGCGAACGGGCCATCGGTTGTCAGCGTCCTGCCGTCCTGGACGCGAACGGTCGTCGCTGTGTCGGGTGGCCGCATCCACAGACCCGGAGTAACGCCGGGGGTCTGGTTGATCGCCATGTAGCCAGCGTAGATCGCCTGCTGCTCCTCCTGCGAGAGCCCCGCCCACGCCTCCGGGTCGTTGGGCGTGGGGGTCGTGCCGTGGTTGATCAGCAGCATGAACTTCATCGCTTCCTCCTTTGTCGCAATGGTCGCTCCTTAGACAAACGGACTGCAGCCAGATCGACAGTCTCCGATAATCAGCTCCATGGCCCGGTCGTGGTGGCGCTCCGTGCGGCATTCTGTTGGTGACTTGACAACAGAACCGGATCCGAACGCCGCGAGCTACGCCGGGCGCACGGCCTGGGCGCGAAGCCTTGCGGCGCCGGTGCGCAACTTCCTCGGCACCGAGACCGGCAGCGCGAGCGTGCTGCTCGCGGGGACGATTCTTGCGCTCGCGTGGGCCAACTCTCCGTGGTCGCATTCGTATGAATCGCTTTGGAGCACCAGGCTCGCTGTGCGTATCGGAAGTGACGGGATCTCGCTCGACCTGCGCCACTGGGTCAACGAGGGGCTGATGACGATGTTCTTCCTGGTCGTCGGGCTGGAGGCCAAGCGCGAGCTCGACCTCGGCGAGCTGCGCGAGCGCCGTAGGCTCACGATTCCCGCGGCCGCGGCGCTCGGCGGCATGAGCGTTCCGGTCGCGATCTACCTCGCGTTCAACGCCGGCGGCGCCGGCGCCCATGGTTGGGGAGCGGCTATGTCGACCGACACCGCCTTCGCGCTCGGCGCCGTCGCCGTCCTCACACCGCGCACGGCCACGCGCCTGCGCGTGTTCCTGCTGACGCTGGCGGTGGTCGACGATCTCTTTGGCCTGGTCGTGATAGCGGTCGTCTACACGGCGCACGTGTCGGCGCTCGCACTGGCAATCGCGGTGGCGCTGTTCGCGATGCTGGTGGCGTTGCGATATGCGCCGGAATGGCGTCGGCCGGCGTCGTGGACGATCGGCGTCGGCCTGTGGCTCGCGATGTACGAATCGGGCGTGGACCCGGTCATCTCGGGGCTCGTGGTCGGGCTCGCGACAAGCGCTTACCCGCCGGCGCGTCAGGACCTGGAGCGCGCGACCGAGCTGGCGCGCTCGTTTCGCGAGCAACCGACGCCGGAGCTGGCGCGCTCGACGCAGCAGAGCGTGATGTCCGCGATCTCGCCCAACGAGCGCCTGCAGTACAGCCTTCACCCCTGGACCGGCTACGTGATCGTGCCCCTGTTCGCCCTCGCCAACCTCGGCGTGCACGTGACCGGGGGCCTGCTCTCGGACGCGCTCGGCTCTCCGATCACGCTCGGCATCCTCGTCGGCTACGTCGTCGGCAAGCCGCTCGGGATCGCCGGCGCCTCGTGGCTGGCCTCGCGACCGGCGGTACACGGCCCGCGCTCGCCGCTCAGCCCGCCGCTGCTCGCAGCCGCGGGCGCCTTCGCGGGGATCGGCTTCACGGTCTCGGTGCTGATCTCGAGCCTCGCGTTCACCGGAGAGCGGCTCGAGGAGGCCAAGCTCGGCGCGCTCGGCACGGTCGTGCTCGCGCCGCTGGTCGGGTGGATCGTCGTACGGGTCGTCAGGCGCTTGCCCGCCGCCGTGCGCGCCCGGCAGATCGCCGGCACCGCAGAGGACATCCTCGACCTCTCCGAGGACGTCGATCCTGAGCGCGATCACATCCGCGGCGCCGAGGACGCACCGGTAACGCTCGTCGAGTACGGAGACTTCGAGTGCTCCTACTGCGGCCAGGCCGAGCAGGTCATCCGCGAGCTGCTGAGCTCGTTCGACGAGGACGTCCGCTACGTCTGGCGTCACCTGCCGCTCAACGACGTGCACCCGAACGCGCAGGTCGCAGCGGAGGCATCCGAGGCTGCCTCCGCCCAGGGCCACTTCTGGGAGATGCACGACGCGCTGCTCGGACATCAGGGGGAACTGCTGCCGAGAGACCTCTCCAAGTACGCCACCGAGCTCGGCCTCGACGCGGAGCGCCTGATCGCAGAGCTGCGCCGCCGCGAGTACGCCTCGAGGGTCAGCGAGGACGTCGCCAGCGCCGACGAGAGCGGCGTCTCCGGCACGCCCACCTTCTTCATCAACGGTCGCCGCCACTACGGCGCCTACGACATCGACACGCTGAGCACCGCCGTGACAGCGGCGGGCCGGCGCGCACGACTGTTGGCGAAGGTCGCGTGAGATGTCTATGAACCGCCCACTGCAATGGCTCGCGCAACGCGACAGCGGCCTTGTGGCGCTTCGCCGTGCAGGGCGCGTCGCGATCGTCATGCCGGCGATGTTCGCGCTGGGCGAGGAAGTGATCGGCAACGCCACGGTAGCCACGTTCGCGGCGTTCGGCTCGATCGCGATGCTGCTGTTCGCCGATTTCGGCGGACCGCTGCGCGAGCGGTTGCAGGCCGAGGCCTCGCTCGCTGTCGTGGGTGCCGCGTTCGTGTGCCTGGCGACACTGGCATCGCACAGCGTGTGGCTCGCCGCCGCGACGATGGCGCTCGTGGGCTTCGCGGTGATCTTCGCCGGCGTCGTCAGCTCAGTGCTCGCCGGCGCCACCACCTCACTGCTGCTCCCGTTCATCCTGCCGGTGACGCTTGCCGCCCCCGTCTCGGCGGTGCCCGATCGCCTGGCAGGCTGGGGCATCGCCGCCGGCGCCTCGCTGATCGCCGTCGCGCTGCTGTGGCCCGCGCCCGCACACGACCCGCTGCGTGGCGCCGCCGCGGGCGCCTGCAGGGCGCTCGCGTCGCGGCTGCGCGCCGAGGTCGCGTACATGATGAGCGACAAGCGCGAGTCGTTCGTGCGCGACCGCCAGCGAGCGTTCGCGCAGTCAGACGACGCCGTCGCCGCTCTGCGCCGCGCGTTTCTCGCCACGCCGTATCGTCCGACCAGCCTGGGGACCGTCGCCCGCGTGACCGTGCGTCTCGTCGACGAGCTGAGCTGGCTGGACACGATCGTCGTCGAATCCGCTCAGTCGATCGATCGCACCCCCAACCACACGGTGCGCGCCGTCGAGATCGCCTCCGCGGCGGTGCTCGAACGCGGCGCAGACCTACTCGGGGCGGTGGGCGGCGATTGCGCCGAGCTGCACACCGCGCTGGCCGAGCTGACCGACGCGCTGAGGAGCATGGAAGAGCATGCGCTGGTCGCTCTGCCACCCAGCCGTGAGCCCGCGGGAGCGCCGCCGAACAGCGCCGAGGAGCCGGACAGCGAGCTCGTCTCCTCGCTCGATCCGGGCTTTCGCGCGCAGGAGCTGGGCTTCGCCGTGTCGCGGGTCGGGCACAACGTCGATCTGATCGCGGCCGCCGAGCGACGGAGCTGGCTCGAGCGCGCGCTGGGTCGCCAGCCGGAGGGCCTCGCGGGCACGCTGACCGCGGCACAGGAGCGCGCGAGCGCGCACGTCGATCGCAACTCGGTGTGGCTGCACAACAGCGTGCGCGGCGCGGTGGGTCTCGCGCTGGCGGTGTTCGTGGGCAACCAGACCGGGGCACAGCACTCGTTCTGGGTCGTGCTGGGGACGTTGTCGGTGCTGCGATCGAACGCGCTCAGCACAGGTCAGAACGTGCTTCGTGCGCTGTCGGGAACGGTAGTTGGATTCATCATCGGTGCGGCGATCCTGGCCGCGATCGGCACCAATGAGACGCTGCTGTGGCTCCTGCTGCCGCCAGTGATCCTGCTCGCCGGCGTGGCCCCGGCGGCGATCTCGTTCGCGGCCGGCCAGGCCGCGTTCACGCTGACGCTGGTGTTCGTCTTCAACATCATCGAGCCGACTGGGTGGCGGGTCGGCCTATATCGGGTCGAGGACATCGCGCTCGGCTGCGCTGTGAGCCTCATCGTCGGACTGCTGTTCTGGCCCCGTGGCGCCCGCTCGGCGCTGCGCCGGGCGCTGGCTGACGCCTACCGGGACAGCGCGGACTACCTCGCCGGCGCTGTCAGCTTCGGGATGCTTCGCTGTGACCCGAGCACCGGGTCAGCGCCCAGCCCGAGCGAGCTCGCCGCGCGGGCGACCGGCGCGACCCGCCGGCTCGACGACGCGTTTCGCGCCTTCCTGGCCGAGCGCGGCGCCAAACCGATCGCGCTCGCCGACGTCACGAGCCTCATCACCGGCGTCGGCGGTCTGCGTCTCGCCGCCGACGCGGTCCTCGATCTGTGGCAGCGGGAGGACGGTTCGATCGGTGGCGAGCGCACCGCCGCCCGTAACGAGCTTCTGAGATCGAGCGAGCTTGTGAAGGACTGGTACGAGGACTTCGCGCACAGTCTCGCCAACGGCGGCGAGCCACAGGCGCCTCTCCCCCACGACCGGGCCGCCGACGAGCGACTGCTCGCCGCGGTGCGCCACGACCTGCACAGCGAGAATGCCAGCACGAGCGCGACCGCCGTGCGCATGATCTGGACGGGCGATCACCTCGATGCGGTCCGCCGGCAGGAGCTCGTGCTCGCGCCATCGCAGCCGGGAGATCTAGGATGAGCCTGTGGCCGCCCCGGTAAGCCGAGTGCTCTCCAGCTCGCAGCTCTTGCTGCTCTCTGAGCACGGCGAGGAGCTGAGCGCCGACGTTGGCGAGACGCTGTTCGAGATCGGCGACGAGAGCTATCCGTTCATCGCGATCATCGAGGGAGAGGTCGCCGTCACGGATGCCGCCGGTCAGGAGATCGTCCGCCATGGCGCGTCTGGCTTTCTCGGCGAGATGAACCTGCTGTCGGGGCAGACGGTCTTCCTCACCGCGGTCGTGACCGAGCCGATGCGCTACATCGCGGTGGATCGTGAAGTGCTCAGGCGGCTGCTGTTCGAGGACGGCTCGCTTTCGGACCTGCTCCTCTCCGCGTTCGTCGAGCGGCGTGAGCTGCTCCAGCGGCGCGAGGGGATCGGGATCGAGATCGTCGGTCCACGCGACTCGGGCGAGACACGCAGGTTGGTGGAGTACGCCAGGCGCATGCGGCTTCCCTATTCCTGGGTCGTCCCCGGAGAGGACAAGCGGGCCGCGGCTCTGCTGGAGGCACTCGACGATCGCGAGATCCCACTCGTGCGCCTTCCTGGCGGCGGCGAGCTGCGGCGCCCGAGCAACGGCGAGCTTTCGCGCGCGCTGGGCATCGGGCTCGAGCTACGCCAGCACGAGGAGGTCGACCTGCTCGTCATCGGCGGCGGGCCCGCCGGCCTGGGCGCGGCGGTCTACGGCGCCTCAGAGGGGCTCGACACGCTGGTGATCGAGAGCACAGTGCTCGGCGGCCAGGCGGGCACCTCGCGCCGGATCGAGAACTACCTCGGCTTTCCAGCTGGGATCAGCGGCACCGAGCTTTCCAGCCGCGCGATCAGCCAAGCGCGGAAGTTCGGCGCGCGGACCGCCACGCCCTACCGAGCCCGCTCGCTCGAGCCGGGCGGCGAAAGGCACCTCGTCAGGTTGGACGAGGGCAACACTGTCGCCGCGCGCGCCGTGCTGCTCGCGACCGGCGCCGAATACCGGCGCCTGCCGGTCGAGGACCTCGATCTGTACGAGGGCATCAGCGTCTTCTACGCAGCCGGCCCGCCGGAGGGCCAGCTGTGCGCCGCACAACGGGTCGGGGTGATCGGTGGCGGCAACTCGGCGGCACAGGCAGCGGTGTGGCTCGCCCGCGGCGGCGCCCTGGTGACGCTTTTGCACCGTCGGGAGAGCCTGAGCGAGACGATGTCGCAGTACCTCATCGACGAGCTCGAGCGCTACGGCGTCGCGGTGCGAGACCGCAGCGAGATTTGCGCCCTACACGGCACGGACGGACGGCTCGAGTCGGTGACGCTCACCGACGGATCCACGTTGGCGCTCTCGTTCCTGTTCCTGTTCCTCGGCGCCTCTCCCTGCACCGACTGGCTCGGCGATGTGCTCGCGCGCGATTCCGACGGGTTCATCCTCACCGGACGCGACGCCGGCGCAGAGGGCCTGCTCGAAACGAGCCTGCCGGGCATCTACGCCGCAGGCGACGTGCGCGCGGGATCGATCAAGCGCTGCGCGACCGCCGTCGGCGAGGGCGCGACAGTCGTCCGCTTCGTCCACGAGCGGCTGTCGCAGGCCACAACCTCGCACCGCTAGCGGCCGCGCGCCACCCGCCGCGCTCTATTCGATGAACCCTGCGCGCAGGGCGTTCGCGACGGCCGCGGTACGGTCACGAACGCCGAGCTTGCGGTAGATGTGCTCGAGGTGGGTCTTGACGGTCGCAGGGCTGATCGTGAGGCGCTCGGCGATCTTGGACACCGAGTCGCCGTGGCCCGCCAGCGTGAGCACCTCGACCTCGCGCATGCTCAACGGAGACAGCCCCATTTCACCGCGCCGGCGCGCGAAGAACGCTCCGAAGCCGAGCCCCGCGTGAGCCAGCATCTGCATCAGGTGGCTGCTCCACTCGGCTGGAGCGCTCGAGTACAGCTCGACGATCCCCAGCACCTCGCCGGCCTTGGCGCAGGGAAAGGCGATCGTCGCGCGCAGGCCATGGGGCGGCTGATCGCGGCTAGAGCCGCCGTTACGCCGCGCGACGCTCGGCCTGTCGACGGCCTCCCCGCACTCCCACGCGCGACCCGCCAGGCCAACGCCTCGTGGAAGCCGCAGCCTGCTGAGCGCGTGCTGCAGCGCCGCCCCGTCCACGCCCGGCATGCTCCAGATCGCGCGCGCGAGGAGCAATTCGCCCTGCGGCAACCACAACGCTCCCGCCATCTGGCCGAGGGCGCCCGCGAGCTCGCGCAGCAGGTGCTCGCTGCCCTGGCCGAAGCATTCCCAAGCGGTCAACGTCTGCAGCACAGCCAGCGCCACCGCCAGCTCGCGCTCGCTGTCATCCAAGGCTACGACGGGTCGCTCAGCTTCGCTCACGGATGAGCCCATGGGCGCTGCGCTCGAGTGGGACACTCCGTTTCTAGACATACAGGTCTGTCTATTTGACTATACATACCTGTCTGACTACCTTCTAGCGGCATGGGGGACACAGACGACGTGGTCCAGGCGATCCCTGACCGCGACCCCCTGCACGTCCACGGCGCTCGCGAGCGCATCCTGGACGCCGCGTACGAGCTCTTCTCGCGCCACGGCATCCACGCCGTGGGCATCGACCGGGTGATCGCCGAGGCCGACGTCGCCAAGGCGACGCTCTACCACCACTTCGCATCCAAGGAGGCGCTGGTGGTCGCGTTTCTCGAGCTTCGCGAGCAGCGTTGGACCCACGGCTGGCTCGAGGCCGAAGTCGAGCGGCGTGCCGCCCATCCGCGTGACCGCGCGGTCGCGGTCTTCGACGCGCTCGACGAGTGGTTCCGTCGCTCCGACTACGAGGGATGCTCGTTCGTCAACACGCTGCTCGAGATCGGCGACCGCGACAGTCTCGTGCACAAGGAGACCGTCCGCCACCTGGCGATCATCCGCACGATCCTCGAAGGCTATGCCGCGCAAGCGGGGGTGAGCGATCCGGAGGAGACCAGCCACCAGCTGCAGATCCTGGTGATGGGCGCCGTCGTGGCCGCCGGCCGCGCCGACGTCGACGCCGCACGACGGGCTCGTCCGCTCGTCGATGCGCTGCTGGCGGGCTAGCGCTGATCGAGCGTCGAGCGCCTGGAGCGAGCGCCCCGGCACGCGCCTCGACCGCGCTACCCCAGCGCCAGCCGCATGAGCTCGCAGAAGGCCTGCGCGACGTTTGGATCGAACTGCGATCCCGAGTGCTTGCGGATCTCCGCGATCGCCTCCTCGACGGTGATCGCGTCGCTGAACGGCCGCTGTCTCATCATCGCCACGAACGCGGCGCATACCGCGATGATCCTCGCGCCGATGGGGATCTTCTCGCCCGCGAGCCCATCGGGGTAGCCGCGCCCGTCGTAGCGCTCGTGGTGGGAGCGCACGAGCGGCGCGACGTGCGCGAGCGAAGGCGCCGCGGCGACGATGCGTGCCCCGATTTCCGAGTGCGTGCACATGATCTCGAACTCCTCGTTGAAGAGCGCGCCCGGCTTGTTCAGGATCGCGTCCGGGATCGCGAGATTGCCCACGTTATGAACCCGCCCCGCGAGGTCGACGCGGTCGACCTCCTCCTCGGAGAGCCCCATCGCTTCGGCGGTCGCAGTCGCCAGGCGCGCGACCTTGTTGAGGTCGTCGAGCACGCCCGGGGTGCGCTCGTTGAGCACCTTCAGCAGCACGTACAGACCCTCTCGGCTCCACGCGCTCTGGCTGCCGTTGCGATCGGCGGTGGCCTGCGCCATCTATCTCCCTGCAGAGCGTCTTGATCCCATATCCCCATTGTCGAATTACATGCCCGGGACTTATATCGGCCACGTGGCCGATCTTTCTCTAGGCGGATGTTCGATCGGCGGCGGCTTCGAGTCCGCCGCCGAGCTCGGCATGCACGATCAGCACGGGCACGGGGCTGTGATGCAAGACGTAGTGGCTCACGCTGCCGAGCAGCACCGAGCGCACCGCACCGCGGCCGCGCGAGCCCATGACGACGAGGTCGTGGTTTCCGGTGGTGATCTGCTTGACCAACGCCGGCCGTACGGGCTCGTTGCTCAGCACGGTGCTGACCGACACGTCGTCGGGCACCTGCTCCACGGCCGCACGGAGATTGGCCTCGGCCTCTGCCTCGGCTTCGTGGATGAGGCTGGCCGTCACGTCGCCGCTGACGCCGGCGTAGGCAACGGGTACAGGCGTCGCGACGGCGCTGAAGAGGGTCAAACGGGCGTGCTGGGACTCGGCCAGATCGATCGCCTGCGCGAGCGCCTGCCCGGAGTCCGCTGAACCATCGATTGCGACGAGAATGCTGTGAAACATGATTGGCTCCTTTCTCGAACGGAGCCAAGATACGCGCGCGTCGACATCTACAGCGTCACCGCGCCGGCGCCCGATCCTGCTGGTCGAGATACGGCGCGAGGTACTTCGACGCGATCTTGCTCGGCGGCTCCCAGGCGGGTGTGTCGGTGATCTCCGAGTTGAACCCGGCGCCGCCTGTGATCTTCGCTGTCAAGAACAGAGGTTCCTCGTCCGTCAGCAGCATGCCGTGGATCACCGGGTTGAACGGCTCGGGGGTGACCGGCGCCCCGGCCAGTGCGGCGATCGACTGCGCCACGACGTCGGCCTCCTGCGCACCGATCCCGCCGTGCTTGATCGGGAAGTCGATCGCGTCACCGGCGGCGTAGACGCTCTCGACGTCGCGCACGCGACCGTAGGGGTCGACGCGAATGAAGCCGTGTTCGCCCAAGGGGATGCCGCGCACCGCCGGTCCGTAGAGCTCGGGTAGCGCGATCACGCGCTTGACCTGCAGGCGACGCCCGCCGGGGTTGATCACCACCTCGCCCGTTCGGGGAACCTCAACGTAGGCGGAGGTGATCGTCTCGATGCGCGCGCGCTCGAGCCGCTTGGAGATCGCGTCGCTCGCCGTCTGCCCGAAGATCGCCAGCGGGCTGTCCTCGGGGGTGATCAGCGTCGTCGCCAGCTCGACGTCCATGTCGTAGGCGCGTCCGGCGGTCATCAGCGCGAGCTCGTACAGCGGCAGCGGCCACGCCATCCGTCCCGGAGCCACGAACGCGACGCTGTCGACATAGCCTCCCTCGATGTCCTGGATCAGCCCGTGCATCGCCGTGTCCAGGTGCCGGTCGTCGATCGTGATCGCGTGCTCGTAGCGCGGCACCACGCGCGCGCCGAGCGCGAGCACGAGCACGTCGTACTCGAGCGCCGTGTCCGCCCTCGTGTGAACGGTGTGCTTGTCGGGCTCGACCCACGCGAGCTCGTCGACCAGCAGCTCGGCGCCGACGTCGCTGAGGATCTGAGCGAGCGGGTAGCGGCGGGGCGAGGCGAAGGCGAAGGGCTCGCGTACCGTCAGCGGGCGGTAGAAGAAGTCCTCGTTCGGCGCGATCACCGTTGTGACGGTCCGCTCGGGCGCGAGCTGGCGCAGGGCCAGCGCCGTCTCCAGCGCGGCGACGCCACCGCCGACGATCACGACACGAAGCCTGGGGTGAGAGCCGTGCGTGGTCATAACGTCAAGGTAGCCTCGGCCTCACCGCGCGCCAGCCGCAGAAATCCGCCGTCGTAGAAGGAGAACTACGGACTGCAGCATCTCGTCAATCGCTCCGGCGACTGCCGGCCGTCGACGCGAACACCGGCTCCCTCACTCCCCTGCGCACCTGCTCGAGCAGCACCGAGAGCAGCGGCGCACGTTGCGGCGTCGGGTGCGCCAGCTCGCGCTCGAGCTCGCGCGCAGCATCCGCCGCACCTACCAGTCCGAACATCCCAAGCGAGCCAGCCAGCGTGTGCGCGCAACGCTCAGCGTCGCAGCGGAGATCCGCCTCGAGCCGATCGCCGGCGAGCGCCCCAACCGCAAGCGCGAGCACAGCTATCCGCGCGAGCACCTGCTCGCGCTGGCGTGCCCAGACCGCACGCAGCGCGTCGACGCTCCAACCTGGTGTAGATCGCGCGGTCACTCGTAATCGACATCGCCGCCCGCGGAGCTGATCAGGACTGTGAGAAGCCACAGCCCTGAAGCGGCGAAATACTGACCAGTGGACTTCTCCACGGGACGATAACGAACTCGTGCTCCGCGCGCGTCTCACCCACAACGCCGTTATCAGCTTCCATCGCGCTCTATGCCCCGCAGGCTCACTCAATGCCGCCTACGTACAGCTCCGCCGGGAATGCGAGACCGCGCAACACTCCGAACGGGCACCGAGCTGGCTACGCGGTGCGCACCCGAACAACGACGGGTACCTGCTGCTGGACGGCGGGAATGCCGCACTGGCACTGCGCGACGGTCGTGCGGTGACGTGTTTGGTCAACCCACAAGGCAGGCCGGTTGCCCATCGCCAGTGAAGGCATCGGCGAGCGCGCGCGCTACCGCAACAGCGCTATCGGCCTCGGCGCCTTCCTGCTGTTGTACGTGAGCTGGCAGCTGCTTGGCTGGATTCCCGGCAGCCGGCAGAACGTGGGAGATCTGCTGTTGCTGCCGGTCGACGCGGGCGCCGCCCTCGCGGCATGGTGGGCCTCACGGCGCTGCGCTCCAGCCGGGGCGCTGCGGTCCTTCTGGCGGCTGCTGGCGCTGGCGCTGGCCGCCGAGACGCTCGGTGACGTCGTACAGGCGGTCTATGAGGTCGGCTTTCACAGCTCGCCGTATCCGTCATTGGCCGACCCGCTGTATCTCGCGTTCTACCCACTCGTGCTACTCGCCCTGCTGCGCATCCCGGTCGGCCCGCCGACGAGGGGAAAGCGCATCCGGACCACGCTCGACGCAGCCACGATCGTCGTCGGCGGAGGCGCCATCGTGTGGTACCTCGTGCTCGGGCCCACGGCGCTGGAAGATGGCCAGAGCGTTCTCGCGATGACCGTGTCGCTGGCCTTCCCCATCGGCGACCTGTTCCTACTGGCCGGGCTCGCGGTCGTGTTGCTGGGACAGAGCCCGATGGCCGTCCGCGGACCGCTGAAGCTGATCACGGCGGCGCTGACGATGGGGATCCTCGCCGACGTGCTCTACGGCGACGGCCAGCTTCACCGCACCTATGCGGCCGGCGACTTCACCGACACGCTGTACGTGCTCGAGTTCTCGGCATTCGCGCTGGCGGGCGCCCGCCAGCAGCCGCAACGATCCGAAGCGGCCACCAGCGCCGCGGACAGCTCGCAGCGTCTGTCACGCGCAAGCTGGCTCCCGTTCGTCAGCGTGGCGATCGGGCTCGGCGTGCTGCTCGGCGTCGAGCGCAGCAGCCCGTTCTTCCCCGACGTCAGCCTCGTGCTGATCGTGATCGTGCTCTCCGTGCTGGTCGGCGTGCGCCAGTACCTGGCCCAGCGAGAGCTGCTGCAGACGCAGGCCGCGCTGCGCGACAGCGAACGCGTCAAGGACGAGTTCCTGTCGGTCGTCGGGCACGAGCTGCGCACTCCGCTGACCTCGATCCGGGGCTCGCTCGGACTACTGGAAGGCGGTGTTCTCGGCGAGCTCCCGGAGGACGCCGCCAACATGGTGGCCGTCGCGGTTCTCAACACCGAGCGGCTCGGGCGCCTGGTCAACGACATCCTCGACATCGAGCGGATGGCGGTCGGCGGTCTCAGCCTCGAACCCGCGGCGGTGGACGCCGCCGAGCTCGTGCGCCAATCGATTCAGGTAATCCAGGCGACAGCCGACGCAGCCGGCGTGACGCTGCGCAGCGACGTGGCGGACCTGACGGTCCTCGCCGACGCCGACCGCATCGTCCAAGCCCTCGTCAATCTGCTCGGCAACGCCGTCAAGTTCTCCGACCGCGGCGGCGTCGTGACGCTCACCGTCGAGCGCCACCGCGGTGGTGGCCTGTTCTCGGTCCGTGACCGCGGCCGTGGCATCCCGGCCGATCGCCTGGAGTCGATCTTCGAGCGCTTCCGCCAGGTGGACGCCTCGGACGCGCGCGAGCGGGGCGGCACCGGCCTGGGCCTCCCGATCGCCCGCGGGATCGTCGAGCAGCACGGCGGACGCATGTGGGCCGAGAGCGGCGCCGGTGCAGGCAGCACGCTTCGCTTTTCGCTGCCCCTCGCGGGCGTGGATCGCGAGCGCCGACGGCCCCGGCCCGCGCAGAGACCCGTCCGCGTATGAGCCCGCGAGTGCTGCTGGTAGACGACGCGCAGGACATCCGCGAGATCGTGTGCATGAGCCTCGAACGGATCGGGGGTTGGACCGTCGTGGCCGTAGCCGACGGCGAGCAAGCGCTGCGGGCCGCGGCGCGGGACGGCCCCTTCGACGCGGTTCTGCTCGATGTGATGATGCCCGGCCTCGACGGGCCGAGCACGCTGCAACGGCTGCGCGCACGCGGCCTGTGCGACGCTGCCAAGGTCGTCTTCCTCACCGCCAAGGTGCAGACCGCGGAGCTGCAGCGCCTGCATGCGCTGGGCGTGGCCGGTGTGATCGCCAAGCCGTTCGATCCGCTCCAGCTCCCGAGCCAACTCGCCGAGCTGCTCGGGCGCCGACCCGAGCCGACAGGTAGCTGACTATCCGGCGCCTCAGTAAGAAATACGCAATGCGGTGCTACGCTCCTACCGTGGAACTGGTCCAGAATGCGGAACTCTGGCCGTCTTAGAAGGAGTGGTCGGAGGACGTGGAGGTCCGTCCCGGAGGTCGCGTTCGCGCCTTCCCCGCCAGACGTCGCTGCTCATATGGCGCTGCTCGACTTGGCCCCCGACGCGATCTTCGCGCGAGACCGCGAGCGACGGATCACCTTCTGGAGCCGCGGAGCACAAGCCACCTACGGTTACTCCGCCGCGGACGCGCTCGGCGTGGTGCCAAGCGAGCTGCTGCAGACCGAGTACCCGATCGCGCTGGAGGAGATCGAACGACTCGTCGCCGGGACCGGCGGCTGGCAGGGCGATCTCGTCCAGCACACGAAGGACGGACAGCGCGTCGTCGTCGAGAGCCGCTGGGCAGCGCAGCGCGACGAGGCCGGCGAGGTGGTCGGACTACTGGAGGTCAACCGCGACATCACCGCGCGCCTGCACGCCCAGATGGCGCTGCTCGAGCTGGCTCCCGACGCGATCGTGGGAATCGGCCGTGACGGGCTGATCGTGCTGGTCAACGCGCAGGTGGAGGCGCTGTTCGGCTACGCGCGCGAGGAGCTGCTGGGAGAGCCGGTCGAGCTGCTCGTGCCCGAGCGCTTCCGCGCGGCGCACGGCGCCCACCGCACGGGATATTTCAACGATCCTCGCACACGACCGATGGGCGCCGGGCTGGAGCTGTTCGGTCGACGCCGCGACGGCGTCGAGTTCCCCGCGGAGATCAGCCTGTCGAGCATCGAGACCGACGGCGGCAGGGTCGGGATCGCCGCCATCCGTGACGTCAGCGACCGCGTCGTCGCGGCCCGCGAGCGCGAGCGGCTGGAGGCCGAGGCGGAACGCGAGCGGCTGCAGAACCAGCTGCATCAGGCGCAGCGTCTGGAGAGCCTCGGGCAGCTCGCGGGCGGCATCGCCCACGACTTCAACAACCTGCTGGCCGTGATCATCAACTACGCGGCGTTCGTCGCGGAGGATCTCGACGCGACGTCCGGAGAGGACGGCGATCGCTGGCAGAACACGCGCGAGGACGTCGAGCAGATCCGCCTAGCCAGCGAGCGCGCCTCGCACCTCACCCACCAACTGCTCGCGTTCGCCCGACGCGAGATCGTCCAGCCGGAGGTCGTCGACGTCAACGACGTCGTCGGCGACGTCGAGCAGCTGCTGCGACGTACGCTCGGCGAGCACGTCGAGCTGCACAGCTCGCTGGCCGCCGGCGTGTATCAGGTGCTGATCGATCCGGGCCAGCTCGAGCAGATCTTGGTCAACCTCGCGGTCAACGCGCGCGACGCGATGCCCAACGGCGGCACGCTGAGGATCGACACGTCCAACCTCGACGTCGACGAGGAATACGCAGCCTCACGGGCTGAGCTCACGCCCGGCCCCCACGTGTGTCTGAGGGTCAGCGACAGCGGCACGGGCATGCCCGCGGAGATCGTGCAGCGCGCCTTCGACCCGTTCTTCACCACCAAGCCGGCCGGCCAGGGCACCGGCCTCGGGCTCGCGACTGTCTACGGGATCATCAAGCAGGCGGGCGGGCGCTCGCAGATCTACTCCGAGCCCGGTGTCGGCACCACGATCACGGTTCTGCTGCCCGCAACCGAGCAGGCTGGCGCATCCGCCGATCCACCGCAGGCCGCCCCGCTGCGACGAGGCGCGGAGACGATCCTGCTGGTGGAGGACGAGCAGGCGCTGCGCGAGGTCACGCGGCGCATCCTGATAGCCGCCGGCTACGACGTGATCCTCGCGAGCGATGGGCTCGATGCGCTGCACGTAGCCGAAGCGCATGTCGGTCAAATCGACATGCTCCTCAGCGACGTGATCATGCCGCAGCTGAACGGGCCGCGCCTGGCCGAGCGGCTGCTTGCGCGCCAACCGACGCTGCGTGTGCTGCTGATGTCCGGCTTCGCCCAGCCGATCCTCGATTCCGGGGGTCACCTGGCCGACGGCGTAGCACTGATCGAGAAGCCGTTCTCCGGCGCCGCGCTGCTCGCGAAGGTCGCGCAGATCCTCGAACGTCCCGGAGCTCGCTAGTGCCGCAGCTGCTGATAGTCGACGACGAGGAGTCGCTGCGACGCTGGGAGGAACGGGTCGTGCGCGACAGCGGCTACTCGTGCGACGGCGCCCGTGACGCCAGCTCGGCGCGCGAGCGGCTGGCGAGCGACTCCTACCGTCTCGCGCTGCTCGACGTCAACATGCCCGGGGACTCGGGGATCGAGCTGCTCTCGGAGATTCGTCGCGATCATCCGGAGGTGGCGGTCCTGATGGTCACCGGCGAGGACAGCACCGAGCTCGCGATGGCGGCGATCGAGCTCGGCGCCTACGGCTACCTGGTCAAGCCGATCGGCTCGGGCGAGCTGATCATCAACGTCGCCAACGCGCTGCACCGCCGTCGCGGTGAAGCACAGAACCAGCGCGTGATCGAACGTCTGCAGAGCGCGGTGCAAAGGCGCAGCGACGAGCTGGCGATGGCACTGCAGAACCTCGAGCTCTCCGAAAGCAAGGTGTGGGCATCCCAGGCCGAGACGATCTTCCGCCTGGCGCGCATGGTCGAGTTCCGCGACGAGGAGACAGGGCGCCACGTGCACCGCATGAGCTCCTACTGCGAGATCGTCGCCCGCCAGATCGGATACTCGGCGGAGGAGGCCGAGCGCGTGCGGCTCGCGAGCCAGCTGCACGACGTCGGCAAGGTCGCCATCCCCGACAGTGTCCTGCTGAAGCCCGGGAAGCTCACCCCCGACGAGTTCGAAGTCGTCAAGGGCCACACCGATGCGGGCTACAAGATGCTGCAGGGCTCGAGCTCGGAGATCGTGCAGCTCGGCAGCCTGATCGCCTACACCCATCACGAGCGCTGGGATGGCACGGGCTACCCGCGCCGACTCGCCGGCGAGGTGATTCCACAGGAGGGCCGAATCGCGGCGGTGGCCGACGTGTTCGACGCCCTCACAACCGACCGCGTCTATCGCCCGGCGTTGCCGATCAAGTCGGCCGTGAAGATGATGCGAGACGAGCGCGGGCAACATTTCGACCCGACGATGCTCGATGCCTTCTTCCTCGCGCACGCCGAGGTGGAAGAGGTTCGCGAGCGATATGCCGACTGAGCGCCGCGGGACACATCGCCGCGACGCGCCGATGACTACGCGGCGCGATCGTCGTGACGTGGAAAGCGATGTCGGTCCTGGCGTTTGCGAGCGGACAGCGACCGCGCGATCGCGTCGCCCAACTGCTGGGCGGTGAAAGGCTTGACGAGAACGGCGGCAAACACCACGCCGAGCTCCGCGAGCTCGGGTGGCGGCGCGGTCACGCTCGCGCAGATCAGCGGCAGCGAGGGATCGATCAGGCGCACCGCCTGGGCGAGCACCGCACCGATCGGCGCGGCCGGCTCGACCACCAGCGCCTGCACGCCCAGCAGCTGCTCAGGCGCGGGCACCGTCACCACGACCGGCTCGTGACCCAGCCGCTCGAGCATTCGCACCAGCATCCGTCGAACGTCATCGCGCGGCTCGCTGACCATGATTCGTGCCATGTGTCGATGATCGACGCGGCAGGGGAGATCTCCGGGAGTCGGGCGGTATGAACGGGGTATGAGCCGCACGCGCATCCTCGTGGTGGACGACGACGCGATCACGCGCGAGATGCTGCGCGAGATGCTCGAGCGCACAGGGCACGAGGTGCGTGAGGCCGCGGACGGACGCGCCGGGCTGCGAGAGCTGTACGCGGCAACCCCGGAGCTGGTGATCTTGGACGTCAACATGCCCGAGCTGGATGGCTGGGCGACGCTCGAGCGTATCCGCGACCTCAGCGACGTGCCCGTGCTGATGCTGACCGCTCACGAGGGCGAGCTCGAGCGCGTGCGCGGCCTGCAGGGCGGCGCCGACGACTACGTGGTCAAGCCCTTCGGCAACCAGGAGCTGATCGCGCGCGTGCACGCGCTGCTCCGGCGCGCCGGAGCCCGGACCGTGGCATTGCAGTCCTATGCGGACCCCATCGTGACAATCGATTTCGGCCGGCGTGAGGTGCGCTACCGCGAGCGCGGGGTGAAGCTGACACCGCTCGAGTTCAAGTTGCTCGCGGCCTTCGTGCGTCACCCCAACCAGGTTCTCAGTCGCGATCAGCTGCTGGAGCTCGTGTGGGACGACTCGCTCGGGGTCTCGCCTGGGCAGGTGAAGCTCTACGTGCGCTATCTGCGCCACAAGCTCGACCCCACAGCGCCAGCGTCGACGCCGATCGAGACGGTTCGCGGCTTCGGCTACCGCTACCGGCGACCGTCGTAGGCAGATCAACCGGCGGGTGGCGGGAAACTACGGTGTAGCAAGCAGCCACTTGGCGCGATGGGATCGGTATGCCCCACGAGCAGCTCGACGCGCTCTCCAAGCTCGGCGATCGCGCACGCACGCGACCGCGCGTCGACACGATCCGCAGCCGATCGATGCTGGCGGCGTGCACGATCCTGATAGTTGGGGTGGCGGTCTCGATCGGAGGTGGGCTGCTGTGGCGCTCGAGCGTGCGCGCTCACGGCCGCCAGAGCTTCCAGACGGCCGCCACCGATGTGAACGAGACGATAGAGACGCTGCTGCGCCGCGACGCTGACTTCGTGACGAGCCTGCGCGCTGTGCTGACGATGCAGCCACACCTGAGCGCGACCAGCTTCGACCAGTGGTTCTCCGAGCTCCAGGGTCGCCAGCGCCAGATCGGCGGACTCGGGACGACTGTGGTCGAAGCGGTGCCAGCCGCCCAGCTGGCGGCCTTCCAGGCACGACGCAACGCCGACGCGGCGTTCCGGACGCTCGTCGACGGCGTGGTCGATCCCGTCGCGCGCACCGGGAGAGCTCGCTACTGCCTGCTCTCAGCCGGTGGGACCGAACACCCGTACACAGCCGCCGTCAGCCGGCTGCTGCAGGGTGACTGGTGCGACCCATCCTCGCCGATCGGCTCATACCCGGTGGGGGAGGGAACCTCGCAGCCGCTGCTCTTGCAGTCGATGACCGACAGCGGGCAGTTCCTGGTCTACCCCATCACCGCACAGGGCGTCAGCACGCTGTTCTTCGAAGCCGCCTACTACCGGGTCGGCACGAGTCTCGCGAGCGTTGCCCAACGCCGCGCCGCGGTCGCCGGCTGGATCGGGAGCTCCTTCCAGATAACGACGCTGATTCACGTCGCGATCGGCGCGCACCAGGACCTCAGCGTGGCCCTCTACCACAGCAATCCGGGCCAGTCCGAACAGCTCATCGGCAGGGTCGGTGCGGTCGGCGCGGCAGACGTGCTCAGCCACGACACCACGATGCAGATCGACGGCATCTGGCGAGCGGTCATTCGCGGACCGCTCGCAACCAACGGCGTCTCCCCCGGCGGGCAGGGTCTCGCCCTGTCGCTCGGGGGAACGCTCGTCAGCGTGCTGCTGTTCTCGCTGATCGTGGTGCTCACACGTTCACGCGAGCACGCGCTGGGCATGGTGGACGAGAAGACCGGCCAGCTGCGCCACCAGGCGCTGCACGACGCTCTGACGGGGCTGCCCAACCGCGTGCTCGCGCTCGACCGCGCCGAGCAGTTGCTCGCACGTGCGCGTCGCCAGCATCTCCCGGTTGCGGCGCTGTACCTCGACATCGACGGCTTCAAGCAGGTCAACGACAACTTCGGACACGCCGTCGGCGACGAGCTCCTGCGAACCGTCGCATCGAGGCTCACCAGCGTGATCCGCGACAGCGACACCGCCGCCCGTCTCGGTGGCGACGAGTTCGTGATCCTGCTCGACGGCTCCACGCTCGACGTCGATCCCGAGATGGTCGCCGAGCGCCTGCGCGACGTGCTGCACCAGCCGTATGACCTCGAGAGCCAGATCGGGCGGCCGCTGTCGATCACCGCGAGCGTCGGCATCGCGCTGGGCGAGCGGGCGAGCGCCGACGAGCTGCTGCGCGACGCCGATCTCGCGCTCTACGAAGCCAAGGCCGCGGGCAAGGACAGCTGCGTGCTGTTCGACTCGCATATGCAGACCGCGGCACGCGAGCGGCTCGCGCTGGAGATGGATCTGGCCGAAGCGCTGGAGCGCCACCAGCTGTACCTCCTCTATCAGCCCACCTTCGACCTGAGCTCGGAGCGCGTCGTCGGGGTCGAGGCCCTGATCCGCTGGCGCCACCCCACGCGCGGCGTCGTCTCGCCGGAGGAGTTCATCCCGATCGCCGAGCAGAGCGGGCTGATCATCCCGATCGGCCGCTGGGTGCTCGAACAGGCCTGCCGCCAAGCGGCGATCTGGCACGCCAACGGCCACAAGATCGGTGTCGCCGTCAACGTCTCGGCGCGCCAGCTCGACGACGACCACCTGATCGAGGACTTGCGTCGAACGCTCGGCGCGAGCGGCCTCGATCCCGCGGCGCTCACGCTCGAGGTCACCGAGACCGCGCTCATGCGCGACGCAGACGTGACCGCCAGGCGCCTGGTCCTGCTCAAGCGGCTGGGTGTGCTGATAGCCATCGACGACTTTGGAACCGGCTACAGCTCACTTGCCTACCTGCGTCAGTTCCCGGCGGACGTGCTCAAGATCGACCGCTCGTTCGTCGGCGGCATCGCCACCTCGACGGAGTCCGCCGCGCTGATCCACACGCTCGTGCAGCTCGGCAAGGCGCTTCACATCGAGACCCTCGCCGAGGGCATCGAGAGCCACGCGCAGCTCGAGACGCTACGACGCGAACACTGTGACCATGGTCAGGGATTCCTGTTCTCGCGGCCACTCGAAGCGAACGCACTCGAGCGGTTCCTCGACGCGGCGCCGTTCAGCGTGCCCGTGTAGCAGTTGCGATGGTAATGCTCGCCTTGCGCGTCGCGGATATCGGGCTCGGCTGCCGCGGAGGTCTCGCGTGCTCCGCCAGCGCCAAGCAGCACCAGCGGCTCGTACGAGCCGATCACGTCTCCGCAGGCACTGCATCGCATGACTCCAGAACGTAGGCGCCAAGACCGTGGTACGGGTCCGTAGAATGCCGCAGCGATCGGCGCGCGAACTACGAGGACTAACCTCCAAAGCGATGGACTCGTCATCTGAGGGGGTTTGGATCCGTCGCCTGCTCGATGTGGGCCGCGCGCTGATGACAGACCTCGACCTGGAGGCGGTGCTGGACCGGGTCCTCGAAACGGGCCGTGAGCTCACCGGGGCGCGCTACGCGGCGCTGGGCATCCTCAACGATCAGCGCTCCGAGCTCGAGCAGTTCCTCACCTCGGGCGTTGACAACGAGGAGCTCCGGCGGACGATCGGCGACCTGCCTCGCGGCCGGGGCGTCCTGGGGGCGCTGATCGAGCGCCCACAACCGCTGCGGCTCGCCGACGTCGGCCAGCACCCGAGCAGCTACGGCTTCCCCGCGGGACACCCCGTGATGCGCAGCTTCCTCGGAGTGCCGATCGTGATCCGCGGGCAGGCGTGGGGCAACCTCTACCTGACCGAGAAGCACGACGGCGAGTTCTCCGAGCGCGACGAGGAGGCCGCGATGATCCTCGCCGACTGGGCGGCGATCGCGATCGAGAATGCGCGGGTCTACGAGATCAGCGAGCATCGGCGCGAGGAGCTCGAGAAGGCATTTCGCGGCCTCGAGGCGACCCGCGACGTGGCTGTCGCGATCGGCGGCGAGATCGGGCTCGAGCACGTGCTCGAGCTGATCGTCAAGCGCGGACGCGCGCTGGTGGGCGCCAGGAGCCTCGTGATCATGCTGCGCGAAGGCGAGGAGCTCGTCGTCCACGCGAGTGCCGGCCACGTGCGGGACATGCGCGGCATGCGACTGCCGATCGCCGGCTCGACCTCGGGGCAGGTGCTCGAGCACCGGCGAGCCGAGCGCATCACCGACGTCGCCGCGAGGCTGCGCATCGCTCCCAGCGAGTTCGGCGTAAGCGATGCGCAGACGGCGCTGCTGGTGCCGATGGTCTACCGCGGCGAGTCTCTGGGAGTGCTCGCGGCGTTCGATCGCGGCGAGGAGAGCAGCGTTTTCGCCGAGGACGACGAGCATCTGATGCGCACGTTCGCCGCCAGCGCCGCCACCGCGGTCGCGCTCGCCCAGAGCGTCCAGTCCGAGCGGCTGCGCACGTCGCTGGCCGCCGCCGACGCCGAGCGACGGCACTGGGCGCGCGAGCTGCACGACGAGACGCTGCAGAGCCTCGGCGGGCTGCGTGTGCTGCTATCGGCGTCGTTGCGGGGCGCGGACCTCCAGCACGCGCACGCCGCCATGCGCCAGGCGGTCGAGCAGATCGAGCTCGAGATCGCGAACCTGCGGGCGATCATCACCGAGCTTCGCCCAGCGGCGCTCGATGAGCTGGGATTGCGTACGGCGATCGAGGCATTGCTCGAGCGTCACCGCGAAGCGAGCGGCCTGCAGATCGACGCCCAGCTGACACTGCCCGGTCCGTCGGCGGGAGCCGAGCGCTTCGACGCCGAGCTCGAGACAGCCGTCTACCGCATGGTTCAGGAGGCGCTCACGAACGTGGCCAAGCACGCGCGCGCAGAGCGGGTGCGACTCGTGATTGAGGAATCCGACGGCGAGCTGTTGCTGGAGATACACGACGACGGCGTCGGCTTCGACTCCAAGACGCGCACCGACGGCTTCGGGCTGGCCGGCATGCGCGAGCGAGCGGGTCTCGCCGGAGGGACGCTCAGGGTCGAGTCGGGCGAGCGCGGAACGCTCGTCAGCGCGCGCCTGCCTGCGCATCGCAGGGGCGCGAGCGAGCACACCGCCGGGTCAGATTCTCAGCAGGCCGCGTCCTAGCGCGTAGCGGACCAGCTCGGCTCGCGTCGTCAGCTCGAGCTTGCGATGGATCCGCGCGCGGTGGGTCTCGACGGTGCGGGGAGACAGTTGCAGCTGGTGCGCGATCTCGACGCTCGTATGCCCGAGCGCTATCAGCCGCAGCACTTCGACCTCCCGCGCGGACAACCTGTCGTCCACGAGCGCACGATCCAGGCCCGCCAGCCGTGACGCTACGCGCGGACTGACGTACTGCTCACCCCTCGCCGCCTGCCTGATCGCCGGTGCAAGCTCCTCGTCGGCGAGATCCTTCACCACGAAGCCGAGCGCGCCGGCAGCGAGCGCGCTCTGGGCCAGGACGGGGTTCTCGTCCATCGTCACCAACACGATCTGCATCGCCGGCGCGCGCGCTCGCAACTGCCTGATCGTCTCGCCGCCCGAGCCGCTAGGAGCGTCGGACCCGCCGGTCATGCCGGATCCGCCGGCGGTTCCGAGGCCGAGCACGAGCACCGACGGCCGGCATCGCTGTACAAAGCCCACGGCCGACGCCAGATCGTCGGCTTCGCCGACCACTTCGACGTCTTCCTCGCTGTCGAGCAAGAGCCGCAGGCTGCGACGCATCGGCACATGGTCATCTGCGAGAACGACCCGGATCGACACCACCCTGTCCGAAATCTCGCCGCTTGGCGCGTCCGGATCGGCAGCCAAGTGCAGGTGCGGGGCGTCCATCGTCCAAACCTAGGCCCTACGCACGGCTGGATCCTCCGGGAGAACATGCCGACCTGCTGCGGCAAAGCACGCACCGGCACACTCGCCGCCGGCCTCGGCTTGTACCGAATCATGGAACACGCCCAACATCGCGGCTAACTACGGAGCTCTCTTCCGCCACGCGCGCCGTTGGGAACGTAGAGCTCTACGTGTACATCTCGGGAAGGACCCAACCAATGTTGGCAACACGTCACGAAGACCGTGGGCACGGCAGGCGAGTAAGCGCGGCATTCACCGCGCTGGAGGCGTTTCCCGCACTGGCGGAGTCACGCAACCTACTTCTGTCGGCGATCGCAACAGGCAACGGCGCCTCTGCCGGGGTCACCTCGGCGATCGAGTCCGACGTCGCCCTCGCGATCGCGGTCCTGCGCTTGGCCAACACGCGTGAGCACGGCCGTGGCCGTGTCGAGCACGTTGCCCGCGCGGTGGAGCTGTTGCCCGCGCGAACGGTGCAGGCGCTCGCCAGCCGCGTTCCAACGTTCGACTTCTTCGAGCACGCCGGCGTGTGGAGCTCCACACCGGCGCGCTTTCGGCTGCACGCCCTCGCCACGCAACGTGCCGCCGACAAGATCGCCTCAGCGCTGGGAAGCGAGCACCGGGAACGCATCGCCGTCACAAGCATGCTGCACGACATCGGCAAGCTCGTGCTGATCCGCGCCTACCCTGGCTACCCGTCGCAGGTTCACCAGGGCGCAACGACGCCGGGAGCGCGCAACCGCAATGAGCGCAGGGAGCTCGGCATCGACCATGCCGTGGTGGGGGGCGTGCTGGCTCGGCGTTGGGGACTGCCGGCGTCGGTGGCCACCGCGATCGAGCACCACCACGATCTCGATGCCGAAGGCGACGCAGCGATCATCCGCTTGGCCGACATGCTCGCTCACTACGAACACGGGGCGGGCGTATGTCCGAGAGAGATGCTGGACTGCGCTCGCGGCCTAGGGCTCGGGCCCGACGCGCTGCGGCGGCTGATGGTCGCGTTGCCGAGCGCCTCGAGCCGGCATCCGCGCCCGACTGAGCCGTGTCCGCTCACCGGCCAGGAGCTGCGGATACTGCAGGGGCTGGCCAGGGGCCGCGTCTACAAGGAGATCGCGCACGAGCTCGCCCTCTCCGTCAGCACCGTTCGCACCCACCTGCACAACATCTATCGCAAACTCGGCGTCGGCGATCGCGCCCAGGCCGTCATCTTCGCCACCCAGCACGGCTGGGTGTAACCACCGTCTCCACACGCTCCGGCAACCACGTCCACGCATGGCTGGGCGAAGCTGCTCTGCGGCTTTTCACGGACAGCGGACGTGGGCGAGGGCCGATGCCCGCCCCACTGCACCGCTATAGCCTTGCGACGATGAGCTGCCGCGCCAGCTATGCCCGCGAGGAGTCGAGGTGAAGCCCGCGATCAACGCCGTCGAGCTGTCCAAGCGCTACGGGGAGACCGTGGCGCTTGATCGCCTGGACCTCACGGTCGAGGCCGGCGAGGTCTACGGCTATCTCGGCCCCAACGGCGCGGGCAAGACCACCACGATCCGCCTGCTGCTGGGGTTGCACAGGCCGAGCGCGGGGAACGCCGAGCTGTTCGGCATCGACGCCTGGGGCAGGCCTGTCGACGCCCACAGACGGGTGGCGTACGTCCCTGGCGAGCCTTTCCTGTGGCCGTCGCTGACGAGCGCGGAGACCTTCGAGTTCCTTGCGCGTCTACGCGGCGGTACCGACGTGGCATACCGCGAGGCGCTGATCGAGCGCTTCCAGCTCGACGTGGACAAGAAGATCAGGGCGCTCTCCAAGGGCAACCGCCAGAAGGTGCAACTGATCGCCGCGCTCGCAACCCGTGCAGATCTGCTGCTGCTGGACGAGCCCACCACGGGCCTTGACCCGCTGATGGAGGTCGCGTTCCGCGAAAGCGTGATCGAAGCCAAGCAGCGCGGTCAGGCGATCTTCCTGTCCTCGCACATCCTCAGCGAGGTCGAGGCGTTGTGTGATCGCGTCGGCATCCTGCGCGACGGCCGTCTGGTCGACGAGGGGACGCTCGCCGAGCTCAGACATCTGAGCTCGCAGACGATCGAGGTGAGCTTCGACGGTCCCGCCCCGCGCTTGGACGACGTGCCGGGCATCCACGTGATCAGCGCCGGCGCCAACGCCCTGCGCATCGAGGTGAGCGCCAGCATCGGGCCGCTGCTGGGCGAGCTGGCCAAGCATTCCGTGATCGCGATGACCAGCCGCGAGCCGTCGCTGGAGGAAATCTTCCTGCACCACTACGACGGCTCTGAGAACCATGTCCACAGCTAGCGCTGCGTCGGTGCCACGCGCGCGCTGGCCGGCGGTCGGCGCTGGGCACGGGCCCGCGCTCGCCCTCGCGAGGCGGAGCTTTCGGGACGCCAGGACCCGCACGATCGCCTTCGCATACCTGTTCGCGATCTACGCCTACATCCAGCCGGTCGGCTACCGCCACGCCTACCCCACGCTCGCCGACCGGCTGGGCTTCGCTCACAGCTTCGCGACCAATGACGCGCTGCGCCTGTTCTACGGCTATCCGTACAGCCCGCTGACCGTCAGCGGCTACTGCGCGTGGCGGGTCGGCGGGGTGCTCGCGATCCTGGCCGCCGCCTTCGGGCTGCTGGCCGCGGTGCGCGCGCTGCGCAGTGAGGAGGACAGCGGCCGAATGGAACTGGTCCTCGCCGGGATCGTCGCCCGGCGCACGACGTATGTCTCCGCGCTGAGCGCGATCGCGACGGGCGTCTTGATCCTGTGGCTCGCCGAGGCGGCGGGGTTCATCGCGGGCGGACTCCCCGTCGGCGGCTCCGCCTACCTCGCCCTGGCGACGGCGTCGGTCATACCCGTGTACGTGGGCGTCGGCGCGATCGCCAGCCAGCTCGCGCCCACGCGGCGCGTCGCACTCGAGCTCGGGAGCGCCTTGATCGGCCTGTCCTTGCTGTTGCGGGTGATCGCCGACACCTCCGGCGGCGTGGCGTGGCTGCGCTGGGCTACGCCGCTTGGGTGGGCGGAGGAACTGCGCCCGTTCGCCGGGCCCAGGCCGCTTGTCCTGCTGCTGCCGATCGCCGCCAGCACGGTGTTGCTCGTGCTCGCCGCGCGGATCGCCGCCAGCCGCGACCTGGGCACGGGCATCCTCCCAGCGCGCGACTCCGTTTCGCCACGCCTGTCACTGCTCGCCTCGCCGACCGCGCAGACGCTGCGCTCCGAGCGCGCCAGCGTGATTGTGTGGACGACCAGCATCGCCGCGTTCGCGTTCATCCTCGGCATGGTCTCGACGAGCATCTCATCCGCCGGGATCTCCGAGAGCGTGCGGCAGGAGATCGCCAAGCTCGGCTCCGGCTCGATCGAGACGCCCACGGGCTATCTCGCGTTCGTGTTCATCTTCTTCATCCTCGCCGTCAGCCTGTTCGCGTGCGCGCAGATCGCCGCCGCCAGGCACGAGGAAGCCGACGAACGGCTGGAGACGCTGTTCTCGCTCCCGGTGGACCGCCGCCGCTGGCTCGGCGGACGGCTGGCGCTGGCAGCATGCGGCGTCGTGACGATCTCCCTGGCGAGCGGGCTGTTCACGTGGGCGGGCGCCGCCACCGAAGGGGTCGGCATCTCGCTGCCACGGATGCTCGAGGCCGGCGCCAACTGCCTGCCCGTCGCGCTGCTGTTCCTCGGGCTCGCCGCGCTCGCCTACGCGATCGTGCCGCGAGCGAGCGCCGGCATCGCCTACGGCCTCGTCACCGTCACGTTCCTGTGGCAGCTCACCGGCTCGGTGCTGGGCGCGCCCAAATGGCTCATCGAACTGACGCCGTTCGCGCACGTCGGGCTCGTGCCCGAGCAGCCATTTCGCGTCCTCGCCGCCGCCGTCATGCTCGGGATCGCCTTGGGCAGCGCGCTCGTGGCCGTGTGGATCTTCCGGCGGCGCGACCTGGTCGGAGCGTGACCCTGTCAGGGCAGCAGCACGATCTTCCCGCGAGTGTGACGGGCGGCCAGCTCGTCGAAGGCGTCTCGGACCTGCGCGAGCGGATAGGTGCGTGCGATCGGTATCTCGAGCCTGCCATCGGCAACGAGCGCGACAAGCTCCGCCAGCAGTGGCGCACTGGCGATCGCGTGTGTCCCCTGCCCCTTGACACCCAGGCGCTGCACCGCGTCGAAATCGATGATCGTGTTGATCCGCTCGCGTGAGACGCCGAGCTCGACCGCCAGATCGACGTAGCCGCGGCCGAACGTGTCGATGAACGCATCGATGCTGGCGTCAGCCGCCGCGCGGACGCGCTCGGCCTGTCCGTCACCGTAGGCGGAACGTCGCGGGCCAGCGCTCGTGCAGACGCCCTTCCCGGATCGGGATCTCACCTGGGTTGATGCCGGCCGCCCTGACCGCCACCAGCACCTCGTCCGGCCCGGCGACGGGATCGTCGACCTCCCGCACGTCGAGCACATCGACCCCGCCGTAGTTGTCGAATCGAACGGCTTTCATCGCGCCTCCCTCGATCGTAGTCGGGTCATCCTCAAGCTAGCGGAACTGTCTGCGGCCACGGCTAGGCTCCGCGTTCTTTCCTGCTGAAAGGACCGGTATGAGTTACCCCCTGCATCGAAAGCTGGCGGTGGAGTTCATTGGGATGTTCCTGTTCGTGTTCACGGTCGGGATGGCCACCGAGTCGGCGAACAGGTCAGGAGCCATCCTCGCGCCGATAGCGATCGGCTCGGTGCTGATGGTGCTCATATTCGCCGGCGGTCATGTGTCCGGCGGCCACTACAACCCCGCCGTGAGTACCGCGGTCTTCATCAGAGGCAAGATCAAGGCCAACGAATACGCGGCCTACGTGATCACACAGTTCGTCGCGGCTGCGCTCGCGGGCCTGCTCGTGAACGCGGTCGGCGGCAAAGAGACGGCGGGGGCGACCGCTGCGACCGGCAAGATGCTGATCGTCGAGTTCCTGTTCACGTTCGCACTGGCATACGTCGTGTTGAACGTCGCGACAGCCAAGGGCACCGAGGGGAACTCGTTCTACGGACTCGCAATCGGGTTCGTGGTGATCGTTGGCGCGATATCTGTCGGCTGGGTCTCCGGCGCCGCGTTCAACCCCGCGATCGCGCTCGGAGCGAGCGTCCTCGGCGCGTTCAAATGGTCACACATCTGGATCTACCTGCTCGCCGATTTCGCCGGCGCCGCCGCCGCGGCTGGAGCGTTCCTCTACATACAGGGAGAGCACGCCAAGGCCGACTGACCTTGGTTGCCTTCGCGGCGGTCACGATGGGATAGCTGCTGCAGGCCGGCACACCGCATCCACGGTCCGCGCGACGCTGGCCAACCGCGTCGTGCGGACCGGAGCTGCGTGCGGCCGTTTAGGCCGTGGCCGGCGGCGCCTGCGCGACACGAGGGGCAGCCAGCTCTTTCGGCTCCCGCCTGATGTTCAGCCGCCAGCTGAGCACCGGCAGCAGGAACAGGACGCCGCCGAACACGATCAGCAGGATTCCCGCGAGGATCGCGATACTGCCGATCTGTCCCCATCCCCACGCCTGCAGCAACAGGCCTCTCAGTGTCTCACCGGTAAATAGCGTCGTGCGCTCTCCTGCGAGCTTTTCGCTCTTCATGCCTCCGGCGATCCATTCGTCGCTCACCTGCGAGTAGGTCTTACCGCCGGCGATCTTGTTCATGTCAGGTGCGATCTGGTCTTCGGCGTACGCCTTCGCCTGGGTGCCCGTGAGCACCTGCTGTCCTTCGTACTGCTTCAGGTTCGCGTACTCCGCCGGCTTGGGGAAGCTGATCTTCTGCGGGCCGAGCTGGTTGCGCACCACTTCGTGGTCGTAGCTGCCGCCGATGATCGACACGATCCCGAGCACGATCATCCCCGCCGCTGCCCCGGCGGCGATCGGTGTGAGGCTCGTGATCTTGTTCAGAAATACGCGCATGGTGCCTCCTAGATGAAATTAATTTCCCTTGCTGCGCACAATCTGTCCGACACAGCACGGCGCGCCATCCGCTTGCGCCCGCGAGCGCGATCCGTGTAATCCCCAGCGAATGTGCGGATCTCTACCCACGGCTGGGTAGCTCGACGACCACCTACGTAGAAGTCCGCAGCAGCTCGGGTGCCTGACCCGGACGAAACGCCGAACCTCCCCGCCTAGCCTCGTCAACACGACGACCGAAGGAGATGAAGCGATGTTTGAGAACGTGCTCGTGGGAGTGGATGGCAGGCCGAACGCTCGTGACGCTGTGGCGCTGGCCCAGCGGCTCGTCGATCGCGACGGTCAGCTGACGCTCGCCCATGTGCACCGGGGCGAGATGCCGTCGATCGAGCTGCTCCAGCCGCAGCTCGCAGCCGCGGACGTGAACATGGAGCTGAAGAGCGTCGTCGCGGCGCACGCCGGCGCGGGCCTTCACCGGCAGGCCGACACGCAGCATGCCGATCTGCTCGTCGTCGGCTCGTGCAGCCATGGCCTGCTGGGCCGAGCGATGCTCGCAGACAACACCGCCGCCGCGCTCAATGGCGCCCCCTGCGCCGTCGCGGTCGCCGCGCGCGGCTACGCAGAGCAGGGCCACGCGATCAAGACGCTCGGCGTCGCCTACAACGCCTCACCCGAGAGCAAGGCGGCGCTCGACTTCGCACGCAGGCTCGCGGCGTCCGTCGGTGCGAGCATCAAGGCGCTGGAGGTCGTATCGATACCGAGCGTCGCGTTCACCGGGATCGTACCCGCCGCCATCGGCGACAGCGTCGACGCGATGCTCGACTCGGCAGCGGCTCGCCTGCAGGCGCTGCCCGACGTGGACGCAACCGCCGTGTACGGGCTGCCCGGCGAGGAGCTCGCGGCGTTCAGCGCGCAGGTCGACCTGCTCGTGGTCGGCTCGCGTGGCTACGGGCCCGTGAAGCGCCTCGTGCTCGGCAGCACCTCCAACTACCTCGCACGCCACGCCCGCTCGTCGTTGCTGGTCCTGCCGCGTCTGGCCACGAGCCCGGCCGACGGCGCCGCGGCGCGGCCCGGCGTCGAGGTGGGCGCGGAGGCTTGACCACGATGATCGAAGGAGGATGACCATGTTCGAGAACGTGCTCGTTGGAGTAGACGGCAGGTCCGGCGGCCGTGACGCGGTGGCGCTCGCCGCGCAGCTCCTCGCCCCGCATGGCCGCGTGACCCTGGCGCATGTGCTCCAGGGTGAGCTGAACCCGGTGCACGCGATCACACCGAAGCTCGTCGGCGCCGAGCACACATCCTCGACGCAGCTACTCGAGCGCGAACGCGCCGCTGGCGGTGTCGAGGCGGAGCTCTTGAGCATCGTCGCGCTGAGTCCCGGGCGCGCGTTGCACGAGCAGGCCGAGCGCCAGGGCGCCGACCTCCTGGTGGTCGGCTCGTGCAGCCGCGGCGCCTTCGGCCGCGCGACACTCGGCGACGACACGCGCGGCGCCCTCGACGGAGCGCCATGCGCAGTGGCGATCGCCGCCCGCGGCTTCGCCGAGAACCCCGCCGCCATCGCCAGGATCGGCGTGGCCTACAACGGCTCACTCGAGAGCGAGGCCGCACTTGCGGCGGCGCGCACACTCGCAGGCGCCCGCAACGCGTCGATACGCGCGCTCGAGGTCGTGTCGCTGCCGATCTACGGGGTGGGGCTCTTCTCGATGCCGATCGTCGACTCGATCGACGAGGTGCTGGAGGAGGCCAACCTGCGCCTGTCCAGCCTGCAGGGCGTCCAGGCGCATGCCATCTACGGACTCGTTGCCGGCGAGGAGCTGGCCGCGTTCGGCAACGAGCTCGACCTGCTGATCGTCGGCTCGCGCAGCTACGGCCCGGTCAAGCGCCTGGTGCTCGGCAGCACCTCCGACTACCTCGAGCGTCACGCACGCTGCTCGCTGCTCGTGCTCCCGCGCGAGCCCGCAAGCGACGCCGAGAGCCACGACGAGCGCTCCGCCGGGAAAGAGCTCGCGGGCGTCTGAACGCCGGCCGGCCTGGTCTCACTCGACTCGACGACCTGCCCCTCGCCGCTACGCCACCATTGCGAGGACATGAGCGCGACGCTCACCTCCACGCCCGCCGCCGACGGCTACCGGATGCCCGGCGAGTTCGAGGCGCACGCGGGCTGCTGGATGGCATGGCCCGAGCGTCCGGACAACTGGCGCCTGGGCGCCAAGCCCGCACAGCACGCCTACGCGGTGGTCGCCGAGGCGATCAACGTCTCCGAGCCGGTGACCGTCGCTGTCTCACACGCCCAGTTCGAGCACTGCCGCTCGGTCCTCTCCTCCTCGATCCGCGTGGTCGAAATCTCAACCGACGACGCGTGGATACGCGACACCGGCCCGACCTTCCTCCTCGACAGCAACGGCGGGCGGCGCGGCGTCGACTGGCGCTTCAACGCCTGGGGCGGGCTCGCGGGCGGCCTGTACTTCCCGTGGGACCGCGACGAGCGCGTCGCGCAGAAGGTGCTCGAGATCGAACGCGCCGAGCGCTACCGCGCGCCGATCGTGCTCGAGGGCGGCTCGATCCACGTCGACGGCGAGGGCACCGTGATGGCCACCGAAGAGTGCCTGCTCAACCCCAACCGCAACCCCGAGCTGGGCCGCGAGGAGATCGAGCGGGTGCTGTACGACTACCTCGGCGCGGAGAAGATGATCTGGCTCGGACGCGGCGTCTTGGGCGACGAGACCGACGGCCACGTCGACAACCTCGCGTGCTTCGTGCGCCCCGGCGTAGTACTGCTCACCTACGCCGACGACGAGTCCGATCCGCAGCACGCGATCTCACGCGACGCGCAGGAGCGCCTGGAAGCGGCCACCGATGCGCGCGGGCGCTCGATCGAGGTGGTACGCCTGCCCTCGCCGGACGCCATGACGATCACCGATCAGGAGGCGCAGGGGATCGATGCGGTGCCCAGCAGCCTGTCCCGCCGCGCCGGCGACCGCCTCGCGGCCTCCTACGTCAACTTCTATCCCGCCAGCAGCCGGATCGTCTACCCGCTGCTCGACGAGCGCCACGACGAGCAGGCCGGTGAGATCCTGCGCGGCTGTTTTCCCGACCGCGAGGTTGTCGGGGTGCAGGCACGGGAGATCCTGTTGGGCGGTGGCAACATCCACTGCATCACCCAGCAGGTTCCGTTCAACGTGGGCGGCCCGCTCATGCTCGCTTCAGGAACCTCAAATAGAACGCCGCGAACACCAGGACAATCCCGACGTTCACCATCAGGCGTTCCAAGAACCGATGCCTGAAGAACAAGACGTCCACGCCAACCACGACGGCTACCAGCGCGAGCACGTAGAGCACGACGCTTGCCTGCCTTCCCATCGTTCCACCCTACTGCTCGAATTGCCGCGTCGCGGCCACGGATGAAGCCCCCGCCGCCGCCTGTCACGCGACGGCCGCGACCCGCTCGCTCCCGACGTCCGGAGAGTCGCCGTTGGAGCCCTGCAGCACGACCTTCAGCGCGCCCGTGCTCGCCGCGTCGGCGAACGTGTCGTACGCGCTCATCGTGTCGCCCAGGGAGAAGTGGTGCGTGGCGAACAGCGACGGGTCCAGACGGCCGCTCGCGATCAGGCGCATCAGCTGGGGGATGCTGAACGTGTCCACCAGTCCGGTCGTGATCGTGACGTCGCGGATCCACAGCTTCTCCAGGTGTAGCGTGGCGGCCTTGCCGTGAACGCCGATGTTCGCGACGCGCCCTCCCGCGCGGATCAGCTCGGTGGCGAGCTCGAAGGTCTGCGGCACGCCGACGGCCTCGAAGGCGACGTCCGCGCCGAGACCGTCGGTGAGCTCCATCACCTCTGAGACGGCGTCCTGGGTGCTGTTGTTGATCGTCGTGTCCGCGCCGAAGCGGCGCGCGCTCTCCAGGCGACTGTCCGCGAGGTCGATCGCGACGATCCTCCCCGGCGTGTAGAGGCGCGCCGTCAGGATCGCCGCGAGCCCGATCGGGCCGGCGCCGACGATCGCCACCACGTCTCCAGGGCCGACCATGCCGTTGAGCACGCCAACCTCGTAGGACGTCGGCAGGATGTCCGCGAGGAACAGCACCTGCTCGTCGGTGAGCCGCGCGGGCACCTTGTAGACGGAGTTGTCCGCGAACGGCACACGCGCGTACTCGGCCTGCAGCCCGTTGATCAGATGGCCGAAGATCCAGCCGCCGCCTCCGAGGCACTGCCCGTAGTGGCCTTCCTTGCAGTAGCGGCAGCGCCCGCACGAGCTCACGCACGACATCAGCACACGGTCGCCGGGGGCGACAGTGGTGACGGCGGCGCCGACCTCCTGCACCGTGCCCACGGCCTCGTGGCCGAGGACCGTGCCCGGGGTGGTCTCGGGCACGTCTCCTTTGAGGATGTGCAGGTCGGTACCGCAGATCGTCGAGGTGTCGATTCGCACGACCGCGTCGGTCGCGTCGAGGATCGCGGGGTCATCGACCGTGTCCCAGCCCCGTTCTTCTGGGCCGTGATAAACGAGAGCCTTCATCTCCTGTGCCTGCCTTTGGTCGGAGCTGCGGGTGTGGGAAAGCCATTTGACAGCTTGGTAGAGACGCTAGCCCTGGCCCGCCGCACGCACATCGGGGGTTTTCCCGATCTCGGTGACGGGAATCCGCGGATGAGCCGCGTCGCGCGTGTGATCGTCGCTTGCACTCGATACCTTCTGCGGGATGAGCGACGAACCCGCGACGCCGAGCCAAGCTGACAACAGCGGCGGGGACGCTTCCACGGAACCGATCCGCATCGTGCTCGCCGACGATCACGCCGTTGTACGCAGTGGGCTGCGGATGCTGCTCGACAACGAAAGCGACTTCGAGGTCGTCGCCGAGGCCAGCGACGTCGACGGTGCGCGCCGCTATGTGCTCGGCCACCACCCCGCGGTGCTGGTGCTCGATCTGAACATGCCCGGCGGCTCGAGCCTGGAGGCGATCCCGGTCATTCGCGAGCAGTCACCTGAGACACAGATCGTCGTGCTCACCATGCAGCAGGAGCCGGCGTTTGCGCGCGAGGCGCTGGCGGCGGGCGCGCTCGGCTATGTGCTGAAGGAGGCCGCCGACGACGAGCTCGTCGAAGCGGTGCGGCGGGCCGCCGTGGGCGAGAGCTACCTGAACCCCAGGCTGGGGGCGCGTATCGCCTCCGAGCCGCCGCCCGGTCCACCGGACGACCTCTCAGAGCGGGAGGTCGACGTGCTGAGGCTGATCGCCCTCGGGCACACCAACGCCGAGATCGCTGAGCAGCTGTACCTGTCGGTGCGCACGGTCGAGACCCATCGCTCGCACATCCAGCAGAAGCTCAGGCTCTCCACGCGCGCGGAGCTCGTCGGCTACGCGCTCGAGCGCGGGCTGATCAACACCGGCGGAGAGGGCGGCGGGTCCTGAAGTTGACGGACGGCTTGTACGTCGCGCTTATTGCAAAAGAAAAATGCTGTCTAACGATGGCTATACAGCATTTTCTTTTGGTGACATAGAGGAGCGCCGCCCGCTACCTTCCATTTGCTCGGCGTGCTCCCTGCTACTCGCTCGCTCGGCTGCGCCTCCTACTCGCTCGGCTGCGCGCGGTAATGCTCTCGCCAGATCAGCTTGTAGACCGGGATTCGCCGAGGAAGGTCGCGCACGCCGGGGATGAAGGGGATGCAGATGAAGGCGAGGCTGAGCAGGCCCATGATCAGCAGCACTTGGATGTCCGCATTCGACGAGGACTTCATCGGTTCGACCTGGTACCAGAGGGTGTAGAGCCACAACCACACCTGGCCGGGGTAGCTGCCGGTCTCGTTCATCATCCCCCACTGCCCGCCGAGCAGGTGATCCTGTTCGGCGCGTTTTTCAAGCAGGCCGCCGTCGGCCATGAACAGCAGCGGCTTGGTGTAGTCGGTCTGGAAGAACTGGCTGCTCGTGAGCAGGCTGCCGTCGAGGCCGCCGCTCTTGGCGAGGCTCAGCTCGGCGTTCATCATCGTCGGGACCGGGCCGGCGCCGCTCGCCTGGACGCTCACGTTGCCGGTCGAATCGACTGCCACGGTCTTGGGTAGCGGCTTGCTTTCTTCTTCCGCCGCCGCGTATTCTTCGAGCGGCTTGGCATACGTTTCGGCCCAGACCGTTTTGGTCTTTTCGGGCGCCGCGCGATATTCGGCGAGCGCGCTCTGTAGCGCCGGATCGTTGGGAACGGTGCTCAGCGGGCCGAGCACGTAGTCCTGAGAGGTGTCGATCGGATGGCTGACGCCGAGCCACCGCTGCGGGTGCAGGAACAGGAAGTGCTGAACGCTCCCCGAAGCGTGGTTATAGGGTGGCCCGTATTCGGCGGTCTTGCTCTTGCCATCAAGCTCGCTGACGGCGGTCGTGACGAAGTTGACGGGCAGCTGGCGCGACCACTGCGAGACGGTGCTCGACTTCTCGTCGGGCGAGGAGAACAACACGGCCAGCACGACCGCCAGCAGCGCGATCACACCGATCGCGATGCACAGCTCTTTCACGAGGTCATACGGCGCGTAGCGTCCGGCCCACGGCTTCGTGTCGTCCTTGCTCCACATCAGCGAGCGCAGGCGACTCATGACTGCACCGCCGAGGCGACAGCGGGGTGCTCGGGGAGCTCAGGCAGAGCCTGCGCAGCCTCGCCCGTGCTCTGAATCGCGAACGGCGGCACCACGCCGTGGCGACGAACGAGCAGTACGTGGGCGGTGACCAGCGCGACGACCGCCAGCGGCAGCAGCAGCACGTGGAAGCTGTACATCTGCCCGAAGTTGGTGAGGTTGAAGAACGCCCCCACGCCGACCGAGTTCATCGCGTCCTTGGCCTGCGTGGCGATCCACTGGGCGTCGAAGTTCTGCTGTGAGACGTAGCCGGTCAGCGCACACGGCACCGCGACCAGGAACGTCACGGCGCCCGTCATCCACACCCGCGAGCGCCCGCCGCGCCACGCGGCCATCCAGTACTTGCCCCACAGGTGAACGACCATCGCGAAGAAGAACAGCTCTACAGCCCACAGATGGACGCTGTTGAAGAAGTGTCCGATGCCGGTGTCGTGCCACCAAGCGGGGCCCTTCAGCGAGAGGATCACACCCGAGCCGATGATCACCGCCAGCGACGCGATGCTCGCGACCCCGAACACGTAGATCCAAGAGGCGACGTAGGTGGGCTGGCCGTCGGGAAGCAGCTTCTCAGGCGGCAGCGCATCGACCGCGGCCTTGCGCACCCGGCCGGTCCACGAGCGGTTCGGGCCGTGCGAGCCGTTCGCTGCGGGCTTCGCGCTCACGATGAGCCTCCCCGTCTGCGTGCGGCGGCACCTGGGAACGGCAGCGCGATCGCCAGCGCGAACACCACGAACATCGTCCCGATCAGGATCACGTTGGAAACCGACAGCTCGATGAAGTGCCAGTGCACGACATTCGAAGCATGATTCAGATTGAAGATCGCCCCCAGCACAGGAACAACTACGGAATTCACGATTGTCCTCCCGGTCTAACTTCCAGAATCTGTCGGGGCCAGCGTATGGGCCACCGAGACGGCGCACATCCGTAGTTTTCGGCAGGCCTCGGACGCGGAAAACCCCAGAGCGCGATGGCCTAGCACCAGATCAGCGTCGTCCCTCCAGCCAACTTCCTGGCTCACTCGGCGTCTTTAAAGCATGCTCGTGAGCTTGGTAGCGGTCGGATGGCTGGTCGCGGCGGTGCTGGCTGTCGCCCTTTGTCGCTCAGCGGCGCGGGCCGACGATTCGGCGTTGGAGAGATGCCGAGGCCGCAAAACGCCCGTGCGACCGTGCGCGACGACCTCCGGCGTGCGCGAGCGCGCCGCAACCGCGAGCCACGTGACGACGGCTAGGAGCTTGTCAGGACCGGTGCGAGCGCCCGCCATTGCTCGGCGGGGACCTCGAAGGCGTTTGCACCGAGAGCCTGGATGAGGACGTGATCCGCGCCGGCGTCGAGATGCTCGCGCACGCGCGCGGCGATCGTATCGGCGTCGCCCCATGCGACCATCGCCTCCTTGAGACGCTCTGAGCCGCCGCGAACGAAGTCCTCCTCGCCGAAGCCCTGCGTTTCCCACGAGCCCCGGTAGTTGGGCAGTCCCGTATAGATCTCCAGATGCCAGTGAGCGCGTTTGAGGAACTCGTCGCGGTCGGTCGTCAGCGCGACCGCCTGCTCGACGCACAGGATCGGCCCGGCGCCGAGGATCGCGCGCGCCCGGCGTGTGTGCTCGGGGGTCACGAGGTAGGGATGTGCGCCGTCGGCAAGCGTTCCGGACAGCTCGAGCATCTTGGGGCGCAGCGCCGCGAGCACCCGCGGAGGACCGTTCTCGGGTCCTGCCGCGAAGAACGGCGCCGCGTCGAGCGCCTGCAGGTACTCGCGCATCGTGCTGAGCGGCTTGGTGTAGTCGTGGCCGCGCATCCGCTTGACGAGCGGCTCGTGCGAGACGCCCCAGCCGACCACCAGCCGACCGGGATATGCGGCGTGCAGCGTGCGTCCCGCCGCGTTGCCCGTCACCGCGTCGCGGCCGTAGATGTTGGCGATCCCCGTCCCGATGACCAGGCGCTCGCTCGCGCCCAGTAGCAGGCCGGCGTTGGTGAACGCCTCCCGCCCGTAGGCCTCGCCGAACCACAGTGACCCGAAGCCCAGCGCCTCGAGCTCCGCGGCGTGCTCGCGTGCGTGGGCCGGCGCCAACGTGTCGAGCGCCGTCGTCCACACGCCGACGCGCCTGGCGCGCAGCGTCTCGAGCGCAGTGTGATCGCGGGCGGGCGCGGGCGTCATGTCCGCCACCTGACAGAGCAGCGCGAAGGGCGCGAAGCTAGCATCCGTCGTCGTCGCCGCTGCCCGCGTCCTTGACGCACACGTCAGTGCTCTGAGCCACGCGCGCGAGCAGATCATGGAGGCTGGCGCGCTCGTCCTCGTCGAGATCGGCGAAGAACTCGTCATCGATCTGCGTCGATGCGCGCTCCACTTCGCAGATCACCTTGCTGCCCCGCGTGGAGATCTCGACCAGGTGGCGGCGCCTGTCCTCGGGGTCACGGCGGCGGACGATCAGGCCTGCCGCTTCGAGGTCGTTGAGCAGCACCACGAGGTTGCTCGCATCCACGTCGAGCGCCGCTCCGAGCGCCTGCTGGCTCATCGCGCCCCCATCGCGCAGCGCCAGCAGCGCGGCGGTCTCGCGCGGCTTGGTCCCGATCGGCGTGAGCACCGAGCGGTATTGGCGGGTCACGGCGCGCCCGAGCCGCGCGAGCAGAAAGCCCGTGTGCTGGGTGAGCACGCTGCTCGACGTCGGCGGCTCCAGCGAGAGATTCGTAGCCATAGCACAATCGTAGCGCATCGCTGGTAGTTGGTAGATACCAATGATTGCTAGACTACTGCGACAGATCCACGATCGACGATCCATGAAACGAGGTTCCTTGTCCGCAGCCGCGACACCGTTCTCCAGCGTAGCGCCCTCGATCGCGCCGGATATCGGCGCGTCCTCGCGCGCACGCGTGCTGACGATGCTGCTGCCCGTCGCGATGATCGTCTCGCTGCTGATCGCGGTACCCGCGCTGAGCGGCGTCGCGAGCGAGATCGCCCACATCGACGCGCCCTGGCTCGTGCTCGCCGGCGCCCTGGAGCTGGCCTCGTGCGCCAGCTTCGTGGTCGTGTTCCGCCACTTCTTCGCCACGGTCCCGGCGCCCGCGGCGCGGCAGGTCGCCTGGACGGAGATGGGATCCGGCGCGCTGCTCCCCGGCGGCGGCGTCGGCTCGCTCGCCGTGGGCGGGTGGCTGCTGCGCCTGGCTGGGATGCCGACCCGCGAGATCGTCCGCAGGTCGAGCAGCCTGTTCTTCCTCACGAGCGCCGTCAACGTGGGAGCGCTGATCGGCGGCGGGGTCCTGCTCGCGAGCGGCCTCTCCAGAGGCGACGGCGGCCTGGCACTCGCCGGCGTGCCGATCGCGCTCGGCATCAGCGCGATCGCGGCCGCGCTCGCGATCGCCCACCTGAGCGAGCATCGCCGGCGCGCGCTCGCGGACTCCCGCTGGATCGGAGCGCTCACCGCGGGCATCAGCGAGGCTGAGCGGGCGCTTCGCCACCCGAGCTGGCGCCTGCTCGGCGCGATCGGCTATCTCGGCTTCGACATCGCCGTGCTCTGGAGCACGCTCAGCGCAGTCGGCTACGCGCCGCCGATCGCCGTGCTGATGCTCGGCTACATCATCGGCTACCTCGCCAACCTGATCCCCGTCCCCGGCGGCGTCGGCGTGCTCGAGGGCGGCCTCGCCGGCACGCTGGTGCTGTACGGCGCCCCCGTCACGCAGGCAGCCGCCGGGGTGCTCGTCTATCACGCGATCGCCTTCTGGATCCCGAGCCTCGGCGGCCTGCTCGCCTACCGCCTGCTGCGACGCGACCTCGATGCGTCCAGCGCCGCAACTCCTCTGTCTACCGACCTACCAGGAAGGCCCACAAATGATCACAGCTCACACCCCCAGACCCTCCGCTCCCGCCGCGCTGCCCCGCTCTCCGCGGCGTCGAGGCGTTTCCCCGCCAAAGCCGCGGACACGTCATCTCGAAGCACAGGTCGTGCACTGGCTGCGCACGCTGAACCGGGACGGCGGCCGGGCTGAGGAGGCGACGCGGAGCGTACGGCCGATGGCGTCGTAGGGGCCGATCATCAGGGCGCGCTCGCGCCCTGCAGCCCCTCAACGGTCAGCTCACGCTCGATCGCCGAGCGCACCGCCGCGAGCGCGCCCCCACGCGCTCGGAGCTTCGTCGCGAGGTGCGCATCGGCGTTCAGCTCGGCGAGCTGAGCGGCGTCGTCGAGGCTCACCGCGCGCAACTCGCTCGCGCCTACCACCCGGTCGAGAAAGCCAGCCGACGCAGCGTCGGCTGGCGCGTACATGTTGGCGTTGATCACCGCGCGGGAGAACGCCGCCGGCTCCAGGCGCTGGCGAGCCAACTCGATCGCGAACCACGGCACCGTGAGTCCGATCTTCACCTCGTTCAGGCCGATGCGAAAGGGCCCCTCGGTCCCGATGCGCAGATCGGCGGCCAGCAGCAGGAACGAGCCCGCTGCGACCGCGTGACCGTTGCACGCCGCGAGCACCGGCCTCGGAAATGCCAGGATCCGCTCGGCGAGCGTGGCTCCCAGCCGCAGCATCTCGAGCACCCGGTCCGCCTCGCCTGCGGCGAAGACGTTGAGGTCGAAGCCCGCCGAGAAGAAGGCGTCGCGCCCGGTCAGCACCACGACCGCGCCGTCCTGCTCGGCCTGGTCGAAGGCCGCGTAGAGCGCACGCAGCATCGAGGGCGACAGCGCGTTGACCTTCCCGTCATCCATCGTGATCGTGGCGATTGCACCGTCGAGGTCGTACGTGGCCAGCTCGCTCATCGTCATCTCCCGTTCGCTTTTCGCGGATGTCAGGACATATAATGTAACGATGTTTCGTAACCTTGTCATGAAAGGACCGGCGTATGCCCAGGCCAAAGCAACGAACGCCCGAGCTACGAGACCACGTGCTCTCCGCCGCGGTCGAGCTGCTGAGCACGGAGGGCGTCTCGGGGTTCACGACCAGGAGCGTCGCGCGCGACGCTGACACCTCCACGCCGGCGGTCTACGAGCTCTTCGGCGACAGGGCGGGGCTGCTGCGGGAGGTTTTCTTCGAAGGTTTCCGTCTGCTGCGGCGCGAGCTCGACGCGCTTCCCCCCTCCGACGATCCGCGCGCCGAGCTGATCGAGCTCGCCGACGTCTACCGCAACTTCATGCGCGAGCGCCCGGTGCTCACGCAGCTGATGTTCTCGCGTCCTTTCGCCGACTTCGATCCAACCCAATCCGAGCGTGACGCGGGCGCCTCCGTGAGGACGTTCATCGTCGAGCGCGTCGGCCGCGCGATCGATGACGGGATGCTGCACGGCGACGCCACCGACCTAGCGCACGTGCTCGTGGCGCTCATACAGGGCCTCGTCGCCGCCGAGAACACCGAACGACTCGGCAGCACAGCGGAGTCGATCGACCGCCGCTGGTCGCTGGCCGTCAACGCCATGCTGGCCGGACTGGGCCAGTAGGCCGCTGCTCAGAGGCCGGCGATGCGTCGTGTCAGAAATCGTCGCTCGGGCTCGGCGCTGGCGAGCTCGAGCGCGCGCAGGTACTCGGCGCGGGCCTCGGCTTTGCGGCCGACTCGCGCCAGCAGCTCGCCGCGCGTCGAGTGCAGATACTGGTACCCGTCGAGCGACAGCGCTTCGACGATCTCGAGTGCCGCTTGCGGCGAGCCAGCCTCCGCCACGGCCACGGCGCGGTTCAACTGGACCACCGGTGAGCCGGTGAGCTCGGCGAGCTCACCGTAGAGCTGCACAACCCGCGGCCATTCGATCTGCTCCTCGAGCTGGAGCGCGGCGATCGCTGCCTGCAGCACATAGCTGCCACGTCCGTGCAACGCGAGCGCCCGAGTGAGCCTGGCCTGCCCCTCGCCGATCATCGCGGCGTCCCACAGCGCGCGATCCTGGTCGCTCAGCAGCACGAGATCCCCACCGGCGAGCCTCGCGTGGCGGCGCGCATGGTGAAGGAGCATCAGCGCCAGCAGGCCATGGACCTCGGGCTCGTCTGGCATCAATTCAGCCAGCACCCGTCCGAGCCCGACAGCCTCGCCGGCGAGATCCACGCGCCCGCGGTAGCCCTCGTTGAAGATCAGATAGACGACCGCCAGCACGGTCGCCAAGCGCTGCGGCAGCAGATGGTCGGCAGGGACGGCGAAGCGGATCCCGGTCGCCTTGATCTTGCCCTTCGCACGCGAGAGCCGACGCTTCATGGTTTCCTCTGAGACCAGGAACGCGCGGGCGATCTCTGCGGTCTCGAGGCCCCCGAGGGCCCGCAGCGTCAGTGCCACCTGCGCCTCTTTCGCGAGCGCCGGATGGCAGCAGGCGAAGATCAGCTCGAGGCGTTCGTCGGGAATCGCTGTCTCGGTCATGTCGTCCACGACGCTCGCGGGAGGCTCGAGCAGCCGGGTCTTGGCGGCGAGGGTGCGGTTGCGGCGGATCCTGTCGATCGCTCGATTGCGCGCTGTCGTCACCAGCCAGCCGAGCGGGTTGGCCGGCTCGCCGTCACGCGCCCAGCGCTCGGCCGCGATCGCGAACGCCTCCTGGGCGGCTTCCTCGGCGAGATCGATGTCGCCGAGGAAGCCGACCATGTGGGCCAGAACACGGCCCCACTGCTCTCGGAAGACCCGGTCGATCAGCTGGCCTCCTCCACCAGCGGGCTCATCACGGCGAGCGGGCGAACCTCGACCGCCCCGCCGAGCCGGGCCGCTGGGATGCGAGCTGCGATCTCGAGCACCGAGTCGAGCTCGTCGGCCTCGAACAGGTAGTAGCCGCCGAAGACCTCCTTGGTGTTCGCGAAGGGGCCGTCGGTGATCAGGGTCTCACCGTCCTCCACGCGCACCGTGCTCGCGGTCTCGACCGGCGCGAGCTGCGCACCGGCGACGCAATCGGGATGCTGCCCGATCTCGATGTATTCGCCGCTCATGCGCTGGCGCTCCTCGTCGCTCAACCCGTCGATGGCACCTGGCTTCGTGTACACCAACACCGCGTATTGCATGTCGTCCTCCTTGGGGGATTGCGTTTCGACTCTAAGACGAACGACGGGGACGGGAGGGGACAGTGACCGGCGGTCCGCTGCCCCGAGGCATCTCGGCGGTCGCGAGGCCGGCCTGTAGGACGGGAGCGCTTATCCGATTGCTGGAGCGCGTACGCCGCGCAGGACGAGCTCGAGGTGGCGGCGCCAGTCCGAGTTGCCCGGTTTGTAGTACATGGTGGATGTGATTCCGCACATCACCATGCCGAAGTCCTCGAAGGTGTAATCGTCGCGCACGACGCCGGCGGCGATCGCACGGGAGATGATCCTGGTGACGACCTCGGCGAGGGCGGCCTTCTCCTCCTCGATGCCCTCCCACTCGAGCTCGTCTGAGCCCATCATCGCGAGCTGGAAGCCCACGTCGCCCTCGACCGCCTCGCCGGAGTTGCGCATGACGCTCTCGAGCGCCTCCAGCGGATCGGCGATGTCCTCAGCGCGGCGCGCGATCTCGGCGAACCCCTGGAAGCGGTCGCGAACCATCGCGGTGAGGAGCGCCTCCTTGGTGGGGAAGTGGCGGTAGACGGTGCCGATCCCCACGCCTGCGTGCGCGGCGATCTCGTCCATCTGCGCCTGGGGGCCGTGGCTGGCGAACAGCTCGCGGCCGGAGGCCATGATCCGCTCGCGGTTGCGTCGGGCGTCGGCTCTGAGGATTGGCTGATCTGTGGAGATCGAGCTCACAAACGGAATCTTAGCTCCGGATTGTGATATAAGCAAGAGGAACCGTAATTCCGCTTCCGGATCACCCGCCGCGGCCCCCACTCTTGAGAGGACGAGCATGAGCACGACCGAGACCCAATCCGCTGCAGCGTTGAGCGCCTCTAAGTCGCGCGCGGCGACGCCCGACCTTAGCTCCCAGCGCGGCAAGAACCTGGCGCTGATGCTGTTGGCGATGACGCAGTTCGTGATCGTGATCGACGCGTCCATAGTCAACGTCGCGCTCCCGTCGATCGGCTCCCACCTGCACTTCTCGCGCGACGACCTGTCGTGGGTGGTGAACGCGTACACACTGACGTTCGGAGGCTTCCTGCTGCTCGGCGGAAGGCTCGCAGACCTGCTCGGGCGCAGGCGTATGTTCATGATCGGCCTGGTGGTGTTCTCGCTGGCCTCGCTCGGCGGCGGGCTGGCCCAGTCGGAGGCATGGCTGATCGCAGCACGCGCGATTCAGGGCCTGGGCGCGGCGATCGTATCGCCGGCGGCGCTGTCGATCATCACGACGACGTTCGCCGAGGGCGCGGAGCGCAACCGCGCGCTTGGCATCTGGGGCGCGGTCGCGGGCGCCGGCGGGGCCGCGGGGGTCCTGCTCGGCGGCATCCTCACGAGCGGGCTGAGCTGGCGCTGGGTGCTGTTCGTGAACGTTCCGATCGGTATCGCCGCGGCGACGATGGCCCCCCGGCTGCTGGCCGAGAGCCACGCCGAAGACGGCACCGAAGGCTTCGACATCCCCGGCGCGGTGACGGTCACGGCCGGCCTGGCGCTGCTGGTGTACACGGTGGTCGACGCCGTCAACGTCGGCTGGGGCTCGACGGGCACGCTGCTGAGGCTCGCCGGCTCGGCGATCCTGCTGGCGGCGTTCGTGGCGATCGAGCGCCGCCAGCGCCACCCGCTGCTGCCGTTCTCGATCTTCCGTCTGCGCACGCTGCGGGGAGCGGACATCGTCGGCCTGTTGATCGGCATGTCGCTGTTCTCGATGTTCTTCTTCATCTCGCTGTACCTGCAGGACGTGCTGCACTTCTCGCCGATCAAAGCGGGGCTCTCCTACCTGCCGCTGGCGGTGGCCATCATCATCTCGGCGGGGATGGGCTCGCAGCTGGTGACACGCATCGGCTTCAAGCCGGTGCTGATCGCAGGTCTGCTGCTGATCGCGGCGGGGCTGCTGTGGTTCTCACGCGTACCCGCGCCGGGCGGGTCCTTCAGCGCGGATGTGCTGGGGCCGTCGCTGCTCGCGGCGTTCGGCCTCGGGTTCTCGTTCGTGTCGGTGACGATCGGCGCGGTGACGGGGACCAAGCCGCACGAGGCGGGCCTCGCGTCGGGACTGATCAACACCTCTCAGCAGGTGGGCGGTGCGCTCGGTCTGGCGATCCTGGCCACGGTCGCCAACAGCCGCACGCAGAGCTTGTTGAGCGCCGGCGTGCACAACTCGTCGGTCGCCCTCACCAAAGGGTTCGACCGCGCGTTTCTCGTCGGCGCGGGCTTCGCGATCGTGGGCGCGATCCTCACCGCCGTGCTGATCTCCTCGCGTGACAGCCGCGAGCAGGCGGAGGCCGCGCGCACCGGCGAGCTCGACGTGGTCGCGGCGTGAGCGTTCGCAGCCTGAGCGGTCACCCCTAGCGTTCGCAGTACGCGACGCTAGGGTGGGCGCATGGCCTACACCCCTCCTGCAGAGATCCTCGATCGCTATGCGTCGGTGCTGGTCGACTTCGCCCTCGGCGGCGGCAATGGAGTGCAGCCGGGCGAGGTCGTCCGCGTGGTGGCGCCGGAGAGCGCGAAGCCGCTGTACGCGGCGCTGAACAGGGCGGTGTGGCGCGCGGGCGCGCACGCGCTCGGCTCCTATCAGCCCGACGACGACCCCGAGGTCAACCTGGCGCGCGACTTCTATGACCTCGCGAGCGAGCAGCAGCTGGACTACTTCCCGGGCTCCTACATGCGTGGCCTGGTGGACCAGATCGACCATCAGGTGACGGTGATCGCGCCGGGAGACCCGCGCTCGCTGGACACGGTCGATCCGGCGCGGATCATGCGTCGCGGCGAGGCGATGCGGACACTGCTGGACTGGCGCAACGAGAAGGAGAACGCGGGGCGCTTCACCTGGACGCTCGGGCTGTACGGCACGCCGGGCATGGCGGCGGAGGCGGGCATGGACGTGGAGGAGTACTGGGAGCAGATCGTGCACGCGTGCTTCCTCGACAGCGAGCAGCCGCTGGAGCGCTGGCGCGAGGTGGGCGAGCGCCTGGAGGCGACCCGCGAGTGGCTCGACTCACTCGACATCGAGCGCGTGCACGTCGAGGGCGAGGACGCCGATCTGTGGGTGAGCGTCGGCGAGCAGCGGCGCTGGCTGGGAGGGCGCGGGCGCAACATCCCGAGCTTCGAGCTGTTCACCAGCCCCGACTGGCGCGGCACGGAAGGCTGGATCTACTGCAACCAGCCGCTGTACCGCTACGGGAACCTCGTCAAGGGCATCCGCCTGACGTTCGCCGACGGGCGCGTGACGCACGCGAGCGCGGAAGAGAACGAGCGCGTGCTCACTGAGATGATCGCCACCGAGGGCGCCGACCGCGTGGGTGAGTTCTCACTCACCGATCGGCGCTTCTCGAGGATCACGCGCTTCATGGCGCAGACCCTGTACGACGAGAACGTCGGCGGCGCCTACGGCAACACGCACATCGCGCTCGGGCGCTCCTACCAGGACGCCTACACCGGCGACCCCGCGCCGCTCAGTCAGGGCGATTGGCAGCGGCTGGGCTTCAACAACTCGAGCGTGCACACCGACATCGTCTCCACGACCGACCGCATCGTCACGGCCACGCTGCGCGGCGGGGGCGAGCGCGTGATCTACCGCGACGGCGAGTTCCAGATCGACTGATCTGCGGTCCGCCAACCAGCCACGAAGGCACGCTCCGCTGTAGACAGATCAAGCGCCTAAATGGTAGACTGGCCCCATGAGCACCACGATCAGAGTGAGCGAGCCGACTCGAGATCGCTTCGCCAGGCTGGCGCAGGCGACCGGTCGTCCCATGAGTCAGCTGGTAGACGAGGCCGCCGATGCGCTTGAACGGCGCGTGTTCTTCGATCAGCTCTCTGCCCGCTATGAAGTCCTGCGGGCCGACCCAGACGCATGGAGCGAGATCCAAGCCGAGCGTAATGTCGAGAGCGGCGCCCTGCGTGACCGCTCGTCGTGAGCGCTCGCCGGAGTGAGATCTGGCTGGTCGACTTCGGCGACCCCGTCGGCCGGGAGCAGTCGGGCAGGCGACCAGCGGTCGTCATCTCGGGTGATTCGCTGAACGAACGTCGCGCGGGCGTCGTGGTCGTGGTCCCGATCACGACGGCCTACCGTGGCCTACCTTCCCACATAGAGATCGACCAGGGCAGCTCGGGGCTCGACGAGGTGAGCTACGCAAAGTGCGAGGACGTCAAGTCCATCTCCGAGGAGCGTCTGATCGGCCGACTCGGCTCCGCAGGTGACGACGTGATGTTCCAAGCTGCTCGCGCACTGCGTTTCCTGCTCGAGCTCTGAGCGGCGACCCCGGCCCGCGCCGAATCAGCGGCCGACCCCGCTCCCCATAAATAAATATATAGACGATCGTACGTCTATGTTGTAGGCTGCGCCGATGCGCCCAGCCACCACCCCGGCCGCCGCCACGGCGGAGCCAGCGATCGACGGTCGCCGCGCGCGTGGCATGCGCAGTCGCGCGGCGGTGCTCGAGCGGGCGGTGCAGATGGCCTCGTGCGAGGGGCTGGAAGGGCTCACGATCGGCGGGCTGGCGGCGGAGCTGGAGGTGCACAAGAGCAGCGTGTTCGCGCTGTTCGGGTCAAAGCAGGAGCTGCAGCTGGCGACACTGGACGCCGCGCGCGCGATCCTCGTGGAGCAGGTGATCGCGCCGGCGCTCGCGAGTGCGGAGGGCCTTGCACGGCTGGTCGCGATCGGGCGGGCGTGGTTCGACTACCTCTCCTCGGACGTGTTCGCGGGCGGCTGCTTCCTGTGCGCGGCGTCGGCCGAGATGGACGGCCGCCCGGGCCCGGTGCGCGACGCGGTGGCGGCGGTCATGCGCGAATGGATCGCCGTGCTGAGCGCCAACGTCGAGACGGCGATCGCGGCGGGGGAGCTGCGCGCGGACGTCGACCCGCGGGCGATGGCGTTCCGGCTGAACGCGCTGGGGATGGCCGCCAACTGGCAGCGCCAGCTGCTCGAGGACCCCTCCGGCATCGAGCACGCGCGCGCCGCCTGGCACGTCGAGCTCGACACGCACGCACCGTCAGGCGACCGAAAGGAGAAACGCGATGCCCGCCGCTGAGGACGATCCGCTCGACGACTTCGATCCCCGCTCGATCACCCTCGACGGCGCGACCAAGGTGGTGCACGTGACGGGCGCCGGTCCGGCGGTGATCGTGATGACGGAGATGCCCGGCATCAGCCCACACGTCGCGCGCTTCGCCCGCTGGGTCCGCGACGCGGGCTTCACCGTTTACATGCCCTCGCTGTTCGGCCGTGACGGCGCCGTGCCGCGTGTCGAGGACGGAACCGCCGTCCTGCAGCGGGCTTGCATGAGCGCCGAGTTTCGCGCTTTCGCCGCCAACGCGTCGAGTCCGGCGACCGGCTGGCTGCGCTCGCTGGCGAGGCTCGCGCACGAGCAGTGCGGCGGTCCGGGCGTGGGCGCGATCGGCATGTGCTTCACCGGCAACTTCGCGCTTACGATGATGCTCGAGCCGGCGATGCTCGCGCCCGTGCTCTCGCAGCCGTCGCTGCCGCTCGACGACCCCGCGGGGATCGAGAGCGCGCCCGAGGAGCTCGCGACGATTCGCGAGCGCCTCGAGCGCGAGGACCTGACCGTCATGGCCTATCGCTTCGAGGGTGACCGGCACTGCCAGGCGCAGCGGTTCGCCGCCTACCGCGAGGCGCTCGGCGAGCGCTTCATCCCGCACGTGCTGCCCGACAGCGCCGCCAATCCCGACACGCCGCCGTTCTTCGAGCACGTCGTCGCGAGCCCGCACAGCGTCGTCACTGCGCACCTGATCGACGACGCCGGCCAGCCGACGATCGCCGCCCGCGACGAGATCCTGGCGTTCTTCACGCAGCGGCTTGCGTGACTTCACCGACGACGAGTACGACGGCGCGCCGGCGTGATGGTGGTGTCGCCCGCGGGACTTGCGAGCTGGCGCTCGAGGTCTGTGAAAGCCTCGATTATCTCCGGTGCCTCGTATGCGCGATTGCGCCGTCCGATTGTGATCTGGCGCAGGATGTCAGCTTGAACGAGACGTTGGATGGCGTTGTTGGCCGGCTTGAACGTTCGTCCGAGCAGCGTCGCCGCGCTCTCGGCCGTGAGTACCGGTACACCTGCGAGCCGGTGGAGCAGGAGGTCGGTCGCGGAGTTGGCGCGAACACGGCCGACGCGCTCGCGCCATTGCTCCTCCAGGGCGGCGGCGCGCGACTCGAACGCCGTTGCGTCGGCGACTGAGCGGATGCAGGCGCCCGCGAAGGTCGCCACCCAGGTATTCACGCCCGCACTCGCCTCCGGGGAGCTTGATGGTCCGACATAGCGAGACGCCATCAGCCCGCCGACGTAATCCCGTGCGAACGTCGCAAGCACAAGCGACACCGGTGGCAAGGCGCGTTGAGCGAGCCCCCTGCGACGCAGCACGAGGTGGATGATCGCGCGGCCTGTGCGACCGTTTCCATCGACGAAAGGGTGAATCGTCTCGAACTGCGCGTGGGCGATAGCGGCCTGTGCCACCGCAGGCAGGTCGTCGGTGTTGCAGAACGAGCAAAGATCGTTCATGAGCTCGGTAACCTCCTCTGGCGGCGGAGGAACGTAATCCGCTGAGCACGGGTTGTGGTCACTGCCACCGATCCAGTTCTGGATCTTTCGGAACCTGCCCTGATGGGACTCGAGACGCGCGCCGGCAAGCAGACGTCGATGGATCTCCAAGAGCACGTCCACGGTGATCTCGTCTTCGAGTCCGATTTGCTCTATGCCATAGAGCATCGCGTCGATGTTCCCGAGCACCTCCGAGGCCGTCACGTCAGACGACGGCTCACGCATCGATCGGACAGCCTCGGCATGCAGCAGACGTCGCGCACCGATCTCCAAACCCTCGATGCGCGAGGACGCGACAGACTCCGCGCGCAGCAGGATTCGCGCGAGGGCCTCCGTATCGACCAGCGCCGTGGCCTCGGCGTTCAGCCTGGCGATCGCAGCCTCAGCATCGGCGACGTCGGCGGCCACATCTCCCTCGAGCACGAACCGACGACCGACCAACGGATCTGGCAGATAAGCAGCATAATCGCACGAGCGACGGTCTCGACGTGACACACCGCTGCCGACGAGCTGGCTCTGCCAGTGGCGCTTCAAAAGCTCCGACACGGGATCTCCTTATTGGAGCTTAGTATACAACCTCCAATAAGATACCCCTTGTGCTGGAGCTACCCTAGTTCGCGCCGACGACCTTGAACTCCTGATCGACGAAGACGTGGTGCGGCCAGTTGACGCCTATGTTGTGGACCTCGTACTCGCCGTTGCTCAGCTGCACGACACGGTCGACGATGCCTCCCGGGTAGGCCGCCAACGCAGCTTCGATGGCCTTGTTCGCTGTCGTTCCGCTGACGATCGTGCCCGACCCCTGGCTGTAACTCGCCGGGATCTGACCGGCCTGCTTCGACGTGGACCGCGCGCCACGCTGGAAGGGGACCACTCCTGCTGCCGAGGAGGCTGCAGTTCCGCCGCCGCCAGTCGGTTGCACGACGACGCGACTGGCCGTGATGGTCGTTCCGCTGGTCGTCCCGAGCACTAGGACGCTCTCGCCTTTGGTAATAGCACTCGCCGAACTCGAGCTTGTCCCGTTCTGGTAGGTCGTGGAAGACGCCTCGTCGATGGTCACCTTCTGACCCGCTGGCGTCGATATCGTGAAGCCCGAGGTGGACACGCTTTCGACCGTGCCGGACGATCCCCCGGCGGTCGGTCCAGACCTAGCGTTGGAGCCCCTGCCGCGGAACGCGGGCTGGCCTGACGTCGTTGGGAGGGACGTGGCTGTTGTCGCGGCGCCTGAGCTGGTGCTGGCGGTTGCGCCGACGATGCCGTAGGTGCCGCCTCCGATCGCGATGGCCGCCGCGCCGATGGCGATGAGCGTGGTGAGTTTCCGGGAGAACATGGACTGATCCCTTCCGTCGTGTGTTGATTGTGTTAGCGGCTGTGTGCCCACGATGCACAAACGACCTAATAGGCGCGTTAGAGGGACCACAGAGGTTCGTGTGAACCGTCCGCCGCACAAACTCCGCGCGTCCGCGCGGTACTCCGAATGGTCAGAACGCGGCCGAGAGCCGGGAGACAGCGCTACGGATGGGCGTTGTACACGCTCTTGTTGAACGCCAGCAGCCCCGCGCTGCTCGCGTAGCCCAGATGGCTCACTTCGAAGAGATCCTCGATCGAGGCGAGCAGCGAGAAGTCGTTGTATTCGCCCGTGACGTTGATGCTGCCTGGCTTCGTGTACTTCGAGATCAACAGCAGCCCGACACGCCCGCCGCCGGCGGGGGTCGTCGTAGCGGCTTCTCCGGTTGTGGCGGGCGCGCTCGGAGCGCTCGGAGTGCTTGCCGGGAGGTTCGGGAACGCCGACGTCATGCAGCACCCGCTGGTGTCCGCGTTGGGTCCGCTTTGCGGCGCCCGGTCGAACGTCACCGCGATCAGACCGCCGGTCTTATAAGCGGGTGAGCTCTCGATCTCGGGCACGACCGTGCTGAGGAAGCTGTCGCTTGCCGCAAGGCCCGCTGGCTCCCCTGGAGCGCACGGTTCTTCGGAGCCGTCGTGGCAGCGATCAGGGACGATGTAGGACAGCGCAGGCGTGTCCTTGGCGGTCTTGAGGCCCGGCGCCAGCTGGCCGAGGCCCACGATGCTGCTCGCGCAGGTCGCGTTGCCTGTGACGCTTTCAAAGTAGGCAAACGGGTCGCGCCAGGTCACATATGGCTCTGCGGCGGTCGGCACGTGGTTTGCGTCAGCGGCGCCGAGCGCGGGATGAGGGCATGTGGTGGGCTGTGTCGGTCCTTCACCGATACCTTCGACGTACGCCTTCCATGTCAGGCCGTCGGTCGTGAGCTGCTCGGCCAGCGTGTCGGTTTGGCTCGGATACACGCAGCCGCTCCCTAGAACTTGACCGGTAGCGCCAACCGTGCCCGGCGTGATGCCCGTGTAGAGAGGGCAGCCTTCCGCTGTCTGCACGGTCGGCCCCTGGCCGCTGATCAAGGCGATCTCGTTGGCGAGCTCACCGCCGCTCACCGCGTAGTAATCGTTCAGCAGCTCACCCTGGCTGACGAGCGTTTTCGATAGATATGTGGCCGGCGCACCCGGTCCGAACGCCTGATTGAAGCCTTGGTCAGAAAGCACGATCAAGAAGACGTGTTTGATCGGCGGCAGCGCGTGAGTGCCGAGCCCACCGCTGGGCTGCGGGCTATGCGTGTTACTAGGTTTCGTGCTCTTGTGCTTGGGCGCTGGGCTGGCGGCGCTCGGTTCGCTGCTCGTCGAGCTGGTTGGCAGCGGCGTTTCTTCCGGCGTTTCTTCAGGCGTCGCCGGCGGTGGTGGTGTGACGGCTTCGGCGGGCGCCGGAGCGCTCGGCGCTTGGGGCGTCTGTGCGTCCGCTACCACTAGCGGTCCGTTCGCGCCGCTGTCTTGGGCCGGTCGGACCGCCGAGCCGATGAACACGCCGAACGCCAGCAATGCCATGACGGCCACGCCGACGATCGACGGCGACGGCGTCGCCGGCTGGCGGCGCACCTGCTCGGAGCCTGCCTGGTCGGCGGGTGCGGCCGATGCCTCGGATGCAGTGACGTCCTCGGCGGGCCGCTCGATGCCGATCCACCTTGCCGTCGCAGGCGCCAGCGCGCCGCGCCGCGCGCCGCAGTCCACGCAGTAGCGTTGATCGTATGCCAGGCGCGAGCCGCACTCGCTGCAGCGCAAATGCGAGGGTCCGCTCGGCGAGGTGTCAGCGGGCGAGGTTATGGGTACGATCCTAACGTCGGTCACGCGCCGGTCAGCGCGGAGCGCCTTGTGATCACAATCTGTTCACAAGTTCTTTGCGACCCGCGCTGATACTGCTAGCGACCGCCGTTTGGCGCCGCGGTCGGAGTACATTCGACCATGGTGACCGGCAGGTCCCCCACTATGGACTTGAGCACTCCCACGGAAGAACTCACCATCGGCGACACGCCGGAATCTGCGAGCCCACAGCGCACCGAGCTCCACCCCTTGCTGGGCGCCGCCGTCCGCCAGGGATGTGCCGCGTGTGGTGCGTCGATGGCAGCGGACCAGCGTTACTGCGTCGAGTGTGGGGAGCGCCGGGGAGCGCCGCGCGTGAGCCTGCTCGAAGGACCGGCGCATCGCCCTCGCGAGAGCTCGCCGCAGAGCGCACCGGCGCAGCGGCGGATCGCGCCCGTCAACAGCACGCTCATCTCCATCATCGGGATCCTCCTGCTCGCGATGGGCATCGGCGTGCTGATCGGGCGCTCTGGCAACACCACTGTCAAAAGCCCTCCCGCGCAGGTCGTAACGGTCTCGGGTGGGCCGTCGACGGGCGCTGCGGCCACGACGCCAACGACGAGCACCGGCACCACGGCGGCGGCCGAATCATCGAGCGCCGCGGCCAAGGCAAAATCGAAAGCGTCCGCGAAAACGACACCGACCACGTCCAAAGTCCCTCTGCCCAAAGCCGTCAAAGTCGGCAGCGCAGGACATGGACGGGGCTACCAAAACGGCCACTTCACGGGAAACTTCTTCGGAGAATGACCGATCTCGCACAGCGCCGAGATGAACTGGCGGCGCGCTTCGCAGAGCTGCAATGTGATCTGGGCGGGCTCGCCTACGAGATGGCGATCCGCAATCACGTGCGCGTGGAGGTGCTCGTGCAGAGGGCCGCGGTCCTGCAGGACGTCGATGCCGAGCTGAGCGAGGTCGAGCGCATCCTGCACCTCGAGGAGACGGGCACCGCCGGCTGGTGCGCTTCCTGCGGTGCGCCGCACAGCAGTGGCGCGGTGTACTGCTGGCAGTGTGCTCGGCCGCTGCTCGAGCACGTGGCGGGCGACTCGATCAGCAGCTAGCCACGCCGGCGCGATATCCGCCTGCGCGTGGCGGACACGCTCATCCGAAACGGCCCGTCACGTAGTCGCTGGTGCGCTGATCGGCCGGTCGGGTGAACATCACATCGGTGTCGCCGAACTCGACCAGCACGCCCGTCGGCCTGCCTTTGCTCACATCCAGACTGAAGAACGCGGTGCGCTCGGACACCCGTGCCGCCTGCTGCATGTTGTGTGTGACGATCACGATCGTGTAGCGGTTCTTGAGCGTCTGCATCAGCTCCTCGATCGCCGCAGTGGCGATCGGGTCGAGCGCCGACGCGGGCTCGTCGAGCAGGAGCACGTCGGGCTCGATGGCGATCGCGCGCGCGATGCACAGCCGCTGCTGCTGTCCTCCTGAAAGGCCGAGCGCGCTGCGGTTGAGTCGATCCTTGACCTCGTCCCACAGCGCCGCGCCGCGCAGTGCCCGCTCGACACGCTCATCGAGCCCAGCCTTCATCTTGAGGTTGCGCGGGGCCCACGCGACGTTGTCGTAGATCGACTTCGGGAACGGGTTCGGACGCTGGAAGACCATGCCGATCCGCCGCCGCACCTCGACGCGATCGACCCCGCTGTCGTACACATCGTGGCCGTGGTAGCGGATCTTCCCCGTGATCTTGAAGCCCGGCACCGAGTCGTTCATGCGGTTGAGGCTGCGTAGGAAGGTCGACTTGCCGCAGCCTGACGGGCCGATGATCGCCGTGATGAGGTTGCGGTGTATCTGCAGCGTCACGCCGGAGATCGCCTCCGCGCTGCCGTAGAAGACCGACAGATCGTGGACGTCGAAGATGGCTTCGCGTCCGACCGTACGCTCGCTCGGCTGCGTGCCCGCGGGATCACTACCGAGACCGGGCTCGGTCGTGCGGCCGTTACGCGCGGCGAGCGCCGCCGCGGGTAGCGGCGGACCGGTGGCGATGCGCACGCGCCGACGGACGTCCGCGGCGCCTGGGCCAGCCGTGTCGATCGGGTCCGGCGGTGTCATCGAGACAGTGTGGTGCGGCTGTTGATGGCCCTGCTGCCAAGGCTCACCAGGAGGATGAACATCAACAGGATAAACGCCGCGCCCCAGGCGCGCGCGAAGCCATACTGGCTGGCTTCCTCGGACGCGGTGAAGATGTAGACCGGGATGTTCGCAAGCCCTTCGTGGGCAAAGGGGTTGGTCTGCACGGTGGCGCGGAAGATCGAGGTCGTGAGTAGCAGCGGGGCCGTCTCGCCCGCCCCGCGCGCGACAGCGAGCACGGTGGCGGTGAGGATCCCGCCGCGTGCGCTCGGCAGCACCACACCCAGCACTGTGCGCCAGCGGCTCACGCCGAGCGCGTCCGCGGCTTCACGCAGATCCGTTGGGACGAGCAGCAGCACCTCCTGACTCGCGCGGGCGATCAGCGGCAGCATGATGATCGCGAGGGCAAAGGAGCCGGCGAAGCCACTCTGGTGGTGACCCACCACGAGCAACCCGAAGACGAACAGGCCAACGACGATCGTGGGCAGGCCGTTCAGCAGATCGAGCGCCAGACGAAGCGCGCGCGCGGACCAGCGCCCGGCGAACTCGGTGAGGTAGAGCGCCGTGAGAATCCCCACCGGCATGGCAATCGCCGTGGCGACCGCAATGATCACGGCCGTCCCAACGATCGCGGGAGCGACGCCACCGCCGGGGAGACCGACGAATTCGGGTGGGTCCTTGGTGAGAAAGCCGAAGCTCAGCACGCTCGCGCCACGGGACGCGACCGAGTAGATGACGATCCCCAACACCGCGACCGCCAGCAACGCCGAGGCTGTCTGGACGGCCCCGGCGAAGCGGCTGACGAGCTGTCGACGGCGCAGATGGCCCGACGGCGTCAGCGGACCGGAGAGATCCGGTGGGTCTGTGCCGAGGAAGCCCAGGGAGTCCGCGTCCTCGGCGATGTCGTCCGCGGGGCCCGGGAGACCGGTCTCAGGCGGTACGCCAGAGGGGTCGGTCATCTCGCCGACACCCGGCTCACGTCGAAGCGCCGGGTGATCAGCTGCGCGGCGAGGTTCGCCAACAGCCCGATGACCAGGAGGATCAGGCCAAGGTAGAACAGCGAGGCGATCGTCAGCCTGTTGGCGGCGCCCTGGAACTGGTCGGCGATGCGGCTTGCCAGGGTGTCGCCGGTCTGAAACAGCGAGGCGTGGATGAAGTTGCCGGCGCCGACCACCTGTGTCACCGCTATCGCCTCACCGAGCGCCCGGCCCAGGCCAAGGAACGCGGCCGCGGCGATCCCAGATGCCGAGGACGGCAGGACCACGCCGCGGAGCACCTCCCAGGGCGTCGCTCCGAGCGCCGTCGCCCCGTCCTGGAGCTCGCGTGGGACGGAAAGAAAGAGATCGCGGCTGATCGAGGCGATGATCGGCACCACCATGATCGTCAGGATCAGGCCGGCGATAAACAGCCCGCTGCCGGTCGTGGGGGTGGGGCCGAAGATCGGCAGGAAGCCGAGCGTGCTGTGCAGGAACGGCTCGAGGTGGGCCTGCAGGAACGGGCCGAGCACGAGAATGCCCCAGAATCCGAGGATCACGCTCGGGATCGCCGCCAGCATTTCGACCAGAGGTCCGACCACGCTGCGCACCCGACGCGGCGCCATCATGCTGAGGTAGAGCGCGATCGAGATCCCCAGCGGGACCGAGAGCAGCATCGCCATCAGCGAGGTGACGGCCGTGCCGTAGATGAACGTCGCGGCCCCGAATATCTCGAAGTTGGGCTGCCAGGTCGAGTGGCCGAGGAAGCCCAGCCCGAAGCGCGAGATGGACGGGCTGGCGCCATGGATCAGCTGGTAGGAGATCGCCACGATGGCCAGAACCGCGAGCAGGGCCGCGAGCATGCACACTCCACGCAACAGGCCGTCGCCGAGCCGATCGGACGGGCGGGTGCCGGTGCCGGCACCGGGTCTCGTATTGACGGGCCGCCCGCCTGCGGCCCTTGTTCCCACATGCATCGCCTGGACCCTAACGCGAGGGCGCCTCAACCACGCCGACTTTCACGAGATGTTCACATCGCAGCGACGCCATTCACGGCATGTTCACATTGACGCACCGGCCGATGGTTAGAACATAGGTGTCGAGCCGTCGGCGGGGCTTCGTGTGCTTCACACGACCCCAACATCGGCGTCACAACAACTATCCATCTCTCATTCACGCGGAACCGGAGCGGGTGCAATGGGGTGCCCGCCAAAACACTCGAAATACGTCGAGGAGGACCTTTGACGGCCAAAAGATTGCCAATCGTCGCCATCCTGACCGCTTGTATAGCGGCTGCTCTACTCGGACCTGCAACGTCCGGCGCGAGCGCGTACTCGCTAACAGGCGCCGGGTCGACGCTGATCGCCCCGCTCGAGGCCTACTGGGCCGCGGACTTCAACAAGCGCTACAGCGACACTGTCACGTACTCCGCCGTTGGGTCCGGCGCGGGAATCGCCCAGATCACCGCTCGGACGGTCGACTTCGGTGCATCAGACGCACCGCTGACGCCCTCCCAGGCGGCTGGCTGCAAATCATGCATCCAGATTCCCTGGGCCCTGACGGCGACGGGGATCTCCTACAACCTCGCCGGCGTCAATCGTGTCCGGCTCACGGGGCCGGTGCTCGCGAACATCTACCTCGGCAAGATCACCAACTGGGACGCGCCCGCGATCACGAAGCTGAACAAAGGCGAGAAACTGCCCAATCTCAAGATCACGCCCGTCTTCCGAAGTGACGGATCCGGGGACACCTATGCCTTCACGGACTACCTCTCCCGTATCAGCCCGACGTGGAAGACGCAGGTCGGCAACTCGACTGCGGTCAGCTTCCCGACGGGCGTCGGTGGCAAGGGCAATGCCGGCGTGACTGCGGTCGTGTCGTCAACTCCCGGTGCGATCGCTTACATCTCGGCCTCCTACATCATCGCGCAGGGTCTGCAGGCTGCCGCGCTGCAGAACGCTGCCGGTAACTACGAGTATCCGAACCTGAAGAACATTCAGGCAGCAGCGTCGGTCGTCAAGAAAGTTCCGGCGAACAACGAAATGCACATCGTCGACCCGCCGAAGAGCGACAAGCTGGCCTACCCGCTGTCGACGTTCACCTACTGCATCGTGCCCAAGGGCGCGCCGCAGGCGGCGGCGCTCGCCAGCTGGATCTACTACGCGATGACGATTGGCCAGAGCTTCGGAGCGACGCTGGACTTCGCTCCGATCCCCAAGGTCGTTCTCACCGCCGGCTTCAAGTCGGTCACGGAACTGAAGAACAGCTAGACGTCGGGAAGCGCCGACGGACAGATGCGATGCTCACTGCCGCCCCTGCGAAGGGGCGGCAGTGTGTTGTACGCGGCGGGCTGCTGGACGGTCGCCGGACGGTCCTGGTGAGGAAGTTCTCACGCTGACGACACCGGGCGTTTAGGAGAAGCCGCTTCCCTGCACGTGGGATGGATGCGGTCGAGAGATCTCGAGGCTAGGATGGCGGCACTCCGCCAGGGGGGCGAAGCGCTCGCGGGCGACGGAGTCCCGATGGCTGGCGCCGGGGAGCGTCGGCTGAGCTCGCAGGAGGCGCGCAGGGCAGCGAGCGCAGCGGCGCTGACGCTGATAATCGCTGGGAACGGGGCGGCGATCGTGTGGATGTGGCTGCACGACGGAGGCATTTCGGGCGTGCATGGCCGCCCCGAAGCACTTACCAGCCTCGGCAGAATCACCGGCCTGCTTGGCGTCTACCTGGCGTTGCTGCAGGTGCTGATGCTCTCGCGGCTCGCGCCGCTGGAGCGGCTCGTCGGATTCGACAGGCTGACGGCTTGGCACAGGCTGAACGGCAAGGTGTGCGTGTCGCTGATAGTTGCGCACGCGCTGCTGATCACCGCGGGCTATTCGCTCGCCGACAGGCTCACGTTCGGCCACGAGTTCTCACGCCTGCTGGGCGTTTACCCGGAAATGGTCACAGCGACGATCGGCACCGCGATCATGGTGCTCGTCGTACTCACCTCGATCGTGATCGTTCGTCGGCGGATGAGGTACGAGAGCTGGTACTTCGTGCACTTCACCGTCTATGCCGGCATCGCGCTCGGCTACCTGCATCAGCTACCGACCGGCAACGAATTCGTCGTCCACCCCGCGCAGGCGGACTACTGGATATCGCTGTACGTCGCAACGCTCGCGATCCTGCTCGCCTACCGCGTCGTGCGCCCGCTGCGAAGCGCGTTTAGGTACAGGCTGCGAGTGCGGAGCGTCACGGTCGAGGCGCCGGGCGTGACGAGCATCGAAGTGACCGGGCGCGAACTTCACGCGCTCAGGGCGCAGGCCGGCCAGTTCATGCTGTGGCGGTTCGTCACTAAGGGGCGCTGGTGGCAGTCGCATCCCTTCTCGCTCTCCGCGATCCCCGCCGGCGACTCGCTGCGGCTAACCGTCAAGGCCGTCGGCGACTTCTC
>DASZFY010000026.1:0-86227 GCA_035939335.1 Solirubrobacteraceae bacterium | reverse complement strand
CTGCGCTCGCCGTGGACCCGGTATCCGTATCGATCGTCATCTCCGCTCCCCGCGAGCGCGTGTTCGACTACCTCCAGGACATCGCGAACCACCCGCAGTTCACTGACCACTATCTCGTCGAGTGGCACCTGACGAGGATCGACTCCGTGGGCGCCGGCGCCGGGGCGCGCTTCCGCGTGAAGGCGCCCGCCAACCGCTTCAGCTGGGGAGACGTGACGTTCGCCGAGGTTACGCGGCCGCACCGGATCGTCGAGATCGGGCGCACCGGCAAGAACAACCGCATCCGCACGCTCGGCGTGTACGACCTCGCGCCCGCGGCTGCCGGCTCGACGCGGGTGCAATTCACGCTCGAGACCGTGCCGATCACCCTGTCCGATCGGTTGATGGAGGGGCTCGGAGCGCGCACCTGGCTGCGGCGCAAGAACCGGCGTGCGATGCACCGGCTGCGAGGGATCCTCGAGCGGGGAGAGGGCCGCGGGCATCGCGTCACGGTCGCAGGCGGATAGACTGCCGCGTCGCATGTTCAGCCGCTTGCGCAAGCTCCCGCTCGTCCTGCCCACGCTGGCGGCCGTGCTCGCCCTGAGCGCGTGTGGTCAGTCGCATACGCGCGTCACGACCGGAACGTACGCCGGTGAGAACGGCGCCAACGCCCCGTACCTGTACGTCGGATCCCTGACCTACGAGGTGCAGCTCTCGCGACAGCTGAACCCGTTCAACGCCGAAGACGCCGCCTATCTGCAGGGGGTTCCCGCGGCCGAACGCAAGCTCACGCCAGGCCAGGAGTGGTTCGCGGTCTTCATGCAGGTCTACAACAGCACCCCGCGCGAATACAAGGCGTCGAACGACATCGTCATCAGCGACACCGAAAACAACACCTACACCCCGCTCGAACTGGGCGAAATCAACCAGTTCGCCTACCGTGCCAGCCCGGTCGCGCCGCACGACCAACTGCCTACGCCAGGCACGATCGCCGACGACGCCCCCGCTCAGGGGCAGCTGTTGCTCTACAAGATCCAGATCGCCTCGCTCGACAACCGGCCGCTGGAGATCAAGATCGTCAACCCCGAAAACCCGTCGGAATCGGCCTCCGCCGAGCTCGACGTTTGATCTGACGGCGCAGCGGCTGGTAGACGCCTCACCGGCTCCTAATGTTCCTGTAGCGCCGCCTCGAGCACTTCGCGGGCTACCGGGGCGGCAGTCGTTCCACCGGCGCCGTCTTTGACGAGCATCACGCACACCACGATGCGCGGGTCGAGTGCGGGGGCGAAGGCGGCGAACCAGGCGTCGGTGTTGGCGGCTTCGCTTTCGCTGCCCTGACAGCCTTCCTTGCCCGGCGGTGGACTCGTCGTCGAGCTCGATTCAGATGCCGATGCCGTCGACGCGCAGCTGCTCTTCAGTTCGGCGCTGCTTCTCAGTTCGGCCGTGCCGGTCTTGCCAGCGACGGTCACTCCGGGGATCGCGGCGGACGTACCGGTTCCCTCGCGCACGACGCCGATCATCAGGCGGCGCATGGTGTGCGCCACCGAGTCGCTCGTGACGCTCACGCGCGGTGCAGGGTGGCCCTGCAGGAACGTCGGCTGCGGCCGGCGCCCGCCGTCAGCGATCGTCGCCGCCACCGTCGCCATCTCCAGCGGCGTGGCCAGCACCTGTCCCTGTCCGATCGCAGTGGAACCGAGATCGAGTTCGCCCTGGATCTGGCTGGCGGGCGGAAGCGTGCTCTCGGACGCGCCGGTAATGCCGGGTGCCCTGTTGAAGCCGAACCGTTCCGCAGTCGCCACGAGGCGTCCCGCGCCGAGCTTGACTCCCAGCGGCGTGAACACGGAGTTGCACGACACTGCGAACGCGAGTTCCAGCGTGCCGCCGCATTCCTCGCCGTTGGCGTTGCTCAGCTTCACGCCGTCGAGCGTCGCGAAGGTCGCGTACGGGAACACGCTGTGCGCGGTGGCGATTTTCGCCTCGAGGACGCCGGTGGTGGTGACCATCTTGAACGTTGAGCCAGGGGGCTGCAGGCCGTCGAGGCCGATGCCCGCGACGGCCAGGATCTGCCCGGTCGAGGGCGCCAGCGCGACGATTCCGCCGAGCTGGCCTCCCAGCGCGGTCACGGCGGCGCTCTGCAGCGTGGGGGAGACGGAGGTGCGCACGGCGGGCGCTGGCCGCGGCGCGGCGTAGGCGAGCACCCTGGATCCCGCCAGCAGCTCGCCGCCGGCGATGCCGCGCAGGCGATCGTCGAATGCCAGCTCGAGACCGCTGAGGCCCACGCTCGCGTCATACGGAACACCCTGTTCTTCGAGCTCCTGGCGCCGGCCGACGGGCGCCGGTCCGACGGCGCCGACGACCGCTTCGGCCACGTTCCCAAGCGGCGAGTTACGGGTGGCTTCCGCCGAGACCACCGGGTCGGGGCCGGTGGGGCTTTCCGCCAGCACGCTGCCGTCGCGAGCCAGCAGCGTCGCGCGGCGTGGGAGCCTGGTGTCGCGACTGAGCAGCTCGCCGGGACGCAGGCCGGGGAAGGCGAGTGACCGCGACCACGCGATGCGCGTACCCAGCGTGCCGTCGGCCACGGTTCGCAGCGTGAAGTCGAGTGACAGGGCGCCGAACAGGCGCGTATCGACCGTGACCGGCACTACGACGTCCCCCTGCGCGCCCCCATGCGCGGCGCCCGTGATCTTCACGTGCGTGACGGTCGCCTCGATCAGCGCCTGCCGGTAGGTGGCCGCGAATTCGCTCGGTGCGACCGTGTGCTGTGAGGAGCGGGCGATGTCCGCGTACATGCTCGCGTAGTCGCCGTGCGTCCACGCCGTAACGAACCTATCCGCGAGCGCATATCCAGGCGAGGCTCCGTGACCAGCGCCGAGGAGCACGCCGGCGGCGAAGGCGCCAGCGGCCAGCACGATCACGGGGCGCGCGCGTCGCATGCGCTGGTTGCGACTTTCAGTCACTGAGCCTGTAGAACATGACAGGTGACTCAGCTGGACTGGCTAATAGTCGCGTTCGCGGCGATTCTCGCCATGCTCGGCTACCGCCAGGGCTTCATCGTGGGGGTGCTCTCGTTCTGCGGATTTGCGCTCGGAGCGTTCCTCGGCACACGGCTGGCGCCGCTCGTACTGCCGCAGGGCTCGGCCTCGCCGTACGCGCCCGCGCTCGGCCTGCTCGGCGCCCTGTTCGGCGGTGCGGTTCTGGCCAGCGGATTGGAGGGTCTGGGCTTCAGGCTGCGCCGCACGCTGATCATCCCCGGCATGGGCCTGCTCGACGGAATCTTCGGCGCGGCGCTCGGCGCGGCGCTGGCGCTCGGGATCGTGTGGATCGCCGCGGCGGTCGCGGGGCAGACGCCCGGCCAGGGCCAGCTGCAGACGGACATCCAGCGATCGGCGATCCTGCGCAGGCTCAACCAGGTGCTGCCCCCGTCGGGGCCGATCCTCAACGCGCTCGCGCGGCTCGACCCGATCCCGTCGATCAGCGGCCCCTCGCCCGACGTCGCAGCTCCGGAACCGGCGATCGCCCACACGCCGGGCGTGCGGCGCGCGGCGCGCAGCGTGGTACGTGTCGACGGCACCGCCTGCGGCCTCGCGATCGAGGGCTCCGGCTGGATGGCCGCGCCCGACGTGGTGGTGACGAATGCGCACGTCGTCGCCGGGGAGACCGACACCACCGTCGAGGTCGGCGGGCAGCCGCCGAGCCTGCCGGCCGAGCCGATCGCGTTCGAACCGCAGCACGACCTTGCCGTGCTGCTCGTCCCCGAACTGAACCTGCCGACGCTGAGCTTCGCACCGGCCACAGCGGCGGGCACCTCAGGGGCGATCCTCGGCTACCCGGAGAACGGCCCGTTCGACGTGCAGCCGGCCAGGATCGGGCGCACGCAGGACGTGGTCACCCAGAACGCCTACGGCCAGGGGCCGGTCACGCGGCTGCTGACGCCGCTGCGCGGGCTCGTGCGTCCCGGCAACTCCGGCGGTCCGCTCGTCAACAACGACGGGCAGGTCCTGACGACGGTCTTCGCTGCCACCGTCGACAGCAAGGTCCGCGGCGGCTACGGGGTGGCGAACGAAACGGTCGCCAGCGTGCTGCGCGAAGCTGCAGCGCACGAGGGTGAACGTAGGCAGGTGAGCACCGGGCCGTGCACCAGCGGCTGAGCTGTCGGGGTGCGGGCGTCGCCGCAGAACGTTGCCGCGCCGGGCGCCCGCTACGCTGACCGCCATGTCCAAGACGCTCTTGATCGCCGAGAAGCCCTCAGTCGGGCAGGATCTCGCGCGCGTGCTGCCGGGTCCGTTCAAGAAGCAGGAGGGGTTCCTCGAGGGTCCCGAGCACGTCGTCACGTGGGCGGTCGGGCATCTCGTGCAGCTCGCCGAACCCGAAGCGTATGACGCCAAATACAAGAGCTGGCGCATGGCCGACCTGCCGATCGTGCCCGAGCGCTTCAAGCTCGAGGTGCGCGACGAGCGCTCGCGCAAGCAGATGACGGTGGTTACCAAACAGCTCGGCCGCGAGGACGTGGAGGAGGTCGTCAATGCATGCGATGCCGGTCGCGAGGGCGAGCTGATCTTCGCCTACCTGTTCGAGAAGGCCAAAGCCAAGAAGCCGGTCAAACGGCTGTGGCTGAGCTCGATGACGAACGCCGCGATGAAGAGCGCGCTCGCCTCGCTGCGCCCCGCGGAGGAGCTCCAGAGCCTCGAGCAGGCGGCGCGCTCACGCTCGGAGGCGGATTGGATCGTCGGCATGAACGCCACGCGCGCGGCGACGATCAGGCTGCGCAGCTCCTTCGACGGAGCCGTCTCGCTCGGGCGCGTGCAGACGCCGACGCTCGCGATCGTCGCGCGCCGCGAGGAGGAGATCAAGGCGTTCAAACCGGAGCCCTACTGGCTCGTGGACGCGACGTTCGCGGCTGACGCGCTGAATGGCGACAGCGGTGAACGCGTCTACGTCGGGCACTTCCAGGCGCCGCCCGGCGGGCGTGCGGGTTCCGGATCGACCAAGGGCCCGCGCATCGGCACCGAGCAGGAGGCGCACGCGATCGTTGCGGCCTGCGAAGGCAGGCCGGGGACGATCACCAAGCTGGAGAAGAAAGAGCAGCGCGAGAAAGCGCCGATGCTGTACGACCTGACGACGCTGCAGCGCGAGGCCAACAACCGCTTCGGCTTCACCGCCAAACGCACGCTCGCGGCCGCCCAGCGCCTGTACGAGGAGCACAAGGCGCTGACCTACCCGCGCACCAGCTCGCGCTACCTGACCACCGACATGGTCGAGGAGATCAAGCCGATCGCCGAGCTCGTGGGCACGAACAGCGACTACCGCAAGGGCGCCGAGTACGTGGTCGGCCTCGACGTGCTGCCGCTGGCGCGCGTAGTCAACGACGAGAAGGTCACAGACCACCACGCGATCATCCCCACGCGCTCCGAGCACAACCTCGAGAAAATGGGCTCCGACGACAGGCGCATCTACGACATGGCGGTCAGGCGCTTTTTGGCGGTGTTCCATCCCGAGGCGGTGTTCGAGAACACGCGCGTCGAGACGACCGTCAAGCCCGCGGACGCCGTCGCCGAGGACGCCGGCCACGTGTTCCGCACGCGCGGCAAGCTGCTGATCGTGCCCGGCTGGCGCGGCGTCTACGACGAGATCTCCGCGGACGCAAAGGCCGCCGAAGCGGAGGCACGTGGCGAGGAGGACGAGGAGACCGAGCAGCAGCTGCCGCGGCTGCTCGCCGACGAGCAGGTGCTCACACGCGACCTCGCCAGCTTGCGCAAGGAAACCAAACCGCCGCGGCGCTACAGCGACGCGTCGCTGCTGGGGGCGATGGAGACCGCGGGCAAGCTCGTCGACGACGACGAGCTGCGCGAGGCGATGAAGGACTCGGGGATCGGCACGCCGGCCACGCGCGCGGCGATCATCGAGCGGCTGATCACCGTCGGCTACGTCGAGCGCGACGGACGCGCGCTGGTCGCGACCGAGAAGGGCCTGAACGTGATCCGCCTACTCAACGAGCACGCGCTCACCTCGCCGGGGCTGACCGGCAGCTGGGAGCAGCGACTCGGCAAGATCGAGCGCGGCGAAGACTCGCGCAAGCAGTTCATGAGCGACATCGCCGGGTTCGCGCAGGAGACCGTCAAGGAGCTCGACGAGACGCTCAAAGACGTGCGCATCCCGCGCGCCAAGCTCGGCCCGTGCCCGGTGTGCGGCCACGAGATCGTCGAGAACCGCAAGGGCTACTCGTGCTGGGCGCGCGAGGACCCCGGCTGCGGCTTCGTGATCTGGAAGGCCAAAGCCGGCAAGACGCTGCCGCTGGCGGTCGCGCGCGAGCTGATCAGGCACGGCTACACCGAGCAGGCGGTGACGGGCTTTCGCGGGCGCAGCGGGCGCAGCTTCCGCGCCCATCTCGCCCTCCAGCAGACCGATGAGGGCAAATGGCGCGTCGAGTTCGACGAGCTGTGGGCCAAGGAGGGCGCCAAACCGCCCGAGGCCGAGGCCGAGGCAGACGCGGGGGCTGAGGCTGAGACCGCGGGCGAGACCGCGCAGGCCCGCAGCGCCGCATAGCGCGGGGCGCGCGCGGTGCCGATAACGCTGATCACGGGACCCGCCAACGCGGGTAAGGCCGAGCTCGTGATGGACGCCGTGCGCCGCCACCTCGCGCACGGGGAGGAGCCACTGCTGGTGGTGCCCACGCGCGCGGACGCCGAGCAATACCTGCGCGAGCTCGCCGGCGAGCAGGTGGCGATGGGCGTGCGCGTGGAGCGCTTCGCGGGCCTGTTCGCCGAGGCGGTGAGTCGGGCGGGGCTCGGCGAGGCGGTGATCGGCGCGGTGGCGCGCGAGCGCGTGCTCGAGGCGGTCGCCGCGCGCGCTGGCGGTCCGTCGGCGCCGGGACTCGTGAGTGCGCTGGGGGAGCTGATCGCCGAACTGCAGGCTCGGCGCGTGACGCCCGCGCGGCTCGCGCAGGCGCTGTCGAGCTGGCGCGTGGCTGACGGCGAGGCCGTCCACCCCGAGGGGCACGGACTAGGGCGCCTGTTCGCGGACTACCGCGCCGCGCTGGCGCAGCTGGGGCGCGTGGACGCGGAGCAGAGCGCCGTGCACGCGCTGGACGCCTTGCGCGAGCGGCCCGCGCTGTGGGGTCTCACGCCGGTGCTGATCTACGGGTTCGACGACCTCACGAGGCTGCAGCTCGACGCGATCGAGACGCTCGGCAGGGTCGTCGGGACGCACGTCACGGTGTCGCTCGCGTACGAGCCGGGCCGCGCGGCGTTCGCCGGGCGCGCGGCGAGCTTCCACGCGCTCGCGCCGCTCGCGCACGAGCATCGCCAGCTGCAAGCGCGAGCCGACTACTACGCGCCGCCCGCGCGCGCCGCGCTCAGCCACCTCGAGCGCACGCTGTTCGAGCCCGACGCCGCGCGGGTGGAGTCCGGCGCGGCGGTGCGGCTGCTCGAGGGCGGGGGCGAGCGCGCGGAGCTCGAGCTCGTCGCGAGCGAGATCCGCTCGCTGCTCGACCGCGGGGCGGCGGGCGAGGAGATCGCCGTGCTCGTGCGCCCGGGGGGGACCGACCTGGATCTGCTGCGCGAGGTGTTCTCCGCGTCGCAGATCCACTTCACGCTGCGGCGTTCCACGCCGTTCTCGGACACCGCGCTCGGCAGCGCGCTGCTCGGGCTGCTGCGCTGCGTCCCGGCGCCCGACGGCGCTGAGAGCGGGGAGCGCGGCGACCTGCTCACGTGGCTGCGCGCGCCGGGGCTGCTCACCACCTCCGCGCGCGGCGCCGGGCCCTCGCTCGCGGACCGGCTGGAGATCTCAGCGCGGCGAACAGGCGCGCTCACCGCCGCGCAGGCGCGGACGCTGTGGGAGCGGCGCAACTGGCCGCTCGAGACGATCGACCGTCTCGCCGAGGCGCAGGCGCGCGGCGCGGCAGCGCTGTGCGAGCGCGCGGCGCGCGAGCTGCAGTGGCTGTTCAGCGCCCCCAGGCGGGCCGCCGCGAGCGTCCTCGGGCCGGAGGAGCTCGACGAGGCGGGCGCGCTCGCGGCCGGGCGACGGGCGCTTGGCGAGCTGCGCGAGCTGGCGCGCGCCGCGCCCGAGCTGGCGCCCGCCAGCGCCGGTGAGCTGGCCCATTCGCTCGAGCGCCTCCAAATCGCCGGCGACACCGATGGCGCGGGCTCGCCGGCGGGCTCCTCGACCGGCGCGGTCGCGGTGCTCGACCCGCTGGCGCTGCGCGCGCGCCGCGTGCGCGTGCTGTTCGCGTGCGGGTTGCAGGAGGGCGTGTTCCCCGCACGCGCCCGGCCGCAGCCGTTCCTGGCCGAGGAGGAGCGCCGGCGCCTGGCGGAGGTGTCGGGGTTGCGCCTCGGCGAGGACGGGGATCGCTCGCACGCGGGCCAGCTGGCAGCGGAGCGATACCTGCTGTACGCGGCCGTCTCGCGCCCGGAGGAGCAGCTGTTCCTCAGCTGGCACGTCGCCGACGACGAAGGCCAGGTGACGTCGCGCTCGCTGTTCGTGGACGACGTCTGCGACTTGTTCGCCGAGAGCCTGTCCGACTCGCGCGCGCGCAGGCCGCTGGGCGCCGTCGACGGGGTCCCGGCGGCGCCTTCGTCGCAGCCCGCTCTGCCCGCGCCGTCCGCGGGCGGCGCGTTGCGCGACGAGCGCGTGCTGGCGCAGCTGCGCGGGCGCACATGGTCGGCGTCGTCGCTGGAGAAGTGGATCGGCTGCCCGGTGAGCTGGTTCGTCGAGCGCATGCTCAGCCCCGACGCCTTCGATCCCGACCCCGAGCCGCTCGCCCGCGGCGGTCTCGCCCACGCGGTGTTGAAGGACACGCTCGAAGGCCTGCGGCTCGAGACCGGTAGTGCGCGACTGACGCCCGCGAGCCTCGGACGCGCGCGCGGGCTGCTCGCCGGCGCGCTTGCGCACAACGAGGCCGACCATCCGCTGTCGGTCGCACCGGAGCGCCGCGTGGCGGTGCGCCGGCGCCTGCAGGCGGACCTCGAGCGCTACCTCGAGCACGCTGCCGCAAGCCCCAGTTCGCTGGAGCCCGGCGCGCTGGAGCTCGGCTTCGGCTTCGACGCGGACGACGAGCGCGGCGAGGCGGGCGATCTGCCCGCGCTGGAGCTCGGGCAAGGGTTGCGGCTGCGCGGGCGGATCGACCGCGTGGACATGGGCGCGCACGGCGAGGCGGTGGTGTACGACTACAAGGGCGGCAACGCCCCGGCCGGCGCGCGGTGGATCCGCGACGGCCGCCTGCAGGTGGCGCTGTACATGCACGCAGTCGAGCAGCTCCTGCAGCTGCGAGCGGTCGGCGGCTTCTATCAGCCGCTCACAGGCACGGACCTGCGCGCGCGCGGCGTGCTCGACGGCGACGCGGGGGTGGAGCTCGATTGCGTCGCCCCCGACGTCAGCGAGCACGCAGGTGCGCGAGATCCTCGCGCAGGCGGTCGCGGCGGCGGTCGAGGTCGCCGGCGAGGCGGGACGCGGCGAGCTGGAGTCGCGCCCGCAGACGTGCGCGTACCGGGGCGGCTGCATGTACCCGTCGATCTGCCGGTGCGAGCGATGACTTCGTCGGGCCTCACCGACGAGCAGCGGCACGCGGTCGCGCGCCGGGCGGAGCCACTGTTGCTGTCGGCAGCGGCGGGCAGCGGCAAGACATCGGTACTCGTCGAGCGTTTCGTCGCGGCGGTCCGCGAAGACGGGATCGCGCCCGCGCGGATCCTCGCGATGACGTTCACCGAGCGCGCGGCGGGCGAGCTGCGCGCGCGCGTGCGCGCACGCCTGCTCGAGCTCGGCGACCGCGAGGCAGCACGCGACACCGAGGCGGCGTTCGTGGGCACCTTCCACGGCTTTTGCGCGCGCCTGTTGCGTGCGCACGCGCTCGCGGCGGGGCTAGATCCGGGGTTCACGATCATCGAGGAAGGCCTCGCAGGACGATTGCGCGAGCGGGCGTTCACCGCCGCGCTGCGCGACCTGCTGGCGGGCGAGCGCGGCGACGCCGTGGATGTGCTCGCCGCCTACGGCGTCGACCGCGTGCGCACGATGGTCGAGCAGGTGCACGGCGAGCTGCGCAGCCGCGGTCAGCGTCTGCCGCGCCTGCCTGCGGCGATCCTCCGGCCGACCGAGACCGAGACCGAGACTGACGTTGACGCCGACACCGACGTCGGGGCCGCCGCTAGCGCGGTCGACGCCGCGAAGGCGTGCGCCATCCTGGACGAGCTGCTTCATGGCTTCGGCGTGGCCTACGAGCAGATGAAGAGAGCGCGCGCGGCGGTCGACTTCGACGACCTGGAGCTGCTCACCCGGCAGCTGCTCGACGAGCGCGAGAGCGTGCGCGCGGCGTGGTCGGATCGCTTCGAGCTACTGATGGTGGACGAGTTTCAGGACACCAACCCGCGCCAGCTGGGCATCCTGAGGGCGCTTGAGCGCGGCAACCTGTTCACGGTGGGGGACGAGCTGCAGTCGATCTACGGGTTCAGGCATGCCGACGTGAGCCTGTTCCGCGCCCGCCGCACCGAGCTGGAGGAGCTGGGCGGGAGCCTGCGCCTGTCGCGCAACTTCCGCAGTCGCGAGTCGCTGATCGACGTCGTCAACGCGGTGTTCGAGGCGCGCTTCTCCAACTACACGCCACTGGTTGCTGGCCGCGGCGACGCCGCCGGCACGGATGGCGAGCTCGGCACGGCAGGCGAGGCCGCCGGCACGGACGGCGAGCCCGAGGTGGAGCTGCTGTTGACCGACGTGCGCGGGTGGGAAGAGCGCGAGGATCTCGCCGGCCCGATCGCCGCCGGGCTGCCGCACGCTCAGCTCTGGCGCCAGGCGGAGGCGCGCATGCTGGCCCAGCGGATCGCAGAGCTCGTGCACAGCGGGCAGACGCGGGCGGGGGACGTGGTCGTGCTGCTGCGCGCAGCGGGCGACCTGGAGGTGTTCGAGCGCGCGCTCCAGCTCCGCGGCCTGCGCACGCTCGCCGCCGTCGGTGCATTCTGGGGCCACCAGCAGATAAATGATCTGATCGCGTATCTGCGTGCGCTCGCCAACCCGATGGACGAGGGCGCGCTGTATTCCGCGCTCGCCTCGCCGCTGGCCGGATGCTCGCGAGACTGCCTGGCGCTGCTCGCGGACGCCGCCCGCGCGAGCGGGCTCGGCGTGTGGCAGACGGCGCAGGCCGCAGAGCTGCGCTCCCAGCTTGCGAGCGCCGATCGCGAGGCGCTCGCGTCCTTCAGCACGCGCCTACACAGCGAGCGCGCGCAGATCTCGCGCAGAACGATCTCCGAGCTGATCGAGCGCGCGATCGATGATGGCGGCTACCGCGAGCACGTGCTCGGTCTCGAGTGGCCCGAGCGGCGTCTCGCCAACGTTCACAAGCTGCTGCGCCTCGCGCGTCGCTTCGAAGCCAGCGAAGGGCGTGACCTGCGGGGCTTCCTCGACCACGTCGCGTATCTGAAGGACGCAGTCAAAGTGGAGCCGGACGCGCCGGTGGAAGGCGTCGAGCCCGACGCCGTCCGCCTGATGACGATCCACGCCGCCAAGGGGCTGGAGTTCCCGGTCGTCGCGCTGGCCGACCTCGGACGCCAGCCCAACACGCAGACGCCCGACTTGCTCGTCGACGGAGACCGTATCGGCGTGCGGCTGGTGCGCCTCGACGGCGCCGGCTCGAGCCCGGCGCTCGACTACGACGAGCTCTGCCGCGAGCGTCGCACGCGCGAAGCCGAGGAGGAGGACAGGATCCTGTACGTCGCCATGACCCGCGCGCGCGAGCGCCTGCTGCTGAGCGGCGCGGTCGACTTCGCGCGCTGGCCCACGTCACGTCAGGCGCCGACCGCCATCTCATGGCTCGTCCCGGCGCTCTCCGCCGAGCTCCCCGCGCTGCTCGCCGGCATCTCCGAGCTCGCGCACGAGGGAGACGCCGCCGTGCACGACCTGCCCGTCGGCGGCGACGGAGCATCCGTGCACGTGCGCTGCCGCCTGAACACGCCGGCGACGGCCGGCGTGGTGCTGCACCTGGGCGCCGCCGAGCCGGTCGCCGCCGAGCCGGTCGCTCAACCCGCCGAGCCGGTTGCCGCCGAGCCGGTCGTGGGCGAGCGAGCGGTGGTGGGCGAGCAACTCTCTCTTTCCGTAGAAGGTGCGCCATCGTCTATACGCAAAGGCGCCGACGCGGACAGACGTGTAGATACGATAGCTACCCAAGTCGATAGAAGTGAACAAGAAGTCGCAAGCCCGCCGATCGAAACCGGTGGACCCCAGGCCCAGCCCCCGACGCTCAGCTATACGTCGTTGAGCGAGCTGGAGCGCTGCGGCTACCGCTACTACCTCGAACGGGTCCTCGGGCTGCCGGAGGATCGGGCGGCGGCGCGAGTGGCGTCCGAGCACAAGGGCATGGAGGCGCGTGCACGGGGGACGTTGATCCACCGGCTGATGGAGACGCTCGACTTCGGCGGCCGGCGTCCGGTCTCGCCTGAGCGGGTGGCGGCGGTCGCACGTGAGCTGGGGCTGCGCGTAGGGCGCGCTGAGCGCGAGGAGATCGCAGAGCTGATTGCCGCGGCGAGCGCGGCGGCGCCGGCTGCGCGGGTAGCGGCGGCGAGGAGCGTGCGCCGCGAGCACCCGTTCGCGTTCTCGCTCGGGCGGCACCTGCCGCTGATCACCGGTGTGATCGACGTGTTGGCGAGCGAGTCCGATGGCGGCGAGCTGGTGGTGGACTACAAGAGCGACCGCGTCGGCGCCGAAGTAGACCTGGAGGCGCTGGTGCAGCGCGAGTACGGCGTTCAACGTCTGCTGTATGCGCTCGCGGTGCTGCGTGGAGGAGCTGCCGGCGTCGAGATCGTCCACTGGTTCCTCGAGCGCCCCGGCGAGTGGGTGTCGGTCGCACACGCCGCGTCCGAGCGCGGCGAGCTCGAAGCGCGTCTGCGCGCGCGCCTCACCGACGCGCGCGCGGGGGACTTCAGTGTCAGCCAGTGGCCGCACCGGGGCCTGTGCCTGACGTGCCCGGGGCGTGGGGGATTGTGCTCGTGGGGCGAGAGCGAGACCCTGCGCGAGCGCCCGGAGTCCGATCCGCAGGCAGGCAACGCACGCCCGTAGTCCGATCCGCAGGTATGCGGCGCGCGCCCCCAACGCCGCTGAACGGGGCTCTTGGCTCAATTCTTGCGGTCGAAGAATTGCGAACGCGAACGCTTTACATCGCCCGAGCGCTGATACGATTTTGGGCTCCGCCTCAGGTGCCCGCCTGCCTGCGCGACGGTGGGTATGCCCGCAAAGTGGACTGCCCTCCTACCTGCCGGGACGCACCGCCCCAAGGGAGCACTTGCATGAACTCGCACAACACGCAGCCGCCAAAGGCCGTCGGACTCTACGACCCTCGCTTCGAGCACGATGCGTGTGGCGTGGGGATGGTCGCGCGCCTGGACAACGTGCCCACGCACGACGTGGTCACGCGGGCGATCACGGCGCTGGAGAACCTCGAGCATCGCGGCGCCACCGGCGCGGACCCGTGCACGGGTGACGGCGCAGGGATCCTGATGCAGATGCCCGACGAGCTGTTGCGCGCGGTGGTCGACTTCGAGCTGCCGCCACTCGGCTCATACGGCGTGCTGATGTGCTTCCTGCCCACCGACGAGGCGCCGCGGCAGCGCCTGGAGGAGCTGTTGGAGCGGATCGTGCGCGACGAGGGCCAGGAGCTGCTCGGCTGGCGCGACGTGCCGGTCGACGAGCAGCACATGGGGGAGGTCGCGGCGGCCTGCGCTCCGATGATTCGCCAGCTGTTCGTCGGGGCCGGCGCGGCTCAGCGGGGAGACCAGGACGCGTTCGAGCGCAAGCTGTACGTGATCCGTCGCATCAGCGACCTGACGGCCGAGGACCCCGGTCTGTACGTCAGCTCGAGCTCGTCGCGGACGATCAACTACAAGGGCATGCTGATCAGCTATCAGTTGGGCAAGTTCTACTCGGATCTGAGCGACGAGCGGACCAAGAGCGCGCTCGCGCTGGTGCACTCGCGCTTCTCGACGAACACGTTCCCGAGCTGGGCGCTGGCGCACCCCTACCGCGTGATCTGCCACAACGGCGAGATCAACACGGTGATGGGCAACGTCAACTGGATGCGCGCGCGCGAGTCGGAGCTGCACAGCGAGCTGTTCGGCGAGGACCTCGAGAAGATCCTGCCGGTCGTCACCGCCGGCAACTCCGACTCGGCGACGTTCGACAACGTGCTCGAGCTGCTGATGCTCGCCGGGCGCTCGCTGCCACACGCGGCGATGATGATGATCCCCGAGGCCTACCGCGACCGCGACGACCTGCCCGACTACCTGAAGGGCTTCTACGCCTTCCACTCCTGCGTTATGGAGCCGTGGGACGGGCCGGCATCGGTGGCATTCACCGACGGGCGCGTCGTGGGCGCGACGCTCGACCGCAACGGTCTGCGCCCCGGACGCTGGGTGGAGACCACCGACGGCTACGTGGTGCTCGGCTCGGAGTCGGGGCTGCTGGACATCCCGCCGGAGCAGGTGCGCCGGCTCGGGCGCCTGCAGCCGGGCAAGCTATTCCTGGTCGACCTCGAGCGGGGCCGGATCGTCGAGGACGAGGAGGTCAAGCGCGAGGTCTCCACGCGGCATCCCTACGGCGAGTGGTATGCGCGTAACGCGGTGCCGTTCGGCGAGCTGCCCGCCTCCGAGCAGGTGACGCTCTCAGACCAGCCGTTGCACCTGCGCCAGCGCGCGTTCGGCTTCTCCCAGGAGGACCTGCGGGTGCTGCTGACGCCGATGGCCGTCGACGGCGCCGAGCCTGTCGGCTCGATGGGCAACGACATCTCGCTGGCGGTCCTCTCCGACCAGGCACCGCCGCTGTTCTCCTACTTCAAGCAGCTGTTCGCGCAGGTGACCAACCCGCCGATCGACCCGCTCCGCGAGGAAATCGTGATGAGCCTGGCGACGAGCCTGGGCAACGAGCGCAACCTGTTCGAAGAGACCCCCGAGCACGCGCACAAGCTGCTGCTCGACCAGCCGATCCTGCTCAACCGCGAGCTCGAGACGCTGCGCCACGTCGATCACGAGGTGTACGCGGCGCGCACGATCGACATCACCTGGCCGGTCGCGGAGGGGGCGGCTGGGATGAGCGAGGCGATCGAGCGCATCTGCCGCCAGGCGCGCGAGGCGATCGCCGAACGCGTCAACATCATCATCCTGTCCGACCGCCAGCTCGGTCCGCGCCGCGCCCCGATCCCGTCGCTGCTCGCGGCGGCGGCCGTCCACCACCACCTGGTGCTCGAGGGGACGCGCCTGCGCGTGGGCATCATCCTCGAGTCGGGCGAGCCGCGTGAGGTGCACCACTTCGCGACGTTGATCGGCTACGGCGTCAGCGCGATCAACCCGTACCTGCTGCTGGAGACGCTCGACGAGCTGGTCGTCGAAGGGCGCATCGCCCGCGCGGGCGAAAATGGAGGCCCATCCACGCAGGCCGTCGCGCTCGGCGCCGAGGAGGCGGCCCAGAACGTCGTCAAGGCGATCGGCAAAGGACTGCTGAAGACGATCTCCAAGATGGGCATCTCGACGATCCAGTCCTACCGCGGCGCGCAGATCTTCGAGGCGGTGGGCCTGGAGAAGGCGCTGATCGACAAGCACTTCACCTACACGGCATCGCGCATCGGCGGCGTGGGCGTCGACGTGCTCGCGGTGGAGGCGCTCGAGCGCCATGCGCGCGCGTACCCGGTCGGCGGGGGGACACGCGACCCGCTGCTGCCCGTGGGCGGCGTGTACGCGTGGCGGCGTGACGGCGAGCACCACATGTGGAACCCCGAGACGATCGCGCTGATCCAGCACGCGGTGCGCGCTGGAGGGTCCGGGGACGCTGCAGCGAGTGTCTCCCGGTCCCTCAATGGCGACGTGGGCGCCGCGCTGAAGGGCGACCGCGATGCGCATGCCGCCGTGCGCGAGAGTCCCGCGTTCGAGCAGTATCGCGAGTACGCGCGCATGGTCAACGAGGACGCCGCGCGCAAGGCCACGCTGCGGGGCCTGTTGAAGATCGGCGGCGAGGGCACGCCCGACGCGGGCACGCACGCGATCGCGCTCGAGCAGGTCGAGCCGGCGAGCGAGATCGTCAAGCGCTTCTGCACCGGTGCGATGAGCCTCGGCTCGATCTCGCGCGAGGCGCACGAGACGCTCGCGATCGCCATGAACCGGCTGGGCGGACGCTCGAACACGGGTGAGGGTGGGGAGGACCCCTCGCGCTTCACCCCTGACTCGAACGGCGACCGCCGTCGCTCGGCGATCAAGCAGGTCGCATCCGGGCGCTTCGGCGTGACGATCCACTACCTCGTCAACGCGGACGAGCTGCAGATCAAGATGGCGCAGGGCGCCAAGCCCGGCGAGGGCGGCCAGCTGCCCGGACACAAGGTCGACGCCTATATCGGCTCGATCCGCCATACCACCCCCGGAGTCGGGCTGATCTCGCCGCCTCCGCACCACGACATCTACTCGATCGAGGACCTCAAGCAGCTGATCTACGACCTGCGCTGCTCCAACCCCAGCGCACAGGTGTCGGTCAAGCTCGTGTCCGAGGTTGGTGTCGGCACGGTCGCGGCGGGTGTCTCGAAGGCAAACGCCGACCGCGTGCTGATCGCCGGCCACGACGGCGGCACGGGTGCCTCGCCGCTGTCCTCGATCCAGGCGGCGGGCATACCGTGGGAGATCGGGCTCGCCGAGACCCAGCAGACGCTGCTGCTCAACAACCTGCGCTCGCGCATCGTCGTGCAGACCGACGGCCAGCTGAAGACCGGCCGCGACGTGGTGATCGCGGCGATGCTGGGCGCCGACGAGATGGGCTTCTCCACGGCGCCGCTGATCGCGACCGGCTGCATCATGATGCGCGCCTGCCACCTGAACACGTGCCCCGTGGGCATCGCCACGCAGGACCCGGAGCTGCGCAAGCGCTTCAAGGGCACGCCCGAGCACGTCGTCAACTTCTTCTTCTTCGTCGCCGAGGAGGTGCGCGAGATCCTCGCCTCGCTCGGCCTGCGCTCGCTCGACGAGGCGACCGGCCGCGTAGACCTGCTCGGCGCAAGCAGCGCGATCGAGCACTGGAAGGCGCGCGGTGTCGACCTGACCCACCTCCTGACCCACATCGAGCTGTCCGAGGACGCGCCCCGCCGGCGCGTCGAACCGCCGCCGGCGGTGCTCGAGGATGCGCTCGACTGGGAGCTCGTGGAGCGCGCGCAGCCCGCGCTGGAGCGGCGCGAGCCGGTGCGTCTCAGCGTCCCGATCCGCAACCGCAACCGATGCGTCGGAGGCATCCTCTCCAGCCACATCGCTCAGCGCCACGGCGCGGACGGTCTGCCGGAGGACTCGATCGTGGTCGACTTCGAGGGCTCGGCGGGGCAGAGCTTCGGTGGCTGGCTGGCGCCCGGCGTGACGTTCACACTGCGCGGCGACGCGCAGGACTATGCAGGCAAGGGGCTCTCAGGCGGCGTGTTCGCGATCCGCCCGCGCGAGGGCATGGGCGAGCACTTCAAGGCCGAGCAGAACGTGATCGTGGGCAACACCGTGCTTTACGGAGCGACCGCCGGGCGGGCATTCTTCCGTGGCCTCGCGGGCGAGCGTTTCGCGGTGCGCAACTCGGGCGCGTGGACGGTCGTCGAGGGCATCGGCGATCATGGCTGCGAGTACATGACCGGCGGGCGCGTAGTGGTGCTCGGGCTGACGGGGCGCAACTTCGCGGCCGGCATGAGCGGTGGCCTGGCTTACGTGCTCGACGAGGACGGCACGTTCGCGGAACGCTGCAACATGGGGATGGTCGGCTTTGAACAGCCGTCAGAGGCCGACGCGATCGAGCTGCGCGCGATGGTCGAAGAGCACCAGCGCCGCACCGAGTCGCCGGTGGCGGCGCGGGTTCTGCAGGAGTGGGAGCTGCTGCTCGGGCGCGGCGCGTTCGTGAAGGTGATGCCGCACGACTACAAGCGCGTGCTGCGCGAGCTGGCCGAGCAGGAGACGCTCGCCGCGCGCGCCTCCAGCAATGGCCGTCCGGCGCCCGAGCGTCCGCTTGACCCGGTCGGGGAGACTGGCGCCTGATGGGCAAGCTCGGCGGCTTCCTGCAGATCGAGCGACACGGCATCCCGCAGCGGGATCCCGTCGAGCGCGTGCACGACTACAGCGAGTTCCTGCTGACCCGTCCGGTGGCGGAGCTTCGCGAGCAGGGCGCACGCTGCATGGACTGCGGCGTGCCGTTCTGCCATAACGGCTGTCCGCTGGGGAACCTGATCCCCGACTGGAATGACCTCGTCTACCACGACCGCTTCGCCGACGCGATCGTGCAACTGCACGCCACCAACAACTTCCCCGAGTTCACCGGGCGGCTGTGCCCGGCGCCGTGCGAGGCCGCGTGTGTGCTCGAGATCCGCGAGGGCGACGCGGTGACGATCAAACAGATCGAGAACGCGATCGTCAACCGCGCTTGGGAGGAAGGCTGGATCACTCCGCAGCCGCCGCGGCGCGACCGCGAAACCGGCCAGGCGGTGGCGGTCGTGGGCTCGGGACCGGCGGGCATGGCCGCGGCGCAGCAGCTGCGCCGCGCGGGCCATCGTGTGACGCTGTTCGAGCGCGACGAGGCGATCGGCGGGCTGGTGCGCTTCGGCGTGCCCGACTTCAAGATCGAAAAGACGATCGTGCAGAGACGCGTCGAGCAGCTGATCGCCGAGGGCGTGGAGATTCGCTGCGGCGTGGAGGTGGGCAGCGACGTGGACGTACAGGAGCTGCGAGACGGCTTTGACGCCGTGGTGCTAGCGACCGGCTCGCGCGTGCCGCGCGACCTGCCCGTCCCCGGCCGAGAGCTCGACGGCGTGCACTTTGCGATGGACTACCTGTACCAGCGCAACCGCTGGGTGGCGCGACAGACTGAATCCCCACCCACCCCTCCGGCGCCAACCGTCGCACAGCCTGCGCTCGATCGCGAGATCACCGCGGCGGGCAAGGACGTGGTGGTGATTGGCGGCGGCGACACAGGCGCGGATTGCGTGGGCAACTCGGTGCGCGAGGGCGCGCGCTCGGTCGTGCAACTCGAGCTGCTCTCCGAGCCCCCGGCGCACCGGCCCGACGATCGCACGCCGTGGCCGGAGTGGCCGCTGAAGTACCGCCTCAGCTATGCGATGCAAGAGGCGCTGGAGCTGGGCGCGGGCGAGCAGGACTATTCGGTCACTACCACCGCGTTCGTCGCCGACGACGGCGGTGCGCTCGCGGGCCTGCGCATCGCGCAGGCCGCGCGGCAGCCGCCGTTCGAAGCGATCCCCGACACCGAGCGCGAGCTGCCGGCGCAGCTGGTGCTGCTGGCGATGGGCTTCTTGCACCCAGAGCAGGAGCTGCTCGACCAGCTCGGCGTGGAGAAGGACGCCCGCGGGAACGTCCGCTCGGTGAAGCCCTACACGACGTCCGTCGACGGCGTGTTCGCCGCAGGCGACGCGCGCCGCGGCCAGTCGCTGATCGTGTGGGCGATCAACGAGGGTCGCCAGTGCGCGCGCATGGTCGACCGCTATCTCGCCACGCAACGTCACCAAGCCGACGCTTCGGCGACGTTCACCGCCAAAGACGACGGCCTCGCGGGTCACGCCGACGCGGACGAAGGCCCGCAGGGCCCGCCCCGGCACGTCCACCCCGGCGTCGCCGCACCGGAAGCGTAGGCGAGCGCGTGGAGCTCCCGAGCGTCTGTCTGATTGGCGCGGGCTCGTCGGGGATCGCCACGGTCAAGGCGCTGCACGAGCGCGGCGTCCCGTTCGACTGCTTCGAGAAGTCCGACCGCGTGGGCGGCAACTGGGTGTTCGAGAACAGCAACGGCATGTCCGCGGCCTACCGCGACCTGTTCATCAACACCTCGCGTCCGCGCATGGAGTACTCGGACTTCCCGATGCCCGAGTCCTATCCGGACTTCCCGCACCACACGCAGATCGCGGCGTACTTCGATGCTTATGTAGATCACTTCGGCCTGCGCGAGCGCATCACGTTCGAGACGGGCGTGCAGCGCGCATCGCGCGACACCGATGGGGTGTGGACGGTCGAGCTTGATACTGGCGAGACCCGCCGCTACGACGCGCTGATCGTCGCCAACGGCCACCACTGGAACCCCCGCTGGCCCGAACCGGCGTTCGGAGGCGCGGATTCGTTCACCGGTCGCCAGCTCCATGCGCACTCATACGTGGACAACTCGATCTTCGAGGGCTTGCGGGTGGTGATCCTGGGGATGGGCAACTCGGCGATGGACATCGCGGTCGAGTCCTCCTACGTCGCCGAGCGCACGTATCTCGCGGCGCGTCAGGGCGTGTGGATCATCCCCAAGTACGTGTTCGGCAAACCCGTCGACCAGATGCGCAACGACCCGCGCATCCCCTTCAAGATCCGCCAGCTGATGACTCAGCAGCTGATCCGCAGCTACGCCGGGCCGCCTGAGCGCTATGGGCTGCCCAAGCCCAATCACCGCTTCGGCGAGGCGCATCCGACGGTCTCCGGGCGCATCCTCGACCGCATCCAGCACGGCACGATCACGCCGAAGCCGAACATCGACTCCTTCGACGGCGCGCGGGTGCGCTTCGCCGACGGGAGCGCCGTGGACGCGGACGTGGTCGTGTACTGCACGGGCTACAAGATCACGTTCCCGTTCTTCGACGAGGACTTCATCTGCGCTCCGGAGAATCGCATCGACCTCTACCGGCGGGTCTTCCACCCCGACATCCCGAACGTGTTCTTCATCGGCCTGCTGCAGCCGCTCGGAGCGATCATGCCGCTCGCGGAGGCGCAGGGAGAGTGGGTCGGCGACCACCTGGTGGGCGACTACGCGCTGCCGACGCCGGCCGACGTGCGCGCGGACATCGACGCCGAACAGACGGCCATGCGCAGACGTTACGTCGCCTCCAAGCGCCACACGATCCAGGTCGACTACGACGATTACTTGCACGCCCTGGCGAAGGAGCGCCGCACCGGCGGCGCACGGGCGCGCGCAAACGGGTATATCCCACCGGCGTCATGCCGACCTTCTGCCGCCACAACCGCTTCATAGAGCGCTGCCCGATCTGTAGCCAGACGCTGCCCGGACGCGCGCCGAGCACGGGCGCGTCTTCGCGCCCAAAGGCGTCCACGCGCGAGCGGACCAGTGGCGAGGGTGCTCGGCGCCGGCGTACCCGTGGCGAGGGCGTGCGCATCCACCGCGAGGGTCGCGCCGAGGACGACGGCTACCGCTCGGAGCTGGTGCCTGGCCTTCGGGCCTCAGCTGACGCGCTGCGGCTCGTGCACGAGATCGCCTTCTCCGCCGGTCGGCTGCTCGCGCTGGCCGTCCAGCCGCCGGGGCTCTACGGCGAGGCGCGCGCGCTCGCGGGCGTGGATATCGAGCGCGCGACCTGGATGTGCTTCCTGCTCGCATATCTCGGCCCGCTCGAGGACGGGGATCCGTTCGCGGGCATCCGGCTTGCGCTGGCGAGCCCTCCGGGCGAGCTGCCGGATCTCGACCGGGTCCCGCTGGGGCCGCGCACCTCGCACGACCGCGCGCGCGGGAACGACACGCTGCTCGCGTATCGCCAGTGGGTGGCGCGCGGCGGGCGCGCGAGCGTCTCGGCGCAGGCGGCGCCCGTCGAGGGCACCCAGGTGGAGGCGTTCACCGGTGATCCTGCGTGGAGCCCCGAGCGGCGCTTCGAGCGCGTGTTCGAGCGACTGGCGCTGCCGGGCTTCGCTCGCATGGGGCGCTATGAGCTGCTGGTGACGCTCGGACGCCTCGGCCTGTACGAACTGGCTCCCGACTCGCTGCACCTGGCGGGCGCGCGCGGACTATCCTCGGAGGACCTCACCACGCTGGCCGCCAAGCGCGTGTTCGGCATCGGCGACCCGCTGCTGCTGGAGCGCCGCGCGATGGCGCTCGCGCAGGCGATCTCGGTGCCGATCGAGACGCTCGACCTCGCGCTCGCCAACTGGCACGCGCCACAGCCCGCGACGATGGGCGTCCCACGCGAGACCCTCGACGACGGCGCATTCGAGCGCGCCGGCGACGCCCTGGGGCTCTGAGCGCGCGGTTCCGTGCGCCCTCGGCGCGGGGGGCGTGCGCCGAGTACGCGGCGCCGGACCATGGGCTGTCGCCGTCCCGCGGGGCGGGCGGGCAATGCCGTCCACACGGGCGCCTACAGTGCGTGCCACACAGTTGTTCCGAAACCCCGGGAGTCTCCGATGCCACTCTGTTTCATCGAGCCGCAGGACGCCATTCGCGTGATCGCCGAGTCCGTCGGTCGTGAGGCGCGCCGCCAGCTCGTGGGCGAGGTCGTCCGCGCTTGGGTCGATGACATCCCAGACCAGGAACTGTCGGTGCACTATGCGAAGGCGATCGCCGACCTCGACGAGGACGACCTGCATCTGTTGGCCGCATGGCACGCCTCGCTGGAGGTCGGTCAGCCGATCCCCAACACCGAGTTCCTCGTCGGCGTATTCCCGAGCCTCGGCGAGAACCGTCGTGAGGCGCTGAAGATCGCCGCGGGCTTTCGTGGCGAGGAGGCCTTTCAGGCAGGCGTCGCCGAGGACCAGGCGCTGGACACGGTGCTCCCGCGCCTGTCCACCGAGCGGGCGATCGAGCTCGCCAACGAGTGCATACAGCTGTACATGTGGGACCGCCTCGGCTGCGACAACTAGCGTCTCTGTCAATTGTTGAGAACGGCAACCTGAGGGGGTCCGGTTAGGGATATCGGGCACAGCCACGCGCGGGCAACTGCGCAATGTGCGCGCGACATTGCGCAAAAGTCCAAAACCCTCTACAGTTCCGACGATTGCGATTGTGCTGTTTGCGGAACGACCAGCCTGATTGTCGTTGATCCAGCGTGGCGCGCACGAAGGGGGGACCGAAAGTGACGAGGGTGGCGAGTAACGTGCGACCGGTCGATCGGAGGCGAGCACTCGGTTTCTCGACACCGCCGCGACACGCCGCGAGCCAGGCGAGAGCAGCGAGCGGGTGGGCGCAAAGTTGCCCGCCCGGCCTTAGATCACTCCTTGCTCGCCCTAGCGGCGAGGTGACGCTCACGCTGATCGGAGGACAGCGCCTGCTGCGCGAGGCAACCGCGAACCTCCTGGCCCGCGAAGACGGCCTACGGGTGCTCACGACCTTCGAGTCCGTCGCCGATTACCGGGCGGCGCACTTGGAGATCCCGCCGACGGTGCTGTTGCTCGACTGTGAGGAGAGCGATCAAGCCAGATGGCAAAGCGCCATCGGCGAGCTGTGCTCACCGTATGCCGAGAGCAGCATCGGACTGCTCTGTTCGGAGATTCGCGAGGACTTGATTCGCTGTGCGATCGAGCACGGCGTACGCGGGGTCATCCTCAAGAGCTACACCACCAAGCAGACACGGGACGCCATCGCCTACATCGCGACAGGGCGGACGGTTATGCCCGCTGGCTGGCAGCGGGTCCTTGCGGGTGCCGGGTACAAGCCCCTGGGTCTGAGTCCGCGCCAGCGTCAGATTCTCGCGCTGGTCGCGCAAGGTAGGGGAAACGAGGAGATCGCCGCCGAGCTCGAGTTGAGTCCCAACACCGTCAAGTTTCACATCCGAGCGCTCTACTCACGGCTCGGCGTGCGCAATCGAGTTGAGGCGGCCAACCAGTACGCGCAGATGACCCGTGGCGGCGGCTGAGGCCGGCATCGCGATCGTCGGCGGGGCGGGGGCGTTCGTCACCGACGCCCTCACGTGGTTGCTCACAGAGAGCGGCAGCCGTGTGCTTGGCTCCTATCGGGATTTCAGCACCCTCGAGGCAGCGTTGCGGGATGGTGCTCAGCCGCCGCATGTTGCGGTCGTCGACGCCGAGGATCCGGGAGCCGGTCCGCCCGCCGTGTCGGCGCTCAGGCAGGCCTATCCAGATCTGAAAATCCTGCTGCTCTGCGAGGTCGTGTCCCCTGCGTTGGTCGGGTGTGCGATTGAGGAGCACGTGGATGGCGTGGTGTTGAAGGCCGATGCTCCGGCGGAGATGATCCTCGCTCTCCGTCATGTGCTCGAGGGCCGGGCGGTCATGCCGTCCGGTTGGCACAAGGCTTCGCTCGAACGTGAGGCTGTCGTGCGTGTACTGAGCACGCGGGAGCGCGAGGTCCTCGAGCTGGCAGCCGCGGGGCTCAGTAACAAGGAGATCGCCGAGCGCCTCGTGATCTCCATCAACACGGTCAAGTTCCACCTACGGGGGATCTACGGCAGCCTCGGCGTTCACAACCGCGTCCAGGCGAGCCGGGCGATGAGCCCGGGACCATAAGCGTCGAGCCGCGCTTTAGCCTCAGGTAGAGGTTCTCGACAGCGCTCAGGGGTAGGTCGCAGCCTACCCGCTAGCAGGAGGGCAAGACTACCCTTGGTGACTATTGTGGCGGGTCGTGGCTGGACGTAATGTACCGCGCCTCATGCGTTCCAAACGTCTGAACTAACCGTGCCTAAGCAACTTGGCACAAGAACCGTGGCACATAAGTCCACTCATCAAGGAGGAGGCCGCTCAGAATGCGACCAATAGATAAACGGAAATTGCTCGCGGGGCTCGCCTCCGCGACTGGAGCGGCGGTGCTGGCCTTGGCTTCGCTCACGGCAGGCGCCGTCGCCGCTCCAAACCCTGAAAGCCTGTACGGCGCCCAGGGCACGAACGTCCCCTACGTCGCGTGGGTCGGGGAGCATGTGCGTCTGGTGGCATGCGAACAAGGCTTCACGGAAGACGTGAAGCGGGAGAGCATCAAGCATGACGCTCAACCGCAATCCATCCTCGGCTCCTTCTTCAACGACCACTTCGAGGTCGAGGATTGGTCGGGCTATCAGTTCCAGCCGCCGACACCCGACGGGAGCGCCGGCAGCGAAATCGGGCAGGCGTTCGACCCAGGGCCGTCCTCGTTCTTCGAATCCTCGGAAGGCAAGTTCTGCATCGCGACCGACTACAAGTCGCTCAACCCGGGTTTGACCCGCATCCGCGCGGTCGTGAAGAACGACGAAACCGGCGAAATCGTGTTCTCGCATCAGTTCCTGGTGATCTGGCTGACGGCCAACAAGCCGGTGCTGCACGAGGCCGCAACGACCGCGTCAGGGACCGAAACCTTCCAGAACCAGCTGAGCGGCACAGGGCAGGGCAATCTGTCCAACTTCCTGGGTGACAAGGAAGGCAACGGCCAGTTCATCCCCTCGCCGTTCTCTGGGGAAGAAACGGACAAAGGCCTGGTGCAGATCAAAGTGACGGGGAGCTTCCCTGTCGTGAAGGAAGCCCCGCTGCACAACATCCTGGAAGAAGAAAAGTACACCCTGCCGGAAAGCTGGGAAACGCTGGCAAAGGCGCTGGCGAGCTCTTCGGAAGAAACAGAACCGCCGGGCACCAACCCGGGGCTCTGGGACATCCACGGCACGCCGAGCCTTGGAGATGGGTCCAACGCCAGCTCGTCCTCCGCGCTGTTCGCTGCGTTCTCCAGCAGCGCATTGAGCGGCGGCTTCACCTCGGGCGAAACCGCGACCGTCGGGCCGTATGACCCGCAGTCGGCAGACCAGACGTTGGTCAGCGATGGAACACTCAACGCCGACGACGCGCCGATGCCCGCGATGCGGATCGACGTGTCGATCAAGGGGAATGAATCAGGCGGTCTCGGTGGCGTGGGTCAGATCTCGGGTGCAAGCAAGGCCCTGATCTACAGTCACAACTTCAACGGTGACTCCGAAGAAGCGGGCAACCTGTACAACCCCTACTACGGTGCGTATATCCCAGCGACCGACCGCGGCCTGCCGCAGTCATCGGGCGTGACGGGACCGAGCCCCGGTGGAGACTTCCCCGGGTTCCTGAACAACCACCCAGCACCGTACACGTTCTGGACTTCGGTCAAGAACGCCAACGAGCGCTCCGCGCACTCGACAGGATGTCTGCGGCGTGAAGACGCGCAGCCGAGCGAATACGAAACCCCGAGTGGTCCGTTGACGGAGACGTTCTACACGGACGAGCGTGGCGAGGCATATGTCACGTACACACCGGGCGACGGGTTCTTCCTCGAAAACCTGCCTGAGTTGAAGGAAGGCGAAGAAGAAAAAGCGGGCGAGATCATCAAGAACGGTGATGGCGGCTGCGACCTGAAGCTCCTGAAGGGTCAGGAAATCGGCAACTCGGTGATCTCGGCCAGGGCTGTGTATCCGTACGAGCCCGTCGATTACCCGGCCCAGGTCTCAGAAAACACCCTGACCAAGACGGTCACGTCCGACTGGGAAAAGGAATGGTTCCAGTTCTCCAAGGGTCCGGGCAGCAATGAAAACACAGTCAAGATCATTGTCGCCAAGGCTCAGGACATCGACGGCAAGCCGTTCGCCGATGAGACGGTGTGCTTCGTCACTCCGAATGGCGGGACCGTGTCGCACTTCGCGGTCAGCACCGTCGACGACGAAAAAGGCGTGCTCGGGTTCGGCGCGGGCAATGTAGAAGTCGGCCCATCGACCGTCGTGAGCACTGCCGGCACCAACGACATCTGCGAGAAGACGAATGGAAAAGGTCTCGCGGCGATCGAGGTGACGAACAGCACGCTCAAGAAGGTCGACCTCAACGTCCAGTACGTAGAAGAGAACATCATCCGCGATCACGAAGTGAACTTCGAGACGCCGGCGGAAGAAAAAGCCGAAAAAGAAGCGGCCGAAAAAGCAGCTAAAGAAAAAGCGAAGGAAAAAGCCGAAAAAGAAGCGGCTGCAGAAAAGGCAAAACACGCAGCAGAAGAAAAAGCGGCTAGCGAACAGCGTGCAAAAGAAGTAGCGGAAAAGAAGCTCACAGAAGCAGAAGCCGCTACAAAAGCCGCTGCTGAAAAGGCCGCGAACGAAGCAGCAGAAAAAACGGCTAACGAACAGCGTGAAAAAGAAGTAGAAGCAGCGCTGAAGAAGGCAGCCGTCACCACGGCCGCGGTCACGACGACCACGACCACGACAAGCGGGGCCGCGCCGCTGTACACGCCACTAGGAGGTGTCTTGGGCGTGAGCAGCAACGTCAAGCCGCTGACGGCAGCACAGAAGCTCGCGAAAGCCCTGAAGGCATGCACGAAGCTGCCGAAGAGCAAGCGCGCCGCGTGCGAGGCGAAAGCCAAGCGGGCGTATTCGGCAAAGAAGAAAAAGTAGGCTAGAGAGCAAGGGAATGACACCGAGGGCCCGCCTGGTGCGGGCCCTCGGGCCTTGTGCATCGGAATGCCATGGGCCGATCACTCAGCAAATTTGCGACGGAACGCGCGTTGATTGATCGGATGGCGTCCTCTCGTGCAGCCGCGGTGCCGTGGCGCTCGGTCGCGGCGGCCGCGGTGCTGACGGTGCTGTTCGGGCTGGCGCTCGTCGGCAACGCGCACGCCACGCTGGTCCCAGATGGACTCCTCGCCGGTGAAAGCGGCGAAAGCCACTTCGGTCAGAGCGTTGCCCTCTCAGCCGGTGGGAATACCGCGCTGGTCGGCGCTCCCACCGCGGCCGGCGAAGCCGGCGCGGTAAGGGTGCTTACGCGGACAGGCTCGACCTGGACCCAGCAGGCCGAACTCACGCCGAAGGCCGGCGAAGAGGTCGGCAGCGGCGGATTCGGCTCCAGCGTCGCGCTATCCGCTGAAGGGAGCACCGCGGTCATCGGTGCCCCCGGCGATAACGGAGGCGTCGGCGCGGTGTGGGTGTTCACGCGCTCGGAAAGTGGCGCCTGGACCCAGCAGGGTGGAAAGCTCATGGCCAGCGGAGAGGAAGGCGCAGGCCAGTTCGGCCGCAGCGTGGCGCTCAGCTCCAAAGGCGACGCCGCACTGATCGGCGGCCCCGGCGACACGGGCAACGTGGGGGCGGCGTGGGTGTTTACGCTCTCGGGCGAAACCTGGACCCAGCAGGGAACGAAGCTGACGGGCACCAGCGAGAGCGGCACGGGCGAATTCGGCCGGAGCGTGGCGCTGTCCAAAGTGGGCACCACTGCTCTGATCGGTGCTCCCGGCGACAGCAGCAAGGCCGGTGCGGCGTGGGTGTTTACGTCCTCCTCGGAAGGCGCTTGGAGTCAGCAAGGCGAAAAGCTCACGGGCGCTGGGGAGAGCGGCGCGGGCGAATTGGGCCGGAGCGTGGGGCTATCCGCGGAAGGCAACACGGCGCTGGTCGGCGGCCCCGCGGACAGCACCAATGTTGGGGCGGCGTGGGTGTACACGCGCTCGGAAGCAGGAGCCTGGAGCCAACAGGGCGAAAAGCTCACGGGCAGCGCAGAGACGGGCGAAGGCTCGTTCGGCTCGAGCATCGCGCTGTCCGCCGATGGCGAGATAGCGCTGGTTGGCGGCTCCGCGGACAACACCAACGCTGGGGCGGCATGGCTGTTCACGCGCTCGCAAGCGGGAGCCTGGACCCTGCAGGGCGAAAAGCTCACGGGCAGCGAAGAGACGGGCGAAGGCCAGTTCGGGGGAAGCGTCGCGCTGGCCTCCGACGGCAACACAGCGCTCGTCGGCGGCCCCGCCGATAACACCAACACTGGGGCGGCATGGGCGTTCGTGAATCCTCCGACCGTCAGCAATGTGACCCCCAACGAGGGCCCGGAAGCTGGTGGGACCTCCGTGACCATCACCGGAACCAACTTCAACGAAGCAGCAGGGGTCGAGTTCGGGTCGACCGGCGCGACGAGCTTCGAAGTGATCTCGCCGACCTCGATCGCGGCGATCGCCCCAGCGGGTGCGGGCACAGTTGATGTGAGCGTGACCACCTCCGGGGGCACCAGCGCCACCAGTACGCCCGACAAGTTCAGCTATGTGCCGGCGCCGACGGTGGTGACCAAAGCGGCGTCCTCGATCGCGCAGACTACGGCGACGCTGAACGCGACCGTCGACCCCAACGGCGGTGAGGTGAGCAGCTGCAAGTTTGAATACGGGACGGCGGAACCCTACGAAACCAGCGTGCCGTGCTCCACGCTGCCGGGCTCGGGCACCGAACCGGTGGCGGTGTCCGCGGCGCTGGAAAACCTGAGCGCGAACACGACCTACCAATTCCGGATCGTCGCGACCAACCTGGGCGGCACGAGCACCGACATTCTCACCGGCGAGACGTTCAAAACGCTGCCAAACGCCCCGACGATCGTGACGGAAGCAGCCTCCGCGCTCGCCCAGACAACGGCGACGCTGAACGCCACGGTGAATCCCAATGGGGGCGAAGTCACGAGCTGTGAATTCGACTACGGCACGTCGGAAGCCTATGGGAAAAGCATCCCGTGCTCGTCGTTGCCGGGGTCTGGGAGCAGCCCGGCGGCGGTGTCGGCGGCGCCAGTGGGTCTGAGCGCTGACACGACCTATCATTTTCGGATCGTCGCGACGAACGCAGGCGGCACGAGCACGGGTGCCGACCAGACGTTCGAAACGCTGCCGGATGCCCCGACGGTCATGACCAAAGTGGCGTCATCGGTCAGCCAGACCTCGGCGACGCTGAACGCGACGGTCAATCCGAACGGTGGCACGGTGACCACGTGCCACTTCGACTACGGCACCACGATCGGCTACGGGCACGAAATGCCCTGCTTCTCGCTGCCTGGGTCCGGCGCCAGTCCGGCGGGCGTGTCTGCGTCTGTGACTGGTCTGGGCGCGAACACGACCTACCACTTCCGGATAGTCGCGACGAACGCCGGCGGGACGAGCACGGGCGGCGACCAGACGTTCGAAACGCTGCCGGACGCCCCGACGGTTGTGACGGGGGCGGCGTCCTCGCTAACTCAGACCTCGGCGACGTTGAACGCGACGGTCAACCCCAACGGAGGGGAAGTGACGAGCTGTGAGTTCGACTACGGCACCTCGGGAGCGTATGGAAAAAGTGCTCCGTGCTCACCGCTTCCGGGGTTCGGCACCAGCGCCGTGGCGGTGTCAGCGGCGGTGACCGGGCTGAGCGCGAACACCACCTATCACTTCAGGGTCATCACCGAAAACGCCGGCGGGGCGAGCTCCGGGAGCGACCAGACCCTCAAGACGCTGCCGGACTCGCCGACGGTCGTTACGAAAGCGGCGTCGTCGATCAGACAGACGACGGCGACGTTGAATGCCACCGTCAACCCAAATGGAGGCGAAGTCACGAGCTGTGAGCTCGACTATGGCACCTCGCAGGCGTATGGCGAAAGCGTTCCGTGCTCTTCGTCGCCGGGCTCAGGGAGCGGCTCGGTGGCGGTGTCCGCGTCGCTACAAAACCTCAGCGCGAACACGACCTACCACTTCCGAATAGTCGCGACGAACGCCGGCGGGACGAGCACGGGTGCTGACCAGACGTTCGAAACGCTGCCGGACGCCCCGACGGTCGTGACGGGGGCGGCGTCCTCGCTAACCCAGACCTCGGCGACGTTGAACGCGACGGTCAACCCCAACGGCGGCGTAGTCGGCGTCGGCGAGTGCAGGCTCGAATACGGCACCACAAGCGCCTACGGGCACGCAGCGTCCTGCTCCTCGCTTCCGGGGTCCGCTACCAGTGCCGTGGCGGTGTCCGCGGCGGTGATCGGCCTGAGCGCGAACACGACCTACCACTTCCGAGTCGTAGCCGAAAACGCCGGCGGCGCGAGCTCGGGCAGCGACCAGACATTCGACACGCTGCCGAACCCGCCAGCGGTCGTGACGGAAAAAGCGTCGTCGATCACGCAGACGGCGGCATCGTTGAACGCGACAGTCAACCCCAACGGTGGGTCAGTCGCCGACTGCAGGCTTGAATACGGCACCTCGACCTCCTACGGGTCCAGTGTGTCGTGCGCGCCGCCACCGGGGTCTGTCACGAGCGCCGTGGCGGTGTCGGCCGCGGTGACTGGTCTGAGCGCGAACACCACCTACCACTTCCGGATCGTCGCGACGAACGCCGGCGGCACCGGCACGGGTGGCGATGGGACGTTCGAGACTCTGCCCAATCCGCCTACGGTCGTAACGGGGTCGGGCTCGTCTGTGACGCAGACGACCGTGACGTTGAATGCGACCGTCAACCCCAACAATGGCGAAGTTGGCAAATGCTACTTTGAATATGGCGAAACGGTGGCCTATGGAGACAAGGCGCCTTGCGCTGTGTCGCCGGGATCGAGCGCCAGCCCGGTGGCCGTGTCCGCGTCGGTGACGGGCCTGATCAAGAACACGACTTATCACTTCCGGATCGTGGCCGCCAATGCAGGTGGCACGAGTCCAGGCGCCGACCAGACGTTCGAAACCGCGCCGGGTCCGCCGACGGTCGTCGCTGGGGAAGCGTCGGCCATCGGACAGACATCGGCGGTATTGATCGCGGAAATAAATCCCAATGGCGGAGTGGTAACCCAGTGCTACTTCCACTATGAAAACTTGACTTCACAGCAGCTGAGCATCACGCCATGCGTGGGGTTGCCGCTGTCCGGCAAGAGTCCTGGGAAGGTCTCAGCGTTGGCGGAAGGTCTCAGTGCGAACACTCGCTATAGCGTTTCGCTCGAAGTCCTCAACTCGTTTGGCGAAGCTGCCTTTGGCGAAGCAGGCACGCCGTTCGAAACACTCCCGGGCCCCGAAGTCGTGACAGGCGCGGCGTCGATGGTCACGCAGACCTCCGCAACACTCAACGCGACGGTGAATCCCAACGGTGGGGAAGTCAGCAGCTGCGCATTCGAATACGGCACGTCGGAATCCTACGGGTCTACACCAATTCCTTGTGAATCACACGCGGGAGCGGGCAAAAAAGCGGTGCTGGTATCCGCCAAGCTGCAGGGTCTTAGCGCGAACACGAAGTACTTCTTCCGGATCGTCGCGACCAATCCGGGAGGTACGAGCAAGGACACCCGCGGTCAGACGTTGACGACGCTGCCGAACGCACCTGCGGCAGTGACCGGCGAAGCGACGTCGGTGACGCAGACGTCGGTGAGCGTGAACGCAACTGTGAACGAGAACGGTGGACGGGCGAGCGACTGCCATTTCGAATATGGTCCGACGAGCGCCTACGGGGCCAGTGTGCCCTGCATGCCCTCACCGGGGGCGGAAAAGGTCCCAGTGGCGGTGTCCGCGACGCTCGCGAATCTTTCCCCGAACGTCACCTACCACGTTCGAATCGTAGCGGCCAATCCCGGCGGCACAGGCACCGGCGAGGACAAGACGTTTGCGACGACGCCGGACGCCCCGACACTTCTTACAGGCGCCGTGTCGTCGGTGACGCAGACATCTGCGACGCTAAATGCGACGGTGAATCCCAACGGGGGCGAAGTCACGAGCTGCGAATTCGACTACGGCACGGCGGAAGTGTATGGAAAAAGCGCTCCGTGCTCGGCGTTGCCCGGAGCTGGCAACGGCCCGGTGGCGGTGTCCGCTCCGGTGGGGAGCCTCCGAGCCAACATGACCTACCAATTCAGGGTCCTCGCGACCAACCGGGGCGGTGCGAGCGTAGGCGTCGGCCAGGCGTTCATGACCGCATCCGCGGCATCGATGCTCACGACGGCACCGTCCACAACGCCCTCGACGACGACACCGTCGACAACGACGAGCGCGACACCGACCGCGACCCAGGCTACGAGCTGTAGGACGTCACTCGCGAGCATGACCGTCGCGGTACAGGGCGAAGGCACGGCGGCGGTCAAGCTCAGTTGGATCGGGACGGGCACCGATACGTGCAGCGGGAAGCTGATGCTCAGGGTCAAGGTCAAAGGCAGGAACCAGCGACCCAAGACGATGCTCATCGGTACTGGTAGCTTCTCGCTTTCCGTTGGGGGGATGCAGGTCGCCAGACTCAAGCTCGACGGTGTCGGACGCGCGCTTTTGAGCGCGGCTCACGGACGGCTCAGCGCCAGCCTGGCGATTCTCCAGCTGTTGCCAGGACCGCCGGTAGCGCAGACACAAGCCGTCCAGCTCGCTCGAGCGGCGCGCGCCTCAGCCAGAAGCGCACGATCAGCACGGCGCGCGCACGATTGAGCAGCCAGCTAGACTCGAAAGATGCCCACCGAGGAAGATGTGATGGACGCGCTGTCGAACGTGATCGACCCCGAGCTCGGGCTGGACTTCGTCGAGCTCGGACTGATCTACGGGGTGGAGGTCGTCGAGGGCAACGTGCGCGTGACGTTCACGCTGACGACGCCCGGATGCCCGATCGGACCGCAGGTCAACGAACAGATCGAGGAGTTCGTGGGCGAGCTCGACGGCGTCAAGACGGTCGAGTCGGAGATGGTGTTCACGCCGCCGTGGTCGCCGGAGATGATGAGCGAGGACGCCAAGTTCGCGCTCGGGTACTGAGCCGGTGGCTGAAACGGTCTCGACCCCACGCGGGGGCCGAGACCGTCGCCTCGCTGCTCTAGCGCTGTCCGGCTCGGGGGCGCTCTAGACTCCCAAGCCGTATTTGGTGCAGGTGGCCGCGAACGATTTGCTCGGGCTCGCGCTGAGTTGGTTGAGGACGTTCTGCATCACCGGCGAGTCCTCGAACATGCCGATGTGACCGACCGTGTCGCTCGGACACTGGCTCTGGATGGTGATGTTGGTGACGTCCGGGCCGCTGAGGAACGCGTTGGTGTACGGCGTCACAACCTCGTCGTGAGTCGTCTCGATCACCACGTAACGCGGTCCTGACACCGTGTCGCCGCCTTCGAAGGTCTTCTTCTCGAACGCCGAGCCGACCTCCTGTTCCGGCAGCGCGGGCGCGCCGATCACTTCGAGGAACACTTCGATCGCGAGCGATGCGAACGGGAAGTTGCCGATCAGTTCCTTGAGGCCGCCAAGCGTCGTGCCGTGATTGCTCGGCGCGAGCCCGATGAACGTGTTGACCTTGGCGGCGCCGCCGAGATACTTGAGGTAGTAGTTCGGCATCATCCCGCCCTGCGAGTGCCCGACCAGATCGACCTGTGACGCTTTGGTCTGCGAGAGCACTTTGTTGACGAACGTCCTCAGTTCTTCAGCCGATTGTGTGATGTGGCCGAGGCCGTCGATGTTGCCGAACAGCCCCGACAGGATCGTTTCGCCGTAGTTGAACGCATACACGCAGTAGCCCGCGTTGGCGAGCAACGGCGCGAGCGTCACCCAGTTCGATCCCTCATCGGCGAACGTCGCGTGGACGAGTACAACCGGGTACGGATGCGCGGCGCTCGGTTTGCAGCCGTTGTTGCCCCCTGTCAAGGCCGTCGGGTCCCATGTCTCGTTCCAGGCGCCTTCGACGACGGCTTCGCTGCCATACGGAACCCGCAGGCTCGCGCTCGCGCTAGCCGGCACGGCGCTGAGGATCGCCGCAGCCGCGACCGCGGCCACCAACAGTGCTCTGCTCTTCAGCATCGACTCCCTCTTTCCTGTCTGTTTGCCGACGACACCGACAGCCGGGTTTGCTCCGAGTCATTCCCGATCCCATCCCGTCATGGCGAACGTACCCGAGCGGAACTCGGCATGTCAATAGATGGAGCGCTTTCGTTTCTAGGCGGGCGCGGCGGCGGACTCGCGCGCGAGCGCCACGAGCGTGCCGAGCTCTGAGGCGATGCTCTGGCCGATCGCGTCGATGTCCGGCAGTGCGTCGAAGTCGCCGAGCAGCCCGAAGTTCATCTGGCCGTTGTACGACATGATCGCGATCGCCAACGCATGGTTCTCAGGCAGGAACGCCACAGGGATCGCCTGGAGCATCTCGCGCCCGAGCACGTAAAGCGGGAACTGCGGGCCGGGCACGTTGGTGACGATCAGGTTGAACAGGCGCGTGGAGAAGTTCAGCCGCGAGGCCTGCGCGAGGATCGTCGGCGGCGCGAAGTTCTGGGCGCCCGCGATCACCTCCGCGCCGAGCGCCTGCTTGGACTCCTTCAACCCGTCCATCGCGCTGGTGACGAAGCGCAGACGGTTGATCGGGTCGCTGATGTAGATCGGCAGCGGGCCGCGCATCACCACGATCCGATTGCCGCCCTGATGGTGCTCGCCCTCGGTGCGCACCGATACCGGCACGAGCGCGCGCATCTCAACTCCCGCCGTGTGCCTTCCGCGAGAGATCAGGAACGTGCGCAACGCGCCGGCGACGACCGCGAGGATCACGTCGTTGACGGTCCCACCGAACGCATTCTTGACGGTCTTGAAGTCCTCGAGCTGACTCGTCACCCCGACGAAGCGCCGGTGCGGCCCGATCGGCACGTTCAACGGCGTTTCCGGGGCGGGGTTCAGGCCGGCCCACACGATCTCGCCGACACCCTCCGCCGCCTCCCGAGCGCGCGCGAGCGCGCGCTCGGGGTGACCGAGCGCGTCGATCGCGCCCTCGGCCAGCGCGACTCCCGTGCGCACCGCTCCCAGCAGGCCGGCCGCCAGCAGGTGCGCTGTGCTGGGCTCGGGGTGGGGCTGCCACGGGCGTCCGGAGTAGGGGATCTGCGGCGGATCGGGCGACAGGTCGAACAGCACCGTCGCCAGATCCACACCGGCGATGCCGTCGATCAGCGAGTGATGCGTCTTGGTGATCAGCGCGAAGCGATCGTCTTCGAGCCCCTCGATCAGCCACATCTCCCACAGGGGCTTGGAGCGGTCGAGCTGCTGGGAGAAGATCCGCGCGGTCAGATCCTGCAGCTGCTCCCACTGGCCCGGAGCGGGCAGCGCGGTATGGCGGACGTGGTAGTCGAGGTTGAAGCTCGGATCGTCGATCCACACCGGACGCCCGCTGTCGATGGCCGTGTGCGCGAGCTTGTGGCGGTAGCGCGGAACCAGGTGCAGCCTGCGGCGGATCTGCTCGAGGAACTCATCCATGCCCGGCGGCGGTCCTTCGACGATCGTCAGCCCGCCGATATGCATGTGCGAGACGGAGCTCTCCTGATGCAGGAACGAGGCGTCTACCGGCGTCAATCGATCGAGGTGACGTTGGCTCATAAGGCTTAGCGTACCGAGGCGCCCCCTACAATGACACCTATGCCCAACAGTGTCGAGAAGCTGCTGCTGGCGGCCCCACGCGGCTACTGTGCGGGCGTCGATCGCGCCGTGCAGACGGTGCAGCGTGCGCTCGCGATCCACGGTGCGCCGGTGTACGTGCGCAAGGAGATCGTGCACAACAAGCACGTCGTCGCGCAGCTACGCGAGCGCGGGGCGATCTTCGTCGACGAGCAGACCGAAGTGCCCGAGGGCGCGGTGTGTGTGTTCTCCGCACACGGCGTCGCGCCGAGCGTGCGCTCCGGCGCGGCCGAACGCGGTCTGCAGACGATCGACGCGACCTGCCCGCTCGTGACGAAGGTCCATCGTGAGGCCGTGCACTTCGCACAGGACGGCTACACCGTCGTGCTCGTCGGTCACGACGGGCACGAGGAGGTAGAAGGCACGATGGGCGAGGCGCCCGATCAGATCGTGCTTGTCCAGAGCGAGCAGGACGTCGACGAGCTCGAGGTCGCCGACCCCGAGCGGATCGCCTACATCACCCAGACGACGCTCGCGGTGGACGAAACGAGCACGATCCTCGCGCGACTGCGCGAGCGCTTCCCCAGCATCGTCGGCCCGCGCACCGATGACATCTGCTACGCCACCACCAACCGCCAGGCCGCCGTCAAGCAGATGGCGGGGCAGTGCGATCTGATGCTCGTGATCGGCTCGCGCAACTCGTCCAACTCCGTACGCCTTGTGGAGGTCGCCAGCGACTGCGGCACGGAGGCCCACCTGATCGACTCCGCTGGCGAGGTCCAGGAGGAATGGCTCACGGACAGGCGTGTAGTCGGCATCTCCTCCGGCGCGAGCGCCCCCGAGGAGCTCGTGAGCGAGCTGGTCGATCTGTTCCGCGCGCGCGGCGTGAGCGACATCTCCGAGTTCCACGTGGTCAGCGAGGACGTTCGCTTCATGCTCCCCAAGCAGATACGCGAGGCCGTCGCGCCGGCGCCGCGCCCGGACGGCGTGGCCGGAGCCCCCTCCTGAGCATGGCGAGCAGTTCGGCGGCGCCGCTCCGTCGGCGGAGCGGCCGTTGCGCGTGGGGTCGACGATGCGCACCCTGATCGTCTCCGACCTGCACCTCGGAAGCGTCACCCGCTCGGACCTGCTGCGCCGCCCGGAGCTGCGCGCCGTGCTGCTGGAGGCGACCGCGGATGCGCAGCGCGTGGTTCTGCTGGGAGACGTGCTCGAGCTTCGCCACGGGCCGGTGCGCGACTCGCTCGCCGCCGCGCGTCCGTTCTTCGAAGATCTCGGGCGGGCGCTCGCGGGCAAGGAGCTTGTGATCGTCGCCGGCAACCACGACCACGCGCTCGTCGAACCGTGGCTCGTGCGCCGCGGCGAGGAGGCCGATGCGCGTGCGCTCGGCGTCGAGCAGCTGCTTGAGCCGGCGCAGGCCTCGCCAGCACTCGAGCGCATCGCCGGATGGGTCTCGCCGGCCCGGCTGCGCGTGGCCTACCCCGGCCTGTGGGTGCGCCCAGACGTGTATGCGATGCACGGCCACTACCTCGACTGCCATCTGACCGTGCCGACGCTCGAGCGCCTGAGCGTCGGCACGATGAGCAGGGTGTTGAGGCGCCCCGCCAGCGAGTTCGACTCCGTCGCCGACTACGAGGCGGTCACGGCTCCCGTGTTCGCGTGGCGCGACGCGGTCGCCAGGGACGGTCCAACGGGGTCGGCGCTCAACGGTGGCGCGACCGTCGCCGCCTGGGACGCGCTCAGCGGCGCCGGCACCCGTTCGCGCAATGGTCGCGTAGGGCACGCGCCGCGACGGTGGCTGCGCAGTCGCGCCATCGCCGCGGCCTTCCCGCTCGCCGTGGGCGCGCTCAACCGCGCGGGCATCGGCCCGCTGCGGGCGGACGTCTCGATGGGTGAGCTGCGCCGCGCGGGCCTACGCGCGATGGGCGAGGTCGCCGCGCGCATTGGTCTGGGTGACGGGTACGTAGTGTTCGGCCACACCCATCGCGCGGGGCCGCTTCCCGACGACGTCACCGGAGAGTGGCGCGGGCCCGCCGGTGCGCGGCTCGTGAACGTCGGCAGCTGGACCCACTCCCGCGCCTTCCTCACCGAAACCCCAGGGGAGAGCCCCTATTGGCCGGGCGCGTGCGTGATCGTCGACGACGACGGCCCGCCTGTCGTCCAGCGCCTGCTGCAGGACCGCAGCCTCGCGCAGCTTGCCGCCAGTCGCTAAACCGTCGGGGCGTGGGCGGTGTGGGCGAGGTGCCACAGCTGTGAGATGCCTTCGTTCCACTGTTCGCGACCTGTCGCGAGCTCGCTGCGATAACGGGCGAGTGCGCTCGCGCCCGGTGCGCGCGCGTACGTCTGCAGAGCCGACATCGCCGTCGCGAGCTCCGCCGCGCCCTGCGTCGCCTGGGTCTCCGCACGCGGGACGTCTTCTTCTTCGCCGCCTTCTTCGCTGCTTTCGGCGCTGACGACGACGGTGTGCCATTTACCGGCCGCGGCCGTCTCCTCGCGCCCCGCGCCGGCCCCGTGCACGAGCCGTTCTAGCTGCGCTCGCGTGGGGCGGCTCGGCAGCTGCGCCAACTCGACCTCGCTCGCCTTGACCGCAGCCGCGGCGCGCGCCGCTCCGGTGAGATGTTCGCCCACGAACGTCGACGCGGCCGTCTGCGGGCTGCTCGTCGCGCAGCCGGCCAGCGCGATCGCCAGCAATGTGACCGCCGCACGCATCACGCGATGCCCGGAGTGAAGCACGTGGCCAGGCATCTGACGCCGCTGTCCATGTCGAGATCCAGCACGCCCTCCGTGTGGCGGGCGTGCTCGAGCAGCGCGTAGCCGCCGGGATGCACCACCGTCAGGTCTCTGCCACCCGCCGCCTCGCCGCCGTTGACCCTCACCGTGCCCGCGCCGTCGAGCACCGCCCACACGCCGCCCGCCTCATACCCGCCCGAGTACGCGCCCTGCTGGTCCTGTGTCTGCGGTGCGAGCCTCGCGTCCGAGGCGTCCTCTGGGCGCAGTGGCGCGAGCGGCTCACGCTCCAAGGCGAGCAGCTCCTGGATCGCAAGCTCGGTTTCCTCATACGCGCCCTCGCCGTAGTGGTAGTCGAACAGGCGCGCGCGCCCGTCGAACAGGTAGCGAGCCGGCCAGCCGAGGTTCTCGTACTCCTGCCACAGCTCCAGCTCGCTGTCGATCAGCACCGGATGGACGATGCCCAGGCGCTCCACAGCCGCCCTGACCGCCTGCTCATCGCGCGAGGGATCAAAGCCAGGACAGTGCACCCCCACCACGCGCAGGCCGTCCGCCGCGTAGCGCTCGTGCCACGCCTTCACATACGGCAGCGTGCGCAGCGAGTTCGGGCGGCAGAAGTCCCAGAACTCGACCAGCATCGGCTTGCCCTGCTGGATGATCGACTGACCGCCGCCGCTCGCGTTCACCCACGGCAGCTTCGTCGGGAACAGCGGCGCAACGATGTTGTCTACGGGCGCGCGCAAGAAGCGCAGCTAGCCTATTGAGCCGACCATCTCCAGCTGGATCAGGCGGTTGAGCTCGACCGCATACTCCATCGGCAGCTCCTTCGTCACCGGCTCGATGAAGCCGTTGACGATCATCGCCGCCGCCTCGTCCTCGGTGAACCCGCGCGAGCCCATGTAGAAGAGCTGGTCGTCTGAGATGCGTCCCACGGTCGCCTCGTGGGCGACCGTCACGTGCGGGTTCTGGATCTGGATGTCCGGCCAGGTGTCGGATTTCGATTCGCCGTCCATCATCAGCCCGTCGCACTGAACGCGCGCTTTCGAGCCCGCCGAGTTGTGGCCCATCTTGACCAGGCCGCGGTAGCCCATGATCCCGCCGTCCTTGGAGATCGACTTGGCGAGGATGTTCGACGTCGTGTTCGGCGCCAGGTGCACGACCTTCGCGCCCGTGTCCTTGTGCACGCCTTTGCCCGCCACGCCCACGTTCAGATGGTCCGCGCGTGCGCCCTCGCCCATCAGGAACGAGCCGGGGTAGAGCATCACGTACTTGGCGCCCATCGAGCCGCCGACCCACTCGACCGTTCCCTCGGCGTCGACCACCGCACGCTTGGTGTTGAGGTTGTACACGTCCTTGGACCAGTTCTGCACGGTCGTGTAGCGCGCCTTAGCGCCCTCGTGCACGAAGATCTCCACGACCGCCGAATGCATCGAGTTGACGCTGTAGGTCTGCGCGGTGCAGCCCTCGATGTAGTTCACCTCCGAGCCCTCGTCGGCGATGATCAGCGTGTGCTCGAAGGTGCCCTCGCCGGCGCCCTCCATGCGGAAGTACGACTGCAGCGGCAGGTCGCACTTGACGCCCTTGGGGATGTAGCAGAACGCCCCGCCCGACCACACCGCGCCGTGCAGCGCCGAGAACTTGTTGTCCTGCGCCGGCACGCACTTGGTCATGAAGTATTTCTGCACTAGCTCCGGGTACTCGGTGATCGCCGTGTCCATCGAGCAGAACAGGATCCCCTGCTTGGCGTACTCCTCCTTCAGACCCTCGTACACCGGCTCCTGACGCCACACGCCGACGACGCCCGCGAGGTGCTCGCGCTCGGCCTGGGGGATGCCGAGGTCCTCGTAGGTCTGCTTCATCTCCTGGGGGACTTCGTCCCAGCTGTTGAAGCGCCCCGCCGTCGGGGGCGAGTAGAGCACCAGGTCGTCCAGGTTCAGGCCGCTCAGATCGGGTCCCCACGTGGGGACGGGCTTGCGTTCGAAGATCTCCAGCGACTTCAGCCTTTTCTCCGCCATCCAGTCGGGCTCGCCCTTGATCTTCGACAGCTCCGTCACGACCTCGCGCGAGATGCCCTGACGGGCGCGCAGCTGACCCTGCTCGTCCTCGACGATCGGGCTGGGCTTTGCGACCTTCGTGCTGTCAATCGTGGCCATGAGACTCCTCGCTGGCGGTTCGCCGGACAATCCTGTGCTGTGCGCTAGGAATTGTATCGAGACGGGCAGGCATCACCAGAGTGTCGCCGTCGGATCGAACGCGCGAACTGCCCGATCGCGGGTGCTCAGAAGGGCGCTTGATGTCATCGTTCCCCGCGCGTGCTGCTCTACAACTCCCAGGTCTCGGGCAACTGCTACAAGGTCAGGCTGCTGCTGGCCCACCTCGGCATCGCATACGAGCGCCGCGACGTCGATGTGGTCGATCGATCCAATCGCGCCGAGCTGCTCGCAGAGATCAACCCTGCGCTGCGGATTCCCGTGCTCGTATTCGACGACGGCCGCTCACTGGCCGAGTCCAACGCGATCCTCTGGTATCTGGGCGAGGGCACCGAGTACATCCCCGCCGATCCGTTTCAGCGCGCGAACCTGCTGCAGTGGATGTTCTTCGAGCAGTACAGCCACGAGCCCAACATCGCAGTCGTCAGGTTCTGGGTTGCTGTCGCCACCACGCCCGCGCCCGAGGCTGAGATCGAGGCGCGGCGCAAGGCGGGTTACGCGGCGCTCGACGCGATGGAGCGCGAGCTGGCATCGAGAGAGTTCCTCGTCGCAGACAGCTACACGATCGCCGACATCGCTCTGTATGCCTACACGCACGTCGCGGGGGAGGGTGGGTTCGACCTGTCCGGCTACCCGGGCGTCGGAGCTTGGCTTGACCGCGTTGCCGCCCAACCAGGACATGTACCGATCGGGGCGTGATCCCGGCCGGCGTTTCGCCGTTCAGCTCCCGTCCGCCAGCAGCTCGTCCAGCGTCCGCCCGCTGAGCACCGACGCGAGCTGTTCGGCGGCGACGTCTGAGCCCGGGCGCGCCTCATCGTCGCGGCGCTTCAGCAGCAGCCACTGGGGCTTCGCCGAAGCCGCGCCGCCCGGTCCCGTGCGCTGCAGCGCGAAGCCGCCACGGAGCTTCTCGCCGTGCAGCACGAACACCGCGTGGCCGCGCTCGAGCGCCTGCGGCCACGCCACCCTGCCGCCCTGCTCGTAGCGGCCGCGGTCCCACACCACCACGCCTCCGTGCTCCGTTCGGCCCTCGAACGAGTTGTGCTCGATGCCATGGTCCTCGACCTGCACCGCCAGGCGCTTGACCGACGGGTCCAGCGACGGGCCCTTCGGCACCGCCCACGAGCGCATCACGCCACCCACCTCCAGGCGCAGGTCGAAGTGACGTGTCGTCGCCGCGTGCTGCTGCACGACGAACACGCCCGCGCTCACGCCACGGATCGCGAACTGCTCGTGACCCTCCACGCGCATGTCTTGCACCGCCACATCGCCGACCGCCGCGCCGCGCGGCCCCTCGTGCAGAAACGACAACAGCGCCTCGACCGCCGCAGGCGGGCCCTCCGCGTGCACCGCCACCGTGCCGTCCTCGCCGTTGCGCACCCAGCCCGTCACTCCCAGCTCCAGCGCGCGACGCCGTGTCGCGTCGCGAAAGCCCACGCCCTGTACCGAGCCGGCCACCACCGCTCGGATCGCCCTCGCGTCTGGGGCGTCACTCGTCACGCGGCGCCTCCCGCCTGCGTCACTCCACCAGGTCGAGCGTCTCGGGAGACGGCTCGCCGACGCGTGGGCGCAGCTCATCGTGAACGCTTGCCGCGCGCTGCACGTCCGCGCGCGTGATCGCCAGGAACGCCACCAGCACGAAGATCGCGAACGTCAGCGCCAGCGCGACCGTGCCGTCGCCCCAGCCGAGGCCGCCCACGCTCTTCGCCTTGCCCGTCCAGTCGGCGAAAGATGCACCCAGCGGCCGCGTCGCGACGTACGCGAACCAGAACGACAGAATCGGGTTCCAGTGCAGGCGCCAGTAGCCGATCGCCGGGATCGCGATCACCGAGGCGAACAGCAGCCCCGACCCGAAGTAGCCCAGGTGCAACGTGATCGCTGACAGGTCGCCCAGCGCCGTGCCCATCGCGAACGTCGCCACCACCGCCGCCCAGTAGAACGCCTCGCGCCGCGGCGTGTCCACGCTGTGGATCGACAGCGTCCCCTCCGTCCGCTGCCACGTCACGAACACCGCAATCAACGCCAGCGCGTAGAAGATGCTCGACACCACGTACGGCACACCCAAGCCCACGTGCAGCACGTCCGCCGCCATCGTCCCGAACACACCCACGCCCACCACCGCCAGCCAGTACGTCCACGCGACGTAGCGGCGCATCGAGAACTGCAGCGTCAGCGCCGCCACGAAGCCCGCAAAGCCGAGCAGTACCGCAATCTCGGGGTTCAAGCGGTGTACCAGGTAGTCCGATGTCGACTCGCCCATCGCCGTCGACAGCGCCTTGATCACCCAGAAGTACACGGTGATCTCGGGGACCCTGAGCGCGCCGCGAAGCGTCAGCCGCCCGAGTAGAGCTCGATCAAGCACCGCGACAGTCTAGCCTCGCCGCCGTGCACGGCAGGCCGCTTGCGAGAGCGCTCGCCGCCGCCGGCTGGCGCCGTCAGGCCGCCTGGCGTGGCGCGCCGGGCAGGGCCGGGGCGCCGTTCAGGACGGCCAGGCGTGGTCGCCCGTGACCGCGCCGCGAACCACCTTCAGGTTCAGCAGCGCGCACTTGCGGCGCGTCGCCGACACTGGGATGCCGAGCAGGTCGATCATCCAGTCCGCGTCCAGCCGGCCGACCTCCTCCAGCGTCATGCCCTTCAGCTCCTCTGACGCGATCGACGCCGACGCCTGCGAGATCGCGCAGCCGTGGCCATGGAAGCGAATGTCCTCGATGCGGTCGTCGCTCACGCGGATGTGCACCCCCAGCTCATCGCCGCACAGCGGGTTGTGCTCGAGCGCCTCCAGGTCATGCGGATCGAGCTCGCCGAAGTTGCGCGGGCGCTTGTAGTGCTCGAGGATGTAGTCGCGGTACAGGTCGTCCATGTCCGGTTATCCGCTTTTCGTTTGCTGTATAGCCATGGTTAGACAGAGTTTTCGTTGGCAGTGACGGGGCGCGACGGGGCGTGACGGGCGTGACGTGACGAGGTGCAGCCGGGGCGTGACGGGGCGCGACGAGGCGCAGTCGGGATCACAGTCCGAACACCTCACGGCCCGCAAGCAGCGCGTCGATGAGCGCGTCGATGTCCGAGCGGTCGTTGTACACGCCCACGCTCGCGCGCGCCGTCGCTCCCACGCCCAGGCAGCGCATCAGCGGCTGCGCGCAGTGGTGGCCCGCGCGGATGCACACCCCGCCACGGTCCGCCAGCTCGGCGATGTCGTGGGGGTGCATGCCCTCGATCGTGAACGACGCCAGGCCGCCACGCGCGTCCGCCTCCGGCGGCCCCACCACACGCAGGCCCGGAATCTCCACGAGGCGATCGAGCATGTACGCCGTCAGCGAGCGCTCGTGCGCGCGCACGCGCTCCATCCCCAACCCGTCCAGGTACGCCACCGCCGCGCCCAGGCCGACCGCCTCCGCGATCGGCGGCGTGCCTGCCTCGAACTTGTACGGCAGCTCGTTCCACGTCGCCGACTGGAAGTCCACCGACGCGATCATGTCCCCACCCGTCAGGAACGGCTCCATCTCCTCCAAAATCTCGCGGCGGCCGTGCAGCACGCCGATGCCCGTCGGCCCCAGCGCCTTGTGGCCCGTCCACGCGTAGAAGTCCGCGCCAATTGCATCCACGTCGACCGGCATCTGCGGGACCGCCTGCGCGCCGTCGATCAGCGACACCGCCCCCGCCGCACGCACGCGCGCCGCCATCTCCGCCACCGGGTTGATCGTGCCCAGCACGTTCGACACGTGCGCGAACGCCACCAAGCGCACATCGCCGCGCGCGAGCTCCGCGTCGAGCGCCCGCATTGACAGCTCGCCGCGCTCGTCCACCTCCAGGTAGCGCAGCTCCGCGCCGCGCTCGCGGCACAGCACCTGCCACGGCACGATGTTCGCGTGGTGCTCCATCTGCGTGATCAGCACCGCGTCGCCAGCGCTCACGTTCGCGCGGCCCCACGAGTACGCCACCAGGTTGATCGCCTCCGTCACGTTCTTCGTGAACACCGTCGTCTCCGGCTGCGCGCCCACGAACGCCGCCACGCGCCTGCGCGCGCCGTCATACGCCGCGTCCGCCTCCTGCGCCAGCGCGTACACGCCGCGATGGACGTTCGCGTTGTGGCTGCGCAGGTGCTCCGCCAGCGCCTCGATCACCACCGCCGGCTTCTGCGACGTCGCGCCCGAGTCCAGGTACACCAACGGTCGCTCGCTCGGGCTGCGCGAGAAGATCGGGAAGTCCGAGCGCACGTCCAGCTCGCCCGCGACCGTCGCCGCGCCGCTCATCGCCGCCGACCTCTCGTCAGGGCACTGCGCACGCCCGCCCGACCCTTAAATAAAGATCCCACCCAACCCTCTATAAAAAGGTCGTTCTCAGCGAGACGTCGCATACGTCTCGATGTCCTCGCGCGCCGCCGCCAGCTTCTCCGCCACCCGACCGCGCACGAGCTCTTCCAGCGCCTCGTCCTGCAGCTCCGCCACCAGCGGCTCGAAGAAGCCCTCCACGATCACGCGCACCGCCGCCGCCCGATCCAGGCCGCGCGTCTGCATGTAGAAGATCGCCGTCTCGTCCAGCTCGCCCACCGTGCCGCCATGCGAAGCCGACACGTCGTCAGCCGACACCAGCACCGACGGGATCGCGTCGATGCGCGCCTTCGGCGACAGCATCATCGAGTGGATCTGCAGGTACGTGTGCGTCTGCTGCGCGCCTGGGTCGATCTGGATCAGCCCCTCGAAGCTCGCGCGGCTCTCGCCCGTCGCCGTCCCGCGCCAGTGCACATCGCCGCCCGACGGCCCCGTTTCGTGCAGGTCCACCGCGAACACGTCCAGGTGCTCGTGCTCCTCCGCGAAGAACAGGCCGCGGAACGCCATGTCGCCGCCCTTCTCCGTCACCGCCAGCTCCAGGTGCTGGCGCACCAGATGGCCGCCCAGCAGCGCCGGCAGCCAGTGGCAGTATGCGTCGCGGCCCACGCCCACGAAGCGCGTGGACACGTCGAACACTTCTCCTCGGCCCCAATCCTGGTACTGCGCCACGCGGCAGCGTGCGCCGTCCTGCAGGTACAGCTCAAACACCCCCGCGTGCAGCGCCTGGCCCTCGAAGTCCTCCGCCAGCTCGTACTCGTGCACGCGGAACTCGCTCGTCGGGCCGCCCAGCACCAGCGTACGTCCGTACTGCGCCACGCCCGCGCGGTCGATCGCGTACACGATCTCAAACGGCTGCTCCACGACCACGCCGTGCGGGACGTACAGGAACGCGCCGCCCGTCCACAACGCCGCGTTCGCCGCCTCCAGCTTGTGGCGGTCGATCGGCACGCGCTTGGAGTACCACTCAGACACCAGCTCTCTGTGCTGCTCGAAAGCCTGCTCCAGCGAGCACAGGATCACGCCCTTCGCCGCCAGCTCCGCGTCCAGCTCCACCTGCACCACCGCGCCCGCGCTCTGCACGATCCGCCCCGCTCGCGGCCTGCTCGGGAGCGTGCGCGTCACCACGTCCGGCACGCCGTCCTCCTGCACACTCGTCTCGAGCGCCTCCAGATCCAGGTCCTGCAGCGTCGTGCTCCAGAAGCCCGAGCGCCGCCACACCGGCAGCTCCGAGGACTCGTACACCCGCAGCGCCGCCTCGCGCAGCTGCGCCAGCGTGCGCCCGTCGCCCGCGCCCGCGCCGTGCAGCGCCTCGTACAGCGTCGCCTCGCGGTGGCGGCCCGCCTTCACCTGAATCGGAGTCGCTCCGTTCGTGGACGCGCTCTGCGCGCCGTTGCTCGCGCCGCCCGACTCAGACACTGCTGTCACCGGCCGCCACAGCGCCGGCCGTGCCCGCGCCAACCTCCTGGCGGATCTGGTCATAGCCCTCGCGCTCCAGGCGTTCCACCAGCTCCACGCCGCCCTCCAGCACGATCTTCCCGTCCATCAGGATGTGCACGAACTCCGGCTTCACGTAGTGCAGGATGCGCTGGTAGTGGGTGATGATCAGCGCGCCCAGACCCTGCTCGTCGTGCAGGCGCTGCACACCCTCCGCCACCGTGCGTAGCGCGTCGATGTCAAGGCCCGAGTCCGTCTCGTCGAGGATCGCAATATCCGGCTGGAGCATCGCCATCTGCAGGATCTCCGCGCGCTTCTTCTCGCCGCCCGAGAAGCCGTCGTTGAGATGGCGCGACGTGAACGCTTTGTCCACGTCAAGCAGCTCGATCGCGTGCTGCAACTGCGTGCGGAACTCCTTCACCTGGATCGGCTCCTCGCGCTTCGCGTTGATCGCCATCCGCAGGAAGTTCGCCACCGACACGCCAGGGATCGACACCGGGTACTGGAACGCCAGGAACAGGCCCGCCTTCGCGCGCTCGTGCGGTTCGGACTCCGTGATGTCCTCGCCCTTGAACGTGATCGAGCCCTCCGTGATCTCATACGAGGGGTGTCCCAGCAGCGTGTTCGCCAGCGTCGACTTGCCCGAGCCGTTCGGGCCCATCAGTGCGTGTATCTCGCCCCGGTTGATCTCCAGGTCGACGCCGCGCAGGATCTCGCGCTCGTCCGTCCGTACGTGCAGGTCTTTGATCTCTAGGTCCGCCATGGTCTGTCGTCAAGCTCCCGTCGTCAGGGGTTGTATTTGCAGGGGTGGGAGGGTCGCCGCCACAGGCATCGTCGGCGCCAGCAGGTCCGCCAGCGTCGTCTCGCGCAGCGTGCTCACGATCGACATGCGCACGCGCGTCCACAGCAGCTTCGTCGGGCACACGTGGTCCGCACTCGACTCGCGCGCGCACACGATCGAGCCGTCCGCCGCCTCCGAGATGCACTCGATCGGCGCGATCGAGCCCTCCAGTGCCTGGACCACCTCCGCCATCGTGATCTCGCTCGCCGGGCGCGCCAGCATGTAGCCGCCGCGCGATCCCCTGCGCGAGTCCACCAGGCCAGCCTTGCGCAGGCGCGCCACCAGGTGCTCCAGATACGCCAGCGGCAGGCCGTCGTGCGCCGCGATCTCCGCCAATGGGATGGGATGCCCACCCTCCCCGCCGACGTGCCGAGCAAGCTCGACCATCACGCGCACCCCGTACTCGGCCTTGGTTGAAAACATCATCGCAAGATTTCCTACCTCGCAGCTAGGGTATCAGGGGTCGGTGGGGTCTAAGGGCGGGCGGGAGCCCCGTCGAGCCTGTTGACGTCGTGGCCCAGCGATTCCGGCGTCAGCTCTTCCACCTCGAACAGCACGCGCTTCTCGCCCGACGGGTCGATCAGCAGCACCGGCGCATACTCGTCGAACTTGCGCGCGCCCACGCTCGCCGGCTTCACGTCGTAGGAGCGCCACACCGCGCGCAGCTGCGACGCCGTGCCCGTCAGATACCGCGCGCGCCCCGTCAGCGACACTTCCGACAGGAAGCGCCTCACGTGCGCCGGCGTGTCCGCCGCCGGGTCGGCGCTCACGATCAGCACCACCGGCAGCCGTGCATGTTCGCTCTCCAGTTCGTCCAGCGCGCCGCGGATCTGCTGCCCGATCACCATGCACGTGTCTCCGCACGTCGAGTACAGGAACGTCAGCACCACCACCCGACCGCGGTACTCGCCCAGTGACACCCGCCCGCCTTCTTCGTCGCTCAGCGTGAAGTTCGCAGCGCCGATGCCCGCCGGGAACGGAGCGCCGTCGAAGCCTGATTCCGGGCCCGTCGAAGCAGCGCGGGAGCCCGTCGTAGACGTGCCGCCGCCCGAGCAGCCCGCCAGTAGCGCCACCAGAGCCGCCCCCAGCGCGGGCGCTACGTTGCGCCTTCTGGGTCGGGGTCTGGCTTTGGCTCTGGCTTTGGCTTTGGCTCTGTCCTTGGCCAGGGGGCGCCGTCTGGGTCGGAGTCGGGCGAGCATGCCAGGAGGGTAGGGGGGACACGTCCGACGCGCGATGTACCAATCAACGATGGCGCAAGGTCCACGGTCCTTAGCCGCGACCGCTCGGGCGCTCGCCTGCGCGCTCGCCGTGGCGTTCGCCACCGCCTTGGTGCTCGCCGCCGGCGCCTCGGGCGAAGGCACCGCCACATCCCCCTCGAGCACGCCACCGCCACCGCCGGCCAACGACACGCTCGCGGGTGCACAGGCGATCCGTAGCCTGCCCGCGTCGATCAACGGCACCACCGTCGGCGCGAGCACCGAACCCGGCGAGCGCGAATCCGCGTGCGGCGTGCCCACCACGAGCTCCGTCTGGTACACGCTGCGGCTGCCTGCCGCGCACCGTGTCGCCTTCGACCTCGCCGCCGGCGGTGCGCTCGACGCCACCATCGACGTCTACCACGCCGTGCGCTCGCAGTTGGTCTCCGTCGGCTGTCAGCGGACCGACTCCCACGGCAAGGCGTCCTCCTCGTTTGTCGCTGCCAAGAACGGACTGTACGACATCAGGGTCGCCGCGCTGCAGGGCTCACAGCTCGCCGCATTCACGCTCGAAGTGTTCCTGCCCACGCCCGCCGTCAGCCCTCCCGGACCGCCGTTGCCGGCCGGCGGCGCCAGCGGCCAGGTCGATCGCATCCAGGACATCAACGCCGCGTACGCGGTGACCATGCACGCCGGCGTCAGCTACCTCATCAGTCTCGCCAACGAGACCAAGGGCGGGTGCGTAAGCGGCGCACTGTTCGCCCCCGGCACCAGCTCCTTCGGCGAAGAAGAAGAAGGGGAAGGCGGCGGCGGTGGTGGGGCCTCCTCGCTGCTGCAGATCCACTGCGGCGGCTACCGGCTGTTCACCCCCGCCGCCGGCAAGGGCGGGCGCTACAGCTTCGAGATCACCCCGCGTTCGTCCCACCGCGGCGTCCAGCGCTTCCACCTCCAGGTCGCGCCCGCCGGCCCCGACGAGACCGCTCCCGGGATCACGCTGCCCAACTACGGCCGCGCCGGCGGCTACCTCAGCGCCCGTAGCGCGCAGGTGCTGCGCCTGTATCGCATGGAAGTCACCAGCCACTCCAACCTCACGCTCAAGCTCAGGGCCCCCGAATCGGCCGAGCTCAAGCTGCAGCTGCGCAACCAGAGCGGCCACGTGATCGAATGCAACTGCGAAGGCAGCGGCTCGCAGACGCTCACGCACCAACTCGTACCCGGCACCTACTACGCCGTCGTGTCCGTTCGCGGCGACACCGCCGGCGACTTCACGCTCGTGCGCGAGTCGCGCACCATCACTTCCACCAGCATCTCCTTCTCGAGCGCCAAGGCCGCGCCCGGCGCCGCGCTCGGCATCGACGTCAAGGTCGCGCCCGCCGAGTCCGGTCCCATCAGCGTCGTCATCGAACGCTTCGACCCCGTCTTCGGCTGGCAGTTCTACCGCGAAGTCCACGCCTTCGCGAGCGCCGGCCTCGCCAGCGTGCCGTTCACGCCGCCCGCCGTCGGCAGCTGGCGCGCCAAGGCCAACTACGAAGGCTCCAGCACCGCCAGCCCCAGCGCCGTCGGCTTCACCTACCTGATCGTCTCCTAGGCCAGCCGCGACGCGGGGGTCGCGGCAGGGTGACGCGCTGGCCCGCGACGCGGTTTACGCGCTGGGGCGGCGCGCCAGCGGTTTACGCGTTGGGGTAGGCGCGCCAGCGGCTTACGCGTTGGGGTAGGCGCGCCAGCGATTTGCGAGCTGGGGTGGCGCGCCAGCGAGTTACAAAAAGAAAACTCTGTATAACCATGGTGAGACAGCATCTTTGCGACGAGAGTTGCGCCAGACGCTTCATCGTGAGCGCCGGCAACCGGTCCAAGTGTCGCTACACTTTGTGAAGTCCCTGAATCCCGACCCTGGTTTAGGAGTTTTTAGAATGAGCCCGTCAGGCGCGGAGCTTCTCCGCCGAGTCAAGAGCCAGATACAAGAGGTCGACCCCTCCGAGGTCAATGAGCTGATCAGCGAGGGCGTGACGATCCTCGACGTGCGCGGCAGCGAAGAGTTCGCCAGCGGGCATCTCCCCGGCGCCAAGAGCATCCCCAGGGGTCATCTGGAGGCGCGCGTCGAGAGCGCCGCCCCCGACCGCTCCGCCGAGCTGATTCTTTATTGCCAGTCGGGCAACCGCTCTGCCTACGCCGCGCGCACCTTGCAGGAGGATCTCGGCTACGAGCACGTGCGTTCGATGACCGGGGGCATCACGCTGTGGAAGGACCGCGGCTACGAGGTCGAAGTTCCGCGTGCGCTCAGCGCCGAACAGCGCGAGCGCTACTCGCGCCACCTGCTGATCCCCGAGATCGGCGCCGACGGCCAGCAGAAGCTGCTCGACGCCAAGGTGCTGCTGCTCGGCGCCGGCGGGCTCGGCTCGCCTACCGCCCTGTATCTGGCCGCGGCCGGCGTGGGCACGCTCGGGATCGTCGATGACGACGTCGTCGACCTGTCCAACCTGCAGCGCCAGGTGATCCACTCCACGCAGCGGATCGGCATCCCCAAGGTCGACTCCGCGGAGGAGTCCATCCACGCGCTCAACCCCGACGTCAAGGTCGTCAAGTACCAGACCCGCATCGATGCCTCCAACATCATGGAGATCATCGACGGCTACGACGTGATCGTCGACGGCGTCGACAACTTCCCCACGCGCTACCTGCTCAACGACGCCAGCGTGCGCCTGCAGATCCCCGTCGTCTCCGCCTCGATCCTCGGCTTCGACGGCCAGTTGTCCGTGTTCAAGCCCTACGACGGCCCGTGCTACCGCTGCCTGTTCCGCGAGCCGCCGCCCGCCGAGCTCGCGCCCTCCTGCGGCGCCAACGGCGTGCTCGGCGTGCTCCCCGGCACCATGGGACTGCTGCAGGCGACCGAGGTCGTCAAGCTGATCCTCGGCATCGGCGACCCCGCCATCGGCAGGCTGCTGCTCTACGACGCGCTCGGGGCGACGCTCACCGAGGTCAAAGTCCACCGCGACCCCGAGTGCCCGATCTGCTCGCGCGACCCGCACGAGATCGCCGACGAGGAGATGGGCGTGTTCCCCGATTACGAGGCGTTCTGCGCGGCGGCCGGGTAGGCTGCCGCAAGACATGGCCACGATCAAGATCCCACCGGTCCTTCGCGCGTCCGTCGGCGGCGAGAAGGAGGTTGGCGCCTCCGGCGAGAACGTCGGCGCTGTGCTGCGCGACCTCGCGTCGAACCACCCCGCGACGCAGGACCAGCTGTTCTCCGCCGACGGTGAGCTCAACCGCTACGTCAACGTGTATCTCAACGACGAGGACGTGCGCGTGCTCGACGGGCTCGACACCGCTGTCGGCGAGGCCGACACGCTGGTGATCCTGCCGGCAATGGCCGGCGGCTGACGGCCACCGCGGCCGGCCTGCGATGCGATCGGCCTGCGATCGATCGCGGGCGACGCTCAGCCGGATGAGCGGACGACGCTCAGCCGCAGGACATCTCCTCGGCGCGCTTCAGCAACTCGGTCGCCCCGGTCGCCCTCAGGCGCTCCGCCAGGCCCGACCCGAGCGCCGCCGGATCGCAGAGCTCGCCGCGCAGCTCCTCGCCGCGCCACTCTGAGCCGTCGGGCAGCCCCACCCACGCGCGCAGGGTCACGCGCCCGTCCCCGTCGGGGAAGGCATGCGCGCCGAGCGGTGTGTTGCAACTCGCCCCGAGCTCGTGCGCGACCGCTCGCTCGGCCAGCAGGCACGCCATCGCGGTTGTGTCGGTGATGCGCCCGGCGAGCTCCCGAGCGTGCTCATCGCCCGCGCGACCCTCTAGTGCGATCGTGCCCTGGCCGGGCGCCGGGACGAACCGTTGCGTGTCCAGCAACGCGCCCACCCGTGCCTGCAGGCCAAGTCGCTGGAGCCCGGCGTGGGCCAGCACGATCGCGTCGAACGCAGATTCGTCCAGACGGCGCAGACGAGTATCGACGTTGCCGGCCAGCGTGATCACCCGCAGGTCCTCGCGTGCCGCCAGCATTTGAGCGGCGCGACGCAGGCTGCTCGTTCCCACCCGCCCACCTGGCGGGAGGGCGTCCACGCTGAGCGCGCCGCACAGCGCATCCGCGGCATCGGCGCGGGCAGGCGCCCCAAGCAGTGCGAGCCTATCGCCGAGCCCTCCGGGGAGGTCCTTGGCGGAGTGAACCGCCAGGTCGATGCGCTCGTCGCTGAGGGCCTGCTCGATCGTGTCGACCCAGCGGCTCTTGTCGATCGCCGCGCCCGGCGCACCGGTGCCTTCCTCGCCGCCGCTCACGCGCAGGATCACGATCTCTACCTCGATCCCGTCGTCGAGCTCGCCCAGCAGCGCCGCGACGTGGGTGGCCTGGGCTCTCGCCAGGGCGCTCCCACGGGTGCCGATCCGCAGCCTCGAGCTCACGAGCCGAGGTTGCCCATCACGTGCTTGATGCGCGTGTAGTCCTCGAACCCGTACATGGAGAGATCCTTGCCGTATCCAGAGTGCTTGAAGCCGCCATGCGGCATCTCGGCGACCATCGGGATGTGCGTGTTGATCCACACACATCCGAAGTCAAGCGCCTTGCTGACCCTCATCGCGCGTGCGAAGTCGGTCGTCCACACGCTGGAGGCGAGACCGTATCGGACGTCGTTCGCCCACCGCACGGCCTCCTGCTCGTCGCCAAACGCCTGCACGGTGATCACCGGCCCAAAGATCTCCTCCTGGCTCAACTCATCGGCCTGGCGAAGCCCCGCGACGACCGTCGGCTCGACGTAGAAACCGCGATCGCCCTCGCGCGAGCCGCCGGTGAGGATCTCGGCATGGTCGGGCACGAGCGTCAGCATGTGCTGAACCCGCTCTAGCTGATTCGCGTTGTTCAATGGCGGCACCAGTGCATCGGACGCGGGAGATCCGTCCTCGTAGGTCGTTCGTGTAGAGCGCGCCTGCGCTGTGAGCGCCGCGAGGAACTCCTCGTACACGGGTGCAGTGGCCAGCACCCGCGTCGCCGCGGTGCAGTCCTGTCCGGCGTTGTAGTAGCCCGCCAGCGCGATCGCCTTGGCGGCCGCGTCGATGTCGGCGTCGGCGAAGATCAGCAGCGGCGCCTTGCCGCCGAGCTCGAGGTGCACCCGTTTGAGATCCTCGGCGGCGCCCGCGGCCACCTCGCGCCCGGCCTTGACCGACCCGGTGAGCGCGACCATCGCGGGTATCGGGTGGGTCATCAGGGCCCGTCCTGTTTCGCGGTCGCCGCATACGACGTTCACCACGCCCGGCGGCAGGTGCTCGGCCACGAGCTCCGCGAGCAGGACCGTCGACGCGGGCGTCGTGTCGCTGGGCTTCAGCACGACCGTGTTGCCCGCGGCGATCGCCGGGGCGATCTTCCACGCCGCCATCATCAGCGGGTAGTTCCACGGGGTGACCTGGCCGATCACCCCGATCGGCTCGCGCCTGAGCCACGACGTGTGACCCGCCATGTACTCGCCCGCCGCCCTGCCCTCCAGCACGCGCGCCGCACCGGCGAAGAAACGGAGATGGTCGATGATCGGCGGCAGCTCCTCGGCAGCGGTCACGGCGTGCGGCTTGCCGGTGTTCTGACCCTCAACGCGCACGAACTCATCCGCGCGAGCTTCGAGCGAGTCGGCGATCCGCAGCAACGCCACCTGCCGTTCCGCCGGCGTCGTCTGACCCCAGCTCTCGAATGCCCGGCGTGCGGCGACAAATGCGCGGTCGACATCTCCCGCGGTGGAGATCGGCGCGCGCGCGAACGGCTCACCGGTGGTGGGATCGATCAGGTCCGCCGATCGCCCGTCCTCGGCTTGCACCGATTCTCCGTCGACGAAGTTGCGAAGCTCTGGCAGTGCTGTCATTGGTCGTTGCCTCCTGGCTCGTGGATTGAGTAGGTCATTGATGTCCGCGCGAAATCAACCGGCCGACAGCAGCGCCACGCCCGCGGCGGCCACGGCGATGCCCCATCCCTGCCTTGTCGCTATCCGCTCTCGCAGGAAGACCTGGGCGAGCAGCACAGTGACGATCGAGAACAGGGAGACGAGCACGGCCACCACGGCGGTGTTGCCGAGCGAGGACGCGAGCAGGAACAGCGTCGCTCCGGCTGCCTCGAGCAGACCCGTCCCCACGACGACCGGCGCGAGCGATCGTGGGAGCTTGACGCGACCGCGGCTGATCACGACGAACAGAAAGCATGTGGACGACGACGTCAGCCGCGATAGCGCGGAGACGCCAACGACGGCGCTCGTGCTGCCCTTGGCCGAGAGCAGCATGATTGCGAGCGCCGCACCGGCGGCGAACGACGCCAACACGGTCAGGCCGAGCGCCCGGCGGCTCAGGATGAGGTGCGCGGGCGACGCCCGCGGCATCCAGGTGATGGCCACGACGCCCACCAGCGTGACGGCGATCCCCACGCTTTGAATCGAGTCCGGTGGCTGGCCGGCCACTGTCGCGGCCACCGTCGGGACGATCGCCGACCCGCACGCGATCAGCGGCGCCGTCAGGCTCATCGCTCCGGCCGAGAAGGCCGCGTAGATCAGGTTGATGCTGACAGCGCTCACGCACCCGCCGGCCAGAGCCCCGATCGCGTGGCCGAGGGAGAGGCGGGGCTGGACGATCGCGCACGCGATCGCCATCACCGTGAAGGCGACGATGTTGAGCCACATCGTGACCGGCAGATTGCTCGCTTTTCGCGATGCCCAGCCGCCGAAGAAATCAGCGCTGCCGATGAAAAGGGCGGAGGCAAGCGCCGCGAGGCTGCTCAACTGCTCAGGCGGAGCCGTCGGTGTCCGGCGCCTGCGCGGCGTGCGCCGCCCACTCGAGCGATCTCTCGACGCTCGACGCCAGCGCCTTGACCGCGAGCACCAGATCCTCCTCGCGCGTATCCTCGCGCTTGACGTGGCTCACGCCGCCGAGGCTCTGGACGAACAGCATCACGGTCGGGACGCCGGCGCGCGCGACCTCGGCCGCGTCGTGCAGGGCGCCGCTGTCCATCGTGTGCGCGTGCCCGGTCAGCTCAGAGACCGCGGCCTGGCCGATTTCGATCAGCTCGGGGTCGAACGAGATCGGCTCGATGTCCCACAGCGGTGACCATTCGCACTCCACGCGCTCTGACTCGGCGATCTCCCGCGACAGCTCTTGCGCCCGTGCAAGGCAGTCGGCGAGGACCTCGGCGTCGGGATGTCGCTGGTCGACCGTCAGGTCGACCTCCTCGGCGATGACCGTCGCGACGCCCGGCCGTGTCACGCAGCGACCGGCCGTGAACTTGGCTCCTGCCTCCAGCGCCATCTCGCGCATGCCCAGGAGCAGGCGAGCGCTCGCGGCGAGAGCGTCGCGGCGCCTGTCCATCGGGGTCGGCCCGGCGTGCGCTGCCTGGCCGGTGAAATGCACGACGTGGCGCTCGACCCCGACGGTCCCGCTGACCACTGCCAGCGATAGGCCGAGATCCTCTAGGACCGGACCCTGCTCGATGTGAAGCTCGATGTAGCCGAGCACTCCTTCGAGGCTCGCCTTGGCGCGGGGCATCGCCGCGACGTCGACTCCGTGCTCGGCGAGGACATCGGGCAGGCGGTTGCCGTCGCCGTCCTCGAGCTTGCGGATCGCCTCCAGATCGAGCGAGCCGGACGCCGCGCTGGAGCCCAGCATCCCCCAGCCGAAGCGCGCGCCCTCCTCGTCCGCCCAGTCGACCACCTTCACGGTCACCGGCGGGCGCCCTTGGGCTGCGAGCGCGCGCAGGACCTCCAACCCGGCGAGCAGGCCAAGGGAGCCGTCGAGCCAGCCGCCGTTCGGCACCGAGTCGATGTGCCCGCCGAGGACGATCGAGCGCTCCTCGTCGCCGCGAAGCGTCACCCACTTGTTGCCCGCGGCGTCGAGGACGCACTCGACTGGGAGTCCCTCCAGCTTGGAGTCGAACCACGTGCGCGCGCGCGTCCACGTGGGCGTCCAGCACAGGCGCTGCGCGCCGCGCTCATCTTCGGTCAGCTCTCGTAGCTCTCTCAGATCCGAGAGCACTCGCCGGGGATCGGGGGCCAGGCCCGCGCTCGCCACGCCGGCTGCTACTCGGTCCCCGGGGTCCGGGCGCCACCGCCGTCGACGTAGCGACCTGCCAGGAAGTTGAGGATCAGCGACGCGCCCATGCGCTCGGAGAGACCGGAGTGGTCCCACACGGGAGACACCTCCATCACGTCCATCGCCAGCGCCTTCGGGTGCAATCCGAACTGCCACACGATCTCGAGCGCCTCCATCGGGCTGAGGCCGCCGATCGCCGGGACGTTCGTCCCTCCGACCGTCGCGCCCTCGATCGCGTCGATGTCGAACGTCAGGTAGATCGCGTCGGTGCCATCCGCCGCTCGATCCAGGGCCTCTCCGAACAGTCCGAGGAGGTCGCCTTTCCAGATCTCCCGCGCCGTGATGACCCGCGCCTCCTGTGCGAGCAGGTATTCGTGGTAGAGCTTCGTGTTGAGCCAACCGCCGATCCCGAACTCCGTGAAGTTGCGCCCGCTGACCGAGTCGCCGAGCTCCTCGAGCATGTAGCGGAACGGGACCCCGGAGCCCTTCTCGCCGTGGTGGGAGACCCGCACGTCGAAGTGGGCGTCGATCGAGATCACGCCCAGCCGCCCCTCCACCGCGCGCGTCACGCCGCGGATGATCGGGTAGCTGAGCCCGTGGTCGCCGCCGATCACCGCGAGCGGCCGTCCGAACCCGACCAGCTCGGCAACAACGTTGGATACCCGGTCCCAGGTCTCATCGACGTTGGTCTGCACCACGTCCACGTCGCCGTAGTCCGCCACTCTGGGCGCATCGGCGAGGTCGACGCCCAAGCCCGGCTCGTAGCACAGGCAGGCGTTGAAGCCGGCGCGGACAGCCGCCGGGCCGAGCTTTGCTCCCTGTCGACCGAGGATCGAGGTGTCGAACGGAATGCCCACGATGGACCCGAGCGGCTCCCCATCGATCTCGTCGTGCGGTCGAATCAGGTCCGCGATCGGGCGCTCGTACTCGTCCACGATCGTCGCCGCCAATGGGGCCGGCGGGCGCATCTGCCGCTGCAGGTCTGGTGAGAGCTTGCCAGGCACACTTGTCTCCGTTTCTCAGCGGTTCGTGGCCGTGTATTTGGCGCCAACAGTACGCTTCGGGCCACTTTCGGGCCGCTGCGGACAGCCTGGGCCGTGGCCACTAAACCGTCGCCCATATGGGCTAATTTGATATGATGACCGGATCATAACACCCCTACCCCCGGCTGCGCAGCCGAGTCGGTGTGTTGATATGATGATCCGATGCTTAGCCATCCAGGGACTAGTGAGGGCCAGTTGATCGAGCGTGAGGACACGACGGCGCTGTGGCATCCCTTCGCCGATATGTCGAGCGTGCCCGACCGCGAGGTCGTGATGGAGCGCGGCGAGGGCGTATGGGTATACGACCAATCCGGCAAGCGCTATCTCGACGCATCCGCCGGGCTGTGGTACTGCAACGTGGGGCACGGCCGTAAGGCCCTCGCCGAAGCCGCGGCCCAGCAGATGGGTCTGCTGGCCGGCTACCAGATCTTCGACGTCATCGCCAACCGCCCAGCCCTCGACCTGGCCGAGCGCGTGCGAGCGCTCGCCCCATTGGGTGACCACAGCGGGGTGTTCTTCACCAGTGGAGGTTCCGACAGCGTCGATACCGCGGCGAAGATCGCCCGCCGCTACTGGGTGGCCAGAGGCGAGCCGCAGCGCCAGATCATCATCTGCAGGGAGGGCGCCTACCACGGCGTCAACGCATTTGGCACCTCGCTGTCGGGCATCAAGCCCAACGCCGCCGGCTGGGGCTCGCTGGTCACACAGGTCCTGCGCGTCGGTCGCGACGACCTCGCGGGGCTCGAGCGGGCGCTGGAGGAACACGAGGGCTCCGTCGCCGCGTTCATCGGCGAGCCGGTGCAGGCTGCCGCCGGCGTATTCGCCCCCAGCCCCGGCTACTGGGATGGAGTAAAGGATCTCTGCCGTCGCCGGGACGTGCTCCTGATAGCCGACGAGGTCGTAACCGGGTTTGGCCGCCTCGGCCGCTGGTTCGGCAGCGAGCGCTACGACATCCAGCCCGACATGATCGTCTGCGCCAAGGGACTCAGCTCCGGCTACATGCCGGTCGGCGCCGTGATCGTCGCTGATGGGGTCCGCGAGGCGCTGTGGTCGGCGCAGGCCGGAGCGTTCCGTCACGGCTACACCTACTCGGGCCATCCCGCCGGCTGCGCGGTAGCCCTGGCCAACATCGACATCATCGAGAACGAGGGTCTCGTCGAGCGCACCGCCCAGATGGAGTCCGTTCTGCGGGCAGAGCTGGGGGCGCTGGCCCCACATCCGCTGGTTCAGGAGGTGCGGGTCGCCGGTCTGCTGTGCGGAGTCGAGCTCAGCGCGGAGGCCCGGCAGAACGACCCCACGCTGGTGGAGCGCGTCGTCGTCGACGCCCGCAGCCGCGGCGTGCTGGTACGCAACCTACTGGGTGCCACCCTGCAGATCTCGCCGCCGCTGGTGATCGAGCCGCAGGAGCTGAGACTCCTCGCCGACACCCTGCGGGAGTCCCTGGACGCGGTAGCGGGCGGGTGAAGCGCCTCGAGGGAAAGACCGCGATCGTCACCGGCGCCTCGATGGGCATCGGCCGGGCGATTGCCCGCCGGCTGCACTCCGAGGGCGCCGCGCTGGTGCTCGTCTCTCGCGGGCGCGAGGCCGGAGAGCAGTTCGCCGGCGAGCTCGGTGCGGAGGGTGGGCAGGAGGTTCGTTTTCTGCCCGGCGACGTCACCGACCCCGTGGTCGCCGATCGCGCGGTCGAGGAGGCGGCGAAGCTCGGCGGGGTGGATGTCCTGGTGAACAACGCAGGCCTGGACCTGGCCCAAGACTTTCTCGATACCGACGAGGACGACGCACGGCGGATCTTCGAGACGAACGTGTTCGGGACGCTGTGGATGTTGCGGCGCGTGGCGCGGGAGCTCAGCGACAGCGCTCGCGGCGGCTCGATCGTAAACATCAGCTCGAGGCTGGCCTCGATCGGGGTGCCGAGAATGGTCGTGTATGGAGCTTCCAAGGGCGCCGTGTCGGCGTTGACGCGCGGAGCCGCGGTCGAGCTTGCGCCGATGGGCATCCGCGTCAACGCGGTGGCGCCGGGCATGGCCGCGACGCCGATGTTCAAGACCTATATCGCCGAGGAGGCCGATGGCGAGGACACTCGGCGGCGGGTCGTCGCGGCGATCCCCCAGGGACGCCTGGCCGAGCCCGAGGACATCGCCGCCGCCGTCGCCTACCTCGCGGCGGATGAGTCGGCCCACATCACCGGCGCCTCCATCCCGATCGACGGTGGGTATACGGCCGCATGAGCGCGCCCGCCACCAACCCCGAGCTTGCCGGGCAGGAAGCTGCCGCGCTGGCAGTCGTCCCGAAGGCCTCGCTGATCGGCGAGGAGTGGCGATCCGCGGACGGCGGGCCGACTCTGGCGGTCGAGGACCCCTCGACCGGAGAAACCCTCTGCGAGCTTCCCGACGCGGGGGTCAAGGACGCGCTCGACGCGCTCGACGCCGCAGCGCACGTCCAGCTCGGATGGGCGGCGACGCCGGCACGGGCCCGTGGTGAGCTGCTGCGAGCAGCGTTCGAGGCGGTCATCGAGCGCCAGGACGAGCTGGCGCTGTTGATCACGCTCGAGATGGGCAAGCCGCTCGCCGAGTCGCGGGCAGAGGTGGTCTACGGGGCGGAGTTCCTGCGCTGGTTCTCCGAGGAGGCCGCGCGCATCGGTGGGCGCTACGCCGACCACCCGGAAGGGACCGGTCGCGTGCTCACTCGTCGCCACCCGGTCGGGCCGTGCATCCTCGTCACCCCTTGGAACTTTCCGCTGGCGATGGCAACGCGCAAGATCGCGCCCGCGATCGCGGCCGGCTGCACGATGGTCGTCAAGCCGGCGAAGCAGACTCCCCTGACGACGCTGCTGTTCGCGCGCATCCTGCAGGACGCCGGGCTGCCGCCGGGAGTGCTCAACGTCCTCACCACCCGCAGCTCCGGCGAGGTGGTCGGCGCGCTGATCGCTGACGGCAGAGCGCGCAAGCTGTCCTTCACCGGCTCCACAGAGGTGGGGCGGGTGCTGATGGGCCAGTGCGCCGAGCGGGTGATGCGGACCTCGATGGAGCTCGGCGGCAATGCTCCGCTGATCGTCTTCGACGACGCCGATCTCGAGCGCGCGGTGGAGGGGGCGCTGCTCGCGAAGCTGCGCAACGGCGGAGAGTCGTGCACCGCCGCGAACCGCATCTACGTGCAGCAGGGCATCGCCGACGATTTCGTGGCGGCATTCGCCGAGCGGATGCGCGCGGCTCGTGTCGGGCGCGGCACCGAGCAGGTGGAGGTGGGCCCGATGATCGACCAGGCGGGGCGCGAGAAGATCCAGGAGCTGGTCGACGATGCGTCCGCGCGGGGAGCCAGCGTGCTCGCCGGCGGGAGCGCGTTGGACGGACGGGGCTACTTCTACGCTCCCACGGTTCTCGACCGGGTGCCGCTCGACGCGCGCATCATGAGCGAGGAGATCTTCGGGCCGGTCGCCCCGATCGTCCGCTTCGCGCAGGACAGCGAAGCGATCGCCGCCGCAAACGCGACCGAGTTCGGGCTGGTCGCCTACGCATTCACTCAGGACCTCGATCGCGCCCTACGGGTCAGCGATCAGCTGGACACGGGGATGGTCGGGATCAATCAGGGCGTCGTGTCGAACGCCGCCGCCCCGTTCGGGGGCATCAAGCAGTCCGGAATCGGGCGCGAGGGCGGTCCCGAGGGGCTGGATGAGTATCTGAGCACCAAGTACATCGCGATCGCATCACCGCCGGTCCCGCCGGCGATGGACATGCGCCAGGCGAGAGACTGAGATGGCCGAGCAGCCGGGGGAGGTCGCGATCGGGGCGCAGCGCGCCTGGCCTGGGTTCTCCACCCGCGCCGCCGGCATCCACGGCTCCGCGATCGACAGCAGCACGAGCCTGCTGCAGAGTCAGGCGCACGACATCGTGCGGATGGCGATGGGCAGCCCCAGCCCGGAGGCCGTGCCGAGCGCCGAGTTCGCAGCGGTCGCCAGCGAGATCTTCGATCCCGGCGCACATGACGTGTTCGACTACGGTCCCACCGAGGGAGAGGCGAATCTGCGCACGCTGCTGCTCGAGTTCCTCGAGCGCCAGCACGGTGTCGCGCCCGCGCCCGAGGAGCTGCTGATCACCTCGGGAGGAATGCAGGGGCTCGATCTGACGTGCAAGCTGTTCGTCGATCCCGGCGATGTGGTCGCGGTGGAGGCGCCCACCTACACCAATGGCACCGACGTGATTACCGGCTATGGCGGCGCGGTGCTGGAGATACCAACCGACGGAGAGGGCCTCGACGTCGCCGCCCTACGCGACCTGGGCGCGGCGCAGCCACCCAAGGTGATCTACACCATCCCGAACTTCCAGAACCCGAGTGGCGCCACGATGTCGTTGCCACGGCGGTTGGAGCTGGTCGAGCTGGCCGAGCGCTGGGGCGCGTTGATCCTGGAGGACGACCCCTATCGGCAGCTGCGCTTCAGCGGCGAGGACCTGCCGAGCCTTCAGCACCTCGCCGCGGGCAACGTTCGCGTGGTCGGCGTGCACACCTTCTCCAAGATCCTCGCCCCGGGCCTGCGGGTCGGCTGGGTCACCGCGGACCCCGAGACGATCGGGCGCATGATCGACGCCAAGCAGGGCCTTGACACCTGCACGAACGTCCCGATGCAGCGTCTGGTCGCACGCTTCATGAGCCGTGGGCTGCTCGATGCTCACATCCTGCGCCTTCGCCCCGAATATCGGGAGCGAAGGGATCGGATGCAACAGCGCCTCGAGGAGCACTTCACGGACCTCGGCGCGACCTGGACCCACCCCGAAGGCGGCTTCTTCCTGTGGCTGACGCTTCCCGAGGAGGTTGACACCGAGGCGCTGTTCGCAGTGGCGCTGGCCGAGGGGGTGGCCTTTATTCCCGGCTGTGCCTTCTCCGTCAGCCGGCGATTCGGCAACGCTCTGCGGCTGGCCTTCTCGGTCTGCTCGGGCGAGCGCACCGACCTTGGCATCAGCCGTCTGCGGACAGCCGTCGACCGCCACCTCGCGGAGGCCTGAGGAGTGCCCGCGAGCGCCGACGCCGATCGCTGGTCGGCCGGCACGACGGCCCGGCTGATAGCGCGGCGCGAGATCTCCGCCGTCGAGGCTCTGGAGTGGACGCTCGAGCGGATCGAGCGACTGGAACGCGAGCCCGGCCTCAGGGCGTTCTTGACCATCTCCGACGCGAGCGCCCGCGCCGCCGCCGTTGCCGCCGATCGGGCAGTCGCGGAGGGGCGGGAGCTGGGGCCGTTCCACGGGGTGCCCATGGGTGTAAAGGACCTCGAATGGACCGCAGGCATCCGAACGACCTATGGATCGCCCGCGTTCGTGGACTTCGTCCCCAGCGAAGACTCGATCGTCGTCGAGCGCCTGCGAGCGGCGGGCGCGATCGTGGTGGGCAAGACCAACACCTCAGAGTTCGGCCTACTCGGGGAGACGCGTAACCCGCTGATCGGCGAGACGTGCAATCCGTGGGATACAGAGCGGACCGTCGGCGGCTCCAGTGGCGGATCGGCAGCCGCGGTGGCCGCGGGGATGGTCGCGGCGGCGATCGGGAGCGACACAGGGGGCTCGATCACGTGCCCCGCAGCGATGTGTGGCGTGTTTGGGATGAAGCCGACCAGAGGGCTCGTCCCGAGCTGGCCCGACCCGGGCGACTCCCGACTGCTGCTCGACTCTGGGCCGATCACCCGCACGGTGACAGACGCGCGGCTGATGCTCGACGTGCTCGCCGGGCCCGACCCGCGCGACCCGACGTCCTACGTGCAGGCGCCGATGAGCGAGGATTCGACTTCGCCGCTGCGCATCGCCTGGAGCCCTGACTGGGATCGCCTCGCGGTGGACCCCGAGGTCAGGAGCGCGACGGCCGCCGCGGTGTCGGTCTTCGAGCGGCTCGGCCACCACGTCGAACTGGGCAGGCCCGAGGTCGGCGATCCGTTCGAGATACTGCTGCCGATCGTTGCTGCTGACACGCGCGCATTCCTCGAGCGCGGCGAGCTCGAGCTTTCGGATCTGAGCGACGACGCCGCGGCTGAGCTCGAGCTGCTGGGCACGCCGTCGATCACCGAGTTCGTGAGCGCTCTCAATGCCCTCACCAGGTTTCGCCGGACAGTCGATGAGTTCTTCGAGCGCTTCGACCTGATGGTGACACCCGCGACCGCCGTCGCGGCGTTCCCGCTCGCCATGGCCCCGTCGATCGTCGACGGCCGAGCGGTCGATCCCCGCTGGACCACGTTCATGCCGTTTCAGGCCCCTTGGAACCTGTCCGGCCAGCCGACCGCGTCGCTGCCGTGCGGTCGTACGAGCGATGGCCTGCCGATAGGCCTGCTGGTGACCGGACCGCGAAGCCGCGACAGAACGCTGCTGCGAGTCTGCGCGGAGTTCGAGCAGGCCGCGCCCTGGGATCAGTGGAGCGGTGGCTCAGCCTGAGCACCGCCGGGCGGACTAAGCACCGCCGGGCGGTTTCAGGCACTGACGGCCTGAAACGCCAGACGATCATATGATATGATCCTTGACTAGGTGAGCACGCTACCTGACACAGAGGCGGTCACCGCCGAGAGGGAGTTCAGCGAGCCCGACATCCGCCACCGGATCGGCCTGATCGAGCTGGCGACCGGCGAGACCGCCGAGCGCGACTTCCACGCGATGCTTCCCAAGGACGCGATGTTCCACACGACGCGCGTCCTGAACGAGAACCCGGTCACGCTCGAGAACCTGCGAGGGCACCTGTCCGGGCTGGCGCTCGCCGCCGAGCAGCTGCTGCCGGGAGTCGACCTCGACGTCGTCTGCTACGACTGCACCTCGGGCACCGTCGCCAACGGCTACGAGGCGATCGAGGCTGAGATCCATCGTGCTCGTCCTGGCGTGCCAGTGGTGACTCCGATCACCGCGGCGCTGGCCGCGTTCGAGCAACTCGGTGTCGAGCGCATCTCGGTGCTCACTCCATATCCGGTCGACGTCTGCTCGGCGATGGCCGAGTACCTCGAGGACCACTCCGTCACCGTGCTCAACCTGGCGAGCTTTCTGATCGACAGCGACATCGACATGGCGCGGCTGACGCCGGCGTCGATTCGCAGGGCCGCGATCGACATCTGCGCCCCTGAGGCCGACGCGCTGTTCATCTCTTGCACCGCGCTGCGCGCCGTCGAGGTGCTCGACGAGATCGAGGCGGTGCTCGAAAAGCCTGTCATCTCCTCGATCCAGGCAGAGTTCTGGCAGAGCATTCGCGTGGCCGGGTACGACGAGCCCATTGACGGCTTTGGCACTCTCCTGCGCACCCGCTAGGGGCGAGGTGCGCTCATGAGCGCACCTCCCTTGCGCAAGGTGCTCGCGACCTGGCACGCGACCGGCGAGGAGCTGGCGAGAATCGCCGCGGCGGTCGGGGACGGCGTGGAGGTCGTGGCGCCCAGAGGCCCCGTTGGGCTGTCGCGCTACGAGTGCTCGCTGGAGGCGATCGCCGAGCACTTGGACGACGCCGAAGCAATCATCGGCTGGGTGCTTCCGCGCGGCGCTTTGGCACGAGCGCGATCCCTGCGTCTGGTGTGCTGGCTGCACGCCGGGATCGACGAGCTCGATCAGCCGGAGCTGGCGCGTCGCGATGTCCAGGTATGCAACGTTCGCGGGGCCAATGCGCCCGCCGTCGCCGAGCATGCCGTCGCGCTCCTGCTCGCCTTGGCAAAGCGCATCCCGGTCAAGCACCGGGCGCTCAGGGAGGGCCGCCGCACTCCGCTCTGGGAGGCAGGGTCGCAGGGCTCCATGCTCGCCGGTCGCACCGTCACGATCGTCGGCCTCGGCAGCGTCGGCACTGGCATCGCGCAGCGTCTTTCGGGATTCGAGATGCGAGTGATCGGCATCCGCCGCGACCCGTCGAAGGGAGGCGAGCACGTAGACGCCGTGCACGGTCCGCAGCGGCTGCTCGAGGCGCTGGGCATGTCCGACTACGTCGTCCTCGCGCTCCCGATAACCGAGACAAGCCCGTGGATGCTCGGGGCCCGGGAGCTGGCCGCCTTCAAGCGCGGCGCCCTGCTCGTCAATGTCGCACGCGGAAACCTGGTCGACGAGGGAGCGTTGGCGGACGCGCTCGACGACGGGATCGTGGGCGGCTACGCCTGCGACGTGTGGTGGAACTACACCGACGCCTTCCCGGCGACATATCACTTCCCCACGCCCAGCCGCACGGGGCTGCACATGCGCGACGCGGTCGTCGGCTCGGGCGATCAGGCCAACAACGCCGAGGACGTGCGCGAGCGCGACATCGAGTTCGGCGCCACCTCGCTGCGCGAGTTCCAGCAGGGCCGGGAGCTGACCCTGGAGGTCGACCTGGAGCGCGGGTACTGATGGCACACGCAGTGGGGGCGCTCAGGGCGGAGCGCGAGGAGGCGTCGGACGCCCTCGCCAGAGCCGGCCTGCTGCGCACGCCGCTGATCGACAGTCCGAGCCTCTCTGATCAATACGGCTGCGAGGTGCGCCTCAAGCTCGAGTGCCATCAGCTCACCGGCAGCTTCAAGGCACGGGGCGCGGTGGCAGCCGTCGCACGGGTGCCCGAGGCCCAGACCGTCGTCACCGCCTCCGCAGGCAATCACGCGCTGGGGATCGCATTCGCCTGCTCCTCGCTGGGCAGGGCAGCCGAGATCTTCATCCCGCGGGGAACCGACCCGGCGAAGGTCGGCGCGCTCGAACGGTTCGGGTCGGGGATCCGCACGCGCGTGGTGGACGGCTCCTACGACGACACGGAGCTCGCCGCTCGCGAAGCCGCCGAGCGCCCCGGCACGGCGTTCATCTCCTCATACAACGACCCGCTGGTCATCGCCGGGCAGTCCACGGTCGGTGCGGAGGCACTCGCTCAGTGGCCGCAGGCCGACGCGGTGATCGTTCCGGTGGGAGGTGGTGGACTGCTCAGCGGTGTAGCGCTGGCCTGCGCCGATCATCGCCCGCCGGTCGCCGCGTGGGGGGTGGAGCCGGAGCTCAGCCCGGCGATGAGCGTCTCTCTGGAGAACGGGCGGATAGTCAGAATCGTGGAAAGCGACACCTCAGCGGCACAGGGCCTGATCGGTAATCTCGACGTCGACAGCATCACCTTTGCACTCGTGCGCGAGTACTCAGCCGGAGTCATACTGAGCGCCGAGGACGATCTGCTGGGCGCCGTCGCGCAGATCTACGCCGAGCACGCGATCGTCGTCGAGCCTTCGGGTGGCGCGGCGCTGTGCGGTCTCGAGCGTGTGAGCGCGAGCGGCGCGCGGAGGATTATCTGCGTGCTGACGGGCTCCAACGTGGCTGGCGGGAGTCACTTCGAAATCATCTCCCGCCACCAACCGATCCGGCACAGTGGAAAACTTCCGCCCGGCGGCGAAAGTATGATGAGCTGAAGATGTCACAAAGGGAGGCCGACGGGGTGAAACCAGCTTTCGAGCCGCTGCACGAGCTGCGCGGCAACGTGAAGCTCAGCGACCGGATAATCAGGGAGTTCGAGGATCGCATCGTCTCGGGCGCGCTGCAGTCCGGAGAACGACTGCCGACCGAGTCCGAGCTGTGCGAACTGCTCGACGTGAGCCGCAGCGTGGTGCGCGACGCGATGCGCACGCTGTCCGCGAGGGGACTGCTCGAAGTTCGCCAGGGCCGGGGCATGATCGTCGCGCCGCCCGACGATGGCGCCTACAGCGAGGCGCTGACGCTGCTGCTGGCTCGTTCGGATCTGCGTATGAGCGATGTCTTCGACGCGCGCGCGACGCTCGAGACCCAGCTCGGGCTGCTTGCGGTCGATCTCAGCACCGAGGAGGACGTGGCAGCTCTGGATGCGCACCTTGGCTCGCTCGTGGACGCGATCGAGAAGAAGGACTGGCAACGGGCATCCGACAGCCACGTCGCCTTCCACGCGGCGCTGCTGCACGCCCTGCACCTGCCCGCGCTCGACAAACTGCTGGAGCCGATGCAGCAGCTGATCGTCGCCAGCGCCGCTCCTCCGCTCGACGTCGACGACCTGTGGGACGTCGACGCGCACGTGCCGATCGTCGATGCGCTGCGCGCCAAAGATGCCGATGCGATGAAGGCGGCGCTGGACCGCCACTACCGCCTGGCGCGAGCCTCGGCCGAAGGCGAGTGGCTGAACCTGCTCTTCCGAGAGGCCGCTCGGATCTCGCGGGAGAACGTAGAACAGCGGACGCGATGACCGGCGCGCCGACGCCGGACCCAAACAGCTTCGAGCCGGCGGTGACGCTCGTCGCGGCGGAGCTGCTGGGCTCGATCTATTACGGCATCGCCGGTGCACACGGGGCCAACGCCGAAGAGGCCGGCTTCTTCCGCGATCGCCTGCTGCGCGCGGATCTGCGCGGGCACTCGACCCAGGGCTCGGCGCTGATCCCCTACCACGACGAGATGATCGCCTCGGGCCAGATGCGCTTCGGCGTGCCGCTCGAGGTCGTGAGCGACGCGCCGGGTGTCGCGGTCGTCGACGCGCACTTCGGCGTCGGCGAGGTCGTCGGCACCCGCTGCATGGGGATCGCGATGGACAAGGCCGAGCGCACCGGCATCGGCTGTGTGACGGTGCGCAACTCGGGCGACTTCGCGATGGCCTCCGCCTACTCGCTGCTCGCTTTGGAGCGCGGCATGGTCGGGATCGCGATGAGCAACGGCAAGCCGGTCGTTGCGCCGTGGGGGGGACGCGACCCGCTGTTCTGCACCAACCCCATCAGCGTCGCGTTCCCAGGCGGCGAGCGCTTCCCGCTGGTGATCGACATGGCGAGCAGCGCGTTCTCGATGGGTGATGCGATTCGCACGGCGAGAGACGGCAAGCGCCTGCCGTTCGTAGGCATAGTCGATCGCGACGGGGTGTACGGAGATGACCCCGCGCCGATCGTCATCGACGTCAACGAGCGCGAGTCGAAGCTGGACGGAGCGCTTCTGCCACTGGGGCCGAAGGGGTTCTGCCTGCTGCTGATCGTCGAGCTGATGTGCTCCGCGCTCGCCGGTTCCGCCGGCTCCTACAACAACGACTTCGAGCCCACCGGCGAGCGGCCATGGGACCACGGCCAGGTGTTCATGGCGATGTCGGCGGAGGCGTTTGCCGGCCAGGCGGCGCTTCGGGGCTCGGTGGACGCGCTGATCGACCGCGTCGAGGGCTCGCGCCCGGCGCCTGGACAGCAGGCGGTTCGCGTCCCCGGCCGCAGCGCTCACGAAGAGGAGCAGCGCCGCACGCGAGACGGTGTGCCGGTGCGCGACGAGGAGCTCGCGCAACTGTGCGCGGTGGCCAGGCGACGGGGCCTTGCAGAGCTCGTAGAGATGATCCAGTAGCGCCGAGCGCGGGGGCGGCGGTGCGGAAGAAGCGGCGCGGTCGCTAGCGCGCGGCCGCGGCGCGGACCTCGACGATGTGGGAGAGCGCCCGTCGTGCCTCCCCGTCGGGGTCGGTGACGCGCTTGGCGTATCCCGTCTCGATCGTCAGCCAGCCGTCGTAGCCCATCCCCGTCAGCTGATCGAGGCAGGAACGGAAGTCGGTGTGCGTTCCGGCAGGGTCCCCGTCCAGGTCCTGCAGGTGCACATGTATCAGCCGCTCGCCGGCCTCCACGAACTGCGCGCACGGGTCGTCGCTCTCGAACAGCACGGGAAGCGTGTCGACGAGCGCGCCGGCCGACGCGGGGCTGGCGTCGACAGCGTCGAGCAGCCGCAGCGTGTCGCCGACGTTCTCGAGCACATCGGCGATCTCCGACGTCGCCTCGACCGCGATGCGCACGCCGAGCGGCTCTGCTGCCTCGATGCAGCCGCGCAGCGACTCGGCGGTCAGCTCGAAGGCGTCGCGATGGCTCTGCCCGTAACGCGTCCAGCCGCCCAGCCAGACCAGCAGCGGGGTCTGCAGGTCGTGCGCGAGCTGCAGGCATTCGGTGACGTACAGGAGGTTGGCCTCGCGCTCGGCGCGGTCGGGCGAGGCGGGGTTGAAGCCCGGCGCCCCGCCTGGGCATGAGCAGATGCCGCTGATCTCCAGGCCCGCATCGGCCACCAGCTTGCGAATCGCGCGCCGTCGCGCGTCGTCGACGAAGGCCGGGTAGGCGTGCGGCGCGCAGGCGGCGATCTCGATCCCGTCGTATCCGAGGCGCGCGGTGCTGGAGATCGTGTCCTCCAGCGACCGGCACGGCAGCCAGGAGAAGCCGGAGGAGTACATCAGCGTGTTCAACGCGATGCCGCGGCCGGCTGGCATCTCAGCTGCTGACTGCGCCTGTCAGCTGACCGCCGCCCGCGCCCGGCGCCAGCGCCTCGGCGACAGCGGGGTGGACGATCTCGCCGTCACGGACGTTCAGGCCCGAGTGCAGCGCCGGGCTGGACGCCAGCGCCGCCTCGACGCCCGCGTCGGCGAGCTCGATGCAGAACGGGAGGGTGGCGTTGGTCAGCGCGTAGGTGGAGGTGATGGGAACGGCTCCAGGCATGTTCGCGACGCAGTAGTGGATGATGCCATCGACCTCGAATGTGGGGTCGGAGTGGGTGGTGGGGTGGGAGGTCTCAAAGCAGCCGCCCTGGTCGATCGCGACGTCGACCAGTACGGCGCGCTCGGGCATCAGCGCCAACTGCTTGCGCCGCAGCACGTACGGCGCACGCGCTCCGGCGACGAGCACGGCGCCGATCACGAGGTCGGCGACGGGCAGCAGCTCTTCGATCGCGAGGGCGGAGGCGTAGATCGTGGTGGCGCGTCCGGCGAAGATCGCATCGAGTTCGCGCATCCGCTCGATCGAGCGGTCGAGCACATAGACGTTGGCCTGCATCCCGATCGCGATCATGGCCGCGTTCATCCCCACGACGCCGCCGCCGATGACAACCACGGTCGCCGGTGAGACACCCGGCACGCCTCCCAGCAGGATGCCGCGACCGCCTTGCGGCCTGCCGAGCGAAAACGCTCCGGCCTGGGTAGCGATCCTGCCCGCCACCTCGCTCATCGGCGCCAGCAGCGGCAGCCGACCGTCGACCTCGACCGTCTCGTAGGCGATGCACGTCGCGCCCGACTCGCACAGCGCGTTCGACAGCTCTGGGGCGGCGGCGAGGTGCAGGTAGGTGAAGAGTGTCTGCTCGGGGCGCAGGCGGGCGACCTCCTGCGGCTGTGGCTCCTTGACCTTGAGCACCAGCTCCGCCTGCGCGAATACCGCGTCTGCGTCGGCGACGATCTTCGCCCCTTGCTGCTCGAACGCGGCGTCCGCGAGCGAGCTGCCCAGGCCGGCACCGCGTTGGATTAGCACCTCATGGCCGCGGCCGACCAGCTCGCGTACCCCGTCGGGCGTGATCGCCACGCGGTACTCGTCGGACTTGATCTCTGTTGGGACGCCGATTTTCATCAGGCTGATGATAATATCATCTTATCGAGCCGACGCGCAACCAAACAGTTCTTGGCTTCCTCTATCCCGGTCTGGGCGTCGCGGAGGACGACCTGACATACCTGGTGGACGCGCTCTTCCCCGACGGCTCGGTCCGCGCTCAGATCGTCGAGACGCCGATCGACGAGGACGCGCACACCGTCGAGGCGCTGCTCGACCTCGGTCAGCAGTGGCGCCTTCACGCGGGCGCGGAGATCCTCCGCGCCGACGCCGCGGCGGTCGTTGTCTGGGCGTGCACGAGCGGGAGCTTCGTATTCGGCTGGGAGGGGGCGCAGCGACAGGTCTCCGAGCTCGGCCACTTCGCGGGCGTGCCCAGCACGAGCACATCGCTGGCGTTCGTCCAGGCGCTGAGGACGCTCGAGATCGGCCGTGTGTCGATCGCGGCGACCTACCCCGCGCCCGTGACCAGTTGCTTCGTGACGCTGCTGGCGGACGCCGGTATCGAGGTCGTGGGCGCGCGCAGCAACGACATCATGACCGCCGCCGACGCTGGAACGCTCGACTCGGGAGCACTCGATGCGCTGGTGCGGGCCGGCGAGCACCCGGACGCGCAAGCGATCCTCGTCCCCGACACCGCCCTGCACACGGTGCGCTCGATCCCAGCGCTCGAGGCCGCGCTCGGCAAGCCCGTGCTGAGCGCCAACCAGGTCAGCGTGTGGGAGGCGATGCGTCTGGCTGGCGTTCGCGCCGCCGGCGACGGCTCCAGGCTGTTCGCGGACACGTAGCGGAGGTCTGTGCCATATACCCATCGGGAATGCTGTATAGCCATCGCTATACAGTCGATCGCAATTGGGAGTCGCTCGACGGCCGATGGCTAGCTGGAGCCGAGTGGCGGATGCAGCTCGGGCGCGCGCAGGCCGTGGCGAAGCTCGCCGCGGGTAGCGTCCAGCGCGCTGGCGGGCGGTGACCAGCGCGACAGCGTGGCGTCATCGAGCGCGAAGACCTCGACCTTGATCGGGTTGCAGTTCGGCTCGGCGCCGCTGCCCGGCCCCCACAGCGGCACCGACAGGTCCCCTCCAGGGCAGGTCGACGCCGCCATCAGCAGGTCGACCTCGGCGAACAGCTCGAAATGGTCTCCCACAGACGCCGGACACGCCTTCATGAAGTAGCGCTCGTCATCGGCCATCAGGCCAGTGACCTGGAAGACGTTGATCACATCGTGGACGTCGAACTCCGTCAATCCCCACGGCAGCACGGCGCGCACGAGGTTGGAATGGCAGTGGAAGTCGTAGCTCTCGCCGGAGAGCAGCCGGCCGACGTAGCCGTCGCACCTGGTACCCAGTAGATCGTGGCAGCCCGCGCCGTCGGCGTCGATCCCGTATTCGATGCTGTCGGCGATTACCGTCGCCAGCGCTCGCAGGAACGGCAGGGTCGACCACAGGCGATCGCCGACGTTTACGTGCGCGCCGTAGAACTGGCGCGTCCTCGCGGCCCAGAAGCGCTCGCGCGGGTCGTGGCGACTCCAGAGATTGAGGTCGAGCACCTGCGGGCCCTCGATGATCGAAAAGCGACACACGTGGCCCGCCGGCACCTCCCATGCCCGCCCGCTGCGCACGGGAATGACGAACTGCTCGACCGGCGTTCTCGCCGCGCGATGGGCGAGGGCGTCGAGCAGATCCGGATCGACGCGCAGCGGACTGTCGGGGCCGGCGACGTACGCGGCTGTCGGTGCTGTGTGCGCTCGCTCGATCGGGAAACCCTCAGATTCCCGCTTCGTCCTCTTCGGGCAGCTCATACCAGCGGACCCGATCGCCGATCCGCGCGCGCATGCGCCAACCGAGCGACTTTGGAGCCGACTCGATCGCGTCCTGGAGGGCTTTCAGCGATTCGAGCATCCGCTCACGGTCGGGGAAGTCCTCGAGCGCGCGCGCATAGTCGGCCGTGCGCTCGAGCACCTGGGTGGCGGTCCGCCACCAGCACCATTCCCGCGAGAGCAGCCCGACGATCCGCTCCAGGTCCACATCGTGATCGCAGAGAATCGCGGCGATGTCCAGGTAGTCGCGTTCGTTGGTTTCGACAACCTGCAGCTTTGTCAGCAGCAGGTCGGCCGGATCGAGCGTCAGATCGTGCCTGCTCAGCCTGTCTGACAGGTCGAGCGTGTGGCACATCACCAGGCGGTCGATGAAGATGTCGACGTCGTAGCCTTGCTCGTCATGCACGTAGTTCAGGCGCTGGCGGCCGTGCAGCGCGTTGAACTCCTTGTCACCGTGCAGCCCGCACGACTCGAGGTAGTCCTCGAGCTCCCGCCGCTGTCCCGAGAAGGCGATGAAGTCGAGATCCTTCCAGGCCCTCGCGAGCGGCGGGCGCATCGCGGTCGGGCACTGAAAGGCAACGCCGACCCCTCCAAGCGCCCGAAGCGCCAGCCCGCGCTCGTTGCCGCCGTCGATCAGCTGCTTGGCGAGGTCAAGCATTGCGAGCTGCTCAGGTGCGATTACGTGGGGCACAGGTGTTGGAGAGGATGGCGAGGAGTGATGCTTGAAATAGTACGTGTTTCCGACTAGCCGGTCGTCAGTACATAGGAGTTGATGCCGCTGCGGTCGAGATCGATGATCGCTCCCCGCAGCAGTCCCTCGGGGTACTCGCTGCCGGGGTTGATGGCGAGCGTCGGCCCGATGCGCGTGGCTGCCTTGCTCTCGTGGATGTGGCCATGGAGAGAGAGGGTCGGGCGGTACTTTTCGATTGCCTCGCGCACCGCGGTGCTGCCGACCGGCCCGGCCACCGGCTGGCCGCCTTCGGTGACGATCGAGAGATCGGTGTTGAGCTGCTGGGCGGTGTCCAGACCCGAGTCATATGGCGGGCAATGGCAGTTGAAGATCAGCATGCCCTGATCGTCGCTCCAGCCCTGGAGGGTGGCGTCCATGCGGCTGGCGAGCTCGCTCTCGGGCACGTCGCGCGGGCAGTCCCACGGCGTCTGGTTGGCGAAGCCGAGGCTCGCTACAAAGCGCGTGTCGTCGATCGGGACGACCCGGCCCTCGAGGAAGGTCGCCGCGGCTGAGTCCTCGATCACCTGGTCGAGCGAGAACGGGTCGTCGTTGCCGCAGTTGACGAACAGACGCGCGCCGGTGCCGGCGAGCCGCTGTTCAGCCAGCTCCAGCCACTGCACGAGGCGCTCGCCGGCGAGCTTCTCCATCACACTCTCGAGCAGCTCCGGGTTCGATGAGATCGCCTGCATCTCCTCGGAGGAGGTCTTGTACGTGTACAGGCCGGCATCGCCGGCCGCGGTCTCGAACTCCGAGATCTCGCGGTCGGTCTCCAGCTCGATCGTGTTGTGACCGAGGGTCCCCTCGAAGTGGCCATTGCCGTTGCGCACCAGCGGCGACAGCCGCTTGCCGGCCACGTCGCCGCCGAGGATCAGGACCTGGGCCTCATAGGCCTTGGCGCCGTTGATGAACTTGCGAAAGCAAACGTCGGAGCCGTGAACATCGGTGGCGAACAGCAGTCGCAGGTCAGGCTTGTTCTTTTGTTTGAAGAGCGCCAAGGATCGATCGTCCGTTCAGTCGGGGGGCAGGGTTGTCGCGGCCAGTCCGAGGTCCACTCCCTGGCGCTTGCGGATCATGCGCACAACCCCGTAGTAGATGAAGCCGACGACCCAGGCGCCGAGGAACACCGAGTAGGCGCGGGTCGAGTTAGAGCCGTAAGTGCTGTTGGTGAAGTATGCGTAGGCGATCGCGCCGATCAGGATCATCGACAGCGCTCCCAGCACCGACAGCAGCGGTATGCCGAAGACCGTCGGCTTCACCGGCGACTTCGCGTAGAGCTCCTTGCGCCGGTACGGGAAGACGACCGCCGCGAGGCCCGTCACGAGAAATGTGAACAGGAAGCCAAGCGTGGTGCCGCCGAGGAATTTCGAGAAAGAGGTGAAGACGAACACGTACAGACCGATCAGTGCACCAACGGTACCGATTCCGATCGCCCAGTTCGGCGCGTGCGTGCGCGCGGAGACCTGAGAGACCTTGTCGGGGGTCACCCGGTCCATCGACCAGGCGAAGATGCAGCGGTTCATTGCCATCTGCGTGAAGATCATGTTGGCGATCATCAGCAGGATGAAGCCGATGTTGATGAAGAACGCGAACACGACCGATCCGCTTCCCAGCGAGGCGATCAGGTTGAACGTCGGTTCGCTGGCGAAGGGAAATGCCGCCGTGCCGTTGAGCGCCTGCGTCGAGGCGACGAACTCCGGGCCCATGCTGTGGACCGCGGCGACGGCCATCAGCAGGAAGACGACGCCACCGATCGCCAGTGAGCCGTAGATCGAGATCGGGATCGAGCGGCGCACGTTCTTGACCTCGCCGCCCGTGTATGTCGCGAACATCACGAACAGCGTCACCAGCGAGACGAGCGCCACGCCGGAGATCGTCGGCGAGAAGGCGTGCCAACTGGTGGGCTCGACGAAGCCGCTCTTTTTGGCCGACGCGATGATCCCGTTGTAGGAGGCGACGTGGTTGATGTTGTTGACGAACGTGGCATGACTGATGAGCAGCGTCCAGGCGATGCTGATGGCGACGAAGAAGATGCCGATACTGAAGGCGATCTTCATCACTTTCAGCGCCCGTGCGGTATTGGTCAGCAGCACCGCGACGATCAGCAGCGCGACCGTGCCGATGCCGAACGCGACGCCGTGTTTGGAGATGTTCGTCGCGGCCGTCGTCCACCAGTGGTTGCCGGTCAGCGAGCCCACGCTCGCGAACAGGCCCGACAGCCCGACCGTCGAGATCCAGCTGCCCTCGATGCCGGCGAACAGCAGGTTCCACACGACGAAGTTGAAGTTCGCGGCGAAGCCGACCGCCGGGTGCAGCGCTCGGCCGTTGAAGACGTAATCGCCGCCTGAGCGCGGCATCATGATGCCGAACAGCACGTAGACACCACCCAGGACCACCGCGGGAATCAGCGAGAGCGCTACCGAGAGGATCATGCTGGCGCCCGGGAATGCGAACGGCAGCAGCATCAACGTGACCGCGGCGATCGGCAGGTTGATGATGCACACGCTGCCCATCAGCGCCGCGGTCGCGGACATCTCGCGAACCAGGCCGGAGGACTTCCGCGTGTACAAGCGTGGTGTCGTTGAATCCTGCTCCACCGATGCGACTGACTGCTCCATTACATCCCCTCTCGTGGTGTCCCCGGATACATCAGATCGTATGTTTATCATACCCTATCGCGATCGACGGGAGGTCGCATCAGCAGCCGCCCCGCCGGCGCCGGCCAGCACGTCCTCACGCCGAAGTCCGATGCGCGCGGCGATCGCTAGGAGCTGCGGAACCGACTCGGGACGGCTCAGCAGCTGCCGCGGGCCATCGACTGTGGGAACCGACATGGCAGGCCAACCGAGAGCGTTCGCGACCGGCGTGTAAGCCATCAATCGGTCTCCCACATGCCTGGTTCCGTCGCGATAGTCGGCCAGCGCGTCGTCGATCGTCGGCGCCTCACCGTCGAACACCGGTCCTTCGAGCACGTCGACATCTTCCAGCGCCGCGGCCACCGAGTCGCGCCAGCGTGCCATGACCGACCGCGCCTGCTCCAGGTCGCCGACGTGTAGCGCGAGCTTGAGCTGGACGTCGATCCCGTAGAGCGCGGGCCGCTCGGCGAGCATCGGCTCGTGGATCGCGTTCGCCTCGGTGCGGAACATGGTCCAATGCTCGTCGGGCAACGGTGGGAGCTCGACGTGCTCACCAAGCCTCGCAACACGGATCGAAGCGTCCGCCGGCGCGGGGGGGAGGGCGAGCACGCGCGCGAGGGTCGCTACGTCGGCGGTCAGGAAACCTAGGCTGTCAAGCGATCCGGCGAGCGGGAACACGCCGTCGGTCGGGTACGCGCCATGGGCGGCCTTGAATCCGTATACACCACAGCAGGCGGCCGGGATGCGAACAGAGCCGCTGGTGTCGGTCCCGAGCGCCACGTCGCACGCGCCCAGCGCGACGGCAGCCGCCGCGCCGCCGCTGGAGCCGCCGGCGGTGCGTTGCAGATCACGCGGATTGCGGATCGCGCCGAAGTGCGGGTTGTAGCCGGACACGCCGTAGGCGAACTCGTTCAGGTTGGTCTTGCCCAGCCAGATCATTCCGGCGCGCTGCAGACGCTCGACGATCGATGCGCTGCGGCTCGGCACGCGGTCGATGAACAGCGCCGACCCGCGAGTGGTTCGCACGCCTGCTGTGTCGATCAGGTCCTTGATCGTTCCGATCAGGCCGTGTAGGGGCCCCGGCGGAGCGTTGCGGGCTTGATCGAGCAGGCTGTCGTCAACCGTGATGAATGCCCCGACGGCGGGGTCGATCCGATCCAGCGCGCGACCGGCGGCCGCCACCAGATCCTCGTTCACGAGTCGGGCTCCCAGACCGCTGCAGAGCGCTCGGTGTCGAGCCGGTAGTCGGTGACGCGGGCCGTGAACAGGCGCTCGCCGAGGGCTCGCGCGCGCTCGATCGGCCTGCCCGGATCGAGGCGCACCTCGCCACGCCTGTTGGCGACTCCCTCGACGACGCCGACCAGATCCCAGTGCAGGTAGCGCGCGAGCTCCTGCACGGATGCGGTCACGCCGAGGGTCGCGCCGCGGTAGCTCTCCTCGGCGGAGATCACCAGGGCGAGCCGCTTGCGGGGAAGGCGCTCGAGGACCATCTGAGAATCGTTGTAGCCAGCTGAGGTAAAGCAGAAGATGCGGTCGAGGAAGGTCTTCAGCAACCCCGAGACCCCGTACCAGTACAGCGGCGTCGCGATGACTATCGCGTCGGCAGGCAGGACGCGCTCGAGCAGCAGTTGCGCGTAGCCGTCCTGGATAGAGCAGCTGCCGTCCGGTCCGCGACAGGTCCTGCAATCACGCAGGTGGCCGGCGATCGCGTTGACCAGATACGCCGACCCGACGGTGTGGCCCGACTGCTCCGCGCCTTCGAGCACCGCATCCATGAGCAGCTTCGAGTTGCCGTCCAGGCGCGGGCTGGAGGAGATGCCGAGGACGTTCACGACTCCGACCACGCGGCCAGGCGGTCCAGCGTCGAAGCGATGTCGTGCTCGGTCGTGCGGGGATTGATGGTGCATAGACGCAGCACCGAGCGACCACCCAGCACGGTGCTCGTGACCGCCGCATAGCCATCGCTGGCGAGCGCGGCGGCTCGGGCGGCGTGGTCCGCCGCTGTCGCGCCGGGTCGCGCGAACGTCACGATGCCGAGCTGCGCAGGCGTGACGATTTCCCAGCGATCGTCAGCGCGCAGGACGCTCTCCGCATACTCGGCGAGCTCGATGCCCCGAGCGATCGCGGCCCGCATCCGACCGAGGCCGTAGATGCGGAAGGACAGCCACAGCTTCAAAGCGCGGGCGCGACGGCTCAGCTCCAGGCCGCGGTCGCGGAAGTCGACCTCGCCCAGACCGGTGCTGGCGCCGGTGAGGTACTCGGGGGACATGTGGAACGTGTCGGTGAGCGCGCCGGCGCGGCGAACGAGCAGACACCCGATGTCGTATGGCTGGAACAGCCACTTGTGCGGGTCGACCACGAGCGAGTCGGCGCGCTCGATGCCCCCGAGCGCCGCTCGACCCGCATCGCACAGCACGGCCGGTGCTCCGTATGCGCCGTCGACGTGAAGCCATAGATCCTCCGCGGCACACAGATCGGCGAGCGAGTTGAGCGGATCGACGGCCCCGCAATTGGTGCTGCCGGCCGTGGCGATCACGAATCCGGGACGACGGCCGGCGGCACGGTCCTCGTCGATGGCCGTGCGCAAAGCGCTGACATCGAGGCGGAACTGCGTATCGCTCGCCAGCATGTGGATGTGCTCGGGTGGGAAGCCGATCGAGACGAGACCGCGCCTGATCGACGTGTGTGTCTGATCGGACAGGTAGGCGACCCCGGCGCCGCTCATCTTCCGCGCGACGATCAGGCCGGTGATGTTGGCGAGCGAGCCGCCGCTGGCGAGCACACCCTCGGTCCCCGCAGGCATGCCGAACATGGAGCGCAGCCAGTCCAGCACGACGAGCTCCGCGGTCGCCGGCCCAGAACCGCCCGGCCATGAGGCCGCGATCGCATTGAAGCCGGTGCCGAGCCACTCGCCGAGCACGCCCGCGAACGACGACGGACCGGGGATGCGCGCGAAATACCGCGGGTGATCACCGTGCTGCATGTTGGCGAGCGCCACGTCGACGAGCGTTTCCATCGCCTGCAGCGGATCGCCTGGCTCCTCCGGCGGCGGTCCACCGAGCGCGGCGAGGAGCTCGGAAGACGAGCTCTCCTTGATGGCCGGTCCTTGGGCGCCGTGCTCGAAGTGGTCGAGGACGCGGTCCACCGCCCAATGGGCGAGCGGGCGCATCTCATCGATGCCGAGACCCAGGGAGTCCGCTGGATGCTCGGCGTGCGCGCCGCGCACATCATCCGCCTCGACGCCCTCTTCGCTCATGTCTCACTCCGCGTCATGCCGCGCCTCCTGGGGGTCTCGTTACTGCCCCCGGCCTAGTCTTCGATGAAAGTGTCCGGGTGCGGTCCGGTGCGCGTGCCGGCGTCGAGGGCCTGCAACTGATCCATCTCGTGCTCGTCGAGCTCGAAGTCGAGCACCGCGAAGTTCTCGGCGATCCGCTGCGGCGTGACGGACTTGGGTATCGCGACGCTGCCCAATTGCAGATGCCAGCGCAGCACGATCTGGCCGGGGGACCGAAGGTGGCGCTCGGCGAGCTCGCTTACGGTCGGGGAGCTCAGCGCCAGACCCTGGGCGAGCGGGCTCCACGCCTCGGTGACGATGCCCGCCTGCGCGTGGAAGGCGCGAAGCTCGCCCTGCTGAAACAAGGGGTGCAGCTCGATCTGGTTGACCGCCGGCACGACGCCCGTCGCATCGATGATGCGCTCGAGGTGGGGGATCTGGAAGTTCGACACGCCGATCGCGCGTGCGCGTCCGTCCTGGCGCAGCTCCACGAGCGCCTTCCACGTCTCGACGTACAGGTCCCACGCCGGCACCGGCCAATGGATCAGATACAGGTCCACGTGCTCCAGCCCGAGCGCGCTCAAGCTGGCATCGAACGCGCGTAGCGTGTTATCGCGTCCGTGATCGGTGTTCAGCAGCTTCGTGGTGACGAACAGCGCGTCTCTGGGAACGTCCACCGCGGCGATCGCGCGACCGACCTCGACCTCGTTGCCGTAGTCCGTTGCCGTGTCGAGGCTGCGGTAGCCCACCTCGATCGCGCGGGTCACCGCCTCGGTGGTGTCCGCCGGGGGGATCATGCAGCCGAAGCCCAGTTGGGGCATGGCAGCGCCGGAGTTGAGGATCACCTCCACTGAAAAAGATCATATCATCGGATCGTCGTGGGGCTGCGGTGAGGAGGGCCAGAGGGTGTCAGCGACGCGCGTCGTTTCCGCCGCGGGCGCGTCTACGCTTCGCGTCCAAGTTCGTCGCACAGTCTCAAGTGTTCGCCGGTTTCCGAACGATTGGGTTGCGTCCCATGAGAACTCGCAGCATTTCCTTGCGCACTCTCAGAGCAAGCATCAGCCGGATCGGCGTGTCTGCTGGGATCGCGGCGCTTGCGGCCTGTGCGCTGGCGGCGTCCGCGTCGGCGAGGTCGGGCCCGCCTGTCTACACCCTGACGATCAGCGAGGGTGAGACGACCCTTCCCGAAGACTCGATCGTGTCGACCAGCGGCAGTGTCAACACCGGCGGGACGGTGCAGGTTTCGATCGTCCGCGGCGGCACCGTTGTTGCCAGGGAACATGGCAATGAAGGCAGCGCCGGGACGTCGCAGGTTCCGCAGGCGGGCGATACGGTGAACCTCGAAGCACCCATCGGAACGATCGTAGGATCGATCCGATACGACGGGCTCCCCTCGATCGACCCCACGGTGTGCGCGGGCTCGACGAACTTCTCCGGTCAGAACTCGCTGGGAGAGACCGTCAAAGGCCACGCCGTCGCGTTTTCGCTGAAGATCGAAAAGTACGGCCCGACCAAACAGGAATCGAACTTCGAGCGGGCGCAGGTCACGATGCTGTCCGGCACGACGTTCGGCGGGAGCTTCCTGGCCCCGCTCGCGATCGGGCAGACGGTGACTGCAGTGGAGTCACTCGAAACGCCGCTCGCCGGCGGCGCCGTCTTCGACTACACGAGCGAAAACTCGCGTCCGGTCGGCGCGTGCCCGCCGGTCATCCCTCCGCCGCCTCCGCCGCCTCCGCCGGCCCTGAAAGGCTTGGTGCTCACGCTGCCGCACGTCACGATCCTGTCGCTCTTGAAATCCGGGTGGCACGACCACGTCAGCATCAACCAGCCCGGCACGGTCACCCAGGACCTCTACCTGGAGGACGGCACACTGCCGGCCTTTGCGGCCTCGAACAAGGGCAGGCGCCACAGGAAGCCGCCCCCGGCGCTGCTCGTAGCGCGTGGCGCCGTCGTGGCGAGCAGCGCCGGCACCGTCACCGTGTCGCTGAAGCTCACCTCGAAGGGGCGTCTCAAGCTCAAGTCGGCCAAGCACGCGAAGCTCGTGCTGATCACGACGCTGCGAACCAGCTCCGGCGCGAAGCTCAACCTGGCACGTCGCACGATCTCTCTCCATCGTTAGGACGTCCGCGATCGTCACGCAGCTTCTGGGGGCGGCGCTCTCCGCGCTCGTGTGGCTGCAGCCGCCGCCGGTTCTGCCGATTCCCTCGAGCGGCGGCCCCGAAGGACCACCGCGACCGTACGGCGTGGAACCGGCGACTGGAGGACCGGCGGCGCCGACGGACCGACGGCTCGCGCGCACGCAGGACCGGGTGCTGCTGTACGGGCCGTTCCCGCACGCGGGGCTCACGCGCGGCGTATCCGAAGGCGCGCTGACCCTGGATAGAGCAGCGGGCGTTCGCGAGCTCGCAATGACGCGCATCCGGGAAACGGGAGCGAGCGTTGTGCGCATCCCCGTCGATTGGCGCTCCGCTGTGGCCGAAGATCCACCTCCGGGATTCGACGCGGCTGACCCCGCCAGCCCGGACTATCGGTTCACGCCGATCGACGCGGCGGTCGTTAGCGCGGTATCGGCCGGCCTGACGCCACTGCTGGTCGTCTCCCACGCGCCCGCGTTCGCCGAAGCGTCCCCGCGCTGGCACTACGCCTACCCAGGCAGCTGGGCGCCCAGCCCGACCGCGCTCGAGGAGTTCGCCACGGCGCTCGCGCGCCGCTACGACGGATCGTTCCCCGATCCGCAGGCTCCGGGCGGTGCGCTGCCACGGGTGAGGCTGTTTCAAGCATGGAACGAGCCCAACCTGACCCGCTACCTGGAGCCACAATGGGTCGTCGAGGAAAGGCACTGGATCGCGTTCGCGCCGCTGCTCTACCGAGAAATGCTCAACGGCTTCTATAGCGGTGTCAAGTCCGTCCAGCCCAGCGACGTGGTGGTCTCCGCCGGGGTAGCGCCCAACGGCGACCCCGAAGGCGTCGGGCGCATGCAGCCGGTGCGCTTCCTGAGAGCACTGCTTTGCCTGAGCCCGAGTCCGAGCCGCCGGGACGGCGTCCGGCGGACTCGCGCAACTTGCCCCGACCCGCCGCATTTCGACGCGCTCGCCTTCCATCCGCTGTCGGTCGGAGACCCCAACCAGCCGGCGAGCTCCTCGTTCGACGTATCGCTCTCGGATGCTGTGAAGATCACAGGCCTGCTCGGGCAGGCCGAGCGTCTGGGCACGGCGCTACCAGGCGGGGTCAAGCCCGTCTGGGTCACAGAGCTCAACTGGGAAAGCGCGCCGCAGTCGTCGCAGGGTGTGCCGGCCGCCCTCCAGGCGCAGTGGATCTCGCGCGCTCTGCACCGGCTGTGGGTCGCCGGCGTCAGTCTCGTCTCGTGGCAGTTCCTGGTTGATCCCTATCCAGGCGTACGCGCGGCCAAGCCGACGGGCGGTGCCATTGAGTACCCACGCGCCGCCGGCCTCTACAGCGCGGGCGTCGGTGGCAACCCCGAAATCGCGCAGCCCAAGCCCTTCCTGCGCGGCTTCACATTCCCGTTCGACCCGCTGCGCGTCAACTCTCGGCGTGTGCGTGTGTGGGCGCTGCTCATGCATCCGCGCCAGCCGGTCCTGCTCGAGCGCGAGCGCAGCGTCGGCGGCGCATGGCACACGATCGCGAGTCTTCACGCCGACCGCTATGGCGTGCTCAACGTCCTGATCTCGCTGCGCGGCGCCGTGCGTCTGCGCGTGCAGAGCGGTGGGCTCACCTCGGCGGTGTCGTTGGTGTCCGCCGGTCGAAGCCGCTTGTGAGGCGCTACGCCGCGCTGGCGCTCTGCGCCGCCTCGGCGATGACGCCGGGGTCGGCTGCCGCGACCACACCGACCGCGGGCACATGGCTCATAGCGTGCTCGGCCAGCGCGGTGATCGTCAGCGACGGGTTGACGCCGACGTTGGCTGGCACCGCGGAGCCGTCGCACACGAGCAGGTTCTCGTAGCCGAACACACGCTGGTGAGCGTCGACGACGCCCTGCTCGGGGCCCGGCGCGATCACCGCGCCGCCGAGGATGTGCGCTGTGGTGGGGATGTTGAACAGCGCCTCGGTGAACGAGCTCTGGGCGATCCCGCCGGTGCGTTTGGCGAACCATTCGGCTGCCTTGTTGGCGATCGGGATGAACGTCGGGATCGGGCGCCCGGGATCCTGTTCGGTCTTCAGCCAGAAGGAGCCGAACGGGCCTTTGTGGGGGCGCAGCGCGATCGCGTTGTCGAGCGTCTGCATTACCAGGATGATGATCGTGCGCCGTGACCAGTGTTTGGGGAACAGGACCTGCGCGAGACGCTTGGGGTGCAGCAGGATCTGCGCCAGTAGCTTCAGGGGGCGCGTGACGCGCGTTCCGTCGCCGACCAGCAGCGTGTTCAAGCGGTGCATCGAGTCGCCGTCGTCGCCGTAGGTGACCGTCTCGATGTGCGTGTTCGGATCCGGGTAGATCGACGAGGTGATCGCCACGCGTTTGATCAGGTCATCGGGGTAGTCCTCCGGCACGGTCACCGCGAGGATCGACTCCGAGTTCGTGCGCACGAGCTCGCCCAGACGCGCGGAGATACGCGGCAGCGAGCCTTTCACGCGGCAGCGCTGCAGCAGCTTGTTCGTGCCCAACGGCCCCGCCGACACGACCACCCCGCGCGCACGCTGGACGCGGCGTTCCTTGCGCAGCCACGCGCCCGAGCGGACGCTTTCGACCTCGTAGCCGTCGCTGCCGTCAGGCGAGCCGAGCGGGCGGATATCGAGCACGGTGCGTTCGGGGGTCACGCGCGCGCCGCGCTTCTCGGCCAAGTACAGGTAGTTCTTGACGAGCGTGTTCTTGGCGCCGTGAGGGCAACCGACCATGCAGCGCCCACACAGCCGACAGCCAGTTCGCTCCGGGCCCTCGCCGCCGAAGAACGGGTCGGGGACCGTGATGCCTGCCCCACCCTCCCCGCCGAAGAAGACGCCCACGGGGGTGCGTTTGTAGGTGTCGCCCACGCCGAGCTCTTCACCGAGCTCGCGCAGCAGCTGGTCGGCGGGGTCCTCGTGGGGGTTTTCAACGACGCCCAGCATTCGCTGGGCTTCGGCGTAGTGGGGCGACAGTGCGCTCTCCCAGTCGGTCATGGCGGCCCACTGGCGGTCCTCGAAGAACTGCTTGGGAGGGACGTACAGCGTGTTCGCGTAGCCGAGGCTGCCGCCGCCGACGCCGCAGCCGGAGACAACCGAGACGTCCTTGAACGTCGTCAGCCGGAAGATGCCCTTCATGCCCACGCGCGGATTCCAGAAGTAGCGCTTCAGATCCGCTGTCGCGCTCGGGAACTCGTTGTCGGCGAAGCGCCTGCCGCACTCCAGCACGCCCACCGAGTAGCCCTTCTCCGACAGGCGCAGCGCCGAGACGCTGCCGCCGAAGCCCGAGCCCACTACCAGCCAATCGAAGTCGAAGCTCTCGTGCTCGGGGGGCATCGCAGTTGGATCTTAGTGGTCGGCTGGCCGCACAGCCAAACCGGTGCTCCGACGCGCTCGCACGCCTCGCTATATTCCGTGAAGTAATGGCAGCGGAGAGGCTCAGCAACAAGCCCTGCGCAGGGCGCTACGGCGACATCGTGCAGTCGATCGGCAACACGCCGCTTGTGGAGCTGCCGCGCCTGTCGCCCAAGCCCGGCGTGCGCATCTGGGCGAAGCTCGAGTCGCGCAACCCGACCGGCTCGGTCAAGGATCGCGTCGCTCGCGCGTTGATCGAGGACGCCGAGGAGAAAGGCGCCATCAGTCCCGGCCAGACGATCCTCGAACCGACGTCCGGCAACACCGGCATCTCGCTCGCGATGATCTGCTCGCGCAAGGGCTACAAGCTGAAGGTGGTCATGCCCGACAACGTGACTCCGGAGCGCACCCAGCTACTGAGCATGTACGGCGCTGAGATCGTCTATTCGGACGGCACGCAGGGCTCCAACGGAGCGGTCGCCAAGGCGCTGGAGATGGCCGCCGAAGACTCTTCGGTCTACATGCCCTACCAGTACGGCAACGAGGCCAACCCGAACGCCCACTACAACGGCACCGCGCTGGAGATCCTCGAAGAGCTCGACGAGGTCACCGCGTTCGTCGCCGGCCTCGGCACCGGCGGCACGCTGATGGGCAACGGCCGGCGCCTGAAGGAGGCGTTCGGGGACGCGGTCAAGATCGTCGCCGCAGAGCCCATGCAGGGTGAGCCCGTCCAGGGCCTGCGCTCGCTCGACGACGGCTTCATCCCGCCGATCATCGACATCTCGCTGCTCGACCGCAAGATCTTCGTCACCAACCGCGACGCGATCATCTGGACGCGCAGGCTGCTCGACGAGGAGGGCGTGTTCGCGGGCGTCTCCAGTGGCGCGATCGCGAGCATCGCCGTGCGGATCGCGGGCGAGCTGGACGAGGGCAACGTCGTGTTCGTCGTCGCTGACGACGGCTGGAAGTACCTGTCGAGCGGCATCTACACGCTGCCGGTCGATGAGATCGAGAATCTCGACTCGACCGTCTGGTGGTAGGCCTGCAGGCCATCCCCTGTAAGGCTGACGGCCGAGCATGAAGATCTCCAAGGACCTCCTCGGCGAGCTGATTGCCCACGCGCTCGAGGATCCCGAGAACGAGGTCTGCGGCGTGGTGGCCGTGGAAGCGGTCGAGCCCGGACCCGAGCCCGGGGATGACGGGCCTGGGTCGGGCGCCGGAGCCGCGCGTGCGCTGCGCGTACTGCGCGCGACGAACCGTTTCGCGAGCCCGCTCAAGTTCGAGATCGAGCCGACGGAACTGCTGAGGTTGTCGAACGAGTGCGACGAGCTGGGCGAGCTCGGCGGGATCTACCACTCGCACGTGCGCAGCGCCCCCTATCCGTCGCAGACGGACATCAACTTCGCCGCCAACTGGCCCGGCGTCGAGTGGGTCATCATCGGGCTCGCCGCGCAGGACGCGCCGGAGGTACGCTCATACCTGATCGAGCATGGCCAGGTCCGGGAGGTCGCGCTGGAGGTGAGCTGATGGACGAGGATCTGATCGTCTGTCCCACCTGCG